>JAHDEZ010000011.1 GCA_020628425.1 Hellea sp. | reverse complement strand
CTCAGGCGCGCCTGCAAAGCTCGTGAAGCAGCCCCTCCCTCATGGAGGTGCTGAATTCCCCCGCTTCCAATGGGGGCCATAAGAGCGGTTCTCTATCGAGAAGAGCCCTCAACCGATAATTTCAACGACCATAGACGGCCGACCATATACTTATGCGTGGCCGTACAGAGTAACGACTCACACACGTTGTGTTATCAAACCAACTTGCCCTCTTTTATGTCTACTATCTTGTGGGCGTAAGAGAGGGCTTTTTTGTGTTTCAAATCCCCCTTGACTTTAGAAGGAACATCTGTAGAACAAAAAGGGAATGTTGCTCATTTGTTCATCATTGATTCTGATTAAAGGACAAAGTCATGTTAACCGAAAAACAGCGCGACCTGCTTTTACTGATTGATAAACGGATTAAATCCGACGGCGTCCCGCCATCCTATGACGAAATGAAGGACCACCTGGGTCTGGCATCAAAATCCGGTATCCACCGATTGATTACTGCATTGGAAGAGCGCGGCTTTATCCGAAGACTTCCTAACAAGGCTCGAGCCTTGGAAGTGATTAAGTTACCGACAGAAGGGGCGAATGCGTCGTCTATTCCGGAACCCGCCAATGACACCGTACAGGTACCCCTTGTAGGTAAGATTGCTGCCGGTGTCCCTATTGAAGCCATTCAACAGGACGGCAATATGTTTAATGTGCCAAATGGCATGATCGGACGCGGTGAACATTTCGCCCTCGAGGTCGAAGGCGAGTCCATGATTGAAGCCGGTATTTTGGACGGCGATGTCGTGATTATTCGCAAAGCCAATACGGCCCGAAATAATGAAATTGTCGTGGCTCTCGTCGATCAGGAAGAAGCCACGCTGAAACGAATTTACAAGTCCGGCGGACAGATTGATTTGATTGCGGAGAATAAAGACTTCCCGACCCGCACCTTCGGACCGGACCGTGTCGAAGTTCAGGGCATTTTAGTGGGACTTATCCGTCGCTATCACTAGGTTCATCGCCGGATCATTCCGGCGTTTCGGCTTCCTGCAAATATTCCTCGAATTCTTTTAAGCGGTCGGCGACGCAGCTGCCATCATCATCTTGAGATATTCGGATTAACTCTTCCTCGGTGAAATATTCAAAAGCTATCTTGTCTTCTTCTCCGGGAGCCATGTTGGGTTCTATTCGGCCTAAAAGTAAAGTAAAACGCCGTAGTTCATCATCACTGGCATTTGGCCTAAAGGATCTGAACATGCAATTGCAGAGCTCTTGGTTTTCCGCATCAGTATTGAGCAACTGACGTTCATAAAACCCTAATTCCCCCAAGCTATCGGCACTATGTCGAACCATTAAATCGACACATGCGTCCTTGAATTGGGTTTCAACCTCCTGTTGGGCATTTGAACAGCCAAACCCAAACAAGCTGAACGCGGTTACATTAAAAATCAATATTGTCCGCAAAGCCATATTACTGCCGTACTCCGTGATAGATTATCCCTTGGGAGAATGGTGACCAGATGGGGGCTTTCAGCCCCCCTGCCTTAAGCGCGCCATTGGCCCAGTTATTACAGGTATTGAACATGTGATAACTGCCCTTGGCCTCGTAAAAACGGTCCTGCCCTGTGTAGGAAAACCCTTCGATGTCCATAACATTGCCAGCTTCATCTAATTTGAAACCATCTAACAGATAAGCCTCTATATCCGACAGCTGGCTGTCACAAACCTCCACCGGAATCCAGTTGGTATAGACGTATTTCGATGTCTCCATATGCATGGCCCGGGCACTGGGAAGAAAAATAGCTTTGAGAGCATATGCAGGATTGAGATCGTTCCAGCGCGGCGTGTTGAGAAATATGTCTCTGTCCCCCAAGCCGAATATGACAAAATCCGCTCGCGCCATGCCAGGCAGATCCAAGAGACCTATTGTGCTATCCGACAGGCTCGATTTGGGCAGAACGATATCCACATGCACTGGAGAGTGGCGCAGATATATGGTTGTCTTGTCGGCGCAGTCTTCGGTTTTTGCTGGCACATAAAGCGCCGAGAGAAAAACCGCCATGCTGAGATAGACAGCAAGCCCTCCAGTCACGACCAGAAAACTTTTTCGCAGAATCGTAAGCGCTTTCTTCATAAGATAGGTTATGGATCAAAAATTGACGGTTTTGTGTCAATAAACATCAATTTCCCAAGTTTTGATACGACTGGCCTTAAGCAGATAAATTCCAAACGCCCGGTATAGATTCCCATCCTTTGGGGACGTCACAACCTTCACGCAATGGTCAGCGCCGTCTGTCCATTCAAACAACCAGTTTGCTTCATTGTTATTCATAGTTAGGCTCCGCTCGATTAGGTCAGACTTAGTTTCGCAAATATTCAAATTGCTCAAGCCATCCAGAACTTCAGCAGACTGGCTCGCCGTCAGGTGCACAAATGTGTCTTCCACTTTCTGCCCCGGTGCATGGCTGCCGGTCCCGTTCAGTCCGCGCATATGGAGTTTTATCTTGCCATCATCACCCGTAAAGCCGCGCACCATAAAAGGCGCGTCCTTGGACCGCAGCCAAAGGAATCGAAACCGCATATCATAGGGAGGCTCATCAACGCCTAGACGTTCTTCCCCCATAGCTTTCAGATATGGCCCAAATTCATTGCTATCAAAAGGATCCAAAAATACCGTTTCTTCAAAGGGCTCAGGACTTGGTTCAAGAGCGGGTTCAGGGCTCGTCGCCACATGACCCTGTTCCATTGGCGCAGCTGGGCGATAATCAACAGCCTCACAGCCTGTTAAAAAAAAGCCAGACAAAGACCAGGCGGTCGCAATTAAAAAGTGTCGCATATTTTACCTAGACCATTCGTTTGTGGGCCTATAGCCTGATTCCCAAGGACGCTGCCCCCGCATTTTACGCGATGGCACGAGCTGAATATCTTTATCCCTATTCAGATAGACCGAATGTGAACCCAAACGCATCAAATCTCGCGCATCGATGACCGGCCTACGGCACAAACGGCGGGCCCGCGGCCCCAGATATCTTTTAGGCACAATTATCAAATCGACATTCTGACAATCCTCATAAACCTCAAGCGGATCTGACAGGATAAGAATTTTTCGCGCCTGATGCTCTAATAAACAGGCTGCACTATCGCATTGTCCCAAGACACCCTCGAAAGACTGAGTAAAGACCTCATGCAGGCCCATGGCCTCGATAAGTTCCTGTCGCCCGTATTTATCCGTGTTTTTGCGATCCACATAAAGGACCGGGTTTTCACCGTCATTGGACCACAGGGCGACAGCCCCATTTTCACCAACTCGAATATCCGGATGGGTTCGCCAAAACAGGCTCACCCAACAAAGACACATGGCTACCACTGATACCCAACGCAATTGGCGACTACCCAGACAAAGACCGATAAAGGCCAACCCAAACACCCCCATCACCCAGCCTGGACCGCTGGGCAGGTAGTGAACCGCCCCCGGCAAAGCAATGACCCAATTGGATATCGCCAGAATGATTGAAATCCCCTGCCCCATAATCCAGAGCGGCCAGGCCTCCAATCCGAAAACCATGGACAGATAGACCAACAGAGCCAAAGGCATGACCCAGAAGGTAAAGAAGGGCATGGCCAGAATATTGCCCAGTAAGCCATAGGCTGCGAGCCGGTTAAAATGCAAAACTGCAAAACCTGTTGTAGCACCACCTGCCACGAAACTGGTTATGGTCAGTCCTGTGAAATTATTCCAGACCCGGCCTATCCAGCCAGGCTTTCGTCGGAAATGCCGACGTTTATCCCATTCCCGGTAAACGATAACGAGTGCCAAAACAGCAGAGAACGACATCTGAAACCCGGGCGAGAGCAATGCCTCTGGATGCAGCCATAATGTGATAAAGGCAGCAACCGCCACAGACCGAATAGAGAAGGCCTGCCGGTCCAAAATCAACGCCATAAAGACAATAACTGTCATGATATAGGCGCGTTGCGTGGCGACGCTTGCACCCGATAAAACCAGATAAAAACTCGCTGCCAATATTCCTATGACCGCCGCAAATTTTCGCACATCCCGAGCCCGCGACACACGCTCAATCCGAACCAGAATAAACATGGCAATACCAAACACAGATCCGGCAATTAAACCCATATGCAAACCAGATATGGCCAGAATATGCGCCAAGCCGGCATCTCTAAGAGCCTCGGTCTGGCCGTCCGGAATCCAGCTCCTAATGCCCGTTAATAATGCCACTTGCAGGCCTGCCGTCTCTTGTGGAGCATGCGCTCGAATGCGCTCTGCCATGCCGTAGCGTTGCTTGGCCACCCACAACCCTATTCGATCGGGCAGACCTACAGGCGCCGATGCCGATGGAACAGGTTTAGAAACCATATAGCCATAGGCACCTACCTGTTGATAGAACGCACGAAAGGACGGGTTGTAGCCACCAGGCAGAGCGGGTCCTGGCGGCGCGGATAGTTCGGCACGAAAACTGACGCCATCACCAACACCAAAGGTTTTATCAAAAGTCGTCACGCGAATAAGGGGCGGTAAATTTTTTGCTGTTAAACGCTCCATTTGAGTGGGCACAACCACCCAACGCAATCTGGGACCGGATTTTTCAATGGCCTTTATCCAGCCTTTGACCTCATAGCTGCGCTCATATTCCGGCAGTCGGTTTTGATCCTGAACAGATGTGTGCCAACTGGCGCGAAAGACGCCAAACAATATCAGAAGAGCCATCCAGAAGAAGGGCGCGTAACGCGGTAAAAAACGATGAAAGTAATAGGTGCCAGACCCCATTAACAAGAGTGCCGTTCCCAAAAACGCAAGGGCCGGCTCAAAAGACAAACTAAAATATAAGGCGATGCCGACACCAAACAGGATGATAAAGCGCTCAAAATATCGCTGCAGCCAGACAAGTCCCTGTTCTAGAATATCTATTCTAACCCCCACGAGAAACCGCAAAAATACTGCGAAAATCCTTGTTATTTAACGGCTTGCGCCATAAAGAAGGCGCAAATCACCTTACAGGTAACTTTTCCCTATGACCACGGCTAAAGTCGTCACGCGTTTTGCCCCTTCTCCTACGGGATATCTGCATATCGGCGGAGCCCGCACGGCACTCTTTTGCTGGCTTTATGCGCGCAAAATGGGCGGCGAATTTCGCCTGCGCGTCGAAGATACAGACCGCGAACGCTCAACGCCCGAAGCTACTCAGGCTATTCTGGACGGCATGGCCTGGCTGGGCCTGGAGCATGACGGAGCTATTGTCTATCAGAGCCGCAATATGGACGACCATGTGGCCGCCGCTCAGGCGCTGCTGGATAGCGGTCATGCCTATCGTTGTTACTGCACCCCTGAGGAGTTAGACGCATTACGCGCGGAGTTTCGTGAAAAAGGTATCGCTTTCCGTTCTCCGTGGCGGAACGGTGATAAAGACGAACCGGCCGGTCAACCATTTACGATCCGCTTCAAAGTTCCCGAAGGACAAACGGTCATTCAAGATCAGGTGCAAGGCGAGATTACATGGCAAAACGACCAGTTCGATGACCTCGTTCTTTTGCGGGCGGATGGCACACCGACCTATATGCTGGCAGTCGTTGTGGACGATCACAATATGGAGGTCACCCATGTTATTCGAGGCGATGATCATCTCATTAATGCCGGACGACAATCTTTGATTTATCAGGGGTTGAGTTGGAATGTACCGGAATGGGCGCATGTCCCGCTTATTCACGGGCCCGATGGTAAAAAGCTCGGAAAAAGAACAGGTGCGGCCGCAGTTACAGACTATCGCGATATGGGGTATTCACCAGAAGGCATGCGTAACTATCTGCTCAAACTCGGCTGGTCTATTGATGATCAGGAAGTATACACCGACGCTGAGGCCGTAAAAGCCTTTACACTGGGCGGTATTAACAAATCCCCTGCCCGGCTCGATTTCGACAAAATGGACCATATTAACGGCGAACAATTCAAGCTGATGGATAATGCCGATTTGCTCACGGGCTTAACCGCGTTCCTGCCGGACGGTGCCGATACGTCGCGCATTACCGGTGCAATGGATAATCTGAAAAGCCGCGCCAAAAACTATAAGGATATGGCGGCTAAATGCGCCTATCTATTACTTGAGCGCCCATTGGAGATTACGGGTAAAGCCGCAAAGCCTCTGCGTCGGGATGATGCCAAAGAGCACATATCGGCGCTGCTGCCAGAGTTTGTGGCGCTTTCGGAATGGTCTGGAGAAGCCATACAGACCGTATTAAAATCATATGCTGAAACCAATGATATTGGTTTTGGAAAATTTGGTCAGCCCCTGCGGGCTGCGCTGACAGCAGGCCATCCCTCACCGGACCTTTCAGATGTTTTAGCCTTTTTGGGAAAAGAAGAAACCGTAGGACGCTTGCAAGACTGCCTCGCAACGTCCTACAAAGAAGAATAGAACTGGAGTAAATCATGGAAAACAAGATCAAGAATACTGGCACCGCGACCGTCACGATCGGTAGCGACAGCTATGAACTACCGATTTATGAGGGTTCCATGGGCGCGCCGGGTATCGATGTACGCTCCTTATATAAGCAATCCGGTCACTTTACTTTTGATCCAGGTTACACATCCACCTGCTCCACAGAGTCTCAGATTACGTTTATCAATGGTGCCGAAGGACAACTTTTGTACCGGGGCTATCCCATCGAGCAATTGGCCGAGCAGTCAACCTTCCTCGAAGTTGCCTACCTGCTGATTAATGGCGAACTGCCGACACGTGACGAATTTCAGACTTTTGACGAATCCATCACCAAGCACACCATGCTGCACGATCAAGTTGAAGACTTCTTCCACGGGTTCCGTCGTGATGCGCACCCTATGGCCATGCTCTGCGGAACCGTCGGTGCCTTGTCTGGTTTCTACCATGATGACGCCCACACAACCCGTGACGAAGCCCGTGACATCGCCATGCACCGTCTCATTGCAAAAATGCCGACACTGGCGGCGCGCGCTTATAAATATTCTATCGGCCAGCCACATGTTTATCCGACAAATTCTCTGTCTTATGCCGAGAACTTCCTGAAGATGTGTTTCTCCGTTCCGGCCGAAAAATACACTGTCAGCGACACAATTGTTCGCGCCATGGACAAAATTTTCATCCTGCACGCTGACCACGAACAAAATGCATCGACTTCAACCGTGCGTCTAGCCGGCTCATCTGGCGCTAACCCCTATGCTTGTATCGCGGCAGGTGTGGCTTGTCTTTGGGGCCCAAGCCACGGCGGCGCCAATGAGGCCTGTCTGAATATGTTGCGCGAAATCGGAACTGTAGACCGCATCCCGGAATTCATCGCCCGTGCCAAGGACAAGTCTGATTCATTCCGTTTGATGGGCTTCGGTCACCGTGTCTATAAGAACTTCGACCCGCGCTCACGCGTTATGCAAAAAGTGGCTCATGAAGTTCTCGATGAACTGGACCTCAATGATCCTATTCTGGATATTGCCAAAGAGCTGGAAAAAATCGCTTTGGAAGACGAGTATTTCGTAACGAAAAAGCTTTATCCAAATGTGGATTTCTATTCCGGTATTGTGTTGAACGCTCTGGGCTTCCCGACATCCATGTTCACTGTTCTGTTCGCCCTGGCGCGGACTGTCGGCTGGATTTCTCAGTGGAATGAAATGCTCGAAGATCCGTCACAGCGCATTGGCCGTCCACGTCAGCTCTACTCCGGTGCCATAGCCCGTGATTATGTGAATGTTGACGACCGATAGGCCTCGTCTAAAATCTTAAGAACTGCAGAGGCGGCCCGTTTAGATGCGGAGCCGCCTTTTCCTTTCATAACGTCTATTTGCCTCAAGAGACGCTGTGAGATAGCCGCCCGGTAATCATCATCTTGCAAGAATTTAAACAACTCCAGCAATAGCTTGTCTGCTGTTACATCACCTTGCATGAATTCAGGGATGATACGCTCATCTGCCGAAATATTCACCAGAGAGATATGGTTAGGCTTGTAGAGATGCCTGGCAATTGCAAAAGTTATAGGGCTTAGTTTATAAGCCACGACACTCGGCGTACCGGACATAGCCAATTGTGTTGTCACCGTACCCGAGGCGGCCAGAGCCACTGTTGTATTGGCAAACAAGGCCTTCTTATCGTCCGCATCTATGTCCATGACTTTGGCAATGCGCTTATCGTTTTGCCTTAATCCATTCAACTTGTCTTGGATGTTTGGCGGCGCAATCGTACAAATATGAACATCCTGATGCTTTGCAAGGACTTGCTCCACACTGTTAGCGAACGGCTCGTAGAGACTGTCTATCTCTGCCGGGCGGCTACCGAACAGAACTGTAACAATCCGCTCATCTCCGAGCTTATGCCGCTCACGAAAGTCACCTTTATGGGTCGGTGAAAAATCTTCATCGAACATGGGATTGCCAACGAATTCGACTGGTAATCCATATTTTTCAAAATATGGCGGATCCATGCTTTGTATGGACAACAAATGGTCCGCAAACCGAGCCAAGGTTTTGGCCCGTCCGGGGCGCATAGCCCAGACTTGCGGGGCTACATATTTAATGATGTGACCCGTATAATTCGACTTTTTCAGCGCCTCTGCGACACGGATCATAAATCCCCAACTATCAATGAGAATCACCGCATCTGGACGTTCCAACATTATCATATCCCGCGCCTCTCGCACTTTGCGACGCACCATGGGAAGCGCTCTGACGGCTTCGGTAAATCCGAGAATGGCTAGAGATGAAATATCAAAATCAGAGCTGACATTTTCCGCGGCCATGCCGGTTCCGCCAATACCGCTGATTTGAATTTCCGGTTTTAAATCTCTGATTTCACGAATGAGCCCGGCTGCAAGGCTGTCCCCGGAAGGTTCAGCGGCGACCAGAAATATTTTCGACCCAGTCATTTATCTTAACTGCCCGGCAGTCCAACGACAAATAGATTGGCTTCGTCAGCTAGAGTGACAAGCTCTTCACGGTCTATAACAAAGGCCCGCTCGGCCTCGACGATAATGCCCGCCAGTCCGGCAGCTATTGCCAATCTGACCGTCTCGGGACCAATCGTGGGCAAATCGACACGGTCATCCTGCCCAGGTTTGACCATTTTTGCCAAGACACCACAAGGCACATCAGGCGTGCCGCGAATGTCCGACGGCAAAGTGGCCACGCGGCGAAGCATAGCATCCGTCCCCTCCTGAGCCTCAACAGCCAGGGTCAGCCCCCGACAAACCACAGCCCCTTGCCCAATATCCAATGCCCCAATTTCACGGGCTATCTTCATGGCCTGCTCCGCGTCATCCCGGTCAGCCTTTTCCATCTTGTGCTGACCGATATGACCCGCAGGTGCCAGAATGGATGCGCATAATTGCTGCGGTGAGAGCACATCAAAACCCTCTTTCTCAAAAGATCCGACCACATATCTCAGCAAAGCATCGTCGCCATCACGGGCCGCCAGAACAGCGCCTGGTAATCGCGTCAGGCCTTTGAAATCAGGCTTTAGTCGCTTAAAGTCTGGTCGCTCGACAATTCCCGCAAAACAAACATGGGTCACACCGGCAGCTTTGAAGTCCTTGGTGATACGACCAAATTCCCCAATGCCGTAAATATCGCCTTCGGCGTCGATGGTTTTATCACCATTGACTTGAGCGATATAAAGTTCATAGCCCTGTTCCAACGCACCTGCTGCCACAGCATTGGGCAAACGACCTGATCCTGCAAGTAGCCCAACCTTCACGATTAGCTCCGCGTCGGTGGCATACAAATATTGCGCTTTTCCTTGGCCCGGATAAATTCGACAATTTCCATAACCAATTCATGCTCACTATAAAGCCTTGCCGTATCATCAAGACGCTCGGCAAACGTACCCTCTTGCGCAAATAAAAGACGGTAAGCCGAACGCAGCTCCTGAATAGCTTTTTTGTCAAAGCCACGACGCTTGAGACCGATAACGTTCAAACCAGCCAGATGGGCCGCATTACCTACCACAGAGCCATAGGGAATAACATCTGTCGTAACCGTAGCCATCCCGCCAATAAAAGCGTGAGCGCCGATCCGAGTATATTGGTGTACGGCCGACAACCCACCGAGAATGGCGTGGTCGCCGATGGATACACTGCCACCAATTTGGACACCATTGGACACCACGACATTATTGCCCATTTGTCCCTCGTGAGCGAGATGACTACCGACCATCATGTAACAGTCATTTCCAATGACCGTATCTCTAACACCCGCATCGGTCCCCGGATGGATATTGACCAATTCTCTGAACACATTGCGCTCGCCAATAATTAAACGGACGTCGCCGCCTTTATGTTTAAAATCTTGAGGCGGGTGACCTAGAGAAACAAATGGATAAAGCTGACAATCTGCGCCGATTTCCGTGTGTCCATCTATGCTAACCTGGCTTACAAGCTTGACGTTCTTCCCAAGCTTGACCTGCGGGCCCACAACACAAAGCGGACCGATATGGACACCTTCCGCCAGTTCCGCTTTGGGATCGACAAAAGAAGATGGATGAATAAAAACGGTCATAGGCTAATTCGAATCAAATTTCATTTGGGCCGCTTTGAAATCAATACTGGCCACCAGCTTTTCATCTACAGAAACTCGACCGGAAAATCTATAAAATGGCAGGCGCTTTCCGACGATTTTTACAGTGATGACCATATTTGCGCCGGGGAAAACTGGTTTTTTAAACTTCGCACTATCGATGGAGGAGAATCCCATAAACATATCCGCGGGCAGACCATCCGTTAGCAGCACCAATAAAGCGCCAGCCTGCGCCACAGCTTCAACGATCAAAACACCGGGCTGTATAGGCAGTTCTGGAAAATGCCCTTTGAAGTAATCAGCCTCAGGATTAGCATAGGACTGCACCTCAATGCTCTGTTCACCTATCGCCGTCACCTTATCCAGAAACAGCATAGGTGCCCTATGAGGCAAATATTTTTTGATCTCATCCCTGTCCATAGGGAGAGAAACTTTAGGCCGTAATATGTCGGTCATGACTTTTTTTCTATCAGCTTTCGGGTCGCAGCGATTATTTTCATTTGTTCACGAATAGGGGTGGCAGGCGTACCGCCCCAATATTCCCCGGCCGGAACATCTTTCATCAAGCCTGATGAAGCCGCAATCTGCGCATTATCACCGATTTCCAAATGATCGGCTAATCCTACGGCCCCGCCCATGCGTACATTCTTACCAATTTTGCAACTACCGGAAATGCCGACACGACCCGCAATCATTGTCCCGGCCCCGATGGAACAATTATGAGCTATCTGCACCAGATTATCGATTTTCACATCGTCACCTATAGTCGTATCGCCCAGGAAGCCCCGGTCCACGCAACTATGGGAACCTATCCTGACACGGTCACCTACTATGGCGCAGCCCACATGCGGAAGATTAACAATGCCCTTTTCATCACCGTCCATACCAAAGCCTTCGCCACCGATTTGGGCGCCGGATTTAATCTGACAATCAGCACCAATATCAGCGCATTCAATCATATTATGGCCCTCTAAAACCGAGCCCGCACCAATTCTGACGCCAGGGCCAATTATACAGTGCGGTCCAATATAGGCTTTATCTTCGATAACAGCGCCATCGCCAATTACAGCCGAGTTGTGAATTCGAGCCGTTGGAGCCGCTTGATAGGCGGCTTCAGATGTCCCCAATTCTCGCTTTTTTACGAGCTTTTGGACAATGCGGGCAAAATGTGCGCGAGGGTATTTGGAAATAATTGGTATGATGTGACGGGACGCTAAATCTGTTGCCAGCTTTTCGGTCACAAAACAGGCCGTGGCCGAAGAGGTTTCCAGCGCGGATTTAAACTTTCTGTGACTAAGAAAACTGATCTCACCAGCTTGCGCCGTTGCGAGGTCGGCGGGCATCCGGATCTCTTCATCCATATACCCATCTCCGGGCAGAGGCCCAACATCCAGGCCATCGAGAAGATCGCCCAAAGAAAAAGGCCCCGTCCGGTCGTAAAATCGGCTATCAATCATAGCTCACTCTTACGCCAGGCAGAGCCTGTTTCAAAGCTTATAAATTACGTTACCGGCTTGGACGCGGCAATCTTTCGCGCGTAACCTGAACGGTGCGCATTTGGCTGTTTAGGCGGCTCAAAACGACATCCGTAACATCAGCCGGCTTACCGTAGATAACGGCTGAACGGTCAATGACCACATCAGCATTACGTTCCGCAACGATAACTTTCAGAATTTCTTCAAGCTTAGCCGAGACTTTGGCAAAGGCTGCACGCTCTGTTGCCGCCAACTCACGCTGTTTCATGACAGCTTCAACCTGTTGGGCCTGTGATTTACCCGCAAAGTTTTGAACCCGGCTTTGTAGGTCAGGGCGCGTAGACAGATTAGTCTGGCCCAAGGCCTGTAATTCAGCCTGCAGAGTTTTACCCTCAGCTTCGAGCGGAGAAACCGCGGCTTTCAGCTCTGATTCCATGGTTTTAGCAATGCTTTCAAGCTGACGATTAATGTGTTTACCAACTTCTGATTCTCTCAGAATACGGCTTTGGTCGACGACCAGAATAGTGCTTTGGGCGTAAGCTGATACAGTCATCAGCAAAGCCGCCACTGTCGCAATCGCTGTGCGATACAGTTTAGACATGATTTTCATAATTAGAACCTTGTTCGTGTCGTAAATTGGAAGGACTTCCGCTCGTCATATGGGAATTGACGAAGTGGTTTTGTGAAGTCAAATCGTAAAGGACCGAACGGACTTTCCCAGAAAATACTGGCACCCGCCATTGCCCGAACCGAGAGCTCGTCCACAATAAAGAACTCAGGCGTTTCTGTCGGTAGGCCTTGGTCAAAAATTCGTACACCTTCAAGCGATTTAAATTCATCATCCAGCAGGCCAACGCCGCCTGCTTCGACCCACAAGCTACCCAAAAGACTGCTAATGCCAAGCGGAAAACTCACCTCAGCTGCAGCCAGACCATAGGCATTACCACCCAGCGCGATATCGCGGATTTGGGCAAATTCACCATTCCCCAGCGGTACATTCCGCATCTGTCTTGGGCCAATACCCGCCGTATCATAACCCCGGAAGTCAAAGTTGCCTTTGAAGAAACGGTCATTAATTTGAATAGGGTCACCACCCCAACCGGTTATATAACCACCGGATACACGGGCACTGGCGATAACTTCCTTAGCCAGGCCTCTATAGGCATTGGCGGTAAAGTCGGAACGCAGATAGCGCACATCTCCGCCGAGACCCGCGAAATCCTGCGAGAAGCGCATGTCAAAACCGCGTGTCGGCGTGATAGGGTCGTTTCTACGGTCCCAAGCAAATGTATATCCAAAAATAGATGAAAGACGGTCATCATATGGGCGATTGGTGATCGGGTCACACAAACTGCTGTTTAGCGGACGTCCACCGATTTGCGGGATACAAGACAAGGCCGGAACATCGATACTTTCCTTTCGGATGGAGTACCGGGCCCCCATACTGGTGTTTTCAGTGACCGGGAAACCCAAGGAGAATAGCGCGCCCTGACGACTTTGACGGAAGTTCGCCTCGTCAAGGAAGTCGAGGGTAATATCAAACAACTCGACGCCAGCGGCCAGGTTACGGCCCAGGAAGCGGGGCTCCGTAAAACGTAAGTCTATCTCACGTCTATTTGCACTGGTGCGAACGACAAAGCGTAAAAGCTGTCCGCGTCCGCGCAAGTTTCTTTGTGTAATAGACAGGTCAACCAGGAATCGGTCAGCAGAAGAGAAGCCCGCACTAAAGGAGAGCTCCCCCGTTGGCTGTTCTTTAAGGCTGACTTTGACGACCGCCCGATCAGGTGCGCTGCCTTGTGTTTCTTCAATTTCAACTTCTTCGAAGAAACGCAGGGCGCGGATTTTGTTTTTTGAACGGTCAAGCAGAATGCGGTTAAAGGCATCGCCTTCCGCTAATTCCAATTCACGACGGATAACGTAATCCAGTGTTGTCGTATTACCAACGATATCAATCCGTTCGATATAGACACGTGGTCCCTCAACAATATTGAACACCAAATCCACAGTTTTGGTATCGCGGTTTCGTTTGATTTCCGGTTGAATATCCACAAAGGCATATCCAGACGTACCGGCCGCAAATGTCAGCGTTTCGATTGCATCTTCAACATCGCTTGCCTTGTAAATGTCACCAGACTTAATGCGAACGATGCGCTTCAGGAATTCATTATTGAGCTCATCAAGCTCGGTGTTCACTTCGATATCGCCCCATCGATATTCCTCACCCTCATCGATGGTAAAGGTAATATAGAAATTTTCTTGGTCCGGGGTCAGTTCGGCAACGGCAGAGACGACCCGGAAATCCGCGAAACCACGGTCTGTATAAAACTTCCGCAACTGCTCTCGGTCATATTCTAAACGGCCAGGATCGTAATTGTCGTTAGACGACAGGATATTCCACCATTTACTCTGAGTGGTGGCAATTTCACCCCGAAGGCGTTTATCGGAATATTCGTTATTGCCGATAAAGTTAATGCGTTTAACGCCGGTAACTGGACCTTCTGTAATTTCAAAAATCAGGTCAACTCGGTTTTGAGGCTGTTGAACAACCTTCGGCTCAACCGTTGCCGCAAAACGGCCCGATTGGCGATATAATTCTATAATGCGCTGAACATCACTTTGGACATTGGCGCGTGTGAAAATCGCACGAGGTTCAGCTTCAATCTCGTCTGTAATTTTATCGGTTTTTAGCGCCTTGTTTCCTTCAAGGATAACCCGGTTAATGATTGGGTTTTCAACGACGCGGATAAGAACATTACCATCACGCGGTTCAATCAGAACATCCGCGAATAGACCGGTGGCATAAAGCGTTTTAACCGACAAATCGATCCGTTCTTCACTATAAGGATCACCTGGACCGAATAACAGGTATGATGCGACCGTATTGGCCTCGACACGCTGATTTCCTTGCACCTGAATTGTTCGGATAATCGTCGGCGCTGTCGCAAGCTGAGCATCTCCAGGGGCGGGCTGAGGTGCAGACTGGGCTGCGGCCTGACCAGCGAGTACCCAAATACTCGCACATGACATAAGCATGGCTGAAAATGTGCGTATAATCCGTGGTTTAGTCACATCAAATTCCAATTTTTTACGGCTTACTTCCAAAGACATCAGTCGTGTAACCGATGTCATTTATGGTGAAATAGATGAACAGCGCCAAAATCACTGCCAGCCCTATCCTAAATCCGTACTCCTGTTTCTGTTCACTCAACGGACGACCCGCGACAGCTTCATAACCGTAGTATAGCAAATGTCCACCATCCAATGCTGGAATTGGCATTAAATTTGCGACACCTAAACCGACCGAAATCGCCGCCGAAAGCTGCAAAAGCGTCTGAAATACGTATTTCATCTTGTCCCCAAAGGAAATATCTGCCTGCACAATATCTACAGTTGATTTTCCAGTGATTGTAGCAATGCGCAAAGGCCCACCAAAAGCAGAACCGTCCTCTTTCCCGACGAAAATTCGTCCGATGTAAGTTCCGGTTGTTGTCATGATATTAGAGAATCGATTCCATCCGACGCCCATGGCGCTTACCGGGCCATGTTCGATGTGCCGGCTATTGTTTTCCGTTGGAATAGAAATACCAAGCAAGCCCATATTAGACTTACCACCAATAGCATCTCTGGACTCGGTTCTTTGTGGCGTGATTTCAAATTCGACTTGTCGTCCATCCCGCTCTACGACCGCCGTCAGCGCTTCGCCGCTACGAACAGCCACATAAGATCTCAGGTCTTCGTACAGAGAAACATCCGCGCCGTTTAAGGTCAGAAACTGATCTCCGGATTGAACGCCAGCCTTTTCCGCCGCAGAACCGGGAGCGATATTCCCGACCAGTGATTTAGTTTCATTGGTTCCAAAAATAAAAGCCAAAAGCGCGAATAAAAATACAGCCAAGATAAAATTGGCGATTGGTCCCGCCAATACAATCAGTGCTCGCTGCCAGACCGGCTTAAAATGAAAAACATTGTCGATATTTTCGGCGTGCCCCTGTTCTGAGAGCTCAGATTTAATCTCCGCTAGGCGCTCTGTATCGGGATTACTGGCGGCTCCAGCATCCCCCAGAAATTTCACATACCCCCCCAGTGGAATTCGGCTAACGGTCCACTCCGTGCCCGACTTGGCCTTCCATTTTACAATAGGCTTACCAAAACCAATGGAGAACCGTTCAACGGCTGTGCCAAAAAAACGGCCAACGGAATAATGCCCAAGCTCATGAAAAAAGACGAGAAAGGACAGGACCAGTACAAAACTGGTCACAAATACCAAGGCTAAAAACAAAAATGTCAGCATAACTGCGACTCATAAACTCCAGAGCGTGTTTTGAAGGATTTTTATAATTATCTCAAGCGCTTGATCAGCTCAGTTGCAGTGTCCCGTGCTTCTGCATCCATGGCAAGAATAGCGCCCAGTTCTGAAGACGGCTTGTGACGGGAAACGAGAACACTCAAACAGTCTTCTACGATCTCAGAAATCTGCGAAAATCTAATCTCATCCTTGAGGAACGACGCGACCGCGACTTCATTGGCCGCGTTCAACATATTGGTCGCATGCCCGCCGGCCTCCAGCGACTCTCGCGCCAAACGCAGCGCGGGGAAACGTTCAGTATCAGGCTCAAAAAACGTCAAACCGGACAGTTTGGTCAAATCCAGCTTTTCGACCGGTGCTTGCATGCGTTTGGGCCAGGCTAAAGCATAGGCGATGGGCGTTCGCATATCCGGCGAGCCCATTTGAGCCAAAACTGACCCGTCCGCATATTCCACCATGGAATGGACAATGGATTGCGGGTGCACCACTATATCTATTTCAGCACTTGGACGCGCAAATAGATAAGATGCCTCTATCAACTCCAGACCCTTATTCATCATGCTCGCAGAATCGATGGTGATTTTCGCCCCCATATCCCAGATAGGATGTTTCAGAGCATCAGCGGCTTTAACTTTGGAAATGGCATCTTTGGAGTGATTAAGAAACGGCCCCCCACTGGCAGTCAGGATCAAGCGGGTAACGCCTTTGGGATGTTCTGTATCCAGCACTTGAAAGATTGCATTATGCTCGGAGTCGATTGGCAGCAGCGTTGCGCCCGAGGCCTTAACCCGGCTCATGACCAGATCGCCGGCGCACACCAGGCTCTCTTTATTGGCCAACCCTACCCTACATCCCTGTTCTATGGCAGCCAGTGTCGGTTCCAGTCCGGCAGCTCCGATAATGGACGCCATGACGAAATCCGCCGGTGCCGCACCTGCATCTATCAGAGCCTGACGCCCCGCTTGCACCTGTATATCGGTTCCCGCCAAAGCGGCCTTCAAAACTTCATATTGGCTTTCATCGGCGATAACGGCGATTTCGGCTCTAAATTCGCGGGCTTGCTCGGCCAGTTTCACCGCATTGCGATTGGCTGTAAGTGCAACTAATTGGAATTGTCCCTGCGGCGCACGCCTCACCAAATCCAGCGTGCTCTGCCCGATAGATCCGGTCGACCCCAATATAGTAAGACGTGTGACGTGAGACATCAGATCCAGTCCGGATAAAACACCACATATGTCGTCAGTAGGAACGCCACAAAAACGACCATTAACAAAGAGTCTAGCCGGTCAAGAATGCCACCATGCCCAGGTAACAAGTCACTGGCATCCTTAACATTCATCCGACGCTTGACAGCGCTCTCCAGAAAATCACCGAAAACAGATACTAAAACAATGGGAATAGCCAGAAGGCCCGCATTCAAAGGCCCCATTTTCAATGTGAGCCCCATAAGTGCACCGAATATGACACCTAATATGATCCCGGAAATCAGTCCTGACCAGGTTTTTTTCGGACTTAATTTTGGGACAAGCTTAGGCCCTTTAAAGTAACTCCCACCAAAATAGGCCCCCACATCTGCGGCGATAACAATCAGCATAAGATAGGCCAGTAATTTAAATCCTGGCGCTTCAATGCCCACCTCATAACTCCGCATTAATATGGCACCTACACAGGGCAATACAATATAAAGCACACCGAATGGCGACCAAAACCATTCACCCTTGCCACGGATAAGACGTTCAATGAAAGCCAGTCCCATGCCGGCTCCTATAAGGTAATAGAGCCAACCAAACTGCCCCGAATAATAAAGATAAATTCCACCGGCCAGCGTTGCCATTGGAATAAGAAATGACAGTGCTGACGGATCTACATCCGTCATTTTAACCCACTCCCATATGGCACGTGCACCGAGAATAAAAATAGTGGCTGCCCAATAATATCCTCCCAGATAGAATGGGATAAACAAAACGCCCGCCATGATAACGGCTGAAATCAATCTCGGTAAAAGGTTATTCCAAATCGGCTGTCTTTTAGGAGCTTCCGTCATCAGGCGACTTCCGCATCGTCGTTAAGGCCACCATAGCGTCTGTCACGACTGTTAAATTCACGAATAGCCTTTTGCAGATCTTCTTTTTTAAAATCGGGCCAGAGCACATCCGTAAAAACAAACTCCGAATAGGCAGACTGCCACAAAAGGAAATTACTGGTACGCTGTTCGCCGCTGGTCCTGATTATTAATTCAGGCTCGGGGATATCATGCGTATCGAGATAAAGCGCCAATCTATCCTCGGTGAAAGTTGTCATATCTTCTCCGGCCTTGGATGCCTTTTGCATGGCCCGGATGATTTCATCGCGTCCACCATAGTTAAACGCAATATTGAGACCAAAGGACTCATTATCCCGTGTCACACTTTCTACGCGGTTGACAATCTCCAGGATATCATCGGGTAGGCCTGTACGAGAGCCAAGAATTCGAATGCGTACATCATTTTTATGAAGCCGCTCCAGATCTGATTTCACATATTGCTTGAGCAGACCAAAGAGCGCGCCAACTTCTGCTTTGGGGCGATTCCAATTTTCGGTGGAGAAACTGTATAACGTCAAATACTGGATACCGATTTCAGAGGCATCTTCCACAATTTGCTTAACGGTTTTGACGCCCGCTTGATGCCCAAAGACACGGGGTCGATGGCGAGCTTGAGCCCAGCGGCCATTGCCGTCCATTATAATCCCTATATGTCTCGGGACATCGCCTAAATATGTGGAAGAAACTGCCAAAAGCGCTAAACCTGCATAATCTCAGCCGATTTTTCCTCGAGCGCAGAGTCGATATTGGCAATAACGTCGTCCGTTGCTTTTTGAACATCAGCGCTGTGCGCCTTTTGCTCGTCCTCGCCCATGTGACCGTCTTTCTCGAGTCTTTTCAGTGTATCCATAGCGTCGCGTCTAACATTTCGGACGGCCACTTTAGCATTTTCCGAATATTGCCCCGCGACCTTTACCAACTCCTTGCGACGCTCTTCTGTGAGCGGCGGCAAAGGAATCCGTAGGGTTTGGCCATCAACGACCGGATTTAATCCCAGTGAACTTTCACGAATAGCCCGCTCGACACCAGCAACGGCCGTCTTGTCCCAGACACTTACCGTCAACATGCGCGGCTCCGGTACACTAATGGAACCGACCTGGTTAAGCGGCATTTCCGAGCCATAGGCTTTGACCACAATATTATCCAGAAGCGCCGGGTTGGCACGCCCGGTTCGGATACCCGCAAATTCAGACTTCAGAGACGCGACCGCCCCATCCATACGACGGCGAAATTCACCTAAGTCAAATTCTTCAGACATAAGACCTCCTATTTGCCCCAAATATCGAAAATTGCGGCGTGATTAAGACCCAATAATGGTGCAGTCACCTTTTCCTTGCAAGACTGCATCAAAACTTCCGGACTCGTGTAATGAGAACACTATAATAGGGATTGAGTTGTCCCGCATCAAGGTTACAGCAGAGGCGTCCATGACCCGCAGATCATCCGCCAGAACTTTTTGATATGAGAGTTTATCATAACGCACGGCGTCGGGATTTGTTTTTGGGTCTGAATCGTAAACACCGTCAACCTGCGTACCTTTCAAAAGCGCATTACACTGCATTTCCGCAGCCCGCAGCGCAGCGGCTGTGTCCGTGGTAAAATATGGATTGCCGGTACCGGCTGCGAATATAACCACGCGCCCCTTCTCCATATGACGGTCAGCTTTACGCCGAATATAGGGTTCACAAACGTTAGCCATAGTAATAGCGGACATGACCCGCGTATCGACGCCTTGGTTTTCAAGTGCGCTTTGCAGGGCCAGAGCATTCATGACGGTTGCAAGCATACCCATATAATCTGCCGTGGCCCGTTCAATACCTGCTTTCGAGGCAGACAAACCGCGGAAAATATTACCGCCGCCAACCACGAGACATAATTCAATCCCTTTGGCATGGACAGCTGCCAGCTCTTGGGCGATACGAGCCGTAACAGAAACGTCAATTCCGTAGCCTTGGCCGCCCATTAAAGCCTCGCCCGAGACCTTAATCAGGACACGCTTGTAATTATACTGGCCCATTACTTCCCCTTTTAAGTATCTCCGGTTGTGAGATACGACTCATCTGCCGTGGTTTTAAACATACAAAACCCCGAACGCCAGTTGAAAGGCGCCCGGGGCTGAGATTTCTTAAGACTGAGGTTTAGGAGCCTTTAACGGCCGCAGCGACTTCTGCCGCGAAATCCTCTTCCTTTTTCTCGATTCCGGCACCCAGCTCCATGCGTGAGTACCCCGTCAGAGTAACGTCTGTTCCCAAAGCCTTGGCTTCATCAGCGACGACTTGAGCGATGGAACGTTCGCCGTCCATAACGAAGATTTGAGTCGTCAGGACAGACTCTTTGTAAAACTTGATCATACGGCCTTCGACCATCTTCTCGATGATATTTTCAGGCTTACCAGATTCCCGCGCCTCCGCAGAGAGCATATCGCGCTCTTTTTGGACAACGGCTGGGTCCAGATCTTCGACATTCAATGCCAGAGGATTTGTCGCAGCGATATGCATAGCAATCTTTTTGCCAAGCTCGTTGAGTTTGCCGGCATCACCATCTGATTCCAGACCGACCAAGACACCGATTTTTCCCATGCCGTCAGCCACAGAATTGTGAATGTAGCCGGCGACAACGCCGTTATTCACAGATTGAGCAACGACACGGCGCAGAGACATGTTTTCACCGATTTTACCCACCAATGCGACCAGGTGATCTGCAACAGACACACCTGCCGCTGTTTGAGCGGCGCTCAAGCTGTCAAAGTCTGTATTATCAACAGCAAGGCCCGCAATTTCGGCAACGGCAGTTTGGAACTCTTCGTTACGAGACACGAAATCCGTCTCAGAATTCACCTCAACCAGCGCACCTTTAGTACCAGCCAAATTCAGAGCGACCAGACCTTCGGCGGCAACACGACCGGCTTTTTTATCGGCCTTGGCGATACCTTTTTTGCGCAACCAATCAACGGCAGCTTCCAGATCTCCACCGGTTTCGGTCAGAGCTTTTTTACAATCCATCATACCTGCGGACGTTTTATCGCGCAGTTCTTTAACGAGAGCAGCTGTAATAGCCATATCTATCTCCATTATTGCTTTGACGCCCATATGGGAGACAAAGTGAAAAATTCAATCTTTTGGGACGGCGCCTTTTAGCGCCTGCCCTTTTGGTAAAATTAAGCTTCAGCTTTCGCTTTGGCGGCTTCCCAGTCCTTTTTGTCAGACTCGGCGCGCGGCGGCTTGCCAGAAACGATTTCTTGTGCCTGAATAACCCATTCACCTGTGGCGATCTTGTTTTTCAGGTCCAGCTCTTCATTAAGCTTTTCAATCGTCGCATCATCCAAAGCAGCCAGCTTAGTCACGGTGTCTATACCGGCACCTTCCAGCTTTTTGGCATATGTTGGCCCGATCCCATCGATAAAGGCGATATCGTCATAGAATTTTGGCGCGTCTTCATCAGCCGGTGCCGGTGTAGGTTCGGCTGGTGCAGCAGGCGCTGCTTCAACAACAGGCGCTGCTTCGACAACAGGCGCTGCTTCGACAACAGGCGCTGCTTCAGCGACCGGGGCCGCTTCTTCAAGGGCTGGTGTATCCATGGCCAGTTCAACCGGATTAGCTGCTGCACCCAAATCTACACCCGCAGCCGCTTGTGACTGTGTCATACCATCCAGAACGGCATCCGCAATCAGGTCACAATATAGCTGGATAGCGCGGGCCGCATCATCATTGCCCGGAATAGGGAAGTCAGCAGAGGCCGGATCGCAGTTTGTGTCCAAAATAGCAATAACCGGAATGCCAAGACGACGGGCTTCTTTGATGGCGATAGATTCTTTATTCGTATCAATAACGAACATCAGGTCAGGCTTGCCGCCCATGTCCTTGATACCACCAAGAGCCTTCTCCAGCTTGTCACGCTCACGCGTCAGCTTCAGGCCTTCTTTCTTCGTCAGACCATGAGCCCCTTCAGACAAAGTTGATTCCAGTTCGCGCAAACGTTTAATCGAACCAGAGATGGTTGACCAGTTTGTCAGCATCCCGCCAAGCCAGCGGTGATTTACGTAATATTGTGCACAACGCTTGGCCGCAATCGCGATGGGCTCAGAGGCCGCGCGCTTGGTGCCGACGAAAAGGACACGGCCGCCTTTGGAGGCCACTTGCTGTGTCTTGACCAGAGCCTGATGAAGCAAAGGTACAGTCTGCGACAGGTCCATAATGTGAATATGTGAACGGGCACCAAAAATATAAGGTGCCATTTTCGGGTTCCAGCGATGAGTCTGGTGACCAAAATGAACGCCTGCCTCAAGCAGTTGGCGCATAGAAAACTCAGGTAAAGCCATTGGATATCTCCTCTTTCCGGTTGGCCTGACACGGGATGTGGAGACTTACCCTCATGGCATGTCCCACCGGAATCGATTAAGCTCTATATGAACAAAACCGGCACCCGTGTGCGATTTATGGCGCGCCTTTAGCAGGTTTTGAGAGGGATGCAAGAAGTTTATCGTAAACGCCCGTAGAGACAAACTTTGGACATGTTTAATTTCTCGACGATTTCATCCGCCTGTTCATCTGTTATGAGAAATGGTGCAAAAAAAGACTTAATAAATCGTCGATGGTTTGTACCGTTCGGGTAAGGTTCTCTTGACGGCCCATTTTGCACTTTTCGTTTTAAAGACTCGAAAATTATATTGTAGAAATGCGTGTCAGTTTCAATATATCCCGTCCCGTAAAACGGTGGTTGCACACCGAACATAGGCTCCTTACTGCCTGTGACAATCCCTTCATTCGCCAACGACAATGATAATAAATCTGGGTCACAATCCATAACATCGTCAAGCAGGTCTCGATCCCGCTCATTAAGGTTTCTCGTAAATTTATGAATGCCCACTTTCCTTAGTACACCTGCCAATCTTGTGGGATGTGGGAAAATCACATGTAGTTTCCCATCGATAAGCTTGGCCTCTATTTTAGTCTGCGCATCAAATTCCGCATTATCTTCCATAACGACCCCCTACTCCCCCTTGAGATGCTTGAGCAAAAACTCAGCCTGGCGGCGGTTATAAAAAAGCTGATTGGAGAGCTTGCGCCAGCCATGGCCTTCGTCCGGGATGCGGATGAACGGCGCTTCGATACCATTGGCGCGCAGAGCCCGAACCATTGTCTCGGTCTCAGCAATATCGATACGGGGGTCCATGGCGCCGTGGGAATAAAGCACAGGCACTTTGATACGGTCGGCCTGACGGATCGGAGAGTTCTCCGTGTAAAACTCCCGCCATTTCGAGTCGTTGATATCACCATATTCGATCAGATCAGACGCTTTCAGCGCCGGTGAGGCTACCTCTAAGGCCTTCACCCAATCGGCCACACCAAACAGGCTCACACCGACTTTGAAGCTGTCCGGATATTCGGCCAGAACCGCATTGACCACATAGCCACCATAAGAGCCCCCCATAACCGCCGCATTTTCCGTGTCTACGCGCCCGTCCTTTGCAAGGAAATCCAGCATATCAATGAGGTCACGCACGCTATCCAGTCGCTTTTCCTGATCATCCAGCTGCGTATAAGTGCGACCAAAACCCGTAGAGCCGCGAACATTAGTGGCGAAAACGGCAATCCCTTGATCCAGTAGGTATTGAATAGTCGCACTATAGGACGGACGGGCCTGCGCTGTCGGACCACCATGAACACTAAAGACAACGGGCGGTTTCCCCTCGCCTGTTTCGCGTGGCATATATAACAGCCCCTGCAATTCAACCCCGTCACGGGCCGGCATACGAATAGAGGTCGGCTTAACCAGACTATCCTTATCCAGCCCCGCATAGGTCGATTTGAAAATCTGTCGCGAGACACCAGTCCGCATATCGACGCGGAACAGATCCCCTGGCCGGTCAAAAGCACTCACGCGCACCAGAAGCGTATCATCACTCCGTGTGCAATCGGTCGCATAAATAGCGTCTTTCGGCAGGCGTTTGGCCGGAATCATAACCCCGCTTTGGCGCGCCATGACATGCAGTTTCTCAAAGCCGTCATGATTGGTCGAGAAAACGATATAACGATCATCCGGCCCGCAGAGCTTTACACCTGAGACATCAGTTTGCGCCTCATAAAGCGTGGTAAAAGATTTATCGCCCACATCATAACGGGTGAGCGCAGAAAATTCTCTGCCTTTATTAGTGGCAAAATACAGGCTCTCTCCGTCCGCACTCCACGCCATACCGCCATCGGTGTGGTTGGCGCGGTCTTTAATAGCAGGTTTGGAAATCGCCGTGCGATTTCCGTTTCTCGTATTCAGCAGATAGATATTATCGGCGTCTTCGCCCACTGTCTCAGAGATTACCAAACGACGCGCATCAGGTGAAACCGCCTGGACAAAATTTCCATACTTCCCTTCAAAAACGCGCTGTGAACCGCCGGTCGTAGTATCCGCCAAATAGATATCAAAATCCAAACCATTTCGTTCCGTAGAGGCATAGGCAATAGTATTACCGTCCACGCTAAAACCGCCAAAAACCCGGAATCCGCCTTCTGCGGCCGGCATCAAAACGCGTTCGGTATTCGTCTCAAGGTCCAGAAGATTATAGCTCTCCTGTTCATTGCCATTATTGTCCGCCCCGTAAATGAGAACATTGCCGTTCGGCGCCCAACTAAAGGAGGTCACGCCATTGCCAAAGGTCATTTGTTCGGCCTGTCCGCCATTCGCGCCCATCACCCAGATCTGACGTTTACCCGTTATGTCATAGATAAAAGCAACGAGTTTGCCGTCTGGCGACAGCCGGGCAGTGCCAGACCCCTTGGCCATAATATACCGCGCAATATTTGCAGGGCGTTCGCCGGCTAGTCCCACTTGCACGGCTTCACTGGATGGCGCGATAAACTCTAACTCTTCAACAACCTCTTCAGTGGTTAGTTCAGCTGTTTCAATATCTTGGTCGTCGCTGCCACAAGCAACAAATGCGAGCGCCGAAACACTCAGAAAAATCTTTGCTATTCTGGACATGATTATTCCTTCACCTCAGGGATATCTGTGAACGGCTTTATACCAAATTCCGGATAGATCTCACTGGGAAAATAGATGCGGCCATCAGCAACCACCATAGAGATGGTTTTTATAGCACGAATGTCTTCTGTTGGGTTGCCGGGGACCAAAAAGAAGTCCGCAAGCTTCCCGGCTTCGATAGTGCCTAGTTCCGCGTCTACGCCCAGATAGCTGGCCATATCATAAGACCCTCGGCGCAGGATTTCCGGGTTTGTCATGCCGAAACGTTGAAACAACTCTAACTCCCGGTGCAGCTCAAAGGCCCCGCCCATATCTGTACCGGGCACAATCAAAACACCTCGGTCGTGGAGCATGGACAGCGTATCGATTATCACTTCAAAGGCTGCGCGGTAGGCTTTGTCCTCAGTTTCATCGGCGACATTTAACATGGCTTGACGGGAACCGCGTTGCACGCTGACAGGCATATTATCAATATAATCAACTGTGCCAGCGCGAACTATGCCGTTTCGTCCCGTCATGGCAGTCTCATGGATAACCGTTGTCGGGTCGACGGCTATACCCTTTTCCACCATTAAATCCATTGTGGCACGAACCTTGTCGCTATTCAGATCCAAATCCGCAAAGCGCTTCATACCCGTAATACGAAATAGCGTCCGCGTATCTTCGTCCCGATCGAGCACCCAACCCAGCATAAGCTGATTGATATGGGTAATTTCGTCATAACCGGCCTCGATCATTTCATCTGGTTTGGAGAAGGCCGGAACATGCCCGGCGACCCGCATACCATATTTTTCGGCTTCAGCCGCCATGGCAGGAACCCATTCGCCTTTGACAGAGCTATAGATTTTAATCTGATGAAAATCGCCCGTCTCGCCATACATACGGACGTGCTCGAGCGCCTCTTCCTGAGTCGCCGCAATAATACCACTCGTCGTATTATTGGTGGCGCTTTTCCCCTCAATGAAACCGCTGCGGGTAATGCGCGGCCCAATCAGCCGTCCACTATTGATCTTTTCAATCAAGGATCCCAGCACGGCGTTTTCATTCCCCATATCGCGCACCGAGGTCACGCCTGCCAGGACATTCATAATGGCCGCGTTGTCACTCATATGCCCATGCATATCATAGAGACCTGGAATGAGCGTTCCACCGGCCCCGTCTATGAGGACTTCATTGTCCCCGGAAGCGTTCAGCTCATCGATGGATTTGATATGTTGACCATTGAGCAATACCGAGGCGGGCTCGCCCAATGTCATGGTCTCGGCATCAAAGACGCGGACGTTTTTAATACGAACGGGGCGATCGTAATTATGGGTATAGGTCTCAGCGATAGTTTCAAATCGCTGGGCATTCAGTTCCGCGGCCCTGTCTCGCAAAGCTTCTTGGTCTGCTTCGTATTTTTCAGGCAAAACCGCAAAGCGCGGTGAGAAAAAACTCAGAGGTTGATAGTCCTCCGTCATCATCAAATAGGTCGGATTAAGACTTATACCGTTTAGCGCATAGATGGTTCCCTTATCGCCCGTTTTTGGAAAGGTAAAATCCTCCACACGCTTCAAGTTGATCTGCCCGCCGGGCAAAGCCGGTATGGTCTGATCAGCATCAGCCAGCAAAGCCCGCGCATAAATATAGGCGCCAAATGGCCCGCCATTTTGATCTACATAGATTGTGCCCGGGGCATAATCCGCCTCGCCCGGCCCGGCAGCGGACTGCCAGTTCGCGACCCCATCTTTGATGCTCAGGCTCTCCGAGATGGCACTACCGAATGTGGTATTCCCTGTTATGTCCCAAGACAATGGAGTTCCGTCGTCAGCCAATACAAGGGTTTCATTGACCGTCGGACCGCGGCCGTTATTTTTGAACTCAAATTTTATGTCTAAGGCGTTGCCATCCGCTTCCACATTCATAAAGCCAATTCTGGCTACGCCGCCATAAACCGCATATTCCCGGGACTGCAATTCGGGTAATATTTCTACGATAGGCGTTGAGCTCGGAGCTTCGACTGCGGGTGTTTCAGATGCTTTAGAACCCTTATCACCGCCTCCAGAACAGGCAGCCAGAGCCAAAGCCAGAACTGATACGGAAATAGCTTTCAATCGGGATGTTATTTTAATGGTCATGCGGGTCTCCTCGTGTGTGGAGACTAAGCCAAGCAGGATATGGGGGCAAGATACCTAAGCCGCGATTTCCCTGATGGTCTCGATGATACGGGTGGCCTTTAACGCCTTTTGGATAGAGTGTTCTGTACCGATTTTAACGGGCAATCGCCACTGGGCTTCCCGGCCGGGGCCGATAGGCGCAATAATTTCCACATAACCCATGGTTTTGGACGGAACGTTTTGAATTTCCTGCAGAGTTTTCTCGAGCAGGTCCAAAGCCTCTGGCGTTGCAGAGCGCAGACGCAGCTCCAAGCCTTTAATAACAATTTCGTCCTGACGCTGAACATTGAGCGAGCTAATTGAATTACTGAACAGCTTGATCTCGCCTTCGCGGCGATCCGCTTTGACAGTCACTTCTACGAGCATCCCAGCCTCAAGAATATCCCGGTTCGCGCCCAAAAGATCATCCCCGACGAAAATCTCATAGTCACCCGTCATATCGGACAGATTCACATAAGCAAAACGCTTGCCTCGGTTGGAAACACGTTCCTGGCGTTTGCGCACGACGCCCGCCAGGCGCAGGGTGAATTTGCCCTGATCATGGGCCGCTTCAATGTCACAGGCCTTGACGGTTCCGCGTTTCTCCAGGGCCGCCTCATAGGACTCCAAAGGATGACCGGAAAAGTAAAATCCGATTGCCCCTAACTCATGATCCAGACGTTCCAGATTATCCCAAGGGGCCGGTTCCGGCAGATCCGGCTCGGCCATATCCACGTCAGCCCCACCGAACAGGGAATTTTGCGCTGACTCGCGCTCCTGTTGCGCCCGCGATCCCACGGATTGTAAAATCGCCGCCGAGGCATAAGCTTTGGCCCGGTTGGGTTCAAGCGCATCAAAGGCTCCTGCCCGCGCCAGATTTTCAAAAGCGCGTTTATTGATGATACGCGTATCAACGCGCCGGGCAAAATCAAACAAATCTGTGAAAGGCCCGCCTTCCTCACGCACCGACACCAGATGGGCCATGGCTTCGACACCAACATTCTTGATGGCACCCAGAGCATACATGACCTTGCCATCCTCCACGTCGAAATCTGCCATGGACTCGTTCACACAAGGCGGTGCGATCTCGATTTCCATGCGACGGGTTTCCTGTTGGAATTGGGCCAGCTTATCCACATTATTGATATCCAGGCTCATAATCGCGGCCATGAATTCCGTCGGATAAAAGGCTTTGAGATAGGCCGTTTGAAACGAAATCAAAGCATAAGCAGCCGCGTGAGATTTGTTAAAACCATAGCCCGCGAACTCGTTGACGAGCTCAAAAATATAATCCGCCTGGCCCTCATCCACGCCCCGCTCTTTGGCACCCTGCACAAAACGGGTTTTCTGCTGCGCCATAACAGCCTTGTCTTTTTTACCCATGGCCCGGCGCAAAATGTCCGCTTCGCCTAAAGAGTAGCCAGACAGGACCTGGGCGATCTGCATGACCTGTTCCTGATAGATAATAATCCCGTAAGTTTCCTCAAGAATGTCTTTGAGATCTGGATGTGGGTATTCGATTTCCAATCGACCGAATTTCCGGTCCACATAGGTATCGATGTTTTTCATGGGACCCGGACGGTAAAGCGAGATAAGGGCGGTCAATTCTTCGATGCTGTCAGGGGCCATTTTTCGCAACACATCCCGCATGCCCGAACTTTCCAACTGAAACACACCTGCCGACAGGCCTTCCGCCAGATTTTCATAGGCTTTGGGTGTGTTGGTATCGAGTTTCTCAAGTTCAATCTCCGCACCGGATTTTTCGGCATATTTAATCGCCCGGTAAATAACGGTAAGAGTTTTCAAGCCCAAAAAGTCAAATTTCACCAGCCCCGCTTTTTCAGCCCATTTCATGGTGAATTGCGTTGCCGGAATTTCAGAGCGCGGATCGCGGTAAAGCGGGATAAGTTCAGTCAATGGTCGGTCACCGATCACTACGCCCGCAGCGTGGGTCGACGCGTTTCGGTAAAGCCCCTCAAGCTGTAGCGCGATAGTCAAGAGCTGCTTAATGACCGGTTCGCTATCCCGCATATCCTGCAGGCCTTTTTCCATCTTGATGGCCTGTGCCAACGTTACCGGATTGGCGGGATTAGACGGAATGAGTTTTGCGATCTGGTCAACTTGTCGAAGCGGCACCTGTAGGACACGCCCCACATCCCGGACCACGGCCCGAGCCTGTAATGTTCCGAAGGTAATGATATGGGCGACCTGCGCCTCGCCATATTTTTCCTGAACATAACGAATGACCTCGCCCCGACGATCCTGACAGAAGTCCACATCGAAGTCGGGCATGGATATGCGTTCCGGATTTAAGAAACGCTCAAACAGCAGTCCATATCTCAGAGGATCCAGGTCCGTAATCAACAGCGCCCAAGCAACGACTGAACCGGCACCGGAGCCCCGCCCCGGTCCCACAGGAATATCTTGTTCCTTTGCCCATTTGATAAAGTCTGAAACGATAAGGAAATATCCAGGAAATCCCATCTTATCGATAACACCCAACTCCATATCGAGGCGGTCGAAATATTCTTTTTCAGTGGCCGCCATATCAATGGAGGCTAATCGCGCCCGAAGTCCTTCTTCCGCCTGTTCGCGCAGAATCTCTCCCTCACTCTGAGACCCGTCGCCAAAATTCGGGAGGATAGGGTCACGCTTGGGCGCTTTGAAAGCGCAACGTCGGGCAATCTCAATGGTGTTTTCGACAGCTTCTGGAATGTCTTTGAACAGATCCACCATCTGTTCTTCGGATTTGAAATAATGGTGTTCTGATATTTTACGACGGTTCTTCTCTAGAACATAAGAGCCTTCGGATATCGCCAACAGCGCATCATGAGCCTGATGCATCTCCGGGTCGAGGAAATAAGGCTCATTCGTTGCTACAATAGGAAGCTCTTTGGCGTAGGCCCAATCAATCAGAACTTTCTCGGCTTCTATTTCATGAGACAGTCCATGACGTTGTAGCTCTACATAAAGACGGTTCGGGAAACGGGTCGCCAATTCGTCCAGCCACTGTTCCGCCTCAGATAACCGTCCCTGACATATCAGTTTATTTAATGCACTGTCTGGCCCGCCCGTCAGCGCGATGATGCCGTCGGTATGTTCAAAAAGCCGGCTGCGCTTTACGTGAGGGTATTCCGTTGCATCTACATCGAGAAAAGCTGAGCTGGAAACGGCCATAAGGCCGGCAAACCCAGCCTCATTTTGCGCCAATAGCGCAATAGTGCCTTCGGGCTCATGGCGTATCTGACCGGGCTGCATGTCCAGCTCCAGATCCATCATCAGCGTTACACCTATGATGGGCTGTATACCGGCTCCGGCCATAGCTTCGGAAAACTCCAAAGCCCCGCACATATTATTAGTATCTGTCATGGCCAAAGCGGGCATTTTCCACTTGGCACACCGTTCAGCTGTGGGCTTTATTTTTAAAGCCCCTTCCAGCATGGAATAAGGGGTACGGCTCCTTAGATGGACAAATCTGGGCTGAAACCCCGCCATGTCATCCCCTTATATTTTTAATATTAGCCGCTGATAACCATCATCCAGATAGTCATCATCGAAACGAATCCTGCGAGTACCATACCCGAGGCCACATCCATTACAACTTGACGCATAGGAAAACCTTTGTTTTACTTGGGCATAAACCCAATGTTCTTGTTTTGTTCTATTTCGTTCTAGCCGATTAGTCAAGCGGATTTTTCTGAACTTTTTATTCACCCCGTTTCTTTGCTTGCGACAAAATATTTAGAGCCGGCATATTAAAACTGGACAACCCAAACTAAACACCGTCAAAGGCAAGTATGAAATTTTATTCTGCTCGCACCGCTACCACTATTATTGTTGCCAATATGGTTGGCGCTGGCATATTTATGAGCCTGGGCGACCAATTGACTGATGTCCCATCCGTTTTTCCTTTATTGTTGCTATGGTTGATCGGCGGAATATCGGTTCTGTGCGGAGCCATGTGCTATGCTGAGTTGGGTGGTGCCCTGCCCCGATCTGGCGGGGAGTATAACTTTTTAGGTCGAATTTATCATCCAGCTGCCGGCTTTATATCGGGCTGGATATCGGCCACTGTTGGCTTTGCTGCCCCGATTGCTGCTGTTGCCTTGACATTCGGCACTTATATGAAACGCTCTGCGCCTGAGATGCTCGGTAGTTATGAGACGGCCATGGCGGTAGGGCTCGTCTTGCTAGCAACGATGGTACACTCGGCCAATCGCAGCGGTTCCAGTCTATTCCAACAGACCTTCACAGCTCTGAAAATTATCATTGTTCTAATATTTTGTGCTGTGGCGTTAGCCTTGGTTAAAGATCCCCAACCTGTGCACTTATTGCCGCAAGAGGGAGATATCAGCGTCATATTCAGTGAGGGTTTCGCCAAGGGCATGATATTTGTTTACTTCTCATATGCGGGGTGGAACGCTGCGACTTATATTATTGGCGAAATGGAAAACCCAGCCAAAGATCTGGTCAAGGTCTTGTTTACAGGCACTGCTTTCGTAACCGTGCTCTATTTGCTGGTGAACTATACATTGCTAAAAACAACGCCGATTGAAGCCATGATGGGGAAAAAGGAAGTTCTGTTTATTTCATCGACCTATGTCTTTGATGACCTAAGCTCTCAGATAATCAGCTTTATCGTTGCCTGCCTGTTAATTTCTTCGGTAAGCGCCATGACACTTGCAGGCCCGCGTGCTATTCAAGCCATCGGCGAGGACTACAAGATTTTTGCCCCACTCGGTGTCACAACTCAGAACGGCCTGCCCATGCGGGCCATCATGCTGCAATCCACCATCGCGATAGTTTTGATTTTAACAGCGAGCTTTAAGTCTATCCTGATATTCGCAGGCGCCATGCTGGCCTTGAATAGTCTTTTGGCCGTTTTAGGGGTTATTGTTTTACGAATTAAACAACCAGATCTGGAACGCCCCTACAAAGTCTGGCTCTATCCAATCACGCCACTCATATTCATCATCTTCGCAGCCATTACCATATTCTTCACCGTCAAGGATGAGAGCTTCACAGCCATCTTAGGCGGCATTTTAATCGTCTCTGGCTTGGCGCTTTACTATGTGAGTAAACGCTTCGAAAAACCGACTTAGTTTGGACGATAAGGAATAATCAGGCCGTCCTGAACCGTCAGCACACGATCCATATATTGGGTCAACGCCATATTGTGAGTAGCAATCAAAGCCGCCACTTTTTCCTGACGTACAAGACGCATAAGCGCCTGAAAAACAGCCCCAGACGTCGCCGGGTCAAGATTACCTGTCGGCTCATCTGCCAAAAGCAATTGAGGATTATTGGCGATCGCACGGCAAATAGCGACACGCTGTTGTTCGCCACCCGACATCTGAGAGGGTCTATGATGGGTGCGCTCCGCCAGTCCCATAAGCGTCAACAATCGCGTTGCTTCTTTTTCCGCATATGATCTGGATTTTCCTGCGACCAACTGTGGAATAACCACATTATCAAGTGCAGAGAATTCTTTGAGCAAATGATGAAACTGATAGACCATGCCTATCGACGCGCGCCTAATGCTTGTGCGCTCATAATCTGATAGTTTCAGGCTTTCTTTGCCATTGATGTAGACTTCGCCCGCATTCGGCTTTTCCAATAATCCGGCAGCATGCAGCAAGGTTGACTTTCCTGACCCTGATGGCCCGACCAATCCAACCATCTCCCCAGGGTAAATATCAATATCCGCCCCCTTCATAACATGAAGAATGCTGCCTCCGGACGGGTAATTCCGGTGCAGGTTTCGGACCGATAATATAGGACGACGCTGATTACTCATAACGTAGCGCCTCCACAGGATCGGTTTTCGATGCCCCCCACGCCGGGAAGAAAGTTGCAATAGCAGATATGATGAATCCGCAAAGAGCAACTACAATCACTTCGCTACGGACAACTTTTACCGGAATTGAACCGTCAAGTCCGTAGGCCCCCTGTGGGAATAATGGCTGTTGAGTTATCCCCTCAATAATGGCCTGTATGCCGTCCACTTGCCAGCATATTAGAAGCCCCAGCAAGAGCCCCGCTATTGTTCCGCAGATCCCGATAATGGTACCCGCGATAAAGAAAATCCTCAGCACAGATCCCTGCGTTGCCCCGATCGTTCGCAAAATTGCGATATCCCGCGCCTTATTTTTTACCAACATCAGCATGGCCGATAAAATCGGAAATGTTGAGATAATAACCACAATAACAAAGATAAACCGCATGGCAATTTGCTCGGTCCTAAGGGCGAAAGCCTCATCTTGGAACCGGTTTTTCCAAGTCGAAACTCTAGCCGTGCCTTGGAAAACCTTACGGACTTCAGCCGCGACTTTGTCGACGTCATCCGGATCAGATAGACGCATTTGGATTGAACCTTTTTTCCGCCCACCATCAAATAGCAGCTGTGCTTGATTAAGCTCCATGAAAACACGGATATTATCAGTCTTGAGTAGGCCCGTCTTAAATATGGCACCAATCGTGTAAACCTTCATCACAGGCAATCGACCTTGGGGAGTATTGCGGGTTCGAGGCGTCATTATCCTGACCCGGTCACCGACCATAAGACCTGCACTGTCTGCCAGCACTTGGCCGATTGCGATTTGATGTTCTGCGCCGCGCCCCTGCCCGAAAAAATCAAGATTTCCGGCAACAACTTTGCTGGAGACAAGCTCAAATTTCTCCAGGTTTTCTTTGCTAATCCCCATGACACGAGCTGCGCTCAATGTTTCATTAGCGGCAAAACCTGCACCCGAGTCTGAATATTCGAATGCATTCTCAACCTCGGGAATATCGGACAAACGTTGCTCTATTTTCGCCATTTCCTCTGGGGGAATATCCCAGCTATCGAGTTCTACGAATACATGGCCTTCCGAGCCCAGAGTGATCTCGATAACCGTGTCCCTAAACCCATTCATGATCGACATAATGACAATCATGGCCGTTATGGCAAGCATGATGCAAACAAAGGAAATCCAGGCAATTACGGCGACGCCACCATCCTTCTTCTTGGCACCCAGATAGCGGCGCGCAATTTTACGCTCAACCGCACCAAATGGCGGATTGATACCGCTGTCTATGGGCCGTGTGTCGTTCAAGCACCGACTCCAAATTGGGCCGAGATAAAGTTGACTGCGGCATCGGGCGCCAGATTTTGACGTTTGCCGGTTGCACGGTCTTTAACCTCAACAATACCCTCTTTCAGGCCCCTTGGCCCAACGGTAATTTGATAAGGCAAACCAATCAAATCCATGCGTGAAAACTTCACGCCGCCTCGATCAGACTTATCGTCGTAAAGCGGGTCAACACCCGCGGCCGTGAGTTTGGCGTATACATCTTCTGAGACTTTGTCGGCTTCTTCATCTCCGACTTTAAGATTTATAATTCCTGCACCAAATGGTGCGACTTCTTTGGGCCAGATGATGCCGTTTTCATCATGACTGGCCTCGATAATCCCACCAACCAGTCTTGAGACGCCGACACCATATGAACCCATATGGACCGTAACGGCCTTGCCGTCTTTGTCCATTACCTTGGCCCCCATGGGCTCAGAATATTTTTCACCAAAGTAGAAGATATGACCCACCTCGATGCCCCGGGCGGATAATCGCTTGTCCTCGGGTATCTTGGCAAACGCGGCGGCATCATGCATTTCATCTGTCGCCGCATACAAGGCCAAACGTTCATTGACCAAAGGCTGCAAGTCAGCTTCAAAGTCCAGCTCTCCAGGGGGAGGCATGTTCACAAGATCAGCATGACAAAAAACTTCGCTTTCGCCGGTTTCAGCCAGAATGATAAACTCATGGGACAAGTCCCCACCAATGGGGCCGGTATCGGCTTTCATCGCAACGGCTTTGAGCCCCATTCGAGCGTAAGTGTTCAGATAGGCGAGGAACATTTTGTTGTAAGACCGCCTCGCATCCTCGGCAGACATATCAAAGGAGTAAGCATCCTTCATCAGAAATTCACGACCGCGCATGACACCGAAACGCGGGCGGCGTTCATCGCGAAACTTCCATTGAATATGATAAAGATTTTTGGGTAAGTCCTTGTAAGACCGTACAAAACTACGAAAGATATCCGTAATCATGTCCTCATTGGTCGGGCCGTAAAGCATTTCCCGCTCATGCCGGTCTGTGATACGCAACATTTCAGGGCCGTAAGCGTTATATCGCCCGGTTTCTTTCCAAAGATCGGCGGATTGAATCGTAGGCATAAGCATTTCAATAGCTCCCGCCTTGTCCTGCTCTTCCCGGACAATCTGTTCGATTTTCTTGAGGACCTTAAAGCCGAGCGGCAACCAACTATAAATACCGGCGCTGTTTTGTTTGATCATACCGGCCCGCAGCATATATTTATGCGAAGCAATGGTCGCGTCCGCAGGCGTTTCCTTGAGCAAAGGCAAAAAATATCGCGATAAGCGCATGCCGATCCAGTCCTTTTTCTGTAGTGAAACAAATCACCGTTTTACGCGTGCTACGCGAAACTAACTTTGTATTCAATAGAAGGGTTTGTTACGAATTCGCAACACCAAAGACGTCATAGACGATCATAAAATAAACTACGACAAACAGTATCGCCGACACAATTGTCGTTATGATGACTTTCTTGCGCATATTGGCTTTGACCGGCGCACCAGGATCGCTACCGTGAACAATATTGTTTTCCTCGGCCTGCCCTCTGACCCCGATAGGTAGAACCGCAAAAAGGGTCACCCACCACAGCAGGACGTATATCAGAATGGCGCTCGCAATATCCATAGCGCTGTATTAGTGCGCTTCTTTGTGACTTTCCATGAGCTCTATTAGCACACCCCCTGCATCTCCGGGATGAAGAAAGACAACTAATGTACCATGTGCTCCAATACGGGGTTCGTTTAAAACCCGCATGCCCCGTTCTGCCATCAACAGGCTTGCTTCATGAATATCCTCAACCTCAAAACAGACGTGGTGTTGTCCACCCTTAGGGTTCCGCTCTAGAAACTTATTAATAGGTGAATCCTCACCAAATGGCGTAATGAGCTCTACCTGCCCGCTGGGCAAATTGACAAAAGCATAAGTGACACCTTGAGGCGGCAAGTCCCTTGGCTCAGTGATGTCTACCGCCCCTAAAACATCACGGTAAAATGCGATAGCTGTCTCGATATCGGGGACAGCTATGCCAACATGGTTCATTGAGCCAATCATGAGACCTCCTAAATTCGGTGGGCAGTGACTTCGACGATCGCCCGTTTATCAGTTTTATTTCGCACCATCTTCTTAATGCGAGAGCGAATGCGTTCTTCGACTAAATCTTCGTTTTGACGGGCTTTGGACGGAATAGCGAAAAAAGCCTCTTCTGCTTCGTCAGCGACTTCGTCTAGCAACGCATCCATAAATTCACCGCCGGGCCCCTCTGGGAATCCACTTATACGGGGTTCGGGCCCAGAAAGGATTTTACCCTTGGCATTGTAGACTAGGCTCACAGTAATATGTCCTGCGTAAGCCATTTTCTTGCGCAATCTTAGACTCTCATCATCAGCTCTGACAATATGGCCCGCGTCTTCGTGAAGGCGCCCGCTTGGCACAATATCGATGACCTCGGCCCCGTCTTTCGACAATTTGATCATCTCTCCATTGTGGGGGTCATAAGCGTGGGGCACACCCCAAGCTTTGGCCAGCTCGGCATGCTGCAGTAAATGCCGCCGTTCGCCGTGAACTGGAATAGAAATATGTGGCCTCACCCATTCATACATGTCCTTTAGCTCATCCTGATAGGGATGACCTGAAACATGGATCGGTCGATCCTTCTCCGTCACAATCTGAACACCGTCCTCAGCCAGACTGTTTTGCAAGCGGAATATTCCTTTCTCATTGCCCGGAATAATTTTCGAGGAGAAAATCACGACATCCCCGCGGGAAAACTTAACATGGCGACGCTCGCCATTGGCAATTCGAGACAGGGCAGCGCGGCTCTCCCCCTGTGAACCGGTGCAAATATAAAGCACATGTCCAGATGGCAGGGCTTCGGCCTCTTCTTCGTCAATCACAGGCCCCATACCAGATAGCAAACCAACGGCTTTCGCCGCGCCTGTCATGCGTTTCATGCTCCGCCCTACCAGACAGACGACTCGGTCATTTTCTTTGGCTGCCACCATAATACTCTCAAGGCGGGCAACATTGGACGCGAACGAAGCGACAGCTATAGCACGCCCCTCAAATTCACTAACGAGCTTTATAAGTTCTTTGCGGACATCCCCTTCAGAGCCAGCTCGTCCTGGCGAAAGCGCGTTAGTGCTATCGCAGATCATCGCAAGCACACCCTCGTCACGCAGTGCATTCAACCGTTCAACATCTGTCGGTTCGCCGATTTGGGGGTCCTCGTCGATCTTCCAGTCGCCCGTATGCATGACCGTTCCAGCGGGTGTTCGAATGGCCAACCCATTAGGTTCTGGAATAGAGTGAGTGATAGTCACATATTCCAAATCAAACGGACCTAATTGAAACCGGCTTTTCAGTGGCATTTCGTGAAGTTCCACAGCGTCGAGCAAACCAAACTCCGCGAGACGATCTTTGACCAGATACATTGTAAAAGGTGTCGCATAGACTGGGCATTTCAAGCGCGGCCAAAGCCGGGCGAGCGCCCCCATATGGTCTTCATGGGCATGGGTCAAAACGATACCTAATAGATTGTCTCTATAGCCTTCGATAAACTCGGTATCGGGCATAACTATTTCGATACCGGGTGTAGAAAGATCGCCAAAACTTACCCCGATGTCGACGATGATCCATTTGCGATCATGTTCCGGCCCAAATCCGAACAGGTTCAAATTCATACCGATTTCGCCGCTACCCCCAAGAGGTAAGAATACAAGATGGTCTTCGCGTAAAGACATTATTGGTTCAACTTCCAGATCTCGTAAAGACCATTTATGGTTAGATTGGCATCGTAATGATCAATTGAAGACGATGCGCCTTCGAAAAGCGATGCTACGCCACCCGTTCCAATTACGGTGAATGTCTTGTCACTCTCGGATTTTATCCGATTTATCAACCCGTCAATGAGGCCAATATATCCCCAGAAAACACCTGACTGCATGGCCGCTACTGTATTTTTGCCGACAACTTTTTCCGGCTTTTTAATCGCAATTCTAGGCAGTTTCGCAGCCGCGTCATGCAATGCCTTGACCGAAAGGTTTATCCCTGGTGCAATGATACCGCCTTCAAAATGATTATCCTCGGAGAGAATATCGAAGGTTGTCGCCGTACCACTATCCACGATGATGAGATCCCCATTGTAATTGACCCGAGCGCCCACGCAATTGACGAGACGGTCGGCCCCAACCTCTTTTGGGTTATCTATTCGCACACCGATACCGATTTCTATCCCGGGTTCCCCTATGATAATCGGGTCTACATTCAAATGTCGCCTGGCCAGATTTCGCATGTTAAACAGTGATTGCGGCACTACAGTTGATATGACACAGTCTGAGATCTCATCAAAGCTCAGTCCCTGCATGTGCATCAGTTGATAAAACCAAACGGCGTATTCGTCTGCGGTTCTGGCAGCATCTGTCGCGATGCGCCATTCAACGACCCAATCCTTGCCGTCATGAATGGCAAAGAGCGTGTTAGTGTTTCCGCTGTCTATGGCTAATAGCATAATCTATCCTGGAAAAACGTCTCCGGCATGTACCTTCCTTATAGTGCCACTAGCAAGACGTACATGCAACGCCCCGTCTTGTCCCAGGTCAATGGCCTCTCCTTCAAAGGTATCATCCGGCAGATTGACTCTGACGGGACCGGGTATTTTATGCGCCCGGTTCAACCAAGCATCTCGTAAAAGAGAAAATCCCGATTGCTCCAATGTTACCGCCCATTTTTCAAAAAAACGGTTAAGTTGCGTTAAAACCAATTCAGGGCGGACCGTTTCACCTGAAACTGACATTAGATCGGTCGCCGCATAAGACAGGTTTTCAGGATGCGTCACCAAGTTTATTCCAATACCTACAATCACCCAAGCCTGATGATGGGTCGTCCCTGTTTCGAGTAATAAACCGGAAATTTTTGCGCCATCCAAAAGTGTGTCATTTGGCCATTTCAAACTGAACCCACCCGCTGGGTATAGCTCTGACAACGCATCAAAAACAGCAAGTGCTGCTACAAAACTATATTGCCCCAGCCGGGCCTTTGAGAGCTCTGTTGGGAAAAGATAAGAACCGTAAAAATTACCCGCGGGCGAAATCCACTCACGCCCATTACGGCCCCGGCCTCCCAATTGTTGAGTGGCCGTGATCCAGATAGGTCCGAAATCCGCTTCTGACGCCAACTCCCTGGCGTCACGGTTCGTAGATTCCGTTATATCAAGGCGGATATGTCTCAAAAGATACGCGCTTAGGAAATGCTTTTTGCTGCCATTTCGATCCAAGCCTGCCCCCGCAAGGCCAGGAATGGCAATAAGAGAAGGCCACCAAGCAGGATTGCTGAAATTGTAGAAATCCAGCTGAGCTCGCGGGACGGTGCTACAAACTCATGTTCGGCTTCGTCAAACCACATGATTTTGATTATTCTTAAATAATAGAACGCGCCAATGACACTAGCTATAAGCGCAGCAACAACCAACCAGATATATCCTGCTGTGACAGCCGGCCAAAAAGCATAAAGCTTGCCGAAGAAACCCAGCATCCACGGGATGCCCATAAGCGATAACATAAAGATAGTCAGCGCAATGGCCATGCCACGATTGGAATTCGCTAGACCAGACAGGTCACTGATCCGTTCTACCATTCCATCGCGAATTCGCATCTGAAGGATACAAGCAAACACACCCAGAACCGTAATCAAGTAAATCACCATAAATATCAGCATACCGCGAACGCCTGCCATTGAAGCAGCGGTCAAAGGCACAAGGGCATATCCCATATTGGCGATCGATGAATAAGCCATAAGGCGTTTGATATTCGTCTGGCGAAGCGCACCTATGGCCCCGATAAACATAGAGAGAAGCGCCAAGACAATTATGACCTGCACCCATTGATCTGAGATACTGCCAAACGGCCCCATAACGACGCGAGCTATCAAAGCAATAGCGGCTAGTTTTGGTGCCGCGGCGAAAAACGCGGTCACGGGCGTTGGAGCTCCCTCATATACGTCAGGTGTCCACATATGGAATGGTGCTGCTGAAATTTTGAAAGCCAAACCACATAGCAGGAATACCATCCCCCCCACTAAACCAGCTGACAGGTCGTTGGTCTCGGTCCAGGCCGCAATGCCATCAAAGTTCAACGTGCCTGTGAAACCATAAATCAGCGATATACCATAGAGCAAAATACCCGATGAAAGCGCACCCAAAACGAAGTACTTCAATCCAGCTTCGGTAGCGCGCAAGCTATCCCGATTAAAGGCGGCCAGCACGTAGAGCGCCAGGCTCATCATTTCTATGCCAATATAGAGCGCCAATAGATTATTAGAGCTTACCATAATACTCATGCCCAAAACGGCATAAAGTGTCAGCACACTGAATTCATAATGGTCGAGCTTTTCTCGGGAAAGGTAATTCCCTCCCATCAAAAGGCCAAACGCTGCCGCTATTCCGAGGAAAAACTTGGTAAAACGGGCAAATTCGTCAGTTACAAGCGCCCCGTAAAACGATTGCCCATCTGGTGCGCCTAAAACAAAACTGATGACGGAGAATAATACCAAAACACCAATAGCTATCAGACGTACAAGAGGTGCACGATTCGTCGTTTTTGATACGCCAAAGCCCAGTAGCAGCGATGCTGAGATGGCCAGGAGAATTTCCGGTGCTATGAATTGTGGATTAATCATGGCCTTATGACCCCTGCCCGATGGCGGCTTGGAAATTGGTTATCAGATTTTCAACGGAGGCAGCGGTGACGTCTGTAACAAGGGAAGGATATACCCCCAAGATAATCGTGAAGATCGCCAAAGGCGCCATCACCAATATCTCCGTTTTGTTCATATCAGCTATATCGTCAAGCTTTTCATTAGTTTGCTCACCAAAGACAACCTCACGATAGAGATGTAGCGCATAAACAGCCGACAAGACCATACCAAGCGCGGCACCCGCTGCGACCCAAGGATTCACTTGGAATGTCCCCACCATAGTCCAAATTTCGCCGATGAAACCGGACGTTCCCGGCAGGCCGACATTGGCCATCGTGAACAACATAAAGAAGAATGCGAAAATCGGCATACGGTGAACCAGCCCGCCGTAAAAACTAATCTCTCGCGTATGCATACGGTCGTAAATTACGCCGACACCAAAGAAGAGCGCCCCGGAGATCAAACCGTGGCTTAGCATCTGGAAAATAGCGCCCTGAACCGCAAGCTCATTGGCCGCGAATATACCCATGGTCACAAATCCCATATGAGCAACAGAGGAGTATGCAATCAGCTTTTTAATGTCATGCTGACGGTAAGCCACAAGTGAGGTGTAGATAATCGCGATAACACTCATGCCAAACACAAGAGGCGTAAATTGCACACTCGCATCAGGGAATAGCGGCAGCGAGAACCTTAGGAAGCCATAGCCGCCCATTTTCAAAAGGATACCCGCAAGAATAACTGAACCCGCCGTCGGTGCCTGAACGTGAGCATCCGGCAACCAGGTATGCACCGGCCACATGGGCATCTTAACCGCGAATGACGCAAAGAATGCCAACCACAACCAGGTCTGCGCTCCCGCAGGGATGTCCAGCCGACGATGCAGCTCAACGATGTCTGTTGTCGCTGCGGCATTTCCGGTGCCGCTATAATAATAAATCCACAAGACGGCAGCGAGCATCAAGACTGAACCCAGAAGCGTATAAAGGAAGAACTTATAGGCAGCATAAACTCTATCTTTACCGCCCCAGACACCAATGATGATAAACATCGGTATAAGAACCGCCTCAAAGAAGAGGTAGAACAACACCATATCCAGCGCACAGAAGACGCCGATCATTATGGTTTCCAAAATCAGGAATGCTACCATGTAATCAAGCATACGCTTCTTGATGGATTTGCGACTGGCAATAATACATAGTGGGGTCAGGAAGGCGGTCAATACGACGAACAATATAGAAATACCGTCCACACCAAGGTGATAGGATATACCGCCGCCGAGCCAGTCAAATTTCTCTACGAACTGAAACTCGTGAGTGTCATTTTTAAATTGTGTCAGCAGTAAGAGTGACAAAATCAAAACAGCCAAAGAAACAAGTAGAGCAACCTTCGGCGCAGCCTTTTCTAATTGGACACGGCCCTCTTCACCATTTGCTAGTTTGGAGGCCAACATCAGGGCCAGCGCTCCGACCAGAGGCAAGAAGGTGATAATACTCAGGATTGGGAGATCGAGACCAAACATTGCCTAACCTCCCATTGACCGCATGACGAAGGCGATTATGGCCGCCACGCCGATGAGCATGATAAATGCGTAGTGATAAAGATATCCGCTTTGAACTTTGGACAAGCGCTTCGCACCTGCCATCGCCATCGCTGCAACTCCGTTTGGCCCAAAGCGATCAATAATTCCGATGTCACCGATTTTCCAGAACTTGTCGCCCAACCAGCGTGTGGCGCGAACCACGGTCGCATCATATAGCTCGTCTATGTACCACTTATTGAGCAGGAAGTTATAGAGCGGACCACCTTCCGAATTTATACGCTTCTCAGTTCCGTTTCGGAAAATATAAGTAAACCAGGCAATGACGAACCCTAAGGCTGACATAACCAGAGGCGCGAACAGGACCCAATCCGGATAGTAATGCTTTTCGTTCTTATCCATGTGCGGAACGGCATCGCCCCAGAAACCACTATATCCGTATTTGAAGCTCTTGTAGAAATAAGCGCCAGCGAAAACGGCACCAATGGCCAGTAATATAAGCGGTATCAACATAACCAGCGGGCTCTCATGAGCCTCATCCAAATATTTCTTCTTGCCACGGTGCTTGCCGTGGAAGGTCATGAAAATGAGACGCCAGCTGTAGAAGGACGTCATGAGGGCCGCAACGATCCCAGCCCAGAAAGCGAAGGAACCAGCAGCCCCGTATTTGGAGGCGTCATAAGCGGCTTCGATAATCAGGTCTTTAGAGAAGAAACCGGCAAAACCGAAACTTGTCCCGGGCCAGCCCACGCCGGTAATGGCCAATGTCCCGATAATCATAACTACATAAGTCACAGGGATAATTTTCCAAAGTCCCCCCATTTTACGCATGTCCTGCTGGTGATGAAGAGCATGAATAACCGAACCCGCCCCAAGGAACAGAAGCGCTTTAAAGAAAGCGTGGGTAAACAGATGGAACATGGCAAAGTTATAAGCGCCGACACCTGCGGCGAAGAACATGTAACCGAGTTGTGAGCAGGTGGAATAAGCGATAACCCGCTTGATATCGTTTTGCACCAAACCAACAGTCGCGGCGAAAAAGGCCGTAAACGCCCCTAACACTGTGATGAAAGCCGAGGTGGCTTCGGCGACTTCGTAAATCGGATGGGCGCGACAGACGAGAAATACGCCCGCCGTCACCATGGTCGCGGCGTGTATAAGTGCAGAAACTGGTGTCGGTCCTTCCATGGCGTCTGGCAGCCAGACATGAAGCACGAATTGAGCTGACTTGCCCATGGCGCCAATAAATAAGAGCAGTGCAATCAGTTCAATAACGTTCCACTCCATACCCAGAAAAGACATGGTCTGATCGGCCTTTTCGGCAACCTGGCTGAACACGCCATCAAAACTAACGGTTCCAAATACCAAGAAGATGGCCATAACACCCAATGCGAGGCCGATATCGCCGACTCGATTGGTTACAAAGGCCTTGATAGCAGCGGCGTTGGCGGACGGTTTTTTGTACCAGAAACCAATCAACAAATAAGAGGCCAATCCTACACCTTCCCAGCCAAAGAAGAGCTGAATGAAGTTATCAGACGTCACCAACATCAACATGGCAAAGGTAAAGAGCGAAAGATAAGAGAAAAAGCGCGGTTTACTGTCGTCTTCCTCCATATACCCCCATGAATAGAGATGCACGAGCGCCGAAACACTGGTTATAACAACCAACATAACCACAGTCAGGCTATCAATTTGCAAGGCCCAGTTGGCCTGAAAATTACCTACATCCATCCAGCGCATGAGCGGAACTTTGAAGGCTTCACCATTGCCCGTCAGGGCAACATTGTAAAACGCCACCCAAGAAAAGATAGCTGAGACAAACAGCAACAGCGTTGAAACGGCCATAGACGGCTTGTCGCCGATCTTGGAGCCGAAGAAGCCCGCAATCATAGCGCCTATCAATGGCGCAAAGACTATTAAATGGTAGATCGTCACGCCCTACCCTTTCATCAAATCAATGTCTTCCACGGCAATGTTGCCGCGGTTACGGAAATACACAACGAGAATGGCTAGACCGACAGCGGCTTCGGCTGCAGCGACCGTTAATACAAACAGGGCGAAAACCTGTCCGGCCATGGGATTATTGCCGGCTACGGTCGGGTCCATATGTGCCGAAAATGCCACCAGATTAATGTTCACAGCCAGAAGAATTAGTTCGACGCACATCAATATAATGATGACGTTCTTACGGTTCACGAAAATACCAAACACCCCAATCACAAATAGGACGGCGGCGACAACCAAATAATGAGATAAACCAATGGTCATGAGCCCACTCCCTTGCCGCTTTCAAGGTCAACCATCTCAATGGCTGTTTCCCGTGTTCTGGAAACTTGTTGGGTAATGTCTTGCTTCTTGACGCCTTCACGATGACGTAAAGTCAGAACAATAGCACCAACCATGGCAACCAGAAGCACCAGACCGGCAGCTTCAAAGAAGAAAGCATATTCGGTATAAAGAACCTCACCGAAACGCTCCAAATTTGTTTTATCGTCCGAATATTGGACCATTTGTTCGCGACTACCGCTAAAATAAAACGCTCCGACCATGATCATTTCGGCCAACAATACGACGCCTAAAATCAATCCCAAAGGCAGGTAATTCAAAAATCCGGCCTTGAGCTCGGCGAAATCAACATCAAGCATCATCACTACGAATAGGAAAAGCACGGCAACCGCACCCACATAAACCATCACCAATAAGAGTGCGATAAACTCAGCCCCCATCAAGACAAACAGTCCGGCAGCAGAAAAGAAGACGGTAATAAGAAACATTACCGAATGCACTGGGTTTCTGGCCAGCACCACCATCATGGCGGCAGCGACGGCAACAAAAGCCAGCAGGTAAAATGAAATAGTGACAAGCACGTTGTGTTCCCCTGTTCCTCTAATCAGCCGCTAGCGATACGGCGCGTCCGTTTCCAGGTTTTTGGCAATTTCACGCTCCCAGCGATCGCCATTCGCCAGTAGCTTCTCTTTATCGTAATAGAGCTCTTCACGGGTTTCCGTGGCGAACTCGAAATTCGGCCCCTCGACAATAGCATCCACCGGGCAGGCCTCCTGACAGAAACCACAATAGATACATTTGACCATATCAATATCGTAACGAGTGGTACGACGTGAGCCATCATCTCGCGGTTCGGCCTCAATTGTAATGGCCTGTGCCGGGCAAATGGCCTCGCAAAGCTTACAGGCAATGCAGCGTTCTTCGCCGGAAGGATAGCGGCGCAGCGCATGTTCACCTCTAAATCGAGGCGACAAAGGACCTTTTTCAAATGGGTAATTGACCGTAACTTTGGGACGAAAGAAATATTTCATAGCCAGCCAAAATGCTCCTAGAAAATCCAGGAACAGAGCGCCGCGTGCAAATTGTTTTACGCGTTCCATTATGCAGCTCCATTTGCGCCAAAGGCGACCAGTGTGGCGACGACCATGACGGCAATCAATGAAGTCGGCAAAAAGACTTTCCATCCCAGACGCATGAGCTGATCATAGCGGTAACGGGGCACAATGGCTTTCACCATGGCAAAGAGGAAGAACAAAAAGGCACACTTCCCGAAGAACCAGAAAAATGGCGGAATGAACTGGAAGCCGACGTCAATCGGTGCATACCATCCGCCAAGGAACAGAATGGTCATCATAGCCGACAACAGCATAATATTCACATACTCCCCAAAGAAATACATTAGAAAAGGCGTCGATGAATACTCAACCTGATACCCGGCCACCAATTCAGACTCGGCTTCTGGCAGATCAAAAGGTGGGCGGTTCGTTTCGGCCAGAGCTGAGATAAAGAACAGAACGCCCATATAGAACATTAACGGCAGAAGGATGATTATACGCCAGCCATACTCACTGAAATTCAGCATGAACATGTGCCAGTTCCAGAAACCGCCCTTTTGCGCCTCAACAATGTCCGTCAAGTTCATGGAACCCACGAGGAAAATCACCGTCAAAATAATGAAACCAATGGAAACTTCGTAGGAAATCATCTGCGCAGCCGAACGAAGCGCGCCCATAAAGGGATATTTAGAGTTAGAGGCCCAACCACCAATGATAATGCCATAAACGCCAAGCGAAGATATCGCTAGCACATATAATACACCGATATTTATGTCGGAAATCACCCATCCGGGGGCAACAGGGATCACTCCCCAAGCCAAAAATGCCATTACCAGCGTGATAACCGGGGCTGCGATAAAGAGAAACTTGTCTGCACCGGCAGGAATAACAATTTCCTTGAAAAAGAACTTTAATGCATCAGCGATGGTCTGCAGCAGGCCGAAAGCGCCCACAACATTTGGACCACGACGCATTTGTGCAGCTGCCCAGATTTTCCGATCAGCCAGAACCAGAGCCGCCACCATAAGTGACAAAACAGCGACAAACAGGCCTACTTGACCCATTTTGACCAAGAACCACCAGAGTGGTGAAAAGTCAGAGACCACTTCCGCAGCCGGTTGTACGACGACGTCTTGCATTATTCAGCGGCCTCTTTGACTTGCGCCGCACTGGCGACTTCTGAACATTCGGCCATAACTTGTGATGCCCGGGCAATCGGATTCGTCATGTAGAAATCCTCGACCGGGCTTTGCAGGGCGGCTTTTAGCACTTTTCCGCTTTCGCCCAGCTTGGCTGGCTCGAACACCTCGTCTTCACCCGGCTCCATAATATAGTTGATGCCGTTAAAAGCTGGATGATCCGCCATTAGCTTCTCGCGAAGCTGCTCTAAATTATCATAAGGCAGCTCAGTCTTCATGTGACCTGAGAGTGCTCGGAGGATAGCCCAATCCGGCTTGGACTGACCTTTTGGTGGCACCGCCGCAAAGCCCATCTGCACACGACCTTCTGTGTTTGTATAAAGTCCGTCTTTTTCCGTATAGGCCGCACCGGGCAAGATCACATCAGCGACATGGGCGCCGCGATCTCCATGGCTGCCTTGATAAATCACAAATTTGTCTTTGAGCTTATCCGTTTCAAATTCATCGGCACCTAAGAGGTATACAATATCAGCATTTCCGTCTGCGATACCGTCCATGTCCAGACCGCCTTCGCCGGGCACAAAGCCCATATCCAGGCCGGCGACGCGTGACGCGGCACCGTGTAGAACATTCCAGCCCTTACGCTCGATACCGAATTTGGCTGCTAGTTCACCGCAGGCACGTAAAATTTGCGCGCCATCTTTGCGGGCCAACGCACCGGCACCAATAATAATGACCGGGTTCTTGGCCGCCCTCAGCTTACGGGCAAATCCTTTGGTTGACTTAGTGAAAACGGCAATATCGTCAGCCAAGCTCCCGATATGTTCGTATTCATACGTCAGGTCGGCAGTTTCGCCAATCAAACCGACTTCAAGCCCACCTTCCAGCCAAGTCTTGCGAATACGCGTATTAACCAACGGTGCTTCCAGTCGTGGGTTCGTCCCAACAAGTAGAATAGCGTCCGCCTCTTCGAGGCCGGCAATAGTTGTATTGAACAGATAGGCGGAACGATTGTCATTACCGAGCTTGGAACCATCCTGTCGACATTCAGTGCTCTTCACACCAATACTGTCCATCAGGTCCTTGAGCGCCTTCATGCTTTCGGCGTCACACATATCGCCAGCAACAGCCGCGATCTTTTCCGGGTCACCTGATAGTTTTTCTGCGACTAAGGCCAGAGCCTCGTCCCAACCAGCCGGGGTTAGCTTCCCGTTTTTGCGAATAAAAGGCTGGTCCAAACGTTGACGGGACAGACCATCCCAGACAAACCGTGTTTTATCAGAAATCCACTCTTCGTTAATGTCGTCATTGATAACCGGTAGGATGCGCAGCACGCGGCCCGTCCGGGCATCGACACGAATATTTGACCCAACTGCGTCCATGACATCGACACTCTCAACACCTTCCAGCTCCCAAGGACGGGCATTAAAGGCGTAAGGCTTGGACGTCAGCGCCCCGACCGGACACAGATCAATCACATTGCCGGACATTTCGGACGTCAGGCTCTCTTCCAAATAAGTTGTAATCTCGGCATCTTCACCCCGCGAAGCGAGACCGATTTCCTGTACCCCCGCCACTTCGGTGATAAAGCGCACACAACGTGTACACTGAATGCAGCGAGTCATGACCGTATTAACCAGAGGCCCCATAAATTTGTCATCTACGGCGCGCTTATTTTCTTCAAAACGGGTGTGGTCACGACCATAGGCCATAGCCTGATCCTGAAGGTCACACTCGCCACCCTGATCACAAATCGGGCAATCCAGAGGATGATTAATCAGCAGGAATTCCATCACGCCTTCGCGCGCTTTCTTGACGGTTTCAGAATTGGTACGAATATTAGCTGGCGTGCCATCGCGGTTCGGACGCATATCTTTGACCTGCAGCGCACAAGAGGCTTGTGGCTTGGGCGCACCGACCCACTCAACCAGACACATGCGGCAGTTACCGGCTACTGACAACCGCTCGTGATAACAGAAGCGCGGAATTTCCGCTCCGGCCTCTTCACAAGCCTGCATCAGAGTCAACTCACCCGGCATCTCATATTCGACACCGTCAATATTGATTTTGCGAAGATCACTCATATCCTACTCCGCCGCCTCGATCATTTGGGGCACGAATACAGGTTTACCGGCCCGGTAATTGTCAATACGCTCTTCAATCTCGTGGCGAAAGTGACGGATGAGGCCTTGAATTGGCCAAGCTGCCGCGTCGCCGAGGGCGCAGATAGTGTGACCTTCAACCTGTTTCGTCACATTTAAAAGCATATCAATTTCTTCGGTCGAACTTTCGCCGCGCACCATGCGTTCCATAACGCGCCACATCCAGCCCGTACCTTCGCGACATGGTGTACACTGACCGCAGCTCTCATGCTTATAGAAATAAGAAAGACGCGCGATGGCTTTGACTACGTCTGTGGATTTATCCATAACGATGACCGCCGCCGTTCCGAGGCCAGATTTATGTTCACGTAGCGCATCGAAATCCATTAATACCGTATCGCAAATCTCTTTGGGCAGCAGCGGTACTGAAGATCCGCCCGGAATAATGGCTTTGAGATTATCCCAACCGCCACGGACTCCACCGCAATGCTCTTCGATGAGCGTCTTGAGCGGAATAGACAGCGCCTCTTCTACATTGCACGGTTTGTTGACGTGACCGGAGATTGAGAAAACTTTCGTGCCTTTGTTATTGTCACGGCCAAATTGCGTCCACCAATCAACACCGCGACGCAAAATAGTTGGGACAACAGCGATAGACTCGACATTGTTGACGGTCGTTGGGCAACCGTAAAGACCGGCATTGGCTGGGAATGGCGGCTTGAGGCGCGGCTGGCCTTTTTTACCCTCAAGACTTTCCAGAAGCGCGGTTTCCTCACCGCAAATATAGGCGCCGGCACCGTGATGGACATAAATATCGAAATCCCATCCTGATCCACAGGCGTTTTTACCGACCAGACCTGCGGCATAGGCTTCATCAATAGCGGCCTGCAAGCGTTGACGCTCAAGGATATATTCGCCGCGCAAATATATGTAACAAGCGTGAGCCCGCATGGCGAAAGACGCCACCAGACAACCTTCGATCAACAAATGCGGATCGTGACGCATCATTTCCCGGTCTTTACACGTTCCAGGCTCAGACTCGTCTGCATTGACCACCAGGTAGTGTGGGCGCTTGCCCACATCTTTTGGCATGAAGGACCATTTTAGGCCCGTCGGGAAACCCGCACCACCGCGTCCGCGAAGACCCGACGCCTTGACCTGATCAACAACCCAATCGTGGCCTTGTTCGATCATTTCCTTGGTGCCCAACCAGGCGCCGCGTTTTTTGGCAGCCTCAAGACCCCAATCATGCAGGCCATAGAGGTTGGTGAAAATCCGGTCTTTATCTTGAAGAAGCTCAGCCATTGTCCTTACCCCTTCTTTCCAGTCTGTTTGGCCAGATGTTTACCCTGCTTGACCCATTCGTCGCGCTTGATGCGACCAGGAATGGAGTCGATAAGCTCTTCGACCATTTTTATATCGGCGGCTTTCCAGGCGCCGATCTGGCGGAAATAATAGATACCCTTATTATTCAGATCTTTCTCAAATTTCGGGCCTATGCCCTTGATTTTCTTGAGATCATCCGGCGCGCCATCTGTCGGGCCGTCTGTATAAATAACTTTGGGCTTTGCGGCCTTCTTCGAGGGTGCTTTTTTAGGCGCAGCCGTCGTTTTCGCAGGCGCTTTCGTTGCGGAGTTGCGTTTCGTTTTTGGCGCGCCGCCATGAACCGACATTTTGGTTTTTTTCGGGGCGTTGGGCAGATAAGCCACCTGATCGTGATAAGGCCCCTCGCCCGTCAGAGCGATGTTACCGCCCTCGGGCTCCGACGTATGCCGAGAGTTCTGCGGCCCCGCATCAACGCCTTTTCCAGCCACCAGATTATCCAGCAAAACTTCAAAGCTTTCAGCCGTTAGGTCTTCATAATACATATCGTCTTTGGGGTTTGAAATCTGAGCCATCGGTGCATTCGCGCAAGCCCCTAGACACTCAACCTCTACCCAAGACAGTTTACCATCTTCAGATACAGATCCGTGCGGCCCGATACGGCGTTTCAACACTTCAATCAGATCGTCCGACCCGCGCAACCAGCAGGGCGTTGTTCCGCAGAGCTGAATGTGATGCTCGCCAACGGGTTCGAGGTTGAACATGGTATAAAATGTAACCACCTCATAAACGCGGATGTAAGCCATACCCAGCATATCGCCAATTTCGCGAAGTGCGGCTTCAGGCACCCAGCCACCAGCATCCTTTTGCGCAATCCAAAGCGCAGGAATTAGAGCCGAGCGCTGACGGTCTTTGGGATATTTTTTCACCCAGTTATTGATCTGCTTTTTTGCAGAAGCTGATAATTTGAAATTATCGGGTTGTGATATGGCGAGACGGCGCGCGCTCATCGGTCAATCTCCCCGAACACGATATCTAACGACCCCAGAATAGCAGAAACGTCCGCCAACATATGGCCTTTATTGAGGTAATCCATGGCGGCCAGATGCGGAAATCCCGGCGCGCGGATTTTACAGCGATATGGCTTATTAGAGCCATCGGAAATCAGATAAACGCCGAACTCACCTTTGGGCGCCTCAACACAGGTGTAAACCTCGCCCGAGGGCACTTTGAAGCCTTCGGTGTAAAGCTTAAAGTGGTGGATAAGCGCTTCCATGGATGTTTTCATGTCACCTCGTCGTGGCGGTGTGATTTTATTATCTTCCGACATCACAGGTCCTTCAGGCATCATGGCGATACACTGCTTCATGATGCGCGCGCTCTCATGCATTTCCTCAACACGGCAAAGATAGCGGTCATAGCAATCACCATTTTTGCCCAGAGGAATTTTAAAATCGAGCTCTTCGTAAACTTCATAGGGCTGCGAGCGGCGCAAATCCCATGGAATACCCGAGCCACGCACCATTACACCGGAGAACCCCCAGTCATAGGCGTCCTGCTTGGAAACCACGCCGATATCCACATTACGCTGTTTAAAGATACGGTTATCGGTCAATAGCGTTTCAATGTCGTCCAGCTTCTCGTGGAACTGATCACACCAGGCGTCTATATCAGCGACCAATTCAGGCGGCAAATCCTGATGAACGCCACCGGGGCGAAAATAGGCCGCATGCATGCGAGACCCGGATGCGCGCTCATAAAAGACCATAAGCTTTTCGCGCTCCTCAAAACCCCAGACCGGCGGCGTAAGCGCGCCCACATCCATAGCCTGCGTCGTCACGTTCAACATATGTGACAGGATACGCCCGATCTCAGAAAAGATGACCCGGATGAACTGGGCACGGCGCGGCACTTCGATACCGGCGAGCTTCTCAATGGCCAGACAATAGGCATGTTCCTGGTTCATGGGTGCCACATAGTCGAGGCGGTCAAAATACGGCAGGGCCTGCAGATAGGTTTTATGCTCGATCAGTTTTTCCGTACCACGGTGCAAAAGGCCGATATGTGGATCCACGCGCTCAACAATTTCGCCTTCCAGCTCGAGCACCAAACGCAAAACGCCGTGCGCGGCCGGGTGCTGGGGGCCGAAATTAATGGTAAAATTACGATCATCACCTTCGAGTATGGCTTCGGTCGTCATTTTTCGGCCTCCCCCTTCTCGTCGCCAGGCAGGACGTATTTCGCGCCCTCCCAAGGGGACATGAAATCAAAGCTTCTATATTCTTGCGGCAAGTTTACCGGCTCATAGACGACGGCTTTACGTTCTTCGTCATAACGGACTTCCACATAACCCGAGAGCGGGAAGTCCTTGCGGAGCGGATAACCTTCAAAACCGTAATCAGTCAGAATGCGACGCAGGTCCGGATGCTGGTCAAATATAATACCGTACATGTCAAAGGCTTCGCGCTCATACCAATCAGCGTTAGGGAACATCTCAGCAATAGAACGTACAGGCTCAACCTCATCAGTGGACACCTTAACACGAATGCGTGTGTTATGGGCCATGGAGAGCATATGATAAACAACGTCAAAGCGGCGCTCGCGGGCAGGATAATCCACGCCGGCCAAATCTATCAGAGTCTCGAACTTGCACTTAGCGTCGGATTTCAGAAATGAAATAACCTGTTTAACGGCCGCCCGGCGCGCATTGACGGTCATCTCACCATATTCCACATCAATGGAATTGACGGCGTCACCCAATTCAGTCTCGATATGACTTTTCAGTTCCAGCACGACTATCTTTCTATATTGCCTTCGCGGCGGATTTTCTTTTGCAACTGCAGAATGCCGTAAACCAGTGCCTCGGCGGTCGGCGGACAGCCCGGCACGTATATATCCACAGGAACGATCCTGTCACAGCCCCGCACAACCGCATAGGAATAGTGATAATAACCCCCACCATTGGCGCAGGAGCCCATTGAAATCACATAACGCGGCGCTGGCATTTGATCGTAAACCTTACGAAGCGCCGGCGCCATTTTATTGGTCAACGTACCGGCGACGATCATCACATCACTTTGACGGGGGGACGCCCGGGGTGCCACGCCAAAGCGCTCCAGATCATAGCGCGGCATAGAGGCCTGCATCATCTCAACGGCGCAACAGGCTAAACCAAACGTCATCCACATTAAGGAGCCCGTGCGAGCCCAGGTAATCAAATCATCCGAAGCCGCAGTGATGAAGCCCTTGTCTGCCAACTGATCTGACAAGCCATCAAAAAACGGATCATGTTTCTTTGGATCATAGGCCGGGATACCGAGGTCCCGCGCGCCCTCTCCCGCTTTGAGAAGGCCTGCTTTTAAAATGGGGTCTGACATACGTCTCTCCTAATCCAGATCGCGCTTACCTAATGCCAATCCAGAGCGCCCTTTTTCCAGGCGTAAACCAGACCCATCAAAAGCTCGAACAGGAAAATCATGACAACGGCCCAGGCATAGGTGCCCAAATGCCCCGCCGAGACCGCATAGGGAAACAGGAAGGCCACTTCCAGATCGAATATTATAAAGAGAATGGCCACGAGATAAAACTGGACATCAAATTTCATGCGTGAATCGTCAAACGCATTAAAGCCACACTCATATGTCGAAAGCTTCTCAGTATCCGGCTCTTTTGGCGCCACGATCATTGGAATGACCAGAAAAGCGATCGACAAAAACAGGGCGATCCCGAGCAGGAAAATTACGGGAAGATAGCCTAGTAGATATTCAGTCATGAAAATGCGTTTCTATGGTTCTATAAAAGACTCACACCCCCTCCGGGCGCAATTCGCGCGGAACCTATAAAGACTGCCCTTCATTTGCAACGGCTAAATCATAGAAAAACGCGACAAAATGGACGTAAAACAAGGGCAAGTTTAGGCCTCTTCAAAAGAATATCGCTCGACAATCAGACCTTTGCTTCAATTAAAAAAAATGAACGGGGGTGCCACCCTGCTCATCAGATCCACTATTTACTTGAACACCATAGGTGAGCTTTCAAAAGAATCAGGATTTATCGTGCCTGTCTCCAGATATTCGCGCCCTAAAGCTTCGCAATATTTCTGCATCATATGAATTCGGTTTTCATGGATTTTACGCTCCACACTGGAGGTGCCAAGACAAAACAGTTTGAAATAAGGCAGGTTGCTATCCTCCCTCGGGATTTCCTCCATTTTACAACGAGCGAGACTTTCCACAGTCTTATGGAAATTGCCTTCACGAAGAATCTGTCGCTTCACACTGTCGGGCGCATCTGCGAGGTTTTTCTCTTCCGTTTCGCGCTCTCGCCGCTGTACGATTTCATCAATGCCATAATATAAAAACGTGTAAAACTGAGCCTCAAGCTGCTCCCTGTCCTTCTCACGAAAATCCACATCAAAACCGGTCGGATAACCTGCCTTAAAATGATCAGATTTTGTATACAGACTGACGCGGCATTGCTTGGCCTCATTTTGCGTCATATTGGTGATGTTTTCGGCAAAATCCTCTCCCAGCGCCTGTAACTCTTTGGGGAGCATATCGCGCCCTTCCAAAAGCCTTAATCGGCTATCTCGTCGAAGCTCGGACTCAGATTTAATGGGCTTGGTTTTGACATCATCGCCGCTATCGCACCCAGTCGCCATTAGCAAAGCCATGATAGAAGTCATTAAGTATCGCATAGTCCCCCCGGATTATTTGCGTAAAATAGATTGTTGATAAATAGCACTATCGATCCCACCATCTTCCAGATAATTCATCTGTAACTCATGGCAGTATTTAAAGTAATTACGCCAGACCTGCCGCTGTCTTATAGTTTCTTTGACATCGTCATAATAGGCGCAAAACGTCCGGTAACTTGGTGTGTCCATGTCATTAGGTGTCAAACTGTCATAGTCACACCAAATGAGATTTTCTGCTGTAGAATGATCGATGCCCTCACGAATGATTTGACGTTTGACGCTTTCAGGCGCATTTCCGAGTTCGGCCATTGCCTCATCGATTTCCAACCTTTTGACCATCCGGTCAAAGCCGTAATAAGCAAAGGTCAATCGCTGAACAAAGCTCTCGTCTCTGTCAGCTTTCCGGAAGTCACCGTCAAAACCGTCACTCCGTTCTTCTTCAAAATGCATGGACATGGCGTAAAGACCAATCCGGCACTCTTTGGCTTCAGTGAGCGTAATACCCTCGGCTTTATCAGAAAAATCCTCGGCTAGAGCCATGAGCTCATCTAGCTCCATGGAGCGCCCCCTCAAAAGACGACGTCGACTATCGCGGCGTAAAGGAGTTGCCTGCTCTGCATTAGAGTCAGCACTGACCGTTTTTGATCGCGTCTTCAGTTCACCTTCGGAACAGCCCGCCAAAACCAGTGCCGCCAGTATTATAAAAATAATCCCCCGCATTCATTCCCCCACTTAATTTATGCGGTAAAGTCTAATCACAAAACCAGCAGGTTTCAAACTGATTCATAGAACTTCCAATTGGGCTGCCAGGAGGGAGTCTTTGCTCAGTGCTCGCGACCTCGGCGGCCACAGCAGGCCTTTTGAGGAAGCGGTCAATCTCCCCTCTTAAAAAGGCCGCGTTAGCACCGCTGCGTCGTCCAAATTCGCCACGTAAATTCATCAATGCATCCTGCGCCTGCACTTTAACCGCATCAGTGGCCATATCGTTTTTAATAAGGTCCATTAAACCATAGACAAACCTACGTTGTACGGCTTCCGAAATCTCAGACTGTCGTCCGGTCGTCCGATATGATAAAATCCGACGTTGGGTTATCAGCAACACATCATCAAATCCCAGTTGACGTGAATCACGTCGCTGAAACTCAATCATCCGTGCTGCGCGTTGCGGGTTCAAAATCACATCAAATGTCAATCCCGCGGCTGTATCTGCCGCTGCGCTCACATCAAATGCAGGATAAGCCGTCCCTTTGAACAATTCACGGTCTGAGTCGATAAATGTCCAACTCCTCAGGCGGGGTGTTAAAAGCTTTAAAACCTGGTTGGGCACATCCAGTTCTGCCGGATCTACAGTTTTTAAAATGGCGTCAAGCGCTGCGCGTTGTCTGTCAGATGGCACGATGACGACACCCGCGTCATCTCCGCCCGCGACATCATAGGAAAACTCCATGCCACCCAATAGCTTCCCTGCTGCTGCAGTTTGATAACGATGATAAAGGAAGATCGGTACAATAACCTTATTCAAATCCGAAAGCGGCTGCCCCTCATGGATGCGATCCGCGCGAAAATTATCAAGCGCAATGCGCCGAACGCTCATGGTATCATTTAACGTCGCAATCGGGTCCTCACCATTGTCCCATATAGCACCTTGTGGGTGCCCGGTGCCGATACCGCGACCATCGCTATCAGCCACGTATAAAAGGCCACGATTGGCAGCATCAGCATAGACCACTTCTGCCTCTTCTCCGGTTATATCCCCGTAAATCATCTGGGCTGAGAATTTATCCCATTCACCTATACCAACACCATAGGCTTGTGAGAAATCCAACTGACCATCTACCACACGCACATCTGGTGCAGGATAATCCATAACTGAACCTTTGCCATAGGAACTCGCGGCAAAGTTATGAGCAAAACCCAAGGAATGCCCAATTTCGTGAGCAGAAAGTTGCCTTATCCGGTCGAGCGCAAGTTCAATCGGGTCATCATCAGCACCAGTCCCTGTTTTCGCGGTACCAGCTAGGCCTTCAAAAATCATACGGTCCTGACGCACCCGCAGAGAGCCCAGATTAACATGGCCTTTTAACAATTCTCCGGTGCGTGGATCAACAACTCCGCCTCCATAAGACCATCCACGGGTTTGACGGTGCACCCATTGCACAACATTGTAGCGCACATCCAAGGGATGCACATCTTCGGGTAAAAGCCGTACCTCATAGCCATCGGGATAACCGGCGGCAGCAAACGCGTCTTTCCACCACTCAGCTCCCTCTACCAAAGCGGAACGGACAGGTTCCGGAGCTCCACTATCGATATAAAATACGATTGGTTCGACCGTATTCCCGTCTAAGTCTTTCTCAAGACGATGTCTCAAGGCCAAACGTCGCTCAATCGGCGCTGCTAAAGGCGCGCTATAATCAACGTAAACCAGCTCAATGGCGCCCATACGCGGATCTGCAATGCGTGGCTCAAACCCGGGTTCTGGCAATCGGACAAAAGAATGATGTTGTATCAGGGTTACGTCTCTCCCATTGGCGGCGGTTGTAGCAACTTCCTCACCAGGCTCTTTGGAACTCAGGGTCAAAAACGCGTCGATCTCGACATTATCCGGAAAAGCAAAACTGTTTTTCACATCAACAAAGCTTAGATCCTTGGCAATGGTAAAACTACCCTGACCGCGTCCCTTTAGGTGTTGCACAATTGACATGCCATCACGCTCCAGAAAATCGGTCATGTCCACAAGAACACCACCACTTCCTTCGGCCTCTACTTTCAGGCTCGCAATGAAACTATCCGCAAAGCTTTCATCGACAGCCCGGGCCTCCAGTGGGTTATTCGGGTCCGCCCGGTAGGTCAGATTTTCCTGCTTAATGATGACTTTGTCACCGTAACGCTCAAAAGAAATCACTGCACCCCGGTCACCCCATCCCCGGTCAAGACCAACCGGGTTAGAGCCAAGGCCTGCACGGAGGCGCTGCGTGTAAATTGCCTGAAATTTATCACTCGAGGTAACTGGAATTAATGCTTTGATTTTATTTTGTTTTTTATCAACATAGATATCAAAGAACCCGTCCCGCTTTTCCAAGTCTGAAACCACCTCAGATACCGATTGTGCGGCCGCAGTCCACCCGACCATCAAAGAAACAAAAACAGTAACCAAAATTTTCAAATCACTCGTCAACATAAACTTTCTCCGTTACTCCACCTGTCCGTAAATATTCGAGACCAATCTTTGCGCATCCGCGCCACTGGGTTTCCATGTCACCATGCGTGACTGTCGGTTGGTAGCCGCGTACAGGAATATCTTCGTGAAAATAATAGCAAAAATAAGCGAGAAAAGCGCGCGCATCTGTAGCTTTACGGTTTGTCAAATCAGGACATTCTAATGACAGATCTTTAGGGTTGAAAATTTCGGATAAACCGCCTGCCTCTTTCAAAGTCTGTCGCTCCATTCGCGAAAATGGCTTAATCGGTTTACCCGATAATTTTGCATCCCGAGCATATCCCATGCCCACGGCCAGCATGGTCATAAATTCATAGTCTCTTATTCCTTTGCCACCCGGCACCTGATCTAGGTAAATCGGTATATTTTCTCCATCGGGATTAATCTGCCACTCCCGTACCATTGTCGTCACAGCATCGCAGTTTTCCAACTCAAGCTCAGACATAAACGACAAATGTGGCCCAAGATCGCGTGCCAGCATGACGATATGTGAAAGAGATATGAGTTTACCTTCTGACATATCCGTTCTGAGCCTGTCCTCGAATGACGGTCGTGGCACATCGGCTTCAATGTCCGTGGCGACCTTATTATCCGCGCACGCCGACAACATAAAGAAGCTCAAGCTTATCACTATACTGGAATAGTAACGGGCTTTCTCCACAATCATCCCCCGGTCACAGACATATGACGTAAAACCGCAGGGCGGGCGCCTTTACGGTCTATATTGAAATCATGCGCTTTTGGTTTATTGATCATAGCTTTATCCATTGCCGCAGCCAGCGCAACTTCAGGATTATCGCTCCTTATGGCCGCCCGGAGGTCCACACGATCGCTTTGACCCAAACACATATATATCTGCCCCGTGCAGGTTACCCTCACCCGGTTGCAGCCTGCGCAGAAGTTATTGGTAAGTGGCGTAATCATCCCCAATATACCGCCCGTTTCTTCCACCTTGACATAACGGGCCGGGCCACCTGTTCGCAGAGCGGTGTGAGTCAGCGTGTATGTTTTATCCAATTCATCTCTGATTTCCGTGAGCGGAAGATATTGATCAAAGCGGTCCTCGGAAATATCTCCAAGAGGCATAACTTCGATTAAGGTGATATCCATGCCCTTGCCGTGGGCCCATTCCATCATAGCCGGTATTTCGGTTGCATTGCCATTTTTAAGCGCAACCGTATTGATTTTAATTTTTAAGCCAGCGGCCAATCCCGCGTCGATCCCGCTCAAAACCTGCTCCAAAGCGTCACGACGGGATAAGCGTTTAAAAACCTCCCGGTCCAGACTGTCCAATGACACATTTATGCGCTTGACCCCGGCATCAACCAGCTCATCCGCAAAACGATGTAACTGAGTTGCATTAGTTGTGAGCGTAATTTCTTCCAAGGCACCATTATCCAGATGTCGCGAAAGCAATTTGATGAAAGGCAACAGGCCTTTGCGCACTAATGGCTCCCCGCCGGTCAATCTAATCTTCCGAACGCCGCGCTCAACAAAAGCCGCGCACAGAAAATCCAGCTCTTCAAATGATAGCAAATCTTTTCGTGGCAAAAACACCATGTTTTCCGCCATGCAATACGTGCATCGCAGGTCACATCTATCGGTTACAGATAACCGTAAATAGGTAATATCCCGACCAAATTTATCAGTTAATTTCAGGGCATCTTTCGACATCGGGCGACACTCTCACCGAGATAGGCAAAATGCAATATAGAAAATTAGAAGACACGGGCTTGGGATACTCCCCAAAAGAGTTTAATTCTCAATATGTTTTTAGAATTGGCTAAACCTTTCGGGGCCACCGCCAATGAAACAAAACTCGTGAATAGTGCTAAGTGGTCTATGACAAAGGTGAGGTGAAAATTACGGCGACAATGGTCGCCCATGAGCCCGTGCATCCGCTTTTGGGTATCAGGTAGATTTCAAAGACCGGTCCATATATATTTCCTATGAAACAGTCCATAGCATTCGCATTGCCGGCTACACCAAGGATGGGAAGTAATGTTCCACGAAGCCCTCAAAATGGAAATGGTTTAAACCATGGAAGCCATCGCCAATAAAACGGCGTATAAGGTCTGAAGAACTTGTTTGACATTTAGGATTATAACAAATCCCGGTTGATGCAGCCAAGACAGCGACATCGGTCAATGCCGAGAACCTGGTTCCTAATTACATCTTACCCATACTGCCAATTCCCGTGTGCGTGAAAGGTATTGACGCCGAAATTGAAAGTAAGAATACGGTCATTCCGGACGGGAACAATGTCCGCCTACCTGTTACGGTAAAGCCATCATCAATGAAGACGGCATAGACAATTTCAGATAATTTACGGAAATGAGCTTAAACCATTGCATGAAACTTGACACGCTATGAGCCGTTTATTTGAAAAATTAATACCCGCGGGCGCAACCAGAGCGCTCGCTTGGTCGAGTTTCGAAGCGCAAAAAACCTTTGATGAGCCACGCGCTCCAGTAATCCCATATGCATTGAAGCAATGACATCCATAGACAGGCCTTTTGAGACAGAGAGATTGCTGTCAGCAATCTGTTGGGCCTTTTCCGGCATGGACAAAGCTTTATCGATCGTACCCATCAGGCTGCACTCGTCCAAAGGAACATAGTTGAAACCTTTTAAGCCCTCTCGCTCGGTTACATCTACAAAATCACCCATGAGGGGATATACAGGTGTTGTTCCAAAAGTTGCCGCCTGATGCAGAACTCCTGAGCTGCCAGTTGTGCTGTCGTAGTCAAATACCGCTATTCTTCCCTGTTTGAAAAACACCGGGACGTCGTCCTCAGCGACGTAGCCATGAAATTTTATATTGGGGTCGTCGGCATGCTCGGCTTTCAGACCGTCCATATATCCAGGTGTGGCGGGATGATCAGACCCGCCTATCACTAGCTCTATTGGATTTGCCGCATAGTTGCCAGCGTTTAAGCGTTGAACGGCGCTTATCATACGCTCCAGTTTTTATAAGTCCCGAACTTACCCATTGTGACAATGCAGTTCGGCCGAGACATAAGCAGGGGGATATCAGACTTATCTTCGCAATTAAAAGAGCCGTGTGGCACAAGAAACGCATTCTGGGCTTTATATTTTTCATGAAGAATGTCGAGAAAGCTATCGAGGGTTGAGAGATGCCAAGCCTGGTACACCGGCATATTTTGAGTTTTCCAACCTTTCGACAGCGTAGTTAGTCAGGGACGGCAATCGTCGGGCGGAAGACTATGTTTCAGTAACTCAAGACCATCCATTTCCGGCATACGCATATCAGCGATTAGTACTGAAACATCTTCATTTTTCCGAATGTAGCTGACAGCTTCACCCCCCCTTTCAAAGGTAACGAGATTGAATTCATTAGAAAACCTTCGGCGCATAGCCGATAAGATTCGCGGGTCGTCATCGACAAATAATACTTTCCTGAGAGCCATATTTTTTTCCTAATTTAAGGGGAGTGAAATTTTGAAAGCCGTTTTGAATTCTTTAAGTGCAATTAGTTCCAACTGCCCATTTGAACGATTGACAATGATATCCTTAGCCAGAGCCAAACCTTGGCCCGTGCCTTTTCCTTCGGCTTTAGATGTAAAAAACGGATCAAATATCTTATCACGAATTTGTTCCGGGATACCTGGACCGCTACCAGCAATCGTGATGTGCAAATAAGTGCTATCAGCTTGAGTTATAATTGTTACGGTTGGACGATCTGGTTCAAATTCATCTAGTGCATCCAGTGCGTTCATCAATAAATTTACAAAAACCTGTTGTATTTGCCCTCGGTGACAGGAAATTTTGGGCAGATCTGGGCATGGATTCCATACTAATTTGCTTCCATTTTTAAAACGGCTACCGCATAATTTTACAGCATTTGAAATCAAGTCATTAATGGCAACATCGGATTGCCTTCCAGCCCCCGAATGAACAAATTCACGCATCACTTGGATGATCTCTTTCACATCATTGATGCCGGAAATGGTATCGGACATTGCACCTTGGATTTCCACAATCAAGTCGTCATGCCGAATACTATCATTGAACGCTTCCATTTCCCTGACCAAGACATTGAGTTCAGGATAGGCTTTAACGTGCCGCTTCATCTCGGCGCATTTGGTATAAGAAACATGGATTTTCCTCAGAGCCTCAGCGATAAAATGGATATTGTCTCCAATGAATTGCAGGGGCGTATTTATTTCATGGGCTATGCCAGAAGATAGAGTTCCAATAGCTTCCAGCCGACGAGACTCGTTGATTCGCGATAGTAACTGCTCACGTTCCTTTTGGTTTTGTTCGCGCCGGGTAATATCATGAATAAACAGAACCACATGGCAACGCTCGTCGCCGCGCATGCCAATATTGCCCCTTATTTCTACAGGGAATGTCTCTCCTTCCGAAGCCCCGATCTCAATGCGTTCAACGTATATCTCGCCCGGAACCGGCCAAGTTTCCAAGATATTTCCTATTGGCAGCAAAGACCCAATTGGTATACCAATAAGAGCTTGTTCTGTTTTTCCGAACCAGCCCTCTGTCGTCTTGTTCACGCCGGATATTTTAAAGTCAGGGCCACAGGTAATGATACTGTCTGGAGATGCCAACATGACATTCGACAATATGGAATTGAGAGCCTCATATTCGACGACCTGTTTTTCGAATGCGCTAACTTGCTCTGACA
>JAHDEZ010000063.1 GCA_020628425.1 Hellea sp. | reverse complement strand
GTGTTGGTCTGACCTATGGTGGCATCGATCAGGAATATCTCCTGGCCGATGACGATAAAGACGTCGGTTGGCTCGTTAATGTCGTGGGTAAATTCTAAAAAATACCCCGCACCAACTCCCGTCTAACGGTGCAACAATAATGCCAATGTAAACTAAGCCCCGGTTTTTCCGGGGCTTTTTTTGGTATTTATAAACGCAAACTCCAAAGTTTATTGGTGTCCTATGATTGATTTCTGTGGCCAATACCGCGCCCATATGCCATTAGTTGCATATGAGAGAGGTTCTTACTTATTCTGTGGAAGATTTGGCCCCGTTTTTGGGCGGCCGTGACATCGAAGATGTCTGGGCGGATTATGAGCGTGATGGCTATGTGGTCTTTGAAAGCCTGATGAATAAGGACGGCGTGACCCGAGTTCGAAACGCCCTTGAGCCATATCTCAATAAAAAAGGGCGCAACGATTTTGAGGGATTCAAATCCAATAGGGTCTATGCACTGTTAGCGAAAAACCCCGACGTGTTTTCTGACATGATTACCCATCCATTGGCCCTCTATTTTGCCGAGCGGGAATTGGGCCGGTCTTGTTTGTTATCGGCATTACTCGCAATCAATCTTCATCCCGGCGAGACGGTTCAGCCCTGGCATTGCGATGATCAGCAGATCATGATCCCGCGCCCGCGACCCACATTTGGAGTCAGCACCTTTTGGATTGTCGATCCTATGACAGAAGAAAACGGGGCGACTGAAATTATTCCCGGCTCCCACCTTTGGGATGATGACGGGCATATGACATTTGATCGTGATGCCCGGCTATATGATCCGTCGGACCGGGACGTCAATGAAGATCCCATGCCTCATCCTGATGCTATCAAGGCAACCATGCCTGCGGGCTCATTGATGATATTAAAATCCTCCGTCTTTCACAGGGGAGGTTCGAACCGCTCCGACAGTTCGCGTCTTATCGTGACGCCGCAATATTGCGCCGGATGGTCTCGACAGCTTGAAAATATGGTTCTGGCCGTGCCGCCGGAAAAAGCGGCCAAACTACCCCAACGTGTGCGCGAACTTATCGGCTATAATATCCATGATTTTTTCATGGGCTATGTGGACGGTGTACATCCTGATAAAACCCTGGAGAAGCTTTCATGAGCGTTTATCACATCGGTCAGATCACCATTAAAAACCGAGAAGAATATGACAAATATGCCAATGCATTTCCTGGTGTGTTTGAGAAATTTGACGGCAAAATCCTGAGCGTTGTCTGGGACCCAAAAATCGTTGCTGGCGAGTGGAAGGGTGACCGTTCTGTTCTGCTGGAATTCCCGAGTAAGGCAGCTTGGCGGGAATGGATTACGTCTCCGGAATATGCGGCAATTGCCGTACACCGGATTGCTGGCGCTGAGGTGGATTCCGTCCTTGTCGAATCCCTTGATCACAAAGAACCATAAATTACCAACAGGAATACAGCCATGACTGACCTCCCTAAAACTTATTTGCAAATGATGTCCACAGTGACCGAAGACGCCGAGCTGCGTCTTGAGCTGGTGGAAAAAGAACTGAAAATGCCCAAGCCTGATCAGGTTCTGATCAAGGTCGAAGCAACGCCGATTAATCCCTCAGATCACGGTGTCATGTTTGGCTGGACCGATATGAGCAAAGCCACGTCAACGGGTTCCGGCAAAGATATCGTTCTCTCTGCACCGGTCTCGGACCATGGCATGCGGATTATGAAAGGCCGGGTCGGACAACCACAACAAGTGGGTAATGAAGGAGCCGGAACCGTGGTAGCTGCCGGGGATAGTGAATACGCACAAAGCCTGCTGGGCAAGCGCGTCGCGGCCATGGGCGGCGGGATGTATGGTGAATATCGTCTGGTCAATGCTATGATGGTTTTGCCGCTGCGGGACGAGCACACGGCAAAAGAGGGCGCCTCCTGTTTTGTCAATCCGCTGACGGCCCTCTGTTTCCTCGAAACTATGCGGCTTGAGGATCACAAAGCCATCGTTCACACGGCAGCGGCGTCTAATCTAGGCCAGATGCTGAACCGGATTTGTCAGGCCGACGGTGTCGATTTAGTCAATATCGTACGCCGCCAGGAACAAGTCGATATGCTCGAAGGCATGGGCGCGAAATACGTCATAAACAGCAAATCAGACAGCTATATGAAAGATCTCATTGATGCTGTTCATGAAACCGGCGCGACTCTCGGTTTTGACGCCACAGGCGGCGGTCAGCTTGCCTCTGAAATTTTGACGGCTATGGAACAGGCTGCAGCCCGTACGCCAGGGGCGTATTCCATTTACGGTTCTATTGCACATAAACAGGTCTATCTATATGGCGGATTGGACGTTTCGCCGACCGTATTGACCCGAGGTTACGGCATGGCCTGGGGCGTGGGCGGCTGGCTGCTCCCGAACTTCCTGGCCAAAGCAGGTATGGAAACGGCCATGCGTTTAAGAAAACGTGTGGCTGATGAGCTGACAACCACATTTGCCAGCCATTACACCGATGAAATTTCTTTATCAGAAGCTTTGGAAGCTGATGTTATGCAACGCTATAATGCCAAGAAAACGGGAGAGAAATTCCTGATCGTTCCGGGCTAACACTGTCTTGTCAGGATTAACCCAATTATGGATTTTGGTCAGCTGTGTGTTTTTCATGCTGCTGGTTGCTCTTGTTTCTTATTTAAAAACCCGGGGTGAGGTCAGTACGCAGGACGGTTATTTTCTGGCGGGCCGGAATTTAACGGGACTGTTTATTGCCGGTTCGCTTCTGCTGACGAATTTATCGGCCGAGCAGCTTATTGGTCTGAACGGCTCCGCTTATGCTCATAATCTCTCCAGCATGGCTTGGGAAGTCACTGCCGCCATAGCGACGATTGCTATGGCGCTTATTTTCCTGCCCCGTTACCTGGCGGGGGCATTCACGACATTGCCCGAATTTCTAAGCGACCGCTATGATGTGCAAGTTCAGCGTATGGCGGTGGTCCTGTTTATGCTTGGGTATGGCCTGATAACCATTCCGTCCGTGCTTTATTCCGGTTCCATCGCCGTCTTGCAGATATTCAATGTGCCTGAAATGCTGGGAGTCGGTGAGTTTCAGGGATTAGTTTTCACCATACTCTGTATCGGTGCGATTGGTGCGCTTTATGCTATTTTTGGCGGACTTAAAGCGGTTGCGGTTTCCGATACGCTCAATGGAATTGGCCTTTTGATCATCGGGTCACTTGTTCCGGTATTGGGTGTAATTGCGCTTGGTGAAGGCCAATTTATGAGCGGATTAAACACGCTTGTGACCGAGCATTCAGAAAAGCTCAACGCAATTGGCGGCCCCAAAGATCCGACGCCGATTGGGACCATATTTACAGGCATGATTATTGCCAATCTATTTTACTGGTGTACGAACCAATACGTCATTCAGCGTACACTGGCAGCCCGCAATTTGGCCGAAGGGCAAAAGGGTGTGCTGCTATCTGGCTTCATGAAAGTGCTGGTGCCGTTCTTTATGATGGTGCCCGGTGTCATTGCTTTTCATCTTTATGGGGCCGGATTTTCTTCCAAGGATCTAGCCTATCCCACTCTAGTCAAAAACCTTATGCCAGTATGGATGATGGGCTTTTTTCTGGCTGTATTACTGGGCGCCGTTTTCAGTTCCTTTAACTCGCTTCTCAATAGTGCGGCGACTTTGTTTTGTCTGGATATTTACAAGCCGATGAAAAAGGGCGGTGTAAGCGACGCTCATATTGTGCGTGTCGGAAAAATTGCCAGTGTCGTGATTGCCTTTTTCTCATTTGCCGTCGCGCCGCTTATCTATTTCGCCTCCGAAGGTCTGTGGCAGATCATTCGTATCTTCACCGGGTTTTATAATGTGCCTTTCATTACAATTGTGTTGGTAGGGTTGTTTACACGTCGCGTTCCAGCGATTGGGGCCAAGATCGTAATCATCTTTCATGTCATTGCCTACGGTCTTTTAAAATTCGTGTTTGATGACGTGGTCGATATTCATTTCCTCCATCTCTATGCTATTCTTTTCTCCATTGAAGTCGCTATTATGCTCTTTGCGGGTTGGTTGCGTCCCGCGGAACCCTGGAGCTTCCAACCTAAAGGCCTGGTGGATTTGAAACCTTGGCGCTTTGCTATCCCTACCTCTACAACCTTATTTTCCAGTGTCGTGGCCACCTATGTCTTGTTTTCAAAACTCGGTGTAGCGTCGGGCGGGTTTACAGGCAAAGGGCAAATTATTCTGATCGGGCTTGCAGGGCTCAACGTAATCATTTGGGCCTATTATATTATAAAATCTGAAACGCATGGGGATAGTAATCATGTTTAAAAAATCGCTTTGCCTATCAGCATTGTTGACCCTCAGTGCCTGCGGCTCGGAGCCCATCAACACTTTCGACACAACGGCTATGGATATACTCTTGCAAACTGCGGTTGAAAACGGAGAGGTTCCTGGAGCATCTGCCTTGATCTATGATGATGGGCAGGTGGTTTATCAAAACGCCTTTGGTCTACGTGACATGGAGCGGGAAAAGCCTGTCGAGATGGATACCCTATTCCGGATTTACTCCATGACCAAACCTATCACCTCGGCCTTGATTATGGATCTTGTCGAGGAAGGTAAGCTTTCGCTCGAAGACCCGGTCGCCAAATATATTCCGCAATTGGGGCAAATGAAAGTCGCGTCACTCGGGGACGATGGAGCACCTATATTCTCCAAGCAGACATCCCCGATGACGGAAGAGGACTTGCTTTTGCACCGAGCAGGGATCGGCTACGGCATTTATGGTCCTATCAGCCCAGTTGAGGAAATGTATCAGGCGGCTGAACTCTTTGATCCACGTGAGGATTTGTCCGTGAAAATGGATAAATTGGCCGAGTTACCTCTGGTTATTCAGCCCGGGGATGGATGGTATTATAGCTATTCTATTGATGTATTGGGCCGCGTGGCAGAAGTGGCAACGGGGGAGAAACTAAGTGAATTATTCACGACTCGTTTTTTCGAGCCGCTCGGTATGAAGGATACAGGTTTTTATGTCCGGGCCAATCAAAAGGAACGTTTCGCATCTAATTATAATCGGGACGCAGAAGGAAATTTCAGCCTTCAGGATGACGGACAGGCAAGCCACTATCTGCTACCGCTACCATTTGAGTCTGGAGGCGGGGGATTGGTCTCCACATTGGAGGATTATTCGAAATTTGCTCAGATGATTCTACAAGATGGAGAGTTCAATGGGCAGAAAATCCTGAACGCAGAGTCGGTTAATCTGATGACCGCTAATCAATTGGATTCCGACGATAAGATATTGATGGAATGGCTCGGGTCGCCGGACGAAATAGGTTTTGGTTATGGGGGCAGCGTCATTATCGGCGAGGGAGAGAACCGGAATATCGGCAGTTGGGGATGGGGCGGTATGGCTAAAACCAATTTCCTGGTAGATCGGGAAAATGGCGCTTACGCTGTCTTGATGCTACAATTCTTTGAAGAGGGTGAGCCACAAATTCACCAAGATTTCAGGGCGCTTGTTGCAAAGGAAGTCCGGGATTAGAAACGCTTGGCCACACGGGCGCCCACAATATCCACGCCGTCATTAGCCCGGTTATCTAGTATATTGGCATGGGACAGGTGCTCGAAAAAAATCTCACTAGCCCAATCATCAGATACCCGGTATCCGACCGTTAGCTGTGGCCTGAAAAGAACGCGGGAACCATATTCCCGTTCCTCAAACAGTCGAGGAAACAAATCCGGGCTGTTTCTGGGAATGAACAGAGTTCCGTCATGTATGGCGAGCCCCAGTCCGAAATCGCCATATAGCCGGTCGCCTATGGACTGACGCCATAGAAGACCGGCTCCCACATATGAGGTATCGCCTTCCAGATTGACCATACCGCCCACATAGGGTTGCGGGGAGAGCGCCCACTTTAGAAATTCCGGCTCATCGAATATCACCTCGGCATTAATCCCGAGCGAGGTTTCGTCAGCGAACTCAATGGCCCAGTTAATACCGGTGATGTCCTCGTCAAATTGGCTTAAGCCAACCCGAACTTCAGAAATCTGGGCCTGCGCTACGGTTCCGAAACCCAGAGCTGCCGTGACAAGGCACAAAAATAATGGAAATTTCATTCTGGCTCCCCCCTATATCTTGAAACTGCAATATTAAACATTGCGGTCTCATGTCAAATTCATGTCAAAATTGTAAGGCGAATGTGAAATCGACAGATTTCCACGAATTTATTTGGCGTGGAATGAAATCAATTGGTAAAAATGGCACCTCAAACCATGACCGAAAACGGGGTGCAATCATGGCCAGTAAAACTATGGCATCAGGCAAAGACCTGAACCGATCCGTGATCGTACGGGTTGGTAAAAAAATTCGGAAGAAAATTAATCCATATCTCAAGCGATATTCTAAAATCGGTGATGATGCTGTTATGGACCGGCGTCATTTTCCGTGGCTGTCATTGCTGGAAGTCCAATGGGAAGTTATCCGCAATGAAGCGGAGGCTTTGATGCCATACCGTGAAGTTATTCCGCCCTTATCCGAGCTTTCACCCGACCATGCGCGGCTGGACGTGGAGCAGAAATGGCGCTCCTTTTTTCTTTATGGCTATGGTTACCGCTCGAAAGAGAATTGTGCTCGTTGTCCGAAAACGTCGAGGATACTCAAAAATGTGCCGGGCTTACGGACGGCGCTGTTTTCAATTCATGAACCAGGTATGGTGATCGCGCCCCATAAAGGTGTGACAGCGGGAATTTGTGTCGTGCATCTGGGGCTGAAGATACCAATAGCCCGTGAAAACTGTGCCATTCGCGTGGATGACGAAGTTGTACATTGGAAAAACGGCGAGGCTTTTGTGTTCGATGATACCCGTCGTCACGAGACCTGGAACCATACAGATGAAGACCGGATAATACTTTTGCTGCACGTTGACAGGCCTTTGCGTTTTCCTGGCTCCCTTTTGTCGAAGCTTTTTATGACCGGCATTCGATGGAGTCCGTTTATCTCCGATGCAAGGCGAAAAATGAAAGCCTGGGACAAAAAAATGGCTGACGTTCAACGTAGCCGGACTAGCTCTCTTTAATCCCTTCAGCCATTGTCAGATTGGTCCGCCGGCGGCGAATATCACGATCTGTTAGGGCCATTTCCGTTTCTCGTATAAAGGTGATTTCCGTGTCCGTAATAAGCTGCTCGGGATAAACAAGACGGCTTTGCGGATGAAACCTATCGACCAGCTCATGAGCCGTCATGTCGTAATAGCGCCACCAGCGTTCCATCATATTGGCGATATCACTATCGGAAATATCGAGCTCGGATTTCACTTCTGATTGCCGGGCCATAAACCGGGCCTTTTCTGATTTTGAGCTTTCGCCAAACCAGGTATCTCTGGCGCCGGGCAGGTGCAGCCCGCCTTGTTCCAGCTCTTCACAAACCTCATTACCCGTATTGATACAGTCTGTCAGCTTGCCGCCATAAACGGTGACAAAGCTGTGATCGGCTGCCGTTTCGATGACATGTTTGCGGGAGATATCAAACGCGTCACGACCCTTCAGGTCGGTCGGCGTATTAGCGGAAACCACGAGGGGCCGTACACCGCACCGCTCGGCAATAATATCATCTTTGGTCAAAGGTGGCTCCATGTCGAGGGCCGCATTAATACTGGCGAGGATGAATTCCCGGTCGGCATCATTGACTTCGACTTTGCTGGTCGGGACGATTTCATCGGTCGTTCCGACACAGGTATTCCCCGCCATGGGCAGTGCGAAAAACAAACGGCCGTCTTTGGCAAATGAGGTAATCACATGGCGTTTATCCGTAACCGGCGCTACGATCAGATGCGCGCCTTTGGAGAGGATATGTTTATGACCATGGGTAACGCCCGCCATGTCAGCAATCATATCTGCCGCGGCGCCTGCCGTATTGACGATGGACTTTGAGCGCAAAGCATAAGTCTGCCCGCTCAGGCTATCCTTGGCCGTGATTTGCCAGATACCGTCTTCGCCGCGCCGAATAGCAGCGGCTGGCATATAGTTGACGGCTACCGCGCCGCGGTTCATAGCAGATTTGATGAAGTTAAAAGTAAAGCGGGCATCGCCGTCCAGATAAACACTATCTGAATAAGCGAACGCGCCGCCAAAATTATCGCGGCTAATGGCCGGTTCCAGCTTCTTGAGACGGCCCTTTGTGAGATATTGCGGGGCGCTGGTGCGAAACTTACCCATGGCCCAATAGAGCAGCGTGCCCAGATAAACCAGAAATCCGGGCTTACGAAATCCCTTATCGATTTTCGTGACAAAACGGGTTTCGACAATGGCGGACGGGAAATTATCCATCAATTCGTTTCGGGATTTGCACAAATCCCAAACCAGTTTAAATTCGTAATTTTCCAGATATTTGATGCCGCCCCAGGCTAACGTCGAGCTTTCCTGTGACGAACCGGAGGCGAAATCGCTGGCCTGTAACATAGCCGTCTTGGCGCCTTTGCCGGATGCCGCGGCGAGCGCCACAGCCCCGTTTATACCGCCGCCAATAACGACCACGTCAAAGAGCTCATCGCTCAGGCGGTCTATCATTGAGTCCCGTTGCGCGGTCGAGCGGATATTAGTCATGGCGCAAATGCCCTGCGTAATTTTTGACGGAGCGTAAGCCGCTATCAAAGTTTGAGTTTATTTTCAATATGGGAATGACGACGCTGTCATTTTTGCCGCAAGTCCGACCAACGTTCCAGCCGCTCTTTGATGGCTTTTTCCCGGCCTTGGCCTTTAGGGGCGTAAAACTGGATGCGTTCCATATCATCCGGGAAATAATTCTGGCCGGAAAAGCCGTCTTCCGTGTCATGGTCATAGGCATAGCCCGCGCCGTAGCCCAGGTCTTTCATGAGGCTGGTCGGCGCGTTTAAGATATGCGCCGGCGGTGTTAGCGAGCCGGTTTCCTTGGCGGCGCGCATAGCGGATTTGAAGGCCATATAGACGGCATTGGATTTGGGGGCTGTCGCCATATGGACAACCGCATGAGCAATAGCCAGCTCGCCCTCCGGAGAGCCGAGCAATCGATAAGTCTGCACGGCTTCATTGGCAATCATGAGTGCGGTCGGGTCGGCCAGGCCAATATCCTCACTGGCCATGCGGACTACGCGGCGGGCGATATAAAGCGGGTCTTCGCCGCCGTCGAGCATACGGGCCAGCCAATAGAGCGCGGCGTCCGGGTCGGAACCGCGTACAGATTTATGCAAGGCGCTAATAAGATTGTAATGGGCGTCCTGTCCCTTGTCATAAGCGGGAGCGCGTTTTTGCAAAACACTGGCCACGTCTTTTGCTGACAACAGCTCTTTGGGTGCCAGCGCGAATATCTCTTCCGCCAGGTTCAAAAGATAACGACCGTCGCCATCGGCAAAACCAATAAGCGCCGCGCGCCCGTCTTTGGTAACGGGCAGGGGGCTTCCCATTTCCTCTGATGCTTTATCAAGCATTTGGGTCATGGCCGTCTCGTCCAGACGTTTGAGGACAAAAACTTGTGAGCGGGATAAAAGCGCAGAGTTCAGCTCAAAACTCGGGTTTTCTGTGGTCGCCCCAATAAGTGTGACAATGCCTTCTTCCACATAGGGCAGAAAACCATCTTGCTGGGCCCGGTTAAAACGGTGAATTTCGTCTACAAAAAGGAGCGTCCCTTGCCCGGTGGCCCGGCGCGCTTTGGCGGCAGCAAAGGCCTCGCGCAAATCTTTGACGCCAGAGAAAACCGCTGAGAGCTGGACAAATTCCATATCCGCATGAGCCGCTATGAGCCGGGCTATGGTTGTTTTTCCGACACCGGGCGGGCCCCATAATATCATGGAAGCGATCCGCCCACTGGCCAGCATCCGTCCGATAGGTCCATCCGCACCGATAAGGTGGTTCTGACCTGCAACATCCTCAAGGGTTTGCGGCCTGAGCCGATCCGCCAATGGCCGCGGCGCATCATTTTCCAGACCGGCATTTTGAAAGAGATCGGACATTGCCGTAAACTGCCTATTCAGCCCGTTGAGTCAATGTTGCTAAAGCTACGCCCGACAAGATGAAAAATGCCGTTAATGCAAATTCTAACGTTAAAGGCTCGGAAATAAAGATAATGCCGCCAATGGCAGCAATAACTGGTACAGTTAGCTGAACCAACCCGGCCTTTATGGCACTCAGATGTTTAAGTGCTGCATACCAGATCACATATCCGAGGGCTGATGTCATTATGCCTGAAAGAAGAGCGAGACCCAATCCATATGCGGTTATAGACAGTTCCGGTTTTACATAAATCAGCGACGGCAGTATTAAAATACTGATCATAGCTGCCCTGATAAAATTCCCCGTTGTCTGCAGAGTCGGATTGGATCCATTTCGCCCGTGGAGAGAGTATAGGCCCCACGCGATGCCGGCTCCTATCATCATAATTGCGCCGGCAATTGGTGGGGCTCCATCACTGGGTCCGAGCCAGTAAACAAGGCCGGAAATTGCCGTTAATGCGCCTAGCGTTTGAACAAGATTGAGCCTCTCACCGAACAAAATTCCGCTACCCACCATGGTCATCTGTACGGCTGCAAACAAAATCAATGCCCCTGTACCAGCGGAGATGGAGAGATAGGCATAGGAAAATAGAACCGCATAGAGGAACAGGCAGAGGGCGGATAACCAATTTCCTTTTTTAATTTGGCTTCGCAGACTACCTGTCTTTAAAAGGATAATCAGCACTAGTATTAAGGCTCCCGAGATAATCCGAATCCCTGTGAAAGCGCCAGGGCCTATGGTTTGACCGTCCAATGCTAATCGCGCGATGACTGAGTTGGCAGCAAAAGCGATCATGGCTAAGGCGGTGAGTATCAGAGGTGCGCCCGGTAGAGACGTCATTACCCGTTTTGTCCGTATAATGCTTGCCGATCCTGCCACATAATCCAGGAAGTCAGAATATATTTATCATTGGAAACTGGGACTTCGCCTCGATGGGTATGGGTGAAACTGGCCGGCGCGATGACCAGTGTGCCTTGTTTGGGTGCTATGGTTTTGTTCTGATAATAAAAGGACGTCCCGCCGCCATCTTCAACATCGTTAAGGTAATACATCCATAACAGAACACGGTGCAGGGCCGCATTAGCTGGATCGCGCGGACTTGGAAAATGCTCACTATGCCAGTGATGGTAGCCACCGGAGCCTTTGTTATATTTTTGAAGATTGGTAGTGCCGGATCTGAAGATTGTTCCGATAAATCTCTTAAGCAGGGCGTCATCCATGTCCGGCAAATCTTCGGCCCTAATATTGCGAGCGGTAGTTTCACCGGGTGGTTGCCAGGTCAACGCGACAGCTCCAACGACGAGATGGGGAAACTGACGGGCATATTTCATTAGTCCGTCCAAAGTAGCCAGGTGAATTTTCCCCAAGTCCGCATACCAATCTTTGTGCGGATCAAGGGTCAAATCAAGGCTGTCTTTTTTGGACTTGTCGACACCTTGGCCTGTTGCGCCAGCACTAGGCCTTTCATCGGCGTCAAATTTGTCCATCAGTGCCTGACAATACTCAACGGAAAGGGCGTTAGGATATATGCCAATGAAGTCGCTCATTGGGGATGTTTAGAAAGTTAATTGCTACGAGGCAACCACCGAACAGGCACATTATAGAGGCGGCTATTCCGAGCAACGGTCACGCCCCAGGCTTCGATGCCTTCTTCATCTTGCAGATGTTTTTCAAGCTGTCGCGTTGTAAATACATCCTGCTTGTTGACATCTACAATTATGTGACCAGGTCGGAAACGGTTGTTACTGGCTGCGCTACCGCGTTCCACGGCTAAAACCATAACGCCCGTCAGGTACGGGTCTATCCCTAACTCATCAGCCAGAGCCGGAGAAAGGTTAACGACGGTTGCGCCGTCCAAAGGGTGAATTCCTTCGAGATATCGTTCATCCCGTTTGGGACTCTCTTGAGGAACATCGGTCGTCAAAGACAAGATTTGTTCCCGGCCATCTCGCCAAACATTAGCATTGACCCGGTCACCTTTTGCCAGAGTTGCAAGCTTAAAATTAAGCCCTGCCTCGTCAAAGACTTCCGTGTCACCCAAGGACAGGATAATATCCCGCTCCCGCAAACCGGCTTTATCTGCTGGCCCGTCTGGATACAGCTCGGAGATAATCGCGCCACGAGCTCGGTCAAGGCCTAATGAGGCAGCGAGAGCACTGTCGACGGCGTTAGTTCGGGCTCCAAGCCAGGGGCGGACAATTTTTCCTTCGGTAAGAGTGCTTTCAACAGCACGGGCGACCAGTTCAGCCGGAATAGCAAAGCCAACACCATTGGAGCCACCAGAACGCGATGCAATTTGTGTATTTACGCCGACCAGTTCACCATTGAGATTGACCAGGGCGCCGCCGGAATTACCCGGGTTAATTGCCGCGTCAGTTTGCGTGAAGGCCGAAAAGTCTGCCACATTGGTACGACCCAAAGCGGAGACGATCCCGCTGGTTACTGTTTGACCCACCCCAAAAGGGTTTCCGATAGCCAGGACAATATCGCCAACTTCTATGTCGTTATTTTGTAAAATAGGCAAAGACGGTAGGGCTTCTCCGTTCGTGTCGACCCTTAATATGGCAAGGTCGATTTGATCGTCCTGTGCGATAATTTCCGCTTCAAATTCTCGGCGATCCGTCAGCACCACTTTCAGCTCATCTGCGCCTTTGACCACATGGGCATTGGTGACGATTATACCGTTTGAACGCACAATAACGCCAGAACCGAGTGAGCTTTCCGTGCGTTCACGTGGGGCACGGCGCATGCCGAACATTTCATCAAAGAAGTCTTGAGATGACCGTCTGATAACTGTTCGCGACGTAAACACATTGACGACGGCCGGCGCTGTTTCCTTGACAACCGGCGCGTAGGAGAGTTGCACCTGCGTTTGATTTTGCGGGACAGCCCGCATGGTTTCTGAATCCGGCATCCACATAGGCGACTGTGCGGTTGCGATCGGCGTGGGGAGGCCCATCGTCATAACGGAGCCAAGGAGAGAGAGCGCTAATTTCTTCATAGACACTCATTTAGGGATGTTATTTGCTCGCGCAAAGCCCCCTTAACAGAAAATGTCGAAAAATTCATGTAGACGTGATATTGATTTACGTTCCGATTGTGGACCCTGCGGCATCCAGTCCATCATACTGCCAATAAGCTTTGACGATTGAAATGAGGAGCTTTTCTTCTAAATGTTCGTCGCCGTCCGCCTGGCTTATTTTTATGAGGGCATCCACAACGGCTTGCTTTTCTGGATAATCTGCCAAGCTGAGTATTAGACGGGTCAAATCTACATCGCTGTTATCATTGGCCCGAAAGGCACTGATTTGTGTCGAATGCGCTTCAAACCAACCTCGAACGAAATCATGAGTGATGCGCGTACCTGAATTGTCCAGCAACGGAATTTCCGCTGCACAGGCCGAAAAAGCCGCTAATTCGCTTTCATAGATATGGCCGTCGGCTACAATCACCTGAGCCAAAAGCTCCAATATTTTCTGTGTTTGAATTGGAATCAATGTCTCGTCCTTCCCCAGTCAGCTTGTTTTAGGAGGCCTTCGAAGACAGCGCAAATCATTCCTGCATTCCGTTAACGTAATTTTTTGCGAGAGGGCTTGCCAAAGCGTCATAAAACGGGCATTGGCGGCGACGGAGACGTGGCCGAGTGGTCGAAGGCGCTCCCCTGCTAAGGGAGTATACCTCAAAAGGGTATCGAGGGTTCGAATCCCTTCGTCTCCGCCATTATTTTTGGGCTAAATAATTGTTTGTTTTTACTTATTGTTCAAAAAATTCTGGGGCGTTCATACTTTTGTTCATATTTTGGTGCAAGAAATGACGTCACGTCCTAAAATTCCAGCAGCATTGCAAAGAGCCCTTAAAGAGGAAGCCGGGTACCGTTGCGGCGTGCCCACTTGCAGAGATAAAGGCCCGTTTGACTTCGAACATATTATTGACTGGGCCGACGTCAAAAAACATGAGTTCCACAATATGGTTTTACTCTGCGTTGGCTGTCATGCGAGAGTAACAAGAAAAGAGATAGAAAAAAGCGCCATTCGAGCATATAAAAGGAATTTGGCGCTGATAAACGGCCGATACAGCTTATTTGAATTAAGAGTATTGGAATATTTTTACGAGCCAGGTACGGTTGGAACGGTTGGAACGGTTGGAACGGTTGGAACGGTTGGAACGGTTGGAA
>JAHDEZ010000010.1:37830-64828 GCA_020628425.1 Hellea sp. | reverse complement strand
CGCTGACCCTCTCGGTGTAAACGAGATGCTCTACCAGCTGAGCTAACCACCCTTTCCAAAGCTATAAAGTTTCGGGAAATTGTGTCTCCTGCGAAACGCGCGTCTTAATGCGCCGAACGCTCGCCTACGTCAACCTTTTCTCCCAAAATAATTCCGGAAAGTGCCGCCTCGTCGCTAGCGGTCCACTTAATAGCCTCTGGAGAACTCACCAAAGCCTGTTTCAAGACTTCGTCGACCGTCGAAACAGGTATGATTTTTAAAGCGGCTTTTACATTATCAGGGATCTCGGCCAGGTCCTTCTCATTGTCGATGGGAATCAATACTGTTTTTACTCCGGCTCGAAGCGCTGCCAACAACTTCTCCTTCAAGCCACCAATCGGAAGAACGCGTCCTCGCAATGTCGTTTCTCCGGTCATCGCGATATCTTTACGAACGGGGATATTAGTCAGAACAGAGACCATGGCCGTGACCATAGCGATACCCGCTGAGGGCCCATCTTTCGGCGTCGCCCCCTCTGGGACGTGAACGTGGATATCTGTACTTTGGAAGGTTTTGGGGTTTATTCCCAATGCCGGTGCCCGACTTTGAACAAATGAGTTCGCAGCTGAAATCGACTCTTTCATCACATCCTTTAGATTGCCGGTAACTGTCATTTTCCCTTTACCCGCCATAGAGACAGCTTCGATTGTCAGAATGTCACCGCCAGCAGAGGTCCAGGCTAGTCCCGTGACCACCCCGATTTGATCTTCTTTATCTGTTTCACCGAATCTGAATTTTTTAACACCTAAGGATTCACCGAGGTTTTTGGCCGTGACGGAGACAGATTTTTTCTTACCGCTCACGATGGCCTTGACTGATTTCCGGCCTAGATTGGCGATTTCTCGCTTTAAATTTCGGACACCGGCTTCCCGTGTGTAATATCTAATCGCGTCGCGTAGGCCACCATCTGAGATTTTAAATTCACCTTTTCTCAGGCCATGCTCTTCAAGCATCTCTGGTATCAGGTGACGATTCGCTATTTCCACTTTCTCGTCTTCAGTGTAACCTGGAATTCTGATGATTTCCATTCTGTCCAACAATGGTTGAGACATATTCAACGAGTTAGCTGTGGTGATAAACAGTACATCTGAAAGATCGTAGTCCACATCAAGATAGTGATCTCCAAACGTATTATTCTGCTCTGGGTCCAAAACTTCTAATAACGCAGCAGCAGGGTCACCCCTAAAATCAGCGCCCATCTTGTCTATTTCATCAAGCAGGAACAAAGGATTACTGTATTTCGCCTTCTTCATCGACTGTATAATCCGCCCAGGCATAGAGCCTATATAGGTACGGCGATGACCGCGGATTTCGGACTCGTCTCTGACACCCCCCAAAGAAACCCGGACAAATTCTCGTCCTGTGGCTTTGGCAATAGATTTGCCCAGTGATGTTTTACCGACACCTGGAGGACCAACAAGGCATAAAATCGGGCCACGAATTTTCTTGGTTCGAGACTGAACAGCAAGATGCTCGACAATGCGATCTTTGACCTTTTCAAGTCCATAGTGATCCGCATCTAGAATTTCCTGGGCTTTTTCTAAGTCTGTGCGCAAACGCTTTTTTTTGCCCCACGGAACCGAAAGCAACCAGTCCAAATAATTTCTGGAAACATTTGCCTCTGCTGACATTGGGCTCATTTGTTTGAGTTTGCGTAGCTCGGCTTCAGCTTTTTCACGAGCCTCTTTAGGAAACTTCGTCTCGTCTATCTTCTCTTTAAGTTCTGCAATTTCATCAGGGCCGTCATTACCAAGCTCGTTTTGAATAGCTTTCATCTGCTCATTCAAATAATATTCTCTCTGCGTTTTCTCCATTTGGCGCTTCACCCGCCCACGAATTTTCTTTTCGACCTTGAGAATACTGAATTCGCCCTCGATGAGGCTGATTATGTACTCCAATCGTTCGCCGATATTCGTCATTGTCAAAAGTTTTTGCTTATCGTCAATCTTCACATTCAAATGTACCGAGATTACATCGCACAGCTTGGAAGCGTCTTCGATTTCCGAAACCGACGTCAAAACCTCATCGGCTATTTTTTTGTCGAGTTTTCCATATCGGGCAAATTCCTCCTTTACAGCGCTGGCTAAAGCGTCAATACGGCCCGCATCCTCGAGCTCATCAGGGATAGTCTTGGCTTGAGCCTCAAAAAAATCTTCGTTGTCTTCAAACTTAACGACTTCGGCTCTTGCCTGGCCCTCTACGAGAACGCGTACGGTACCGTCCGGCAGTTTCAATAATTGAAGTATTTTCGCCAAACACCCCAAATGATGCACATCGTTTGTTGTCGGCTCATCAATGTCGGCTTGCTTTTGAGTGAGTAGAAAAATTCGCTTTTCCTGACGCATGACTTCTTCAAGAGCATTGATAGATTTGTCCCGCCCGACAAATAGCGGCACGACCATATGCGGGAACACCACAATGTCTCTTAATGGAAGAACGGGTAATCTTGTTGTCTCGGTCATTTAGTCCAGCCTTTTTCTTATTACGATTAAGTGGTGGTAATTTGCAGGAATGCAAGACCGAAAATCACTTAAATGTACGATTCGTCGCAGAAGAAGACGAGCTTTGACAAATGTCTAAGATGCCTTGTCAGAAGTCTTTTTGCGTTCTGCGTAGATCAAAAGAGGTTGCGCCTGCCCCACAACAACCTCGCCATTGATCACAACCTCACGCACACCTTCATAGGTTGGCAAATCATACATGGTATCCAAAAGAATACCCTCCATGATTGAACGTAACCCTCGGGCACCGGTTTTTCGCTCAATAGCCTTCTTAGCGATCTCGCTCAAAGCTTCGTCTGAGAAGCTAAGTTGCACATCTTCCATTTGGAACAGGGTTTGATATTGTTTGACCAATGCATTCTTAGGCTGCGTAAGAATTTTAATTAGTGCGTCTTCATCCAAATCTTCGAGCGTGGCAATAACAGGAAGACGTCCAATAAATTCCGGAATTAGACCAAATCGCAAGAGATCATCGGGTTCAACTTCTTGTAAAATCGCTCCAACGCGACGTTCATCGACATCTTTGATTGTCGCTCCGAACCCGATTGAAGACCCTTCATCGCGATTAGAGATAACTTTATCCAGCCCTGCAAACGCACCACCAACGACGAATAAAATATTCGTTGTGTCGACTTGCAAAAATTCCTGTTGTGGATGTTTTCGACCGCCTTGAGGGGGAACGGAGGCTACCGTACCTTCCATAATTTTCAACAGAGCCTGCTGAACGCCTTCCCCGGAAACGTCTCTTGTTATGGATGGATTATCGGCTTTTCGGCTAATCTTATCAACTTCATCGATATAAACGATGCCGCGTTGAGCACGTTCAACATTATAGTCTGCAGCCTGCAATAGTTTCAGAATAATGTTTTCTACATCCTCGCCAACATAGCCGGCTTCTGTCAGGGTCGTCGCGTCCGCCATGGTAAACGGTACGTCCAATATCCGCGCCAAAGTTTGCGCAAGTAACGTTTTACCACAACCTGTCGGACCAATAAGCAAAATATTTGATTTCGCAAGTTCCACCTCTGGATCAGTTGTCGCGTGATTAAGACGCTTATAATGATTGTGAACCGCAACGGACAATACGCGCTTCGCATAAGCCTGACCGATGACATAATCATCCAGAATTTCGCAGATTTCCTGCGGAGTCGGGACGCCCTCATGGGATTTCGTGACAGAACTTTTGCCCTCTTCACGGATAATATCCATGCAGAGTTCCACGCATTCATCGCAAATAAAAACGGTCGGACCCGCAATTAACTTTCGGACTTCGTGCTGACTTTTTCCGCAAAAAGAGCAGTAAAGAGTATTTTTTGAATCGCTGTTTTTATTGCTCATCTGTACAATCCAGTTCTAATCTAACGCCATCATTGCAAAAGGCATGCCCCATCGCAAGACACCAATCCGTTATACTATACGAAAAATTCGTTACATTTAGCTTACTATTGGGCGTTAATGCACCACCTTTTTGAGTATCACACAAGAGACATATTAGTTAATGTCTTGTAACGGGACGCTTCTACTCGTCCCGATGTGCGATAACTTTATCGACCAAGCCGAATTTTTTAGCCTCATCCGCGGTCATAAAATGATCCCGATCCAGCGTCTTTTCGATTGTCGCGTATTTTTGCCCCGTATGTTTGACATAGATTTCGTTCAACCGCTTTTTCATCGCAAGGATATCTTTGGCGTGGCGCTCAATATCCGAGGCCTGACCTCTAAACCCGCCTGAGGGTTGATGAACCATGATCCGTGCATTTGGCAATGCAATTCTCATCCCTTCTGCGCCGGCACACAACAAAAGCGAACCCATTGAAGCCGCCTGCCCGATGCAAACTGTGGAAATCGGACACTTCACATATTGCATTGTATCGTAGATCGCCATTCCTGAAGTCACGACGCCGCCAGGTGAATTAATGTACATGGCGATCTCTTTTTTCGGGTTTTCCGACTCTAGGAACAATAGTTGCGCCGAAATCGAAGCAGCCATATTGTCCTCAACCGGGCCGTTAAGAAAAATAATTCGGTCTCTTAATAGTCGGGAAAAAACGTCATAACCACGAATATTGTCCGTGGCGCGTTCAAAAACTGTTGGGACGATAAAGTCCGTAATTACATCGCGGGGATCTCTCATTATCTATTCCTTACGTATAAATGGGCGAATCAAATTGAAGTATATAAAAACATGTATTACCCCAATATTGACGAGCATTCGTTAATTTCAAGAGTTAGAGAAACAAAAAACCCGGCTCTTAGAGAGCCGGGCTTGCATTTCACTTAACTTGGCAACGACCTAGATCATGTCATCTTCTTCAAAAAGCTTTTCCTTGTCGACTTTCTTTTCCGTAACCTTTGACTTGTCGATAATAAAATCCACGACTTTCTCTTCATAAATCGGCGCTCTTAGTTGCGCGACGGCTTGAGGATTTTTCTGATAGAACTCAAAAACCTGCTGTTCTTGCCCCGGGTACTGACGGGCCTCAGCAATCATGGCCTGTTGTACTTCTTCATTGGTGACATTAACCTCAGCCTTTTGGCCGATTTCAGCCAAAACCAACCCAAGGCGAACACGACGCTCTGCGATCTTTCGGTAATCCTTTTCGAGTTGCTTATCAGATTTCTTCGCATCTTCTTCATCAAGATTTCCGGCTTCTTTTTCAGCCTGTACCTGCGACCAGATGTTTGAGAATTCTGCTTCAACCATGCCTGGTGGCAGGTCGAATGTGTGTTGTTTGTCAAGCTCGTCGAGGATAGCACGCTTGAGTTTCAAGCGACTCTGCATTTTATATTCTCCTTCGAGCTGCTCTTTCACAACGTCTTTGAGCTTTTCTAGGCTATCAAAGCCGAATTTTTCCGCTAATTCATCATTGATTTCCGCATCTTTGGCACCACGAACTTCTAGAACCTCAGTTTCAAAGACAGCTTCTTTTCCAGCCAGGTCTGCTGCACCATAATTCTCCGGGAACGTCACTTTTACGTCCAGCTTGTCACCAGCCTTGGTGCCAACCAGCTGATCTTCAAACCCTGGAATAAACGACCCTGAACCGAGAACCAGCTCGTGTTCATCCATAGCACCGCCATCAAAAGCTTCACCGTCAATTCTGCCGACAAAATTTATGAGGACCGCATCTTCATTTTTTGCCTTAGCCGTTTTGGCTTTCTTTTTATATGTTTTCTGACCGGACGCAAAATTCCCTAACCGCTCTTCGACAGAAGAGTCATCAATTTCACTGGTCAAACGTGTAAATTTCAGTTTTTCAGGATCGGCCGGTTCAAATTCTGGAATCATTTCCACTGTCATTTGATATTCGAGATCAGCTGCACCCTTTGTGACTTCCTCTCCATTCGCGCGCAGATCAATTTTGGGCTGACCTGCTGGACGGATATTGTTGTCATTAATTGCTTTCTGGCTGGATTCATTCAGAACGTCTTCTACAACGTCCTTCATAATCGATTGTCCAAACATCTTGCGAATATGAGCCACGGGAACCTTGCCCGGACGGAATCCCTTCAGAGAAACCTGCGGCTGCATTTCTTTGATTTTTGCGGCCAGCTTCTTTTCAAGGTCTTCTTTAGGGACCGTGACAGCATAGGTGCGGCTCAAGCCTTTAGCTTCGACTTCTTTGATTTGCATTTTTCTCATCCAAACAATGCTTAAGCCTGACAGATGACTTTCTCTCTATATATAGGAAGCAGACAAATGACCGGCAAAGCGGGTAAAAATTTGCGCGCCTTATGTCACGGAGTATCCCAATAAGCAATGGCCACCCGGCAGGATTTTCGCCAAAATTTACCGGATTTTACTTTCAAACAGCCATGTATTTTGCTTGATGGTTGAAAAATGGTTCTTCTCAGCGTCTTTGATATTTTTGCCTACATCGATTCCCTGTCGAATACGGCACCATGGGTTCTATACCTTCTCGTCTTTCTCTCGCCTTTTGTGCAAGAAGACACAGCGGTAATCGGGACGGCATCCCTGACCGCCATAGACAAGCTGGCCTTAGGCCCTGCGGCAATTGCGATAACTATGGGGCTATTCTTTTCAGACATCTGGAAATACTGGATTGGATGGTTTGCCTTGAAAAACAAGAATAGCGCTGCGTTCTCAAAAAAGGAGCTCGTTCTGGGATTGAAGCAAAAAATTCATGCCTTCCCTTTTACAACCTTAGTTGCCGCGCGTTTTATACCATTTACACGCATTCCATCCTATATCGCTTGCGGCTTCTTTAAAATGTCCTACCCCGTTTTTTGCTTATTTGTAGCTATCACAGCCATCATGTTTGTGACACTCGCGTTTGGACTCTTTCACATTCTTGGTCAGTTTTTTGGAAATGAACTAAAATGGCTCCTGCCCGTCATAGGAATAGGGTTAGTTATTTTATTGCTGGGAATACATTTTTTACGATCCAAGAGTGGTGTCGATTCGCGTTTATAGCTCAGTAAACACCGGACTTTTTTCCGACTGAATAAAGTAAAACTTCAAAAGAAATTCAATCAAATATTGAGTAATCATTTTCAAGAATGCATTCTTTATAAGCTGTTTCAATAAAACTGCACAAAAAATCAAAAATAAGCGATATTTATGCTTTCACATATGCGCAAGTTTTGGCATACGGTTTCTATCCTCGAATGAGGACGGCGGATGCCCGGTTGCCCCACATCGATTGCGGCGTCCGCCTACTAATCTTCCTTATATTTGACAGGCTTGTAGTTCTCATCATGGCGAGCGAGGACATCTGTCGCTGTGAATTGGTTTCCTCTGGTCAATTGCCCTGTGACTACTGCTTGCTCAGACTCCCGGAATAAATCAGGTAATAACCCATCATAGGTAACGTTTATCTCGCTCGGATTATTCCTTACGACTATGTCTCCTTCAGTTAAATCAACAAGGGAAAAAGTTACGGTTTGGTCGTCCCTCCGAATAATGGAATCAGGCAAGACGATGCCTCCGATTTTGTAAGTCGTTGATCCAGGAACAAAATCTTCAGCCAATACTTCGGATGGGTGATAAAAATGCTGCAGATTCTGTCGAAGCGCGGAGAATACAAGTGCCGTTCCGGCTAAAAGCAAAATTCCAAAAAAGGCAATTTGAGCCAGTCGTCTATTTCGATGTTTGGGTCTCATGGTTCACAATTACATCAGGCACGGCTTTTTCGCCACCTGAATTAAGATTATTGGTAAATTTGACGCGCTTGTTTTCGCCGTGAAGGAATGGGATAGTTCATTATGGTATTGGTTGAAAATAAATTCAGTTCGTTTTGCCTGGAATTCTCCAATGTTGGATTCCAAAGAGGAAACAGGTTCCTGTTTTCTAATTTGTCATTCGATTTAAAATCAGGTCAAGTTCTTTGGATTCAAGGTGATAATGGCATTGGAAAAACATCTATTCTCAAATTGGCACTGGGGTTATGGACACCTAATGAAGGTACGGTAAACTTAATTAACAATAGTGAAATCGGTTATCCTGGCGAGCTATGCACCTATCTCGGACATTCGGCAGCATTTGAACCTTCCCTGACCGCGTCAGAAGCTTTGGGGTTTTGGAAAGATATTCTGCAAAGCCCATCTGCCGTTTCGATGATCCTTGAAAAAGTCGGGTTAGAAAATCAGGGAGACGTACGAATTTCAGCCCTCTCAGCAGGACAAAAAAAGCGGTTGGCACTAGCCAGAATATTGCTAACAGAGAGGCCAATTTGGGTCATGGACGAACCGAAGTCAGCTATGGATAAAGACGGACAAGAACTGGTCGATAAAATGATCGGTGATCATCTTGCGTCCGGCGGCGCGGCATTAATTGCATCCCACGATAAATCCTTGCCCATTGGAAAATCGTCTCGGCGACTTGTTTTAGAGGCAGAGCGATGACCGTTCTGCTTTTACGAGACCTGAAAATTTTATTTCGAAATCCAAGAGCGTGGTTTTTAAGTCTGGTGTTTTTCCTCCTATTTATTTCGCTTTTTGCGATTGCAATGACAGGGGATCCGAAACGTCTTCAATCGGTCGCAGCTCCTGCTATATGGCTGGCGGTCATCTTTAGCCTGCTTTTATCTTTCGATGGGCTTTTCGAGCAAGATATTAGAACCGGCGTTTTCGAACAATTAAAACTTTCGGGCGTATCCATGATGGCGATAGTCGTCAGCAAGACTTTGACGACCTTTTTCGTCACCGGTTTACCGCTCATATGTATTTTGCCGCTTGCGTCAATTCTATTGGGTCTGGATCCTATTACGGCAAGCGCAATAATCATTTCCGTTCTCGTGGGATTGCCGGCACTTCTTGCATTGGGAATTATGTCGGCGGCTATACTATCAGGTTCAAAAAATGCAGGCTTTTTAACGTCGCTTCTCACCATACCTTTTTTCGTGCCAATTGTAATTTTCGCCATTTCAGGGATTAAGGACTTTCCCTCAAACGGGATATGGAATACCGGGTTCGTGTCGGTTTTGGGTATTAGCCTGATTTCGATCGCGATTTGTTTGCCCGCCGCTGCGGCGGCACTAAATACCAATCTGGAATAAAAATGTTCAGCTACCTCGCAAACCCTCTCAGATTTTTGAAATTTGCAAGAATTGCCGTCCCTGTTTTGATGCCTTTAACGTTTCTATGTCTCGGCCTGGGTCTTTGGCAGAGCTTATGGGTGTCTCCTCCGGCAGAATATCACTTAGAAGGCGTCAGAATAATGTATGTTCATGTACCTGCGGCCTGGGTGGCTATGATGTCATATGCTGCACTTGCCGTCGCGAGTTTTATAAGCTTTGTGTGGCGTCACAACCTTGCGGATTACGGTGCAAAGGCATTTGCACGTATCGGATTGGTATTTACAGCACTCTGCCTCATAACCGGATCAATCTGGGGAAAGACAGCGTGGGACGCCTGGTGGGTATGGGATGTGCGAATGACATCTACCTTGGTATTATTTTTCATCTATATTGCTTACTTGCTCATATGGATGATGGTCGAAGATACGCGCAGAGCCCGTCGATTAGCGGCAATTTTTGCAATGGTCGGCCTTATAAACCTACCAATTATCAAGTTCTCCGTGGAATTCTTGGAGAACCAGCAGCACCAGGCCGCTACGGTATCTAATATAGATGCCCCAGGACTGGAATTAGAACTTGGCTTGCCTCTGGGTCTAATGATGATTGCCTATACTTGTCTCTTCGCATGGCTCGCAATAATTCAGGTCCGAACAGATATTAAACGTGCACAAAAGCAACGTGTGGATAGAAATGCGCCTACCATCAAAATAGAGGATCTATAATGTTGGATTTCGGTAAGCACACAGCATTTATTTTCTGGAGCTATGGGGTTTCAGGCATAGGCATATGCGGTCTTATCCTTTATACTTATCTTAGGGCCAAAAAATGACCGACATTTCCTTTCTTGGCCAGACCCCTGCCCAAAGGCTTACTAATCTCATGAAGAAACTCAGAAGTGAGGACGGATGCCCTTGGGATAAAGAACAAACATTTGAAACTATCGCCCCATATACAATCGAAGAAGCCTACGAGGTCAGGGAAGCTATTAATATCAAGGACATGCAATCTTTGAAGGAGGAGCTCGGCGACCTTTTATTTCAGGTGGTTTTTCATTCCCAAATGGCGGACGAGGAAAACGCCTTTGACTTTGTCGACGTCTGCAACGCGTTGACTGAGAAAATGGTACGAAGACATCCTCACGTTTTTGAGGCAGGAGATAACCGCTCCGTCGACGAACAAACGGTTGCATGGGAAACCATGAAGGCAAACGAGAGAGCAGGTAAAAATCCGAAAAATGGAATCCTCGACGACGTCGCGCTAGCATTGCCCGCACTTATGCGCTCAGAGAAACTGCAAAAACGAGCCGCACGGGTGGGATTTGACTGGCCTGGTTTAGATGGCGTCGTTGGAAAAATTGTGGAAGAGGCCCACGAAGTGGCAGCAGCAGCAAAGTCTAAAAACCAAGATGACATTGAGTCCGAAATTGGCGATTTATTGTTTGCGGTCACAAATCTGGCTAGACGTCTAAACGTGGATCCAGAGAATGCCCTCCGCAGGACAAACGACAAATTCACGACGCGCTTTCAGTACATTGAAGCGCAGGCCAAAATTGAGGAACGCGATCTATCCGAGCTGAGCTTGGATGAAATGGAACATTATTGGCAAGAGGCCAAATCCGTTTAACTGATGAGGATTAGTTTTGCGTGTCGCGCGCGAAACTTACCCAGGTCAGCTTCGCTTAATTGCACCTGCATCAGACAATTCCCATTTTCACTGGCCTGTTCCTCAAGGACCTGCCCATTGGAATGTAGCCATGACCGAGCCTTAAATTCCTTAGGGGGTATATCAACCGTGATGATTTCATCCTTCGCCGAAAGTTTTTCATCAATAGCGCTCTGTAGAATTGAAATGCCCTCGCCTGAATGGCAGCTGATGATGTGAGCATCCAATTCTGTTTCTGTTTCCCGGCTGGCTTCTGCTCGCGCTTGAAGACTTTCTCGTTCTTCCATCGATAATCGGTCTGCCTTGTTCCAGACTTCAACGATTTCCTGCTCATGTTCGGGACCCGCTTCTATTTGATTAAGAACGTGCATGACATCGTCTTTACGTTGTTCGGCCAGTGGGTCCGACATGTCTCGAATGTGTAAAAGCAGATCGGCCTCTTTCACCTCCTCCAAGGTAGCTCGAAATGCGGTAATTAAATCTGTTGGCAAATCTGCGATGAAACCCACTGTATCCGAGAGTATAGCTGACTTCCCATTAGGAAGAGGCAATACTCTATGCGTTGTATCGAGTGTCGCGAAAAGCATGTCTTTGGCCAGCACCCCACCTTCTGTAAGAATATTGAAAAGTGTCGATTTTCCTGCATTCGTATAACCAACTAACGCGACCACACGTTCAGGCGCCCTTTGACGTTGCCGTCTTTGAAGACTTCGTGTTCGCCTAACCTGTTCCAACGCCCGTCGAATTTTGGTCATTTTTTCAGACAATACGCGACGATCAGATTCGATTTGAGTTTCACCAGGTCCAGCAAGAAAGCCCTGTCCACCTCTTTGGCGTTCAAGATGGGTCCAGGTTCTAACCAGTCTGGACCGTTCATAAGCCAGTCGTGCAAGTTCCACTTGCAAGCTACCTTCTTTCGTGGCCGCTCTTAAACCAAAGATTTCCAGGATTAGACCGGTCCGGTCAATCACCTTTGCTTTCCACATTTTCTCTAAATTTCTTTGCTGAATCGGTGAGAGTTGACAATTGACGACAACAATGCTGGCTTTTTCGTCCTGCACAATTTGGGCAATTTCGGCAATTTTACCGCCACCAAGATAATTGGCGACATTCACCTGCCTGACAGGCACCGATACAGCGTGAACTATTACGACGCCTAAGGCTTCGGCGAGGCCAACTGCCTCCTCCAGCTCATATATGGCCTGAAAGTTCTGACCTGTATCTCTTGGATTAAGGACAATGCAGCGTTCTGCTACCGCTTCACGTTCAATCATGAATAACGGGCCTTTGGTCGATTATTCGCTTTCTTCAGCGTCAAATAACTGTACCGGAGCGGAAGGCATAATTGTAGAAATTGCATGTTTATAAACGAGTTGCACCTGACCATCTCGACGCAACAAAACGCAAAAATTATCAAACCAGGTCACAACACCTTGAAGTTTGACACCATTCACGAGAAAAATTGTTAACGGCGTTTTCGATTTACGGACGGAGTTCAGGAAGGCGTCCTGAAGGTTTTGTTTTTTTTCGCCAGACATTTTTGACCCCACTTATTCCCATTTCTTATACGGAGGCTACCCCCGATTCTCTTCTAAGATGGTGGATGAGGCTGATGCAAGCCCTTTACGTATTCAAATAAGAACTTTTTGCAGTATGTCTGTGAATTAAGCCCGCCATAAAGTCGGAGACAGTATAGCCAGCGCCGCGAGGACTTCGATACGTCCAATTAACATTAGCAAAGTTGAGATTATCAATTGAAAATTTGTGAATCCAGAATAGCTGTAGGCTGGCAAGGTCGCTTCCAATAATGGCCCCATATTTGCCACGCTGGCCGCACTCGCCGTGACAGACATTGGAAAATCCATACCACTGGCTGATAGAGCTAAAATACCGCCGGCAAATACGAGTGTATACCCGAAAAAATACATCCAGATTGAAAGAAACGCGCTATCGGGTAGCCTTTGCTTTTTGAACATAACGGGAACGACCCTAGAGGGGTGTGTAAGTCTATCCATATCCGTATCTAAATGTTTAAATAACAGAAGCACGCGGATGAGTTTCAAGCCCCCCGTCGTCGAAAGCGCGCTTCCCCCTATCAAGGCGAGAGAAATAAGTACGACAGGTGAAACCATATCAACTCCTAAAACTTGGTGTTCATATCCCGTCGACGTAGCAAAAAATATAGCCTCTGGAACTAGGGTCAGCACATGCCTCAGATCCCCATAATAGCCGCCTATTAAAAACCCAGACACGATTAATATGCCTATGATGACCCATAGGGCACGATGTTCGACATCTGCAAAGAGACGTTTTATATCAGTCAGCGACCTGTTTCGAAATACGTCCCAGATAATCGATACGTTAAATGCCCCCAATAGGCAGCTTAAACAAAGCGCAAACAAACCTATGCCACCAACATAGGCTTCAAGCCCATCCGACCTTGGCGTAAATCCTCCGGTTGAAACCGATGTCATAGACAAACAAAATGCATCGAAAACTGGTGTGCCGCCCATTATCAAACCACAAAAGCAAAAGAATGAAATCACAAAATATATTCCAGCAATCACGCTAACAACGGATGCCAGATGCTGGAAAAGCTCACCTTTCCTGAATGTAAACAACATGGACCGATGAACGCCAGTGCCCTTTAAGTTTAAAGCGGCAAGAATAACAACAGCAAATGTGGCAACGACGACTCCGCCTAACCATTGGCACAAGCTTCGCCAAACATGAATCGTTTTCGGTATAACATCCGGATCCAACGTTGAAGCCCCCGTGGTCGTTAATGACGAAACAGCTTCAAAATAGGCTTGTATATTGGTGGAGGCCACGCCACTAAATAAAAATGGAATTGCGATAAGTGCTGGCATTATCAGCCAAAACAATACCAGCAAAATCAGGGCCTCTGAAAACGATTCACGTGCAGGCATTTGGCGGGTTGAAAAAACTAACAAAGCGCCAAGCATACTTGCGCCAATTGTGGACGCTCCAAAACTGATAGCAAGATCCGTTTCCCTAAGAGCAAGCCCCAGCATCGCCGTCAGCACCATAAAAACAGATAGCGCTAATATGCTGTAGCCGAGCCACAATATGATTCTGCTTAGTGCCAAATTTCATTCCAATCAGGATAAGGGATCCCTTTAATACTGACCCCAAATTTCCTCGACTTGTTTATAAGCTGATTTCTCGGCCAACAATACGATATGATCGCCTTTTTTAATAACCAAACTGCCTTCTAACCGTACAGCTTCCCTATCCTGAATAACCGCTCCTACTGCTATACCTTCCAAGTTAAAGTCGTCTAGACTCTTTCCAACCAAGACTGATGTTTCCAACACTTCACCTTCAATGACTTCTGCTGCGCCGTCAGATAGGGTGAAAACGTCTCGGATACGGCCGCGGCGAACATGCCGTAAAATTGACGAAACCGTTGCAGCTCTTGGATCAATTAATTTATCAATGGGCAACTCTGAGACAAGTTCCTGAATGGACGGATCATTTACCAGACTGACAGCCTGTTTCGCCCCTAGTTTTTTCGCCAAAACAGCTGATAGAATATTTGTCTTGTCATCATTCGTCAGACACAAAACAAGTTCGGCATCCGGTACGCCAGCCTCTTGCTGAATTTCAGCCGTCATCGCATCACCATTAAGCACAACGGTCTTACGCAATAGTTCGGCCGTAATCTCTGCTCTATCTTTTTTATACTCGATAACCCGACATCTTATTCCACTAATGGACTCTAGCTCCCGCGCTACATAAGTTCCTACATTCCCCCCACCTATCACAACAATATGGCGTGCACGATCTTCATTGGTACCAACAATTTCCAACAAACGATTGGCATGTTCCGACCTTACAATAAAATAAGCGTCGTCACCCACATAGAGCGGGTCATCACGCATGGGCACAAATATATCGCCTTCCCGTCGGATACCCACGATTTCGGCTTGCAACTCTGGGAATAAGTCTGGAATTTGCCTGATAGGCGTCGCGACAATCGGACAGTCTTCGTCAATGTGAACACCCAGGAGTTTGACCGCATTGTCAGCGAATGGAACAACCTCAAATGCGCCAGGCATATGTAGCCTGCGCAGGATCGACTTACCTATTTCAACTTCCGGAGAAATGATAATGTCAATTGGCATGTTCTCTCGGCTATATAAATCGTTCCACTCGCTCTCCAAATAGCTTTGAGCACGTACACGTGCGACCTTGGTTGGAACATCAAAAAGCGAATGCGCTACCTGACAGGCCATCATATTTACTTCGTCCGAATGGGTCACAGCAATTAACATATCTGCCGCGTCAATACCGGCGTCTTTCAATACATCGGGATGCGCGCCATGTCCGATGACACCCCGTACATCCAGTTCCGTAGTAACTTTTGCGATGAGATCAGATGCCAAATCGACAACGGTTACTGTATTTTTCTCCTTCGAAAGGCGGCTGGCAATTCCATAACCGACACGACCTGCACCGCATATGATGACTCTCATGATTCAACCTCATCCCCGCGCTTAGTTCCAGACACACCGAGGGATTTTAATTTTCTGTGAAGAGCGGACCGTTCCATTCCAACAAACTCGGCAGTTTTAGAAATGTTTCCGCCAAATCTCTGAATTTGAGCCTGAAGATAATCCCGCTCAAAGCTTTCCCGCGCATCTCTCAAAGGCATGGAAATAATCCTGTCTTTCCCATTGTCAGACGCGGTTTTTACCACAGAAACCTCGGGCGGCAATGTATCTAATGTAATAGGTTTTCCTGGGTCGCCCGTTGCTAGAATGAGGAGCCGTTCTACATTATTTCGCAATTGACGGACATTGCCTGGCCAGTCATGAGCCTGCAATGCGGCCATAGCATCCTCCCCTATTTTTCGAGGCGGTAACCCCGTAGAGGCCGACAGTCTATCGATAAAGTACTCTACCAAATCGGGGATATCTTCGCGGCGGTTTGACAAGGCTGGTGTTTCTAAAGGCATTACATTCAGGCGATGATAAAGATCTTCCCGAAACCGTCCCATAGTCGTTTCCCGTTCCAAGTCACGGGAGGTTGACGTAATCAACCGGATATCGACCTGTACGCTCTCGCTACTACCGATACGTTGGAACCGCTGATCGACCAATAAGCGCAAAAGTTTCCCTTGCGTTTCCATGGGCATGTCCGCCACTTCATCTATGTAGAGCGTCCCGTTATGAGCCTGCTCTAGCAGACCCGATTTAATCGACGCACCATCTTCAGCAACGACCCCGAACAATTCTTCTTCGACACGCTGCGGGACCATTGAAGCTGCATTAACAGCAATAAAAGGGCCATCGGATCGGCTAGATTGTGCATGAATTTGGCGCGCAATCAATTCCTTCCCAGTACCAGAAGGGCCAGTAATGAGCACCCGGCTGTTGGTCGGCGCAATGCGACTGATTTTCGCCCGGATTTGATTTATCAAGGAGGAACCACCGATAAGTTCCAAATCAGCTGTCGATTTACCCTTGAGCTCTTTGTTCTCTCGCCTCAATCTGGCATTTTCGAGCGCCCTCGTCACAGTGACAAGAAGTTTTTCAGCTTTGAATGGTTTGACTATGTAATCAAATGCCCCCTTACGAATAGCAGCAACCGCTGTTTCAACGGTTCCATGTCCAGAAATGACGATAACCGGCAAATCGGGATTATCCTTTTTGACCCAGTCCAAAAGTTCAATTCCGTCCATTGAGCTGCCCTCTAACCAGACATCAAGAATAATCAATCCAGGTCTACGGCCTCGGATGGCATCAATTGCCTCTTCGCTCGTTGACGCCTGTTTGACGGAATACCCTTCATCCTCTAATATTCCGGCTATTATCATTCGAATATCGGTTTCGTCTTCTACGACTAATACATCATGCTTCATGAAGTTTATCCTTTTGAGCCGAACTCAAAAAATGTTCATCGAGATGGGACTTTTTACCCAAAGGCAGAACAATTTCTAAAAATGCACCTGATTGACCATCCGGCCTTTCCATCAGAAAAAGCGCACCATCATGGTCCTCAGCAATGCGTTTTACAATCGCCAACCCAAGCCCGGTCCCTGTCTCTCGGGTTGTTACATAAGGTTCTAACAGACGATGTTTGTCCGGCATTGGCCAACCTTTTCCATTATCAGAAATTCCTAAAACCATTACGTCCTCATCCACAGAAAGATGAGCGTTAATGTGGCCATCTGGTGTATCTATTCCGGCTCGATCCACCCGTTCAGAAATAGATTCACCAGCATTTTTGAAAACGTTTGTTAGAGCCTGTGTAATTAATCTTTCATCGCAAGACACTTCCAGCTCTGTTTGTCCCGTATCATCGTCAAGAGAAAAGCGGATATCTGGAAAAGCGACGCCTTGAGCAAACAAAACACGACCGAGTATTGCCTTGAAATCATGGGTTTGGAATTCGGGCTCAGGCATTCGGGCAAAACTCGAAAATTCATTCACCATACGTTCTAAGCTTCCGACCTGCCTGATTATTGTATCTGTGCAATTGTCGAAAATTTCCGGGTCATCGCTGACTTGTTTCTTGTATTTCCTTTTGAGCCTTTCAGCAGACAGCAAGATTGGTGTCAGAGGATTCTTAATTTCGTGGGCGATCCGACGTGCAACCTCTCGCCAGGCCGAATATCGTTGCGCAGCAACCAACCTTGTCATGTCATCAAATGTCAAAACCCATCCCGTATCATTTGCATCGGCGACATAACTCGATACTCGTAGATCAAAATTTCGGATGCCCGCGTCAGTTTTCAAGTTAATTTGGTCCTCGGAGCTTCCTGAAACGCTTTCCCGCGCTTTAAAGAATGCCGTTGCGAACTCAGGCAAAACCTCCCCCAAAGGATAGCCAAGCATATCAAATGAGCCCTTACCCAACAGGCGTTCTGCAGAAGCGTTCATCAGGGTTATACGCCCTTCTTGCGACAATCCTATCACTCCTGCAGTGACGCCTGACAACACCGCTTCAGAGAAAAGCCGTCGACGTTCAGATAACTTATGTTCCCGAACCAGATCTTCTCGCTGTGATCCCAGTTGGCGGGTCATTCTATTCATCGCGCTGCCAAGATCTGACATTTCACCCCAATCACCCCGAACATTCACTCGGGCAGATAAGTCACCTTCTCGAATTTTTTCCGCAGTCTCCACCATTTGTCCAATGGGACGGATAATTCGGCTTGCCAAGATTACTCCCAGAGAAATCGCAGCATAAAGAACCAAAAGTGCCGTTTCGATTAAAGTCAAAAGGAATGTTTGTCGAAACCGCGCCTGGTCAGAGTTATACCTGTCGAGCGCCTGCTCAGCCTCGTCAATACCGGAAATACTTGTCAGTATTCCCGTGCCGGTTTCAGAGTTTTGCGATAGAAATCGTATCCCCATTAAATACATGCCATCATACCCCTCCAAACGATTAAACGCTATCAAAACGTCATTCTTCGCCTGCTTTAAGGCAGCAAACCTTCCCTCTGTCCCTACCGATTCGAGCGCATATTTCGTGGGAATTTCTATCTCACTTAATGAGGGGCGCCCCACATTGAGATGAACTTGTCCTTCGCCATCAATGATGAGCATAGAGTCCAGTTTAAGCGTCCGAATATATCGCTCCACATAAGCTGTAAAAGATATACGGTCTTGGAAATGCCTCTGATTATTCTCTATGTATAGCTTACCTTTTTCGAGCTCGACTCCTAGCTCCCAGAATTTTTCGGAGACATATTCATTGAGAACAGTGTCGGCGCGAGAGAGGGTTGTCTGAACATTTTCGCCAAATAGGTCATTGAAGTTCTTTGAAATGAGTGATGTGGAAAACCCACCAACCAAAATTGCTGGGGTCAATGCCGCGAGACTGAAAATTAAAACAAAGCGGCGATGCAGTAATGGAGCCGATACACGCAAGGTTTTGGCGAACAATGTTCCCCAGACTCTATACATGAGATAGACGCCCAAAATCGCGACTATAAATAGGTTAAACGATAAAATAGAATAAGCGGCTTCTGAGCGGGCCGGGTTATTTGAAAGCGCGTAAAGCGTCCCCAATACAGTCAGAAAAACTGACGTAAAAAAGAATACAACAAAAACGGCCGATCGAATGAGATCGGGCGCTTTGATTGAACGACTCTCTGCCATTTCGGAGATGTCTGAATTCTGGTCAGAGACCATTACTCACCGCTGCTTGTTGCAAATATGCCACATTAATAGATGAGTGTTGCGCAAAATCAACTAAATTTTCAGAAAGGCTTTAGTCGATTTCCAAAGCGCGCATTTTCGTTCGCAGCGTATTCCTGTGTATACCTAAAATATCCGCAGCCTTGGCTTTATTCCCCCCAGTTAGTCGCAGCGCCTCAATAATGAGTGGCTTTTCAACCCACGCCACCGCTATCTGATGGGGTGTAAATTCGGAAATTTCAGATGAGGTAGCCAAAGTTTGACGACAGGCACTTGAAAGCAAAACTTCCAGCTTATCAGCATCTTCCTTTTTGCGCTCAGTTGGAATATCTTTTTCTAGTTCGTCAGAAACCATTTCCGCGGTAATGACATCATCCGAATAAAGGAGCGTCAGTCGCCGGATTAGGTTCTCTAGCTCCCTCACATTTCCCACCCAGTCATGCCGACGTAACAGGTCCAACGCCTCTGACTGAAACCGCCTCGTCCCAGAACGAGTCTCTTGCGCAAGAAAATACTCAGCGAGCTCGACAATATCTTCTCCACGATCGATCAAACGCGGCAAACGGATTTCGGCGACATTTATCCGAAACAATAGATCATCTCGAAACTCACCGACTTCTACCAGCGAACGAAGATCCTTCCGAGTTGCTGAAATAATCCGAGGACGCCGGTCAGCAGGGATTTGCTCACTTTCTGTCATCAAAGCGAGCAGTTCATCTTGCTGCATTTGAGATAAACCTGCGATTTCATCAATATATATATCTCCGCCATTGACCTTTTGCAGGGTCAAAGAAAGATTGCTGAAATCAGTCGTCCTTAGAAAAGGCCTCGTTTTCCGAGGTCCGCCATCATGCAATAGTTTTGCAACAACGTCTTTGCCAGATCCTACGGCCCCCTGAATTAATACCGGTAGGTTTCCAGACGCAAATCGAGAGATCGCGCGGTAAATGGGCTGCATCGCATTTGAGCGCCCGATCATAGGTAGCTTACTATACTCAGCGCTTACCTTACCTTTCTTTGGATTGACGCTTTGACCAGCCCGACTGACTGCCTGTACTACATCCGTCAAATCGAATGGCTTTGGTATATATTCAAAGACTCTGTGCTGCCCTGTTTTTATTGCTGTATTCACGGTATTGTTTCCGCTTATGACAATCACCGGTATGTCCGGGCGAGCCTCCATGAGATCTGGTAGTGTTTCGAAAACCTCTCTTCCGCCCATCATGACGTCCGTCAGGATAATATCGCCTGTTCCGCCTACAGCCCACTTCTTGAGCGTTTCAGGGTTATCGGTGGCTCGCACGCTATGTCCAGCCCGTGAGAGCGCTTTCGAAAGTACAAGGCGAATAGAGTCATCGTCTTCTGCGAGCAATATTTCATACTTCATGAGGATTTCCTTTTTGGACTGGCAAGAGAATAGAGAAAACGGTTTCGCCAGGGCGTGACGTCACTTCAATGACTCCATTATGGGCAGCAATGACTTTGGACACTAAGGCAAGACCGAGTCCCTGCCCTTTGGGCTTATGAGTAATAAAAGGGTGAAAGATTTTGTCCCTGACATGCTCGGGGATCCCAGAACCATTATCTTTGATTCGAATTTCGATAGGCAAGCCACCGCTTGCTCTAAATGATGTTTCCAAGACAATTTCCGGCTTATCTGAATTGGGCTCGAAGGCCTCTGAAGCATTCTTAATCAGATTTAATATAGCCTGAGTTAGACTGTCTTCATCGCCGAGGGTTGTGGGCAGTGACGGGTCATAATTTTCAGTGAACACAACCGTTTCGGCTACGCCGGACTGTATGACCTTGCGGGCATGTCGCAAAATTTCGTGAATATTGATTTCCGAAAATTCGTCAGGCGGCAGATCGCCAAGCCGTTCCATTTTATCCGCGAGTCGACGAATTCTCCCGATTTCCTGCTCAATTAATTCGATAAGCGATTGCCCTTCTTCGGAATCAATATCATCCCGTAAAAGCTGCGCCGCGCCTCTTATTCCCGCCAAAGGATTCTTAATTTCATGGGCCAGAAGACGTCCTAACGACGAAGCTCCCTCTCCAAAAACACTTTCTGAAAGTGTTTGCCGACCTTGCGGTTGAATGCATAGCCCGACGTTTCCATCGTGCAGAAAACTGGAAATATTACATTTTTCTTCGCTTTTTCCGCGAGGCTTCAAGATAAGATTATGAACTTGCACAGAGGTCATTCGTTCCGTTGACTTTTTCAGTATTTCCGAGAGCTCACTGTCCTCATGAAACAATGACGCCAGAGATTTTCCTGACAAAGATTTTATCGAGCTACCTAGCCAGAATTGCCCTGCAAGGTTTAGCCATACAAGCTCTGCCTCATCCGTAGAAAACAACAATATCGGGATCGGAACATCATCTGCGATTTGATTTTCGAAAATCACGCGACGCTCCCGGATGTACAACTCAAGAAGTTTTCACTGAGCAATTCTCGAACCTCGGAAACGTCCAGTGACTGGCAGATCTTAGACTTCAACACGTCCTTATCACCGCCATAATCAGAATGCTCAACATATCCAGCTAAATGTTTTCGCGCGACCCGCAGCCCCTTCCCCTCGCCGTAAAAAGTCAAAGTATCATTGTAATGTCTCACGGCGATCTCGAGCTTTTCCTCAGGACTCGGCATTTCAACTTCGGCTTTATCAATTTGACGGCGAATTTCCAAAGTCGACCACGGACGACCTACGAGGCTTCGCCCTAACATGACGCCGTCACATCCAGACAACTCAAGAGCCAGTGCCGCGTCGTTAGCTGTCGCTATATCTCCGTTTACAAAAACCGGTATAGACACCGCTGATTTCGTTGACTTTACCGCTGCCCAGTTCGCGCCGCCTTTGTAGAATTGACACCTTGTCCTGCCATGAACCACCAGCATTTCTACACCGGCCTTCTCAGCCATGACACCAATCTCTGGTGCATTTAAAAGATCATCATCCCAACCTAACCGCATCTTCAGTGTCACAGGTTTGCTAGATGCTTCTACAACGGCATGTACAATGTCGGCCGCTCGGACCGGATCTTTCATCAACGCCGAACCTGATAATCCAGTTGTAACCTTTCGTGCGGGACAGCCCATATTTATGTCAATTATATCAGCGCCTACGGTTTCGGCTATCTCGGCTCCCTTAGCCATCCATTGAGGCTCTCGCCCCACTAACTGGATGACCAAAGGATCTATGTCGCCCTTACCGGCGGCGCGTGCCTCAGTTTCCGGATCGCCTTTCAATAAAGTTTCACTCGCCACCATTTCAGAAACGACTAGGCCTGGTCCAAACCTCTGTAATACGCGCCTAAACGGCAAGTCGGTTACACCGGACATTGGTGCAGCGAGTACCCGCGACGTCAGTGCATAATTGCCAATGGTAATCTGATTTGCCATACAGTATTCCTTTGAAAGCATTCCACGCTATGCACAATAATTCATCACCGCGAAACGAGGCAAATTGACAACAATTGCACAAATATTGGTCGCCGCAGGAGCTGGCGCACGATTTAAGGGCGATAAACCCAAGCAATATGCGAATCTGGCTGGAAAGTCAGTTCTTCGCCGCAGTTTGGACAATCTGAAAGAAGCTTTCCCCACAACTCGAGCATTTGTTATCGTTCACGCTGACGGAGATCCGTACCTGGCGGAGCAAATTTCGGGATTTGATGGTACAATAATTACGGTTCCCGGCGGCAAGACACGGACACAATCTGTACGCGCCGGCATGGCCACACTCGAAGACTTGGCGCCAGACCTAGTCTTCATTCACGATGCAGCGCGGCCCTTTGTTGCGGCAAAGGTTGCGGAAGAGCTATTAAGCACTTTGCAAAATGTACAGGCTGTCGCGCCAATTCTTCCGGTCATCGACGCAGTGAAACAATTCGATGAAACCTTAGGCGATGACCTTCAACGCGGAAAAATGCGACGCATTCAAACTCCTCAGGGATTTCGGTACAATGATATTTGGCCAATCTTCCAGTCTTTAGAAGCTGATGCGCAATTTGCAGACGATATTGCCGTGGCCAAATTCGCAGGATTGTCCATCGGAACTGTAGACGGAGACGAAAAGACATTTAAAATTACTTACCCTGAGGATTTAGAAAAGGCCATTCGAATGTTAGGTAAGAAAAACTACATCGCAACAGGAACTGGATTTGACGTCCACCGCACAGAACCGGGAGACAGTCTTTGGCTCTGCGGGATAGAAATTGCTGCGGGTTTCTCCCTTAAAGGGCACAGTGATGCAGATGTCGGGCTTCACGCTTTAACAGACGCTATTTATGGAGCATTGGCGGAGGGTGATATTGGAGATCATTTCCCGCCAGCCGACCCCAAATGGAAAGGCGTAGAGAGTCATGTTTTTTTAAGCCACGCTAAATCACTAGTCAAAAAACGTGGTGGTACGCTCCAGCATATCGATATTACACTCATCTGTGAACAGCCGAAAATTAAACCTCACCGGGAGAATATGAGACGGCGGGTTTCTGAAATATTAGGTCTGTCAGAAAACCGGGTTTCTATCAAAGCTACGACAACCGAGATGCTTGGATTCACAGGGAGAGGCGAAGGCATAGCCGCGCAAGCTACTGCCACTGTTTCTATGCCGGCTTATGACTGATCAAAGCTTCCAGATTGCGAAACGTATTATCGAAACTGCGACCCAAAGAAACCTGACTATCGCAACCGCTGAGAGCTGCACGGGAGGCTGGATAGGAAAAGCACTGACTGATATTCCTGGGTCTTCTAGCGTTTTTATGGGCAGCCTTGTCGCTTACTCAAATGACATTAAAAGAAATCTTTTAGGGGTTCCTGAAGACTTGCTCGTCAAGTTCGGAGCCGTAAGTCAGGCTGTTGCGTTAGAAATGTCCAAGAACTGCTTACAAAGTTTTGGAGTCGATATCGCCCTGTCTGTCACCGGTATCGCGGGGCCAGGAGGGGGAAGGAAAGGAAAACCCGTAGGCCTGGTGCATATGGGCCTAGCGACCAGAACTTACGAGGCCTCTCATGACTTCAAATTTGAAAACTTGGGTCGTGATTGTGTTCGTCGAGACGCTTTGCTTGCAGGACTATTACTTATGTTAGAGGCCGCTGAAAATACCTGATCCGTCACACAGCTCTGGATTTTAGTTCCGCTTCCCAGTCCAAATCAGGGTCGCCAATTTTTTCAAAGGCCAGTCCCGCTTTATGTTCAAATAACCCCATTAATTCACCACCCACTTTTTGAAACTTGTCTTTCAAAAGCATGTTTAGCGGGAATGCCTTGAGGCTTACATTGACGTGGAAATCTACAACAGTTGACCCGTCAGAGAGCTCGATAAACTTCCATTGATTTTCCAGAAATTTTAGCGCACCTCCACTGCCTGATTTCTTAACAGAAATTTCCCGGTTTTCTTTGTCCACCCGAACATCGGAGATAAATTTTTCAGTGACAAGACTGAAAGAAACGGTGGCCTCCGCTTCAAATTGCTCGACGCTTTCTGAGAGCTGACGTCGATTTCTAACACGCAAGGCGGAAATAAATTTGATAAAACGAGGATACCGCTCCACGTCAGCCACCATCGATAACATATCTTCCGGTCGATGCATAACCCGGCGCCTTAGACGGGTCTCAGGCATTTTTTGTTCTCCGAGCCGCTTGAAGTTTCGCAAAATCCGAGTCCGCGTGATAGCTGGACCGTGTCAATGGTGTCGAGGACACAAGAAGAAACCCCTTGGCCTTGGCAATGGTTTCATAGGCCTTGAATTCTTCTGGCGTCACAAACCTATCGATGGCCGCATGTTTTCGAGTTGGTTGTAAATACTGGCCGATTGTCAGAAAATCGATCCCGGCTGAGCGCATATCATCCATGACCTGCATGACTTCCTCCTTGGTTTCCCCAAGGCCCACCATGAGGCCGGATTTAGTAAATTGCTCGGGATCCTGCTCTTTGACCTTTTCCAGCAAACGTAATGAATGAAAATAGCGAGCGCCGGGTCGAATTTTGAGGTATAGACGCGGAACCGTTTCCAAATTGTGGTTAAACACATCAGGTTTAGCCGCGATAACGGCTTCCGCAGCACGTTCTTTACGCAAGAAATCCGGTGTTAGAATTTCAATAGTCGTTTTTGGAGATGAATTCCGAATAGCGTGAATAACACTGACAAAATGCTGCGCGCCACCATCACTCAAATCGTCACGATCTACGGATGTTATGACCACATGAGACAGTCCCATTTCTCTTACGGCGATGGCTATTTTACCAGGTTCTTCTGCATCAACTGGTCCGGGCAACCCAGTCTTAATATTGCAAAAGGCACAAGCGCGTGTGCAAGTATCCCCGAGGATCATAAATGTTGCGTGAGATTTCTCCCAACATTCGCCGATATTGGGGCATGCCGCCTCTTCACAGACGGTCACCAAGCCTTTTTCTTTGACGATATTTCGGGTTTTAGCATATCCTTTGGAAGTCGGTGCCTTCACCCGAATCCAAGACGGCTTTCTGAGCACCTCTGTATCCGGCTTATGAGCCTTCTCAGGATGGCGAGGCCGCTCGGCTTTCTTATCTATCAGGACAGTCATGGTCGCTAAATGCGCCCTCTAAGGCTAAATATCAACAGTTTTGGCCTGATATTTGCGGGATTTTAACGCATGACTGATATGCACCAGCAAAAATAATGGGTGAAGGTATGTTTTCAAAGGTCACAATCCGTGAAGGACATGACAATTTCTTTACGCCGATAAGGTTGCTGTTTGCACTAATGGTGCTGATTGGGCACGCTTTTGTGGTTACTTTAGGTGGTTCAGAAAACGAACCAGCAATTTTCTTCCATTACAGGCCTAGCTATCTGGCTGTGAACCTCTTTTTCATTGCGTCGGGATTTCTGGTAACAAAATCAATGCTCTACCGTGAGGACTTGGTTGAATACGGTGCCGCAAGGAGTTTAAGAATATTCCCAGCTTTGATTGTGCACGTGTTTTTTGTGATGCTGCTCATAGGACCTTTTGTAACTAATGTGTCTATGGGGCAGTATTTCTCAGACTCTCAATTCTGGACCCAACCCTTACGCGTTTTAACTTTTACCGATACGGACATGGTCCTGCCGGGTGCCTTCGAAACCAACCACGAAAACATTGGTTCAGGAGCCCTCTGGACCCTCAGATATGAAGTTTTGGCTTATATCGGAACGGCCGCTGCGTTCGCGTTTGGTCTTCTAAAACACAAATGGCTGCTAATCATGCAGTTTGTGATTTTTGCCCTCGCCTGGCCCATTGCCCATCTGACAGGCCTGTATGATAAAATTCCTGCGACACTTCAATCTATTCTTCGGTTCGGACTGGCCTATGGTCTCGGAGCTGCGCTTTATGCCGTACAAGATCGCGTTTCGTTCCATATTATCGGGGTTTTTGTTCTTGGCCTTGTCGCCAGCCTTTTCGGCTTTCCATACTTGGACTACCTAGAAACCGGACAAATGACACTAGCGGCGTCTCTATTTGAAATCGTGACGACACTGTGGCTAGGATATATTGTTTTCTGGATGGCTTATGTGAAAATCCCAGCTCTTGATCCTCTTAAAAAACTTAGTGATACATCATACGGGATCTACATTTATCACTGGGTCATTCTACAAACTGTATTCTTCTTCATCCCAACCATAAATGCCTGGGCGCTAATGGCTGTTACCACGCCCGTAGTAATCGCCATATCTTGGATATCCTGGCATGCTGTCGAGAAGCCGATGTTGAAGAAAAAAGTAAGTTTATCTAAAGCCGTAAAAACACGGTTTGGTCGCAAACATCCGGATCAAGAAGTGGTTCAACCCGCCGAGTAGATCTGGATTTTTATCCTGACGCCGTTAGTTAGGCGTCATGCACTCTTTTTATTCAACCTAGGTACTCGGGCATAGCCCCATCAAAGAGCTTCATAATGGCGGTTTTGCACCGGCGGCAGAGGTTTCCAAACGCGCTGAGATTATTGCCAGCAGCCTGGCATCTTTGAAGGAACCAGAGGATTTCGGATGGGACCCTATTCTGAGGACCCATTCAGGTGACTACGTTGAATTCTTGAAACGCGCTTTTCGTGACTGGAAGGTCGCAGG
>JAHDEZ010000010.1:0-37730 GCA_020628425.1 Hellea sp. | reverse complement strand
CAGGTGACTACGTTGAATTCTTGAAACGCGCTTTTCGTGACTGGAAGGTCGCAGGCATTTGCACTTTGCCGCCCGCCGGGTCATCACAGTGGCCGGGATTATATGGGCGGTTATAGCTATTTGAATAGTGCCGCTATATCGGCTGAATATTTTTTGGGAAAAGGTGCGAAGAAAGTTGCGATTTTGGACGTGGATTATCACCACGGCAACGGAACGCAGGACATTTTTTATGAGCGTGAGGACGTGCTCTTTGTTTCCTTGCATGCGGATCCAGCCACGGATTATCCGTTTTACTGGGGACACCCAGACGAAACAGGCCTGAATGCTGGTACGGGCTCTAATCTGAACCTACCCATGCCACGCGGAACAGACTGGCTAAAATACAGGAACCAACTCTCAAAGAGTTTAGAGACTATCCATCAGTATTCGCCCGATTATTTGATTGTTTCCTACGGCGCAGATACATTTATTGATGACCCGATAAGTTTCTTTGAAATCAAAACCGCTGATTACTCAGAAATGGGAGCAATTATCAATGAGTTGGGTTTGCCAACGCTTATTTGCATGGAAGGCGGCTACGATCTGACGTCAATCGGCGTTAACGTTAAAGCTTTCCTGAACGGATTTGATAATTGTTAAATGTGCAATGCACGATCATAAGCTGCAAGAACAGCTTCATGCATCATTTCTGATAGAGTTGGGTGCGGGAAAACGGTTTCCATTAACTCATGCTCAGTCGTTTCTAACGACCTGGCGACGGTATAGCCCTGAATAAGCTCCGTTACCTCGGCGCCAATCATATGAGCACCAAGGAGTTCGCCGGTTTTCTTATCAAATACTGTTTTAATGAGCCCTTCTGCCTCGCCAAGGGCGACCGCCTTGCCATTTCCAATAAACGGAAATTTCCCAACACGAACATCATACCCGGCCTGTTTGGCCTGCGCCTCCGTATAACCGACACTGGCAACCTGTGGATGGCAATAAGTGCATCCTGGAATGGCATTCGCATCAAGTGGATGCGGATTTTCGCCTGCAATTTTTTCAATGCAAATCACGCCCTCATGAGAGGCCTTATGCGCCAGCCAAGGTGGCGTCGTTACATCACCAATCGCATAAAGCCCAGCCACGCCTGTAAAAGAATACTCATCAACCTGGACATGAGAGCGGTCTATTTTGACACCCAAAGCTTCCAAACCCATGTCTTCCACGTTCCCAACAATTCCAATCGCCAGAATGATACGATCAAATTTCTCCGTCACATCGCCTTTGGTACCAGACATTGTTGCGGAAATGTCTGATACACCCGGTTTCACGGCATTAACCTGGGTGTCGGTTTTGATCTTTATACCCTGTTTCTCGAATGACCTGCGGGCAAACACTGAAATTTCTGCGTCTTCAGCCGGAAGAATTCGGTCAACCATTTCTACTACGGTCACATCGGATCCAAATGCGTTGTAGAAACTTGCGAACTCCATGCCGATAGCACCAGATCCAATTACCAGAAGACGCCCTGGTAAATCCTCTGGGATCATGGCTTCCTTCGCCGTCCAAATATATTTTCCATCGGGCTCAAGACCTATCTGCGGTATTGTACGCGCCCGCGCTCCACTGGCGAGAATGACATGTTTCGCCTGATAGCTATCGCTCCCCACAAAAACCTGAGGGGCTGGTTTCCCGGGTTGGAGCGTGGCAAAACCATCAATAACGGTGATTTTGTGTTTCTTCATCAAGAAAGAAATACCCTTGGACATTTGCGAGGCTATATTTCTCGAACGTTTAACAATCGCAGACAGATCAAACCCGGCCGTGGCCGTTAGACCATAATCACCGGCATGTTGCATTTGCGTGTAAACTTCGGCAGAGCGCAATAAAGCCTTGGTTGGTATACACCCCCAATTCAGACAAACCCCTCCGAGGGCTTCTTTTTCGACAATGGCCGTCTTGAACCCAAGTTGTGAGGCTCGGATAGCAGTCACATAACCGCCCGGGCCCGAGCCAATAACAATCACATCAAAATTGGAAGTTGCCATATTCTACACCATTATTTCGCACGCGAAACAAATCGCTGAAAATCGCGAAACTTATAGCAGAACTATATGATTTTAATAGAAAAAACCGTCGAGGAGCTAAATTTATCGGCGCGCATTTGTCCCTAACAGTGCCTCGATAACCTGTAGACGCATCACATCACGTAGCTCCGACACTTCAACAGCTTCGATCAAAGCAAAAGCTTCGTCAGATTTACCGTATCGTGCCAGCCCCATCGCAATACGAGAGCGGGCCGTGTCCCTTAATTCAACCTGATTGATTTTGAGTGCCGCCCTTTCTGCCTGACCAAACAAACCTTTCGACGTCGCATAGTCGGATAAATCCAGATAAGCTCTGTCACGAAGGTCAATTTGTTCAATATTAAGCGCTTGTTCGAATACGACCTTAATGCGCTGCATTGCGGGGTCGTCATGACTGACCTGGTCTTTATCCAGTGTTCTTGTATCGCTTCGCTTAACTCTATTGGCATGAGTAGGAGGCACTTCTTCGACAATCTCTACCGGCATGACCTCGTCTTCAGGCTCTGAAACCAATCCTGCGTCGATACTTGCTTCACTGATCTCTAGCTCGATGACGGATCCCACTGCTGGATAATCCGCCTCTTCCTCAGTCAAACTAGGAACAACTTGATCAGGATCGATAACTTCTACTTCGACAACCTCTTCCTCTGACTTTCGTTTTGCCCTGGGTGGGTGCGGATGTCCCGTCTCAGTCCCTTCCGCGTCGACGACATATGGATTGTCATCGATTAATTCAGCGTTATAGGACGGCGTCGACTCTGATTCTACTATTGAGTCGTCAGAGCCGATATAACGGGAAACGATTTTTCTGGTCGCGCCGGTTTCATCCACTTCGGAGGCGTTGGACTCGATCTTAATCGTTCCACTTGTACCGGCTGGCTGCGTCCCGAAGTAAACCATACTCCCGGCCATGGCCGCTACGATAGTTGCTGCTGTAAAGATCTTTACGACCATGCCGGTCCCCATACATTTACGTTAACCTATTATAAACCAAGTCGACGGTTTCGAAAAGGCTCCGCTGCAGTCAGGGGAATTTGTCTATATCTTGGCTACTCTCAGAAGAAGCTTAGAGCATCATAGTTATGGGTTGTTCCACGTATCGTTTGAAGTGTTGCAACCATTTTGCACCCAAAGCACCATCAACAACTCTATGATCACAAGTGAGCGTCACAGTCATTACGGTCGCAATTGCCAATGCCCCGTCTTTGACAACCGGGCGGGGTGCGCCCGCACCCACAGACAGGATCATGCCATGAGGCTCATTGATAATGGAACCGAAATTCTTAATGCCCATCATACCAAGATTTGAAATACTGAAAGTCCCGCCCTGATATTCTTGCGGCTTGAGTTTGCGGTCTTTGGCTCGAACAATAAGGTCGTCCATTTCAGCTGAGATCGTCGATAGTCCTTTATTCTCGGCACCGCGTACGATGGGCGTAATCAGTCCGTTTTCGATGGAAACCGCAACGGCCACATCTGCGTGCTTATGCATGGCAATTCCATCCGGCGTATAGCTGGCATTGGCCTCTGGCACATGTTTCAACGCCAAAGCACAGGCACGTATCAGCATATCATTGACCGATATTTTGATACCTTCTGAGACCTGACCATTCAGTTCTTTGCGCATCTTCAACAATGCATCCAATTCACAATCAATTTGCAGCGGAAAATCCGGAACATTATTATTTGAAGACACAAGCCGTTTCGCAACGACCTTTTGAATATTGTTCAAAGGGATAAGGTCATAAGACCCCGGCTCCACGCCCATTTTGGACAGATAATCAGCACCACCACCTAATGGCATTCCAACCTCTGTCGTTTCTGACACTGAATGGAGCATGGCATGAGTCGGTGCAATTTCTGTTGTCTGAGCGCCGCCTGCCTTTGCCGCTAAGATATCGGCTTTGACAATTCTGCCATTGGGACCGGAGCCTGATAGGCCCACCAAGTCTATTCCAGCATCAGCGGCAAGGCGCTTCGCCAAAGGAGAAGCTTTGACCCTGTCACCGTCCGATTTCGATGGTCTTGAAGCTGGCTTAGGACTTTCCGGCGTTTTTACGGGCTCTGACTCTGGCTCTAACCGTGCCGGAGCGGAAACACCGCGAGCAACTGACTGACCTGCCGAATACCCCTCCAATGCGCTGGCATCCTCATCCTCTTCGAGCAGAATAGCGATAGGCGCGTTGACTTTAACGCCTTCTGAGCCCTCGGCCACTAGAATTTTAGCCAGCGTTCCCTCCTCGACAGCTTCCACCTCCATTGTTGCTTTATCGGTTTCAATTTCGGCCAAAACGTCGCCAGAACTAATTGTATCGCCTTCTTTGACCATCCATTTGGCAAGCGTGCCTTCTTCCATAGTTGGCGACAAGGCTGGCATGAGGATTTCTATAGGCATCGCTTAATCCTTGTAACAGACTTTTCGGGCTGCCGCGACGACCTTTTCAACACCGGGCAGGCTTAGCGCTTCAAGGTTAGCTGCGTAAGGCAGTGGCACGTCCTCCTGGTGCACGCGTTCGGGCGGCGCGTCCAGATAATCGAATGCCTCACTTGTGACAACCGCAGAAATCTCGGCGCCCACGCCGTGCTGCCCCCACCCTTCTTCGGCGCACACAATACGGTTGGTCTTTTTGACGGAGGCGATAACCGTTTCCGTATCCAGCGGACGTAGTGTGCGCAGGTCGATAACCTCTGCGTCAATCCCCTGCTCGGCCAAAATATCCGCTGCTTCAAGAGAACGCCCAACCATTCGGGAATGGGCAACGATGGTCACATCAGCACCCTCACGTCGAACCTTTGCTTTGCCAATTGGGATCAGGAAGTCATCCATATCCGGGACCTCGAAAGTCTCACCGTAAAGCAACTCGTGCTCCAGAAAGACCACGGGATTAGGATCCCGAATAGCGGCTTTCAGGAGGCCCTTCGCATCCGCAGCGTCATAAGGCGCTACAACCTTGAGGCCTGGCACATGGGCGTACCAGCTGGAATAATCCTGAGAGTGCTGCGCACCAACCCGAGACGCGGCCCCATTCGGGCCTCGGAAAACGATGGGGCAACGCATCTGACCACCGGACATGTATAAGGTTTTAGCCGCAGAATTGATAATATGGTCAATGGCCTGCATGGCAAAATTAAATGTCATGAACTCTACAATGGGCTTCAATCCCCCCATGGCAGCGCCGACACCGATACCGGCAAAACCATGTTCAGTGATGGGCGTGTCAACAACGCGTTTAGCGCCAAACTCCTCTAGTAAACCTCGCGTGACCTTATAGGCGCCTTGATATTCGGCGACTTCTTCACCCATGACAAACACATGTGGGTCGCGGCGCATTTCTTCGGCCATAGCATCCCGTAGAGCATCGCGGACGGTCAGTTCAACCATTTTGATATTAGTCGGGATTGAGGGCTCAGCCGGTACAGATTTTTTCACTGGAGACGACGCCTCTTCTTTGACCGGAGCAGGTGCGGCGACCTGAGGCGCAGCGCTGACTGGAGCCGAGCTAACCGGAGCAGACAACGCACTTGCGTCTTCTCCTTCTTCCAAAAGCTGGAGAATAACAGCGCCGACTTTGACGTTTTCCGTGCCTTCGGCAATGACAATGCGCCCGACAATGCCTTCATCAATGGCCTCGACTTCCATTGTTGCCTTATCTGTTTCGATCTCAGCTAAAACGTCACCGGACGACACTGTATCGCCCTCTTTGACCATCCATTTGGCTAGTGTTCCTTCTTCCATTGTCGGAGACAAAGCCGGCATTTGAATATCAATTGGCATATCCTAAGCCTCCAACAATACGTCAGTATAAAGTTCGGCCGGGTCCGGTTCCGGGCTTTCCAGAGCAAAATCTGCCGAGTCTGCGACGACAGCTTTGATTTCTTTATCGATGGCTTTTAGGCTGTCTTGGTCTGCCCACCCCTCAGCAATCAAACGTTCTTTGACCATATCGATAGGGTCACTTTCCGAGCGAACTTCTTTCACTTCTTCCCGGGTACGGTATTTTGCCGGATCAGACATAGAATGACCACGGTAGCGATATGTTTTCATTTCAAGGATCATGGGGCCTTTGCCATCCCGAGCATGTTTAATCGCTTTTTCACCGGCAGATTTCACGGCAACGACATCCATGCCATCAACCTGTACACCTTCGATTCCGAAACTGATGCCGCGTTTATAAAGCTCTGTCTCGGCAGATGAACGTTCGACGGAGGTACCCATGGCATATTGATTGTTTTCAATAATGAATACGACCGGCAGATCCCAAAGCTCAGCCATATTGAAAGTTTCGTAGACTTGCCCCTGATTGGCCGCTCCGTCGCCAAAAAACGCCAGGCTTACGGCGCTGTTTTCAAGATATTTATTCGCAAATCCCAGACCTGCGCCAATTGGGACCTGTGCCCCGACGATACCATGGCCACCGTAAAACTTTTTCTCGACGGAAAACATGTGCATAGACCCGCCTTTACCACGGGAGTAACCGCCAATACGGCCGGTCAATTCGGCCATGACACCGCGTGGTGTCATACCGCAGGCCAACATGTGCCCGTGATCACGATAAGACGTAATCATCTGATCCCCCTCTTTCATGGCGTGACGCATTCCCACAACAACAGCCTCCTGCCCGATATAGAGGTGACAAAACCCGGCGATCTGTCCCATTCCGTAGAGCTGTCCGGCCTTTTCCTCAAAACGCCGAATAAGCAGCATATCCTTGTAATAGCTGGTCAAAGCTGCTTTGGTTGTCTTAGAAGACTTCAAGGATGCCTTTTTGGCCATAAAACCTCACTAATTCGCACACGAAATATATTCGATAGATATAAAGGAATAGTCGAGGTGAAATAGAGAAATTTAGCCCTAAGGGTCAAGCCAAATCGTTAATTCCTTCGGATCCGAAAGAAACACTTTTTCCCTTGCAAGCAAATCTAATGCGTCACGATTCAAGTTTTCGGGACGAAGCTGGCTAATCTGACGTTCCAGCCTTGCCCGCTCTTCCCGAATTTCTTCAAGTTCCGCCGTCAGCCGCGCAATGTCGGATTTGTAATCGGCATAACTCATCAGACCTTGCGAGCCTGACAAGGCGTGGAAGGCCAAATAGATATAAAAAGCGAAAATCGCCAGAACCGGCCAGGACCGTCTTATACGCCTAAGTTTATTCACAGAGCTAAATGGGCGCGTTATGGTTAGCTTTGTGTTAATTTGGAAAATTTTGGTCAGAAATGACCTGGTATCCCGCCGTCAGTTTACACGTGGAACGGGAAAGCAACAGCCCTCTTTTGTCAAATTGGAGTCAATGGAAAACTCATCCAATCTCACTGGTATTGTATTTTCCAGTCATAGGTAGTCAATTTGGTTATGTTAAAATTTTAATAGACAAATCCGCATTGTGGATTGTCCAATTGGTTGGAAGCGAGGTTTGAATGATAGGAATTTATCTTGCCCTTATAGGGATTGTCGGTACTTTCGCTTATGTTGGCAACAGAACTATCCAATTTGAAGAAACCTGCAAAAGGCACCCATTCTTGTGGACGTTGTTGATCCTGGCGTCACTTGGAATAATTGGCGCGTGGGTGGTTTCAGCACAATTAGAAATTATAAAGGTTTTGGGATCCGAGACCTCGGGCGTCGCAAAACGGCTATTTCTATTTCTTATTTTAATTTTTGACAGAAGGCGAAGAGAACGCCCTGCAACACCCAAAATAACAAAGCAAAGAACAATCGACGCCGATTACCGGAATGCCATGGATAGTCTATCCAACAATCCAGAACAGTCGATAAATTCCATGCTAAAAAAGCACCCAAATTTGCGAAAAAAAGGCGTCCAATCAGGCGCGGTCAAAATATTCGAAAACTTCATTGAGCAAAAGCAGTTTGGGAAATCAGCTAAGCTGCAACACTATTTTGACATCGGTAAACATGATTAAATGACTCCAAACCGGGAAGTTAGAATTGAAACCCACTATTTTGAAAATCTCGCTGTTAATAGATGAAACCGTGTATGAAAAATTTCCTTGTAACTGGTGGAAAATTCATCCCTATCTGGCCCCGCCAACCGACAAGGTTGAGCAAGCCGAATTATTGGACAGTGGCAATACACACATCACCAACCAGAGGTTTTCTTTGTGGGCGAGAAAGGTTCTGAGACTGTTTATCACAATGACATCGCCTATATGGATCACAAAGAAGATGCGCTGCAGGCTTCCCAAACTAAGATAATGCTTCTTGGAAGCTTTTTTTGTGCGTCTACGAATTCGCCTAAGCATTTCCCCTTCAGCGTTCGCAAATCCCTCCCCGGCTTTTTCGCCCACATCTGCAGCATCTTTGATAACGCCCTCGATACCTTTAACAAATCCGTCCTGAGCTTGTTTTCCCGTATGCCCGGCATCAAATCCTGAAAGAATCGATTTACCAAATTCATGCCCAAGCGCGAAGCCTTTATCGACTAGCTTATTACGGGATGCATCGAGTTGACGCGTCAAAGTGCTTGTATCTATTGACGTGGTGATTACTATTTCACCAGCATTGTATTTATCGGTCATAATTTCTTACCGTAGGATAGAGAGACTCATGTTTGACAAGGATCAGGAACTTCGTCTTATAACCAAAGGCTGTGCGCTCCCAATGGTTCTGATAGGAAGTTTAATTGCTGTTTTCGGTCTAATCTTTGGATCAGATGCTGCCGCAGGTTTCGGCGTAATATTTGGGTTATTAGCGCTCGCAATTCTTCTGGCATTGACGACTTTTATCGTTAATCACTGGATATCTTATACCCTGGCCGGTGCAATATTTCTCATGGCGGCTTTTGCAACGGATGATCCCAACGAAAGTCTGTTCACCCCATATAATTATACCATGCTCGCTCTGTCGATTTTGCTGATTTGCTTTCTGACTTTCAAATTGGCACGCCATTATTTGGCCCAAAAGCGAAACGCTCCGGAATTATCACAGACGAACGAAAACGATAATTTTGATGCTATTGAAGATATTTATCTAAGACTAAAATCGGAACCAGAGACGCCGAAAAAGACAATTACAACGTCTTTTCCTTTAGTCTCTTCTGAAACGATTCATCGGATCGCGACGGAAGTCTTCAAAGATTTTATCAATGAAGGCGATATCAAAAGCGCAAATGCCTTACTGAATTACTATCCAGTCGACGAACATGATATCCTAAATATTCTCCGTGCTCTTGATGCATTTAATACAACTGGAGAGCTGGAGGTAAAACCACAGGCGTTTAAAATCAATCTTGGGAACAGTGAAACTGCCTATGAAAAACTGCCCTGTAACTGGCAGAAAATCCATACCTATCTGGCCCCGCTGGAGAATGAGATTGAACAAGCGGATATTCTGGATAGCGGCAATATTTATATCACCGACCAGAGGGTTTTCTTTGTCGGCAAGAAAGGCTCTGAAACCGTTTATCTCAAAGACATTGCCTATATGAATCACAAAGAGGACGCGTTACAGTTTTTCCGCGATGAAGGCCTGTCAGAAATCTTCGCCTTCCCTACACCGCACCACGCCACCTATGCCCGGCTCGTGATAGAGGAATTGTTGAAGCCCTCGCCAAGGTCTGGTTGAGAGGCTAATCCTTCTTCCGTTCAATCGCGGACAGGCGTGAACGGGCGACAGTCGCAATAACACCACCAACCGCGCCTGTTGTCAAAAGCTCCGTCAAATCCCTTACCTCTTCCGGGCTCATCCAGGTGATGAGATTTGTCATATGCACAAAGATGAAAATAACGGACAAGGCCGCCAATCCCAAAATCAGATAAAGCACCAGAATTATCGCAAAGTGCAGGTGCTTATCGAGACTGTCATCCCGACCCAATTGATTAAGCTTGTTCTCAGTCTGCTTGTCATGCAAATCCAGGCCTAATGCAAAGGCAGCCGCTTCCTTTTCGGAACGCGCAGAGCTTTCCGATTGCGGGACCCGTGCTTTTGGGACCGTATAGTTATTGCCCTCCCCAGACAATACCTACCCGGCCGCAGCCAGCTCCTTGAAATGATCCTGAATGATCGACGTCGGGATGACCTGTTTACGGTTGTTATTGTCCCAAACCTGTGACCAGGGCGTCCCCGGCTGGTGGGTCAAGTCCGACAACTGCATGCCCGTCAAATGCTTGTAAGCATTATAGACCGAAGTAATCAGTTCTTTCTGGTCGTCACTGGCCGCTCCGTCACCAGATTCCACATGGCTGACTGGCGCGGCTTTGAACTTTCTGATTTTCGCATAAAGCTCGGGCACAACCGGGCCATACTGCCAGGCTTCCACTTCCTCACGGATGATGGATTTGTCACGCAGGGCCAGGCTCCATCCCTCACAGAGATAGACCAGCTTGACCAGCTTAAGCGGCGTCAGCCCGCGGTTTTCATCCCGGGCGAGGCCTAAAAGTTCATTCGCAACCACGGCAGATGTGACTTGAGACATGTAAAAATTCCTTGTTGGAACCAGCATATAGGCGGCTCGGCGCCAAAATCAATCGTGATTACGAGACAATATGGCCTTTTACGCGATATCGGAATGTCTCTGTAGTGATGACAAACCCGCTTTGAACGAATTGGATTTCAGCGAAATAGTCACCCGGTAAGAGGTCCGTGGCCTGTGCCGTCGTCAGATTAAAGCTCACCTTCCCGCCCAGTTCCGATGCTGCAGCTCCGCCAAGAAGTAATTCGGGCTCTGCGGGCGCAACCACAGTTTCGGTTGACGCAACCCCCATCAGAAAATCGACCGCCCCGCTCAAATCTAGCGGCGCACCGTTTTCCTTAAGGATAGACACTTCGATAGGATAGGTGTCGCCCTGTTTGCGAATGATGTCATTGGCAATGGCCATGAATTACCTCTTTGAGAATATTTGGAGTTGGCCGGGTGTTGCTGATGTTGCTGGCATCTGACGGCGAACCCTCACGCGTTTTATCTTACTGCCAATCCGGATGACCGGATAGGAGCGGTCCAGCCTCATCTCAATGGATTGAACGGGGTAGGCGTAATAGCTGCCACCACCGCCTTGATAGGCCCAGGCATATCTAAGCATTTAAACCCCTGCTCACCCCAGCGAAGGCTGGGGCACAGTTTCCCAGTTCAACCGAATTCTGATAAAATACATCATACGTCAAAGCTTTCCCTTCCTGGATCCCAAATCAAGTTTGGGGTGAGCGGAGTTTTGGAAATTTAAGTCTTAACTTTGAGAAATCGTAACGGCTGCAATCGTTCCACCATTCACAGATTTTTCCAACAACACCTCGCCGCTATCCTTATCGCGCAGACGGGCATGGGTTGGCGTCAGCTCTTCATCAGCCTCGGCCAGCTTGAGCAGGCGGGAAATGATAAATCCGGCTGTCCCTTGGTCGAAATCAGAAATCACGGCTTCCCAGAACGACCGGGTATTAAGGCCTGAAACCTGGGTCATAGAAATCCGCACCGTCGGCGAAAACGCGCCGACCGGCTCCGACAGACTGGCCAGAGACGTGTTCTCACCAATCAGATTGCCATCAATGAGATACTCGCCATTGCCGTCGGGTTTGCGAATGGTCCAACCCAGATCGTTACGGATGAAGAAGAAACGAGGGGCTACTTCCCCCTCACCCGTAACGTCGCCGCCGACCGTACGAAAAGCAGGCGGCCATCCAGCGTGCCCGGCCCAGACCCAGTCTTTCCAGCGAGAGTAAATCTCGCGGGCTGAGTAGTGGGTCCTGACCGGATCCAGATCTATATAGAGCGCCGGAGCGGCACTCGTATCGAAGGTGATGGACATGAATCATGTTCTCTCAATGAAAATCATAACCATCGTCATCCCGAGCTTGTTCCGGGATCCACGACCACGGTTTTCATAAAGTGCCAAAGGCCTTTTTTCTGACATGGCACCGTGGATCCTGAAATAAATTCAGGATGACGGAATTGAGTGAGAAGCTTACGCCGCGTTGAGATAGTTCCGTTCCAGAACACCGGTCATCGGGAAGTTCAGGCCCGTCGCCTTGGTGATGGTAAATTCGGCTTCCACATATTGGGTGGTGTTGAGGCCCACCTGAGACCTCCACGGGCAAGCAGAGGTGATGCCATTGGCAGCCCCCTTTCCCGTCCAGAAGATATCCCGAAAAATCATCCCGGTGCAGACGCTGCATGATAATAATCACTGGCACGTCTTCATGGGCGAGGCGGGATTTAAACGTCGTATCCCAGCGTCGATTGACGAACTCGCGAGACTTGCGCCGCTCCGCATATCGGGCTTGAGCGGGTCATCAATGATCAGAGCCCCGCTAAAGCCCGGCTCCATACGTCCGGCCCGAAAGCCGGTGATAGAGCCCCCCGAAGGTCTGGCCAGAATGCCGCCGCCTTCCCGGGTTTTCCATAGCCCTTTGGCCTTGGCGTCCTTGCGGAGTTCCAGAGGCCAGAGCGCCTGATAGTCCTCAGAAGTCACTGTGTCCCGTATGGCCAGAGAGTTCTCCTGCACCAGCGCCTCGGAATAGCTGGCATGGATGAAACGCGCCCGCGGATTAATCGCCAGACCCCGGGCCACAAAATCCACCACACACATTTGTGTCTTGGTAAAGCCCGGCGGAATATTGATAATGAGGCGCGTGATTTCGCCGCCCATGACCCGGTCCAGTACACGCGCCATGACTTTGTGATGACGGGGACGTAATAAAAGGCGAACCCTCTCGGACTTCAAAGAACTTTTCGGTGAAGCTTAGCTGGCCCTCTTCGCAAGCCAGTCGTTCGAGCTCGGTCAGAGCCTTTTTTTGGTTCCGCTCGATGAGAGATTGCAAGCATGAGTTCATGGACGTAGGTCATTCAATGAATTAGAACGGTCACATGTCGGGACACAGCCGTGAATTTATGATGGTCATCTGCCAATGCGTCATGGGCATTTTGGATGATATTGACGTTACACAAAGACGCCTGCCCCGACCATTTCACGGACGGTATAAAGTCTATTTCGAACATTTTTTGTGGACCGTGGGACTGGCGACGCGCGTAACAGTTGACCGCAAAAAAATCAGGGAACCCCGTCAGCCTCAAGGCAGCCTGCCTGAGATGATCGATGCCGGTCTTTTGACGCAAAGCTCTAGAGGAAACACAACGGGTATCTATGAACCGCTCCGCCCCAAAGATATTTCGATCAAAGGCCGATTTGAGTTTTATGATGCAAAATATTTTGCCGACAATTTGTTTCCAGCCATTTTAAGCTACCTCACCCATTTTGGACTGGGTGAAGTTTTGCCGACCAAAAGACTGAAAACATTCATTCCCGGCGACCCATTATTGAACAAATTGATGGTGGCATTGGTTGATGAACATTATGCCACAAAAACGGGTGACGGTTATCAATGGCTGGACTCTATAGCCCGGACCATGGCCCGCGCCCAATTATGGGGACCGGATGATATAAAACCCAGAGCGCATGACCTGCTTGAAGCAGACATTCAAAAACTTTTCAACGGCTCCGAAGCGATACCATTTCATATTTCAAGTGACCTTGCCAGCCACACGCCTTGGGGACTTTCTATTGCCATAACAAGCTATTGGGACGGTGATGTCTGGCACAAGGAGGTTTTGAAACCAGCTTTTTTTGAACTTGAGCAATCTGTCGCGCTCAGCGAGGCTTTTTGTCAGAAATATATTTACGATGGACGCGATTGGCGAGAAAGAGCGCCCAAGCCGCTCAATGCAGATGAAAAAGACTTCATGCGCGCGCTGGCCAAGGGCATTCACTATCTTTATCTGGAAAAGGCCAATGAGGGCAGCCCCAATCCGGAAAACGAAATTCATAATCTCGGACAGCGCGCTTTATATGATGGATTGGACTTTCTCTGGCAGTCTGGCCTGTGCCTTGCCTTTCATCCAGATCTGCCAGCACCCATCAGCTATGTCGATTATAAGGCACAATATGAAAATGCTCAGCGTTTCAGCTTTATGACTTTCACTTTTCACGCCATCCTGTTTGACCATATTGACGAGGCTATCCGATTTGAGGCCTTTGAAGACAAGACTGGATTCACACCGGATCCTTTATCCTGTTTTTTTGACATCGCCGAATATTTGGACGCGCTTCCCCTTGGTCGCTGGGATGAATTTACATTATCTGAACCACCGCTCATTGCCGCCCTGGAGGCCTTTTGTCGGCAAGGCTATGCCCGCAAAACCGATATCTGTTATGACTGGTCTGATAAGATCGCGCCTTTCATGCTGGAAAATTATGGTTGGCGCATAGACGATGCAGACATGAAATTTGTCGATTGGGATATAGTGCGCATCACAATACCCAAGCTTGCAGCTACCGAACGGAGTTTTTCTCTGCCAGAACTATTGCAGTACTGGGATGGAGAACATTGGCAGGACTCCCCACTAGAGGACCCTGCCCTGGGTTTTGACAACGCGGCGGCAATAATTAGAGTGATGGCGGGAGAGATCGAACTCCCTTAATGTGGAATTAGATATGAATAGACTTTTAAAAACGGCTCTCTGTTTAAGTCTGGGTGCGACCGTCCTGACATCCTGTACACCGCCCGATGCCAGGATAACGCGCACGCTCATTCTGGACGCCAAGATAGACAATATGGATTGTTTCGCAAAAGAACTCGCTGCAATGAGTTATGATAATATAGGTCGTATGAGCGATGGTAGCTTCGGATTGAGCTATACTATCGATGACCGGGAATTTGATATAAACCTACAAACCATAACGCTTGCTTTGCAGCCATCAGGCAATGATCAAACCGAGCTGACCCACTCGGTCAATTTTCACCATAAAAAGAATTGTCCGGATGTGAGGCGGTCGTCCCTCTATCTCAAATCCATAGAGGATAAAATTTTCGACAGCTGCGGATGGCAAAAAGTTGGTTTAGTCGACCGGGACCACTCTTGTTATAAACCCGTATCGTGACAGAATAAACGGGCGCCTTAGGTCTCTCCGGACTTTCTATAGAACATGACGATCCGCGTTACGTAAAGCCCGTCCGTCACAACGTTTAGAGTGCGACTGAGTTCCGCTTCATTGACGTCAAACCGCTCACTGATGAGCGTGTCATAATCGTCATAACGTAAACGCGCCTGATAAGCCGTATTATCCGGCACCGCCCAACTGGCTATTTTGTCAGGACGGGCGAAAACACCATTCGCATTCTCAACCAGGAACCCAATAAAGGGCGCGATGCTATTATAATTTTCCTGAACGCCCTCATCGTCAAACCATAGAATATTGGTCAGGCTTTCGGCCTGTTCATGGATACGTCCAGAACCATGTATTAGTAAAGTCGACCCTGACGCGTCTTCAGTATTTCCAGTCGCTCCTCCGCCGTCCCCCAGCAACCACGCCTGTATGTCACTCGGGTCAACCTCATCTTTGCCCCCCAGCAGATCCGACTCCAGATGTGCATAGGCATAAAGCTCCCAGCGCCCCTCAAACTTTTCGGATTGTTCCGGACGTAGGGGCTCAGAATCAGGCTCCGTCTGGGATTGCACTTTAGGTGTTGCTTTCCGGGTCTCTGAGGTTTGGGCCTGTGCCGCACCGGCTGTCGTATTTCCGGCCATAAACACAGCAAAAAGGGATTTCAAAAATGACTTCATGATAATCACCTAGCACTAAAATTACAGATTAGGAACGCGAATAGCTGGACAAATCCCAAATCATCCCTAACTGTAGTCAAAGAGACTTTGGAAAAACCATATGCTTAAAACCATTCAGACATATGTTCTCAAACGCTGGACTGCCAAAACAGCGGCCGGGCATTTTTTGAATTCCAATTACGGTTCCGTCTTGAAATCCGTCAAAAAGCCGCTCTTAAATCAAGAGAGCTGGGCGGCGCATCTGAACCTTTTCCGTCTGATTGCCCTCAAAGAAACCGGAGATGAAAGCTGGCTGTCCGAACTGGGCGAGCTAAATAATCAGAACTGGTTGGATGGTTACGCACAGGATGAGAAAAATTATATTCTGATTTATCTGCTCGACCGGTTATTTGGCGAGATTGATATCACACCTGTCATCAATCTGGCTAATGTGTCCGAAGCGACCCGTAACACTTTTCCAATCGAAGCCGAATCCACCAAGTTTCATATTTATTTTCAGCAAAAACCCGTTCGCCCGAACCGGTTTAATCCGGAAAACTATATCTGGTTGGCCAATCCCAAACGCGTTCGCCCGCTTATCCGGTTCTCTGGCAATCTACAGAACCTGAAAACCTTCAGTCTCAGCAAAGGGCCATGGCTCTAAAGCCCCTGCTCTTTTTGTAAAAGCTTCCTGAGTTTCTCCCGCCCCTTGGGTGAGAGCGCTTTGATGGCGCTCATGTCAGCGGTCTCTGTGCTTACATCGCTGGTAGTGCCGCCATATTGGCTCTCAAACCGGGTTTTTAAAACCAGGGTAATCAGTGTCGCATTACCCGAACGGCTCAGGGCTTGTTTTTGCAACTGATTTTCCCACCAGGCCAATGCCAGATCGTCTGCTTCCTTCATGACTTCGGCAAATTCCGGATCCGCCTTGATCCATTGCTCCAATATGACAAGGCTAATGTCGAGTTTCCGGGCAATTTGTGCTTGGCTTTTGCCGCTCTGCCCCATGTCACGGATCTTTTTAAATAGATTACTCCGCTCAATTTCTTCTGCCGGGATAGTCCGTGCCTCCGGATTATTCATTATATTTATTCTCTCTTTTGTGATACGGAATTTGCATGCGCCTTTTTCTTATCGCATTGACTTCTGTGATGACCTTGTTCGCCATGCGGGCCGATGCCAGGGCACCAACCCCGCTATTCGCCCAATTCTGTCCACAGACTCAGTTTGGCATGCCTGAAAACGGTGTCTGTTCGAAGAGCTATCAGTTTCATAGTTCCGTCTATGTGATCGGCGTTGAAATCATCAACGGATATAACCTCATGCCCTCGGAATATATCATTCTCAGCCAGCAGCCCTACGCCCCGGGGTCTTCTGATCTGCGTGTCGGCTTATACGCTGAAACGCAAGTGTCAGACCAAATAGGTACGGACAAGCGCATAATATCTGGCCCGGGAATCGACCCACCCAGATATGATATCCGCAATCTGGTTCCGGCGAATATTATCCGCTCAGCCTATCATCATTCAGCACAATTTGGACATCGCGGCTCATCGGGAGATACGGCCTGTTCGCACGTAGGAACGCGGAAGATTTATATCTATGATGGACGGCAGGAAATGGTTTTTAGCCATAGCTCTTGCGGAACAGACAATCCTTATAAGCCCATAGAAGATGCAATCATTAATCTGGCTGGGCAGATTGATCCCAAGACAGCCCATTATTTCCGTAATTAGAGCACTCTTCCCAAGGAATGGTCGTACCGTCGGAGCATGGCTTCGGGGTGGCTAATATACGCCGGAAGGCTGACACCGACTTCCTGCCATATAGGCATTATAGGTTAGTCCGGTCCCGTCCATACACCAGACAAAACCGATTTTGTCCGGATTATCCGGCCCCGGACGGGTTTTGGGATCAAACGGTTTAGGCGGCGCCGCAATGGTTGGCGGCGGTGGGCATACGAACCCTAATCTGGCTCTGGAGCCGTCCCAGCAGAACTTAGTCTCGGAGACAGCTGGCGCGTTAGGAACAGGCTCTGGAGTACACACAACCTCAGGGCCAAGAACGGTTCCGTCCCAGCAGGTTCTGAACTCGTATTTTACGACCACAGAAGAATTATTTGGGCCTTGCTCTTGCTTTGTTGATTGCGTGGCGCAGGCACTAATAAACAGCGCCGGTAAAAGGCCTATTATCCTAACCCGCATATTCCAGCTTCCCGCAGGTCACATGGAGCTCCGCAGTCCGATCACTGGATTTCAGATAAGTCTGAAACGTATCCAACAGACAGGCATAAAAGGCCTCTCGATTGCCTTCTTCCGCTGTAACGACAAACCCATCCGGTTCCTCTTTTGCCAGATAGCTGCCATTATCTTCAAACCGCATGGTTTCACCGTCATCATTCAAGATCATGGTTTGGTCATGCAAAGAGCCATACATATAGCTGATAAAATAGTTTTTTTGAGGACTGGCAGGATACTGGATCTGAAACCCTTTCATTTGAACCGGGCCACCCGGGCCGTAAGCAACATAGGTGATATAGACGGGAACGGGCTCATTCATTAGCCCGGTAACGTCAATGGTAACATCTTTATATTCCGGCCCCGGCGGACAGACAATTAATTCCGGAGGACAGAAGGCTTTATCGGAAACAAGGGAGCCATCCCAGCACGTAAACTCCCCGGCTTGCGCCGCGCTTACCCCCATCAGGGACACCATAATCAGACCTGAAACATACTTCCACATGCGCGAAGCCTAACAAATATTAGGTTGGCTGTCACATTAAGTTTCAGCCTGAATGAAAATACGGCCGTTTATGAAAACTCACAAGGGATAAATGAATTATTTCCTATTTTAATTTCAGGCAGGTTTGCTAGTCTCTAAACATGGAAAATCCAAAAAACTTGCTGCGCATTCTTATATTCCTGACGTTGATCAGTGCCGTTGCGGCTGTTTTGCTCTATCAACAAAATTACGGTTCCGAGCCTATCGATAGCCGTCCGGATAGCTCTACGCCGTCTCCCGAAGCCACATTCATGCTGCCGGATAATTATTTCTATAGGCAGGATGACGCAGCGTGGGGCGCTCTGAAAATCGGTGACACCACCGACACGATGCGCGCCTATGGCTGCACCATATCCAGTGTCGCCATGGCAGCGTCCAATCTGACGGGCACAAAAATAACACCCGGCCAATTGGTCACAAAATTATCTGACAATAATGGCTTTACGGATCGCGGCTGGCTTATCTGGGACAAGCTCCCCGCAGCCACAGATGGCAAGGTCAGCGCAAAGCTCTATAACCAACCGGATCACAGCCATATCCAAAACTGTTTGGATGATGGTCACTATCCTTTGGTCAAGTTCTATCTGGGCGGCACCATCGTCCATTGGGGATTGATTGTCGGAACAACGGCCGAAGACTATCTCATCCGCGACCCGCTTTACGGCGGCCCGGACGACCCGCCAGTGCCACTCTCTGAGCGGGCGGAACAGATCCATTCGCTCAGGTGCATTGTGGGGAATGGGTAAGCCCGTCATCCTGAGCTTGTATGTGTTAGTAATTCCCAACCTAAATGTAATTTGAAATAACTGACAAATTCTGATAGGCATCACCCATGCTTTCAAGACGTACAGCGCTTATTGGCGGAATAGCGACAGTGTCCACGTCATTCATCCCAACCCCTGCCATGGCGTGTGGTGCAACGGTTCGGATAATAGTCTCTCTAGCCGATAATAAAAACCAAGGCATCGTGCCAATTCCCGCCAGTCTCGGCAATGGACAGGACCCAGCTAATAATCTCTACTGGGGTGCGATGTATGGCGTGAATTCATACTTGAAACGCCAGGACGGTTGGCAGGTTCGTGAAATGAAAACGGACAGTTTTAGACCGCACGTCTTAGCAGCATCCGCAATCCAGTTTGGTGGACCTGACACGACATTCTACGCCGAAGCCTGGGACGGGGCTCAGCAAAGAAAAGCAATTCAATATTTCATGGACCTGCTCAAAAATCCGATTGACGGTCTCACAGTATTTGTCGGGCATAATCCGCTTATGGATGGCTCTGTCCCGTTTCCAGTTTTAACAAAAAGTCAAGTTGACGAGAATAGGATTTCTAAACGCAAATTTGCAGTCATTGCGTGTCAAAGCCGCCGCTATTTCGAAGAGGGTATCAAAGCAACCGGTCATATCCCTTATGTTCTGACCGAAGGCAATATGGCCCCTGAGGCCTATGTGGTCGAAGCCATAGTCCGCGCGTGGATGGAAGATGGATCCCCACAAAAGGCCCGCGAATATGCGGCCGCCGCCTATGCCAAATATCAGAAAATCCCACTTAAAAATGCCAACTGGTTGTTTGGTGTGTGATTACTTACCGCTAATTTTAAGAGTGACTTGCCCGTAGAAACCTCCTAGCCTGTCTGCATGTTGATGGGGAAGCGGTGATATGGAATGGCTGGTCATTATTGGCCTGATAGGGCTTTTCATTTTCTTTGGGGCGCTTACAGGTTTTCGCGCCAATAATCGAGCCCGGGACTTAGAAATATCTGTTCGCAACCTGGAGCATCAGCTGGGAAACCTGCGTCAGGAGATATTGGCTCTCAAGGCTCAAGGCTTAAAACCGCCGGATCCGACATCGACAAAGACCAGAAAAAAACCGGTCCAGTCAGCCACAAAAGACACGACACCTGCGGCTGATATCGCCTCGCCCCAACCGGAACCGGCTATAACCGCCGCCGCGACGGCCGTACCGACACGTCAGGCACCGCGCGAGAGCTTTGATAATGTCACATGGGACAGTCTCAAGGAACGTGTCCGTAATCAGACAGGCACGAAAGCGGCGCCAAAATCTCAATCTGCCAAACGGAATATGGAATTTGAATTTGGCGCTAAATGGTCCGTTTGGGTCGGCGGATTGGCGCTATTGTTTGGCGCAGTTTTCCTTCTGCGTTACTCCATCGAAACCGGGTTTTTCAAACCGGAAATGCGCATCGGCATGGCGGCTTTTCTCGGCGCTGCACTTTTAGCAGGCGGCGAATTCCTGCGCCGGGGTGACGGCTTCTTTAAAGGCAAAGACGGCACAACACCCGATTTTTTGCAACAAAATTATATTCCAGGCGTGCTGACAGCAGTCGGCATTTTCACCCTGCTCGGCACCGTCTTCGCCGCTCATGAACTCTATGGGTTCATTGGCGCGACACCGGCCTTTACTTTAATGGGTCTGATATCCCTCGGCGCGCTCGCATTAGGGCTTTTGCACGGACCTTATATCTCTGCCCTGGGACTGGTCGCAGCATTCACCACACCTGCATTGATTGCCTCGGAAGAGCCCAGTTTCCTTGGTCTTTTTGCCTATCTGACCATTATCAGTTTAGCTGCTTTCTTGTTGACGCGTCTGCGCGATTGGAGCTGGCTGGGTATAGCGGCTATTATCGGCGGCAGTATATGGCTGGCTCTGTCACAAAGCGCCGTGAGCCCCGGTGAAAATCTAATAATTTGGCTAAGCTATTTTGCGCTCATTTTTGCCGCCAATCATTACTTGGGTCGAGACGAGGTTCCAGGTACATCCTCGAAGGGGCTAATGCGGATCCAACATGTGTCCGGCGTCGTTGCAATATTTAATATCTTTCTCGCCATTATTGTCTTTGGTGCGATCATCCAGTTACCCCACGGAAATTTATCGTTGCTCTTATCTATTGGTATTGTGGGGGCTTTTTCGCTTATGCCCTTTCTGCGCCAGATGTTCACTCCGAATTTCTGGATTGCGGGATTATTGGCTGCAGCGATAATACTTGATTTCGGAACAAACCCATTGCGTAACGGCATTATTTTAACGGCCGTTTTTGGGGTATTGGGTTTCGTTTATTATCTTCAAACTCCAGCAACAGAAACGTCCACAAAACTGTTTTGGCTTAAATGGAAGGCTCCAGCGTTACTTCCTCCAATCCTGATTTTTTGCACTCTGAACAGATTGGAATCGGATATAACGAACAAGCAGATTGGATTGACAATACTTGTTTGTGGTGGGCTGTTACTTTTGGCTGCGCTTCTGCTTGACAAACGGAATCGCCACGAAAATCTACCTGCCAACTATCTAACCGGAACTGCGATTGCAATTTTCATGGGCGTTTTACTTGCCGTCAAAATGCCATGGGAAATCGCAGGCCTTGCGGCATCGATTGCCCTTTTTGCCGGCCTCACACAGATCATGCAAAACCGTGCGACGCGCTGGCTGTGTTTAATTATGGCAGCCGTTACGCTCTTAATGGTTCTGCGATTTACACTCGGCGACCGGGGCTCTGTTGGTGAAAGCTTTCCGTTTAACGAGCTTTGGATTTATCTGGCGCTACCATCGGCCATTTCATTCGGCTCCGGCTGGCTGCTGCGCCGGGATGGCAATGATACGCCTTCAGAGGGTCTTATGGCGCTTGGCATTGGGTTTGGATTATTATTTGTCCTCTTCCAGATCCGCCACTTTATGACAGACGGAAATATATATGCGGCAGACTTCACCTTTGATGAGATGGGGCTCTATGTATCAACCGGTCTGGTCATGACCCTCGCTCGTCGTTGGATGGGCATAAAAGAAATCCCGCAGGGGGCGTTTAACAATCGATCCGCGACGTGGACAGAGTTGGCTATTCCCGGCATGCTTTCATTATTGAGCTGGGTCACCCTGGCTGTGTTTGCCGTATTCGTTTGCGTCACACTGGCGCCGCTTTTTAACCGCCTGTCCAGTATCGAAGGAAATCTTTTCGCCAACACATTGACCCTGGCCTATCTCATTCCCGTGCTGCTGATGGGCGCTATTTTATGGATCCGAAGAAATGAACCCGCTGGCGCTTACACAACCGCGCTCAGACTACTGTCAATTCTTGGATTTATGCTATTTGTCACCAGCCAGATCCGTTTTGGTTTCTCCGGTCGACACATCTCTATATTTGAGAACTTCCCCCAAGGCCTGGAAACCTATGCCATTACGGCCAGTTGGCTGCTCATTGGGGTCTTAACCCTCGCCATAGGCGTGAAGTATGATCGCCGGGCCTTCCGCCTCGGTTCCGGGGTTTTGATAATCCTGACCGTGCTCAAGGCCTTCCTCGTTGACATGTCCACACTCGAAGGCGTGCTACGGGCCATATCCTTTGTGGTCCTGGGACTTGTACTGATTGTGATCGGCCGCGTTTATCAAAAATTATTGTTCCAGCAGCAGAACTGATCCCGCCCGGTTGACCTAACCGTCCTCGCGTGGTTTCAAGCCGCAATACCTCCTGCCGAGTCGAAAGGACTATCATGGAAGACAGACGTTCAACGGATCGCCGTATTGGTAAAACTTTCCGCTCCTCCGAGGAGGATATTGCCCGCGTCGAAGAAATGCCGGAAACACCGCAAACGGTCCATCCCGCCTATCGTCTGGCCTTTGCCGATCAGGATTTTCTGACCCGCGAGGAATTGCGGCCTGTCCGTCTGCAACTGGAACTACTCAAACCCGAAATGCTTCTAGATGAGCAAGGGATCGAATCCACAGTTGTCGTCTTTGGCTCCGCCCGTATTCCGGAACCTGGTAAAAAATCCGAACGTGATTACTCTGAGGCCACTCATGAAGCCCTCGCCACCAATTCCAAATATTACGAAATGGCGCGGGAGTTCTCCCGCATCGTTACCCGGGACAGTAAAAAAACCGATTGCAAAGAATGGGTGATTTGCTCCGGTGGCGGCCCCGGTATTATGGAAGCGGCCAATCGCGGCGCGGATGATGAAGGCGGCTGTTCCATCGCGCTTAACATCGTGCTTCCGTTTGAGGCCTGGCCTAATCCTTATGTTACTCCGGCCTTGTCGTTTCAGTTCCACTATTTTGCCATACGGAAAATGCACTTCCTGATGCGGGCCAAAGCCGTCTGTATTTTCCCAGGCGGGTTCGGCACGCTGGATGAGTTCTTCGAAGTGCTCACCCTTATTCAGACCCAACGCGTCAAGCCCATGCCTATCCTGATTTTCGGCAAAGAATTCTGGGACCCGATCATCAATTTCAAAGCGCTCGCTGATGCCGGAACCGTGTCGCATTCTGATTTGGACCTGTTCCAATTTGTGGACACACCCGAAGAAGGCTGGCAGATCATTAAGGATTTCTACGCTTAGGCTATTCTGTCCAGTTATCCTAGGGCTTGTCCCTAGGATCCACAACCATGGTATTTGTGCGAACCATGGATCCTCGCCACAAGGGCGAGGATGACGGGATAAAGTTAATCCCGCAAAACTTCCAAAAAAATCGCTCCAAAGCGTTCCAGCTTACTGGGCCCGACACCGTTGACCTGCAGAATCTCGTCCAGTGTTTGCGGTTTGCGGCGCACCATATCCATCAGCGTGGCGTCGGCGAACACCGTATAGGCGGGCTTGCCGGACTCGCGTGCCAGTTCCAGACGCCGGGCTTTCAGACGCCCGAGCAATTCTAAATCTTCGGGCTTGAGATCGACGGGGTTCGGTTTTCCGCGGCGTTTATTGATGGTCTTGCGTGTGGTCTTTTTGAAATCCTTACACTCAAAGCGCATCTCGCCCGCCAGAACCGCCCGCCCGCACTCTGTGGGGCGTAAAGCCCCCATGCGTTCGATATCCATATCGATAAAGCCACTGGCCACGGCCTGACGAATTAGCGCTTTGAGGAAGGCTTCCGCCATATGTTTGACCTGTCCGAACTGCGGCAGGTTTTCATGGCCCCGCGCCTGTCCTTTTTCTGTGACCTTGCCCCGGGCCACGTCGATAATGTGCCCCTGCCCGAAACGCGCGCCCGTCGCCTCGATGACCTCCAGGATAAGCTTAAGATTATCCGTGGCATCAATGAGTTCTGGCGGGCTGATACAGTTATCGCAATTTCCACAAGCCTCGCCGTCATCCCCGAAATAATCCAGCAAGACCTGCCGTCGGCATTTTGGCGCTTCACAATAGGCCAGCAGCGCCTCCAGCCGTTTGCGCTCCCGGATTTTAAACTCAGCGGAACCGTTACCATCGGCGATAAAGCGCGAGCGCTGCACCACATCCTGATAGCTGTAATAAAGCACCGTCTCGGCAGGTGCGCCGTCCCGCCCGGCCCGGCCGATTTCCTGATAATAAGCCTCCATGGAAGACGGCAGGTTCACATGATAAACAAAGCGGATATCCGGCTTATCGATACCCATGCCAAAGGCGATGGTCGCCACGACCACAACGCCCTCTTCTGACAGGAAGCGATTGAGCACATCAGAACGGGCCGCGTCCTCCATGCCCGCATGATAGGTCAGCGCCTTATAGCCCTCGCCCCTCAGAAAATCCGTAATGTCTTCGGTGTTCTTCCGCGACAGGGCATAGATAATACCCGATGCGCCTTGGGTTGTTTTCATGAATTCCAGAAGCGCCGCCCGTTTATTCCCGCCACTGGTCACGGTTAGCGACAAATTAGGCCGGTCAAAGCCTTGTACGACAATGCGGCCGCGGCCGCCAAAAAGGACCTCTGCGATATCTTCGCGCGTGGCTTTGTCGGCCGTGGCCGTAAAGGCGGCGATGGGTGTATCGGGAAAGCGGTGATGAAGCTGTGTGAGGCGCGCATAATCCTCGCGGAAATCGGGGCCCCATTTGGCCACACAATGGGCCTCATCCACGACAAATAGCGCCGGCTGTAACCTTGTCATGGCCGCCAACATACGCTCGGTCATGAGCTGTTCCGGCGACAGATAAAGCATCTTCGCCCGGCCCTCTGTGACGCTGCGCCATTGCCGGATATTTTCGTCCCGCGATTGGCCGGAATGAATACAGGCCACCTCCACCCCGTTTTGCCGGAGCGCAAAGGTCTGATTATCCATGAGGGATTTCAGCGGGCTGACGATAATGGTCGGCCGTTCCCCCATCAGGGCCGGGATTTGATAGCAAAGCGACTTCCCCGCACCCGTCGGCAATACGGCCAAAAGGTTCTCGCCCTGGCTGATATGGTCAATGATATCCGCCTGCCCGGGTCGGAAGGCCTGATAGCCAAAGACAGTTTCAAGAATCGATTGGGGCGTGCTCATGCGCCGCCCCTATCACCGATGGACAGGGGGCGTCTATGCGGCTGAGTAATCTAACAATCCCGTCAACCTGAACTTGATTTAGGGGTCCACGCTATGTTTTCAACGCTCGTAAAATTAACAACCAAATCCACATGGATCCTGAGATAAACTCTGGATGACGAGGATTGAGAGTCCCTAAAACCGTACAATCCCATAAAACACCGCCAGCTCGTGCAGGCCTGATTTTATCAGCTCTCTGGCCGTATTGCGTTCTGTGCGGTTGGGCCAGATATCGGCCATGCTCTCATCCGGGCGGTCGCGAATGACGCGGTTGAGCACGGCCAGTTCCTCTGGCTCCAGCGCTTCAGCGGTTCGCAAGAGACGACGTGAGACATCGAGCCGCCGGGTGAGGCCGCCTTCACGGCTGGCGCTCACGTCAATACGTTCCCTAAAAGTACTTGAGCGGTGTCCCTGCGCGGCCTGGACATCTCCGTGATAGCGACTGGCCGCCATAAGGTGATAAGCCTGCAGGAAGAGGGTTTTGCGCTTGGGATGCTTCCGGGCTAGGCCTTCCAAGGCCTTCACACAGGCCAAACGCTCGAGGCGCATGCCATTCAGGCTTACGCCCCCTTCAAAGTCTTTCTCGGCAAAACGTACCATTTGATAGCTGTGCCGGTCGCGGGCCTGTTCGGTGATGCTGTCCCGGGCGAGTTGTTCCAGAGGAGAGCGAGATTGGGGCGAGCGGGATTGCGGCACGGCTCTCGCCGCGCTCTTCTTTTTACGTTTCGCCATGGTCTAGCCGTATTTACCGAGCGTGCTGTCGATATAGCTGATACCCCGCTTGGAGGCCTGACGGTCACCGTCAAAAGCTAGATGGACATGGGTCTCACAATAACGCCCAGTCGTAGGGGCACCGCAAGCAGCCTTGTGGCCTGCGGGAATAAATTGACACCCGCCCGTGATCCGGGATCGAAGATAAGGCCTTTGCGTACGTAGCTCACGCTCCGAAGAATTCTCGTTTTTAAAATAATTCTTCATATAGGTCGTCTTGGCTCGCCCTTCCCGAATGGCATCTTTTCGCAGAGCCGTGAACAATTCCCAGCTTAGCGCCATCTCAAAACGCTCATTAAACATGGCATGGACATGGCGCAGCGTGCGTCGGGAAATGCCGACATTGTCGTCCAGAAACTGACAGTGTTCATCCGTCAACCGATTGGGTATATGTCCAGACATGCGAAATCGGTCTTCGCCGCGATTGCCCCACGCGAAGGGCTCGGGATGTTGTCCCATGATTGTCTCCTGAAATGTTCCCGCCAGACGGGTGTGTGATTAAGGTCTGTTGGCCCAGATGCCCCAGCACAGTTGCAGAATTGCAGCCGTGCCCGCGATTAAAAATGCCCAGAAAAGCTCAAGACTCATTTTGACCCCTTATTGATTACACCCAGTATATAGGATTTATGTCCTATGCATGTCAATAGGATTTTTCCTATTTTCTATCATATTTCCTATTGCAGGTCCTATTTCCTCTCCATATAAAGGAATTGTCTGCAGACACAGGAGAGGCGGTTTTTGGATCGCACAAAACTTGATAAAAACCGTCAGAAGCTTCTGGCACTGGTTGATAATCACCCCAGCTTTGACCTGGCCGGGTTGTCGAGACTGCTGGGTAAAAACCATGCTTATCTCCATCAATATATATGGAAAGGCTCACCACGGGAGCTACGGGAGAAGGATCTCCGAACCCTGTTAGAGGCATTAAACGGAACTCAGACTGTGGCTGAGACGACGTCGACGGTGCGCATTCCTGAATATGAATTTCGCGCCGGCATGGGCGGCGGCGGGGTGGTTTCAAACGAGCGGGAACGAGATTTCCTGGCCCTCCCTCGTAGTTATCTGGAACAAATGCAACTCGTCAGCGCCGACCTGATTACCATAGAGGTCCAAGGCGATTCCATGAGCCCTACCCTCGAATCCGGTGACCGCATCATGGTCAACCGGAAAGATAAAAACCCGGCCAGCGGCGGCGTCTTTGCTATTCATGACAGTGATGTCCTGGTAGTGAAACGTGTCGAGCGTATCCCGGCGACAAGCCCGGTGCGCCTGAAACTGATCTCCGACAACCCCATTCACGGGACCTATGAGGTGCCAGCAGAGGAAACCAATATCCTTGGCCGCGTGGTCTGGTATGGACGGAAATTATAATCCTTATCCTGAGGCGAATGCGTTAGCATTCGGGACTCGAAGGATGGTCCAGTGAATACCCTTCGAGACGCGGCTATCGCCGCTCCTCAGGGTGAGGAATTTTATTTGATGTGATATGAGGGGATTGTTAGAGAGCACCTATGTTTACGCGCACTACACTATTTATAGCTTCCCTCCTCACCGCCGCCTGCGCCGTACCGCCGCCGCAACCTGATAATGTAAAGAAGGCACCCGATTACGCCACGGCTGAACCTGACCTCTCCACCCCTGAAGGCACGGCCTATGCCATGATGATGGCTATGTATCGGGGCGATACGGAACTGGTCGACCGCGTGTTTCATCCGGACGGGGATCTACATCGTGTCAAAGCTGACGGCACTGTTCAATTTGGCGGCCGCAAGGGCTGGCGGGACTGGGTCGGCACGCTGGAAATGGGCTATGCCAATGAGGAGCTCTTTGACATAAAGGTCGAGCAATATGGTAATCTGGCGACCGTTTGGGCACCTTTTGTGATTGCCGTAGACGGTAAAACCGTGGGCTGCGGCGTCAACCAACTCTCCATGGCAAAATCGGATGGCGAATGGCGCATAGTCGCGGGCATGGATGTCCAGGCACCAAAAGAAACGTGCGACAGCTTTAAGGCTGATTACGCCGCCCGATAACACATTATCGTGATCATGTTGCGCCCTTGCATTTCCGCCCTGCCCCCTTAGATTTGCCTCTAACACGAATTGGAGAGAGCCATGGCTGACACATATACACCCCCAAAAGTCTGGAAATGGGAAGAAGGCAATGGCGGACGTTTCGCCAATATCAACCGCCCGACGGCAGGAGCGCGTGAAGAAAAAGATTTGCCCGTCGGGAAACACCCTTTTCAGCTCTACTCCCTCGCCACGCCCAATGGGGTGAAAGTCACAACCATGTTTGAAGAGCTGCTGGCGGCCGGACACTCCGACGCGGAATATGATGCCTGGCTCATCAATATTCAGGAACTGGCGCAGTTCACCAGCGGCTTTGTCGCCGTCAATCCCAATTCAAAAATTCCGGCGTTAATGGACCACTCAACCGACCCGGCCACGCGTATATTTGAAAGCGGGTCGATTCTTTTATATTTGGCGGAAAAATTCGGGGCGTTCCTGCCAACTGGTCACAAAGCCCGAACGGAAGCCATGAACTGGCTGTTCTGGCAGATGGGCAGCGCGCCGTATCTGGGCGGCGGATTTGGACACTTCTACGCCTATGCGCCCGAGAAATGGCAATATCCGATCGACCGCTTTACCATGGAAACCAAGCGCCAATTAGACGTGCTGGATCAGCATCTGGCCAAGAATGAGTATTTTGCCGGCAATGAGTATTCCATCGCTGATATGGCCATCTGGCCCTGGTACGGCGTGCTGGTTAAAGGGCTTTTGTATGAGGCCGGTGAGTTCCTGGATGTAGAAAGCTATAAAAATGTCGTGCGTTGGAGCGAACAGGTATTCGAACGCCCGGCCGTAAAACGCGGCCGCATGGTCAACCGGGCCTGGGGCGATCCGGCGACACAGCTACTGGAGCGTCACGATGCCGAGGATTTCGAAACCAAGACGATGGATAAGCTGAACCCGGATGCGTCCTAAACCTTTGGGTTAAAGCGACCCATTAATCAGCTTCATAATGCCGGAGAAGTCGAGGTCATCTTTTCCGGACGCTTCCATCAAAGAATAAAGTGCTTCGGCCTGAGTGCCCAGTGGTGTAGCTGCGCGCGCCGTGGTGGCGGCCTCTTGCGCCAGACGCAAATCCTTGAGCATCATAGCCGCGGCAAAGCCGGGCTGATAGTCATGATTAGACGGCGCGCTTTCCACCGGACCCGGAGCCGGGCAATAGCTCGTCATGGACCAGTTTTGGCCACTGGCGGTTGAGGAAATATCGTAAAATGTCTGCGCGTCCAGGCCCAGCTTTTCCGCCAGATTAAAAGCCTCGCAGGTCCCAATCATATGAATACCTAGCAGCATATTATTGGCGATCTTGGCAACCTGCCCGTTCCCGGCTTCGCCAGCGTGGAAAACGTTTTTACCCATAATGTCGAGAAGTGGTTTGGCCCGATCAAAGGCATCCTGTTTACCACCGCACATAAAGGTCAGCGTACCCGCCGCCGCACCGCCGACACCCCCAGACACAGGCGCATCGATCATGGACAGGCCCCGCTCTTCGGCGTTGACAATGACATTACGGGCCGTAGCCACATCTATGGTCGAGCAATCAATACAAAGCGTGCCGGGCTCCGCGTGGTCAAACACACCCCCATCGCTCATATAGACAAGCTCTACATGCTTGCCAGCGGGTAGCATGGAAATGACAACGTCCGCGCCGGAGACGGCCTCCTCCGCCGAAGCTGCGCCAATACAGCCCGCCTCTACCGCCTTGGTGACGGCGGCCTCAGAGATATCGACCGCGCGGACTTCGTGACCGGCTTTCGCCAGGTTTGCGGCCATGCCGATACCCATATTGCCAAGGCCAATAAACGCGATTTTTGTCATAGATGTTTTACCTGAAAACGCTTACGGCTTGCAGTCCTCATAACCAGACTCAAGGCAACGCTCAGCCGCAGCCTGCGCCTTCCAAAGCTTGCGGTCGCTCAAAAGACCTTCGGCAATCTCCAGATTGCGTTCGGAATTTTCTGTACCCTGTGCTTCGGCCATAGCCGTCCAGATATAGGCACGGACATAGTCTTTGCCCACACCCTCGCCATTCATATACTGATAGCCTACATTCAGTTGAGCATCGCCCAATCCACCCTCTGCAGCCTCCATGAAATATTTATGGGCTTTCTTGTGGTTCTGTTTTACACCGTCGCCTTCGTCATACATGACACCGATATTATAGATGGCGGTCATATCACCCAGCTCACCTGCAAGTTCGTAGAGCTCCAAGGCTTTGTCATTGTCTTCTTTGACGCCCATGCCTAAATCATATGTATAGGCGGCTTCGAAATATCCGTCTGAATTTTCCAGCTCACCGGCCCGCATGAAGTAACGGATGGCGCGCTCGGAATCCTGAGGCGCCAAATCACCTTTGCGGTATACATAACCCAGATTGGCCGCGGCAACACCATGCCCTTGTTCAGCGGCTTTTTCATACATTTCCAGACCTTTGGCGACATTTACGCCAGTACCCTCGCCGTTGATATACATAACACCTAAGTGGTTCTGAGCGAGCATGCTGCCCTGAGCGGCCGCTTTTTCCAGCCAATAAACGGAGCGTGTGTCATCTTCGGATACGCCGCCATCGCCGTCATCATAAAGAACCGCCAGCATATATTGCGCATCAACATCCCCGGCTTCTGCTTCAGCTTTGATTTCGTCGATGTCGACAGATTGTGCCGAAGCCAAAGAACAAATCATAAGATTTGCGAGGATAAACTTACCCACATTTTTCATATTCACTCTCCAAAGTTATCAGGATCTCCCAGTTTACTGTTAATAACCTACATCAAATTTTGAGTCATTGGTATTTTTTTATGCATGAAAGCATCCGGTTATGACAAAAATTCCAAGGTTGGTTTGGCCACTTTTTTCATAACCCGATCAATCTGAGCTTTGGTGACCTTACCAACACCCTCATGCGACCATTGAGGTTTCCGATCTTTGTCAATTAACTGCGCACGAATCCCCTCGTAGAAGTCCTGCGTTTTGAGGAAGTTCAAAGATACATCCAGTTCCATTTCCATGGCTTCACGGAAGCTCATCTGAGCCCCCTCCCGTAAAGCGCGATGGGTAATGGCCAAAGCGATGGGAGACTTTTTGAGCATGTTTTCCAGCTGTTTCTGGGCCCATTCACTTTCGTCTTCCGCCAACATATCCATGATAACGTCAACACTCTCTGCCATGAAGGCGCCGATAGAACCGCTCACCTCTTCAGCTTTTGGTGCTTTTTTTGCGAATTTTTTGATGACTTTTTCGACGGATACTTCGGTCCCGTCGAGCTTGGCCTTGCCTAGCGCCTCCACCAGGTCTGCGTGTTTGTCAGACGGCACATAGGCGGTCGCAATACCCAACTCACAGACATGGCCCGTTTTAATGCGCGCGCCCGTCAATCCAAGCCACATACCGGTCGACATACCCAGGCGCGGTAGAAAATAGGTTCCACCAACATCTGGAAAATAACCAATGCCTGTTTCGGGCATGGCAAACAGCGTATCATCACCCGCAATGCGGTGACCGCCATGCACAGAAAGACCAACGCCGCCACCCATGACAATGCCGTCAATCATGGTGATATAAGGCTTGCGGTAGCGGTGGATAAGTTCATTGAGCGCATACTCGATACGCCAGAACTCCTCAGCCTCCTTGCCGTCCTTTTTGCCGCTATCATGGAGCATGATGACATCGCCGCCCGCGCAAAACGCCCGATCGCCCGCGCCTTTTACGAGGACAGCTGCGATATTTTCGTCTTCTTCCCATTCCAGCATGACTTTGGTGATGGCTTTGCACATTTCCGTGGTCAGAGCGTTGAGCGCCTTGGGACGATTAAGGGTAATAATGCCGAGTTTGCCCTCGACCTCTGTTTTTATTTGTTGAGTCATTTTTGTTCCAATTGTTTGTATTTATCGTTGCGTAACATAAGCAGGATTAAGCCTGAACCTACAATAACATCAAAGCCTGCACAAACCGGTGGATACCAGTCGGCGACGCCGGAATGGTGACCGAAAAAATGATCATAGGCGCCATGAGTGAGGACCAGAAACCCGATCCCCAAAGGCCAAGCCTTTCTAAAGACTGTGGCTAAACCCAAAAAGCCAAGGCCGATGAAAAACTCCTTGATCATGAGATGCAAGTTATCGGTCGTCAGATAGGCCCCGAGATAGATGGACACCATAATTGCCAGTGCCAGATAACCATTCATGGCCAAGGTGCGGTTTGACGATTTGACAAATGGAAGAAGGCATAAAAGGCCGAAAGCGGCTCCATAGACATAATACATGCTAGCCGTCCCGTTCCCAGATAGTTGACTGAACAGGAATATACGGCCTGTGCTCGAGACATGTTTTCCTTGTTTTACCCGCGTCGACACATTTTTTGAGACAGGTCGATTGAAAGCTCGTCATAGCCATGACTTTTTCTTCGCTTATGGGGATGCCCTCTCCATTCATGGAACTCCGAATGCATGATCTGAGTTCATTGGGGAATTGCAACATTACAAGACCTTCCCCAGCAACAAAGGTTTTGAAAGGGTAATCAGGCTCCCAGGTCAGCAGTTTTAACCCGGTAAAAAACGTCAGAAAAAGCATGAATATCAGGCTCAGACGCCGGGTGAGCGTCGGCAAATGGATATGATTATTGTCAGTAATCAAACGATCCTACTGCCGTAACATTGACCGGGAAATGATCACCCGCATAATCTCATTGGTACCTTCGAGGATTTGGTGCACGCGTAGGTCACGGACAATCCGTTCGATGCCATATTCCGACAAATAGCCATAACCCCCATGGAGCTGGAGGGCGTCATTGGCGATTTTGGAGCCCATATCAGTCGCAAAACGCTTGGCCATGGCGCAAGCAGATCCGGCGTTGGGGAGTTTATTATCGAGCATATTGGCAGCCCTGTAGATCATCATGCGGGAGGCTTCGAGCTCGGTGGCCATATCGGCCAGTTTAAACTGTGTGTTTTGAAAGGCGCTGATTTCCTTGCCGAATTGTTTGCGCTCTTTGGTGTAGGCAACCGCCGCGTCCAGTGCAGCCTGCGCCCCGCCGAGTGAACAACAACCGATATTGATCCGGCCACCGTCGAGACCTGCCATGGCAAATTTGAAACCATCGCCTTCGGCCCCTACTCGGTTTTCAGCAGGCACACGGCAGTCTTCCATGATGACCTGGGCGGTGGGTTGAGCATTCCAGCCCATTTTCTTTTCGATGGCTCCGAAGGATAGGCCGGGCGTGTCTTTTTCGATAACAAAAGTAGACACTCCGCGCGCGCCGTCATCCGAGGTTCGCGCCATGACCACATAAATATCCGACCAGCTCGCACCGGAAATAAAGGTCTTGGTGCCGTTGAGGATATAGTCATCGCCGTCGCGGACGGCTTTGGTGGTCAGAGACGCCGCATCAGACCCGGCACCTGGCTCGGTCAAACAATAAGAGGCAATAAGTTCCGCCGTCACCAGACGCGGGACATATTTGGCGCGCAGCTCATCCGAGGCAAAGCGGTCAATCATCCACGTCGCCATATTGTGGATGGTCATCATAGCCGTATGTGAAACATCACCCCGCGCCAGTTGCTCAAACACCAGCGCGCTATCCAGCCGGGAGAGCGCCGTTCCGCCATGCTCTTCTTGGGTATATATCCCCATAAATCCCAGCTCAGCGGCTTTTTCAAAAACGGCTCGATCGAGGAATTTTTCGTGGTCCCACTTTTCAGCATTTGGGGCCAGTTCATTGTCGGAGAACTGGCTCGCCGTATCCTGTATAAGGGTCTGTTCTTCTGTGAGTTGGAAATCCATCGTTAAAACGTCGGAATAATGAACGCGCTGTCTTCGGTCTCACCTTCGGGCCAGCGTTGGGTGACGGTTTTGGTCTTGGTGTAAAACCGAACGCCTTCCATGCCGTATTGGTTGATGTCGCCAAAGGCCGAACGCTTCCAGCCACCAAATGAATGGTAAGACACAGGCACAGGGATTGGGACATTGATACCGACCATGCCAACCTCGACCCGATCGGCAAATTCGCGGGCGGCACGGCCGTTTTGCGTAAAGATAGCCACGCCGTTTCCGTATTGGTGATCACTCGGCAGACGGACCGCTTCTTCGAACGTGTCAGCTCGAACGATCTGCAGGACAGGGCCGAAAATCTCTTCGTGATAAGTCGTCATGCCGGGTTTGACATGGTCCAGCAAAGTTGGCCCGATAAAGAAACCGTCCTCATAACCTTGCAGGGTGAAATCGCGGCCATCGACGACAACTTCCGCGCCTTCTGCGATGGCGGTGTCGATCATGCTTTCAACCCGTTTTTTGTGGGCGGCGGTGACGACAGGGCCGTAATCAGCATCAGGGTCATTGGAGGTGCCGACCCGCAAGCCTTCAATGGCAGGGAGCATTTTTTCCAGGAAACGCTCAGCCGTTCCCTCACCCACAGGCACGACGACCGGCAGGGCCATACAGCGTTCGCCCGCTGAGCCATAGGCCGCGCCTAGAATGTCTTTGACGGCCTGATCCATATTGGCGTCAGGCATGATGATGCCGTGATTCTTCGCGCCGCCCATACATTGGGCGCGCTTGCCGTATTTAGCAGCCTCAGAAAACACATAATGCGCGATATCAGACGAGCCCACAAAGCTGACGGCTTTGACTTCCGGGTGTTGCAAAAGCGCGTCAACGGCCTCTTTATCGCCATTGACGACATTAAGAAGCCCTTTCGGCCCACCAGCTTCGACAAATAACTCTGCCAGGCGCATAGGCACGGATGGATCTTTCTCGGACGGTTTAATGATACAGGCATTACCCGTGGCGATGGCCATGCCGAACATCCAGCACGGGATCATGGCCGGGAAATTAAACGGCGTAATGCCCGCCACAACACCCAGAGGCTTGCGCATGGAATAGACATCGATTTCGGGACCCGCGCCGTAAGTATGTTCGCCTTTTTGATTATGAGGAATACCACAAGCAAATTCGATAACGTCAATACCGCGCATGACGTCACCGCGACTATCGGCAACGACCTTGCCGTGCTCGGCAGACAATAACTCCGCCAATTCATCCATATGTTTATGCAGGAGCTGTTTATATTCGAACATAACCCGTGCGCGTTTTTGGGGATTGGTATTCATCCAAATGCGCTGGGCATCCTCAGCGCTGTCAACGGCGACGTCCACCTCGGCGGGCGTCGCAAGTGCGACCTGCGCCTGAACCTGACCTGTATTCGGGTTAAAAATATCGGCAGTGCGGCCGGATTTGCCTGCCACATTCTCGCCGTCAATGAAATGTCCGATCTGTCTCATATTAGATTCTCCTTGCGCAGCGGTATATATGCCCCGTCCAGGTAAAAGAACCCCAAATCTATCGTCTATGTGATGAGGTTATTTCAAGAATACTCTAATTCGAGGACTAAGAAAGGCCAAAACATTGAGCAGGGCAGAAAGTCCAGCCAAAACAAACCCCGTTAAAACCCAGTCGGTCAATGGTTTAACAGGTGGTTCGACACTCAGCGGCGGATACATAACCCATCCATCGCCAAATCCACTTTCTGTGGCCAGATCATTGGCTTCGGTCATTACGCCTATAGCGACACAAATCACGGCCATTAACAGACATAAAATGGATAGATATCCAACGCGTAAGGCAGCATCCTTAAATATCCAATATCCTAATCCGCCTATCAGGGCGGGCGTACAAAAAAACATCAGCATGAACGGGGCATCGAGCGCAGCGATAATACTTAAAGCTGATGGACCAGAGTCAAAAGTCTCGCTCAAAAGGGCACGTGACTTGAACACGGCCAAACGAAGGAAAACAAAGGCCAACACCGCAAATGACATGAAGAAAGCAGCTAAGTGTTTGTGATGGGACATGAATTTCATCACAGACCTGTAATTTGCTTTTGCCCAAAAGAAAAGGTCCGACGGCGATGTGGGGCAACGTCGGACCTCAGCTTTATCGAACGGGGCGCGTTGTCCGATAATGATTTTGAGACGAACCTGAGATTCGTATCAATTTGACATATGACATGTCTTGCATAATGTCGAAATAGGTAGGATTGCCTATGCAGTTTTACCTATAATCCTCGGAGGCTTTTTGCGATTAATTCAGCAACCGAATCCACTTCGAGCTTTCCCATAATATTGGCCCGGTGATGATCAACTGTACGCGGGCTAATCCCGAGCGCTCGACCGATTTTCTTGCTTGAGGAACCGAATTCACCGTTAAGAATAAGCTTATGAATCTCCCGCTCTCTCGGCGTCAGCTTTTCATAACCATAGATAAAGTTCGGGTCGTCAGGTATCAACTTATTTTGATTTGGTGTGTCGAAGGCCAATCCGTCAATCAAAGCTTTTGTCATCTCTATCTGTCTGGATACATGTTTGGCATGAACACTCAAAGCTTGACGTTGCAATCCCGACAGCTCTCGAGGCTTTGTATCCAAAATACACAAAGTCCCCAATGGCCAGCCATCAACGGTTTTCAGAAGAGCCCCGGCATAAAACCTGAAGGCCCGTTCCCCTTGGCAAAGTGGATTATCAACCGTCCTTATATCTTGAGCTGTATCCGAGATCTCAAGATAGGTTTCTTCGGCAACTGCGTGGGAACATATGGACTGTTCTATAGGCGTTTCATCCAGTTGGAGACCGCATTTGGATTTAAACCACTGCCGATCGCGATCGACAAGGCTCACCATCGAGAATGATGTTTCGCAAATATCTGCCGTCAACTTTGCGAGGTCATCATAGACTTGTTCCGGACCGCTGTCTAAAACGTCCAAATTCCATAAAACCTCAAGCCGTTTCGCATTCTCAGGATGCGGTTTTGCTTGCATAAATTGCCCCTATCAGGCGCCCCGATGCCCATATTTATTAGGCTTATGACAGTTTTATAACAGGCAAAATGGAATAATGGAATAGCCATTAGCCTTGTTTTTGTTCATATTTTCAAGTGTAGGCGAATTTTAGACCGAGATGACAGCCATCTTCAAATCTGCCTCGGAATCAACAAGGATAGATTTATCCAATGTTTGTCCCTTGGTCAGAGCCATACGTGACATCATAAATTCGCGGGGCGCATTGACCGCATCCACGGCCAATAGCCTTTCGCCTTTGAAGTAAAAGGCCGCAAAGGAACGACTTCCTTCGTGATCGCCTCTGATGACAATGTCATCATAACCCTGTGAAAGACCTGCAATCTGAAGCTTTAAATCAAACTGGTCCGACCAAAACCAAGGCA
>JAHDEZ010000062.1 GCA_020628425.1 Hellea sp. | reverse complement strand
TTTAATTAAAACTCACCCCGCAAACCCACAAATATCGTCCTCGCTCGACCCGGGAAATAGCGCTCTGAGCCAAAGGCGAAATCGGCGCGGTTGGCATAGCGCTTATCAAAGAGATTATCCACGCGGGCAAAGAGGGCATGGCCATCCCCCATTTCATACTGCCCACGCAGGACTAAAACGTCATGACCAGGATATGTCTGGGTATTGCCAGGGTCGAGGAAATATTCCCCGAGGTGGCGCCACTCAATCTCGGTTGAAAATCCGTCGAAAGGTATCAGCTTGACCACGCCTGTCCCGTAAACCTCAGGCGCTGTGTCAACTTTGTCGCCTTCGGTAATCGTATTAGAGGCCGAACTGGCCGCATCTGAGAAATTATAGCTGTGGTCGGCGTAATTGATATTGCCTGACAGTTCCAGCCAGTCTGTGGCATTCCAGCGGGCTGAGACCTCAAGGCCGCGGTGGCTGGTCTTACCATTTGTGACATTCAGGCCCGCACTATTGCGGAAAAAGAAATTGTCTTTTTCCATGGCATAGGCGGCCGCTTCAAAGCTGAGGGTCTGGCTTTGTTTTTTGATACCGACTTCCAGACTGTCGAGGGTTTCGCTCTCTATCTCGCCGGGCTGTTGCTGGGTTTGCAGGGAGTAAAGGTCAGTGACCTGCGGGGCACGGGCGCCTCTAACGGCACGGGCATAGACGTGGAGATTGTCCGCAATTTGTGATGTCAGTGCCACTTTCGGCGTGAACACAAAAAAATCATCAGAGCGGTCATCAACCCGCCGGAACCGGCCGACATCAACTGAATCGATCTGGTTATCATAAGCATAGTCCACATATTCCGCACGCGCCCCGATTTTTAGGTGGGTATTGCTGGCGATTTCCCAGTCATATTCGCCATAGCCGGCAAGCGTAATAGCGTCCACTTCGTAATCATAATGGGCCCCTTGAACAAATGAAAACACCGACGGCCCCGCCTGAAATTCGTCCAGATACCCTTTGGTATATTCCGCATCAAAGCCAAGAATATAGCTACCATTGCCGGCTCTGCCGTGAAGTGCATTCGCCGCGCCAATGCTCCAGTGGCCGACTTTTTCTGTGGCTTGTCCGGGCACGAAATGGCGCAGAAATTCCATATCTGTCCAACGAGCATAAGGGATGAGGATGAGTTTTTCACCATCTTGATTTTTCGTCAGGCGCAACTGAGTGCGGACGGATTGACTGTCCCGATAGGCTTCAGGATTCGGATTGCTGAAACGAATATCGTCATCAAGATAGGCATCGTTGCCACGAATAAATCCGGCCGTTTCCTGCTCCAGGTTCTGAACGGATGTGCGCCAAACGGCTTCCCACTGTCCCAGGCTGCGAGTCATCGTGGCATGTAGTTTTTGCTGGCTGTAACCGGACGCTTCGCGGAATCCGTTGTCATCCACTATGGACAGGTTGATTGACTGTCCTTCCATACCACCAGCCTTGCGACTGGATAGACTAAAGGTGCCAGAAAGGTACCCGTCTTCCCCCGCCATAATATTATAGCGGTTTTTGTTATCGGGCAGTCGCGTGTTGAAATTGATCAGACCATGCAAAGCATTCGAGCCATAGGTAACACTGCCTGGGCCCTTGAAAACTTCGATACTGGCCCCAAGTGCCGTGTGAGCTTCGAACAGTCCGTTAACATTGGAAAAACCGGCGGCGCGCAAAGGAATGCCGTCTTGCAGGTAAAGAAAAGACCCGGCTCCGGCACCGCCGGTCAAGACGGGCGAACGCAAAGATGTCAGATGCTCCAGCCCGCTGCCACGGTGGATATGAACCCCCGGCACACTGTTTAAGGCTTCGGCAGCGTGGACAGAAGAGAGCTCTTCCAGACGTTCATCTGTGAGCTTGTCAATTTTAGCCGGATAGGCGTAGCGCCGTTCATTTGTTCGGGTCGCCACCGTTACGATTTCGTCAATTGTCAGTGCATCAGCGGCAGATAAGCCGCCAATTATGACTCTGTCTTCCTCTGGCATTCCCTCCTGCGCAAAAACGGTCGCTACATTCAGGTTGACGGCGAGGGCCGTTGTCAGCAGAAATTTTCGCATTATTCACCCAAAACTGAGAGGAGACGATCGACGAAGCGGGCAATAATATCCTCTGGCGTATTGTCCAGTTTCATGAGGGCATACATGTCTGCAGCCCCCAGAATGATGCGCGCTTCGGAGCGGTCTTTTTGCGGCTGTTTTAGTCGTGCGGATATTTCATTGAGTAATTCTTCTTGAAACGCCAGAAAAGCCGCGCGGTTTGTATCCCCAAACGCCACCGACCAGCGCAGGAATGTTTTGATCAGATCAGGCTGGGTTGTGATTAAATGGTCAAAACCGGCGACCAGAACCCTTACGCCCATCATACCGTCGCCCATAAGGGCAAACATGCCCCGGACTTGCGCGCGAATATGCTCCAACACAGCCTCCACCAGGTCTTCACGGGTGGGAAAGTAATTAAACACAGTCGCTGTTGAAACGCCCGCCAGCTTGGCAATGTCACCATGGCCAGCGCGCTCAAGGCCGTCTTTGGCGAAAACTTGCATGGCCAGTTCGATAAGCTGTTTGCGGCGGTCCTCAGGGGACAGTCTTTGACGAGTCGATGACATGGCGGCTTTATAGGGCAGGGACGCGTAAATGCAATATTGATAAATTTATCAATAAAATTATTGACAAAACTATCAATAACACTATGTCTAAGCTCGAAACAGGAGCATTCCCATGAGTCTCGTTAGCTATTTTGAGAAAAATCCAGCTGCCAAACGGCATATTTGGCTGATATCTATGACTTACCCGTTTATCCCGCTTATGGGGGTGGGGCTGATGCTGGCCACGGGCAATGTGCATATGGCCTGGGCACCCATCGTTTTTATCTATTTGATTATGCCTATCATCGAAACTCTATTAGGTGACGATGAACATGATTTGCTGGGGCTCGACCACGAGCAGGTGGAGTTGTCGCCCTTTTACAGATTTATGGTGCATGCCTCGATGCCGGTCATCTATATGAGTTGGCTCATAGGGGCATGGTTTGTGGCCACACAGCCATTACCAGTGTCTTCTTATATTGCGCTAACTTGGGCGCACGGCGCCGGATTGGCCTTTGCCCTGAACTCCGGTCATGAAATCGGTCACAAGACCGACAAAGTGTCTAAATGGGTCGCGCTTTTGACTTTGGCGCCGGTGTTTTACGGTCATTTTCGGGTAGAGCATAATACAGGCCATCATTCAGATGTGGCGACACCACGCGACAGTGCGACAGCGCGTTTTGGTGAGAGCTATTACGGCTTCATGATGCGGGAATATCCGGGGGCCTGGAAGCGGGCCTGGCGTCTTGAAAGTAAACGCGCATCCCGTCGTGGGTATTCCAGATTTTCTTTAAAGAATGAGGTGATCGCGACGGTCCTGTTCCAAGTCGTTTTATGGAGCGCAATTGTGTTGGTACTCGGTTGGACGGTTTTACCATATCTAATCGGCGCCGCCGCTTTTGGTTCCTCTATGTTATCCATGCAAAATTATGTGGGGCATTATGGACTGCTGCGGGAGAAGCGTCCCGACGGTAAATATCTGCCCTGTATGCCCCATCACAGCTGGAATACGAAAAACATGGTGACCAATATAATCAGCTATAATCTGGCTCGTCATTCCGACCACCATGCGCACCCGTCTCGCCACTATCAGCACTTGCGTAATCTACCGGAAGTGCCGGAGCTTCCTTATGGCTATGGCACAATGTTCCTGCTGGCCTATTTTCCGCCGCTGTTCCGTAAAGTCATGGATCCGGTTGTTCTGGCCAATGTGGATGGCGATATGAGCAAAGTTTTGACAAAAGAACTCTGCGCCGCGGAAGGTTACGCTTGATTAGCGCAACATGTAGCCACCATCTACATTGAGGCTGATGCCGGTTATGTAGGCCGCTTTTTCAGACGCCAGGAATGTGACAGCATTTCCAATATCTTCTGGTGAGCCATATCGTTTCATAGGAATCGTTTGAACAATGCCTTTAGAAACCACGTTATTCTCAGTCAGCGGGGATGTCATGCGTGTTGGAATAAATCCCGGAGCAACCATATTAACCCGAACCCCTTTAGGTGCCCATTTGTCAGCTAATGAACGCGTCAGGCCGTAGACGGCAGACTTGCTTGCCGTATAGGCTGGTCCGTCTTTGATGGCGAGATGAGATGCGAGTGATCCGACATTTACAATTGACCCAGAACGGGCTTTTAAAACAGGGAAGTAAAGCTGACTAAGCTCCATGACTGAAAATAGATTGACTTCCAAGGTGGCACGAAATCCATCCATTTCAAACTCATCGTCACGGGCAACACCGGCATTGTTCACTAGAATGTCTACTTCCGGTACTTTATTGAACAATGATTGGCAGCCAGCAGATTTCGAAAGGTCTGCTTGATGATATGTGAAATCTGATAAAGATGTGTTGTAATCGGCAGCGTGTTCACGCGTACCGGAAATATGAACATTGGCACCTTCCGAAGAAAAACATTTGGCTATTCCAAGGCCAATGCCTTGTGTCCCACCTGTAATCAAAACGGTTTTATCTTCAAATTCAGACATTTGGTGCCTTTCAGCATCTGGCGTTAATCGATTTTGGATTTGATATTCAAATCCCGCTGAGGGAATGGGATTTCAAATCCGGCCTTCGCCAGTTCGCGATTAATCTCGGTGTGGATATCATGGCTGACTTCGAAGCGGTCATCCACACTGCGGACAAAAATGCGAAGCTCGAAATCCAGGGAGCTTTCGCCAAAGCCGAGGAAGAATACATTTGAATTGGGCTTGTCCAGGACGCGCTTATTTCTCTCCAAAACCTTTTTCATGATTTCGCGGGCTTTTTCTGTGTCCGAACCATAGGCGATGCCGACATTGATTTTTATGCGTGTGATTGAGTCCGTCAGCGTCCAGTTTGTGACTTTTTGCGTAATCAGTTCCTTATTGGGAATGAAAATCTCGCGATTATCCAGGTCAGATAATGTCGTCGCACGAATTTGGATGCGCCGGACAGTGCCGCTTTTATCGCCGATGGTGATGTAGTCGCCAACCCGAATTGGTCGTTCAAATAAAATAATAAGGCCAGATATGAAATTAGCGATAATTTCCTGTAGACCAAAACCGATACCAACGGATAGTGCGGCGGCAATCCATTGTAATTGTGACCAGTCGAGGCCCAGTCGAGAAAAGGCCCAGACAAACCCGATGATAAAAATCATATAGCGAATAACGCTGTTAACGGCGTAACGCGTACCCCGTTCCAGCTTGGAACGGTTGAGGAAAAACACGTCGAGGAGACCGGGTAGGTTTTTGGCGGCAATAAATGTCAATATGGCAATGGCCAGTGACTGGATTAGGTTCCAGAGGGTAATACGGTCAACGTTGACGACCTGACCTGTGGCATCAGTGACGCTGCTAGACCAAAGCTCGACCTGGTCAAAGACTGAAAGAGCCGGGAATAAATCCTGCCAGAAAAACCACATGGCGACAGCAAAACCTAAAACCACCACGGTTTTAATTATCTGTCCGGATTGTTGGTCCAGTTTTTCAAGATCGATTTCTTCATAGTCAACTTGGGGCGGTGGAGTTTCGCCGCGTTCTTCAGCTTCGGCTTCTTCTTTGCGCTGCCGAAGAGCCTGTTCTCGTCTTTCTATAGCCTGTTCTAAAGAAAGTCGTCTCTGAGCTACAAGGACTGAACGTCGCAAAAGACCATATATCGTGTAGCTGGCAATCACCAGTCCGCCGGAGAACAGCATACGCGAGAGCAATTCTCGAGCCGTATCATAATATCCGATAGCCGCCAGAATGGCCGCGGCGATAGGGAAGACAATCACAAGGATTATAAAAAGGCGGTAATAGCGCCGGAAAAGGCTATTCTCGGGGAAAGTCCGCTCAAGATCAGCCTTCTTAATGCCGATCATTTTGAAGCCAAACCAACCCAAGATAAGTGCCGTCACAATAAAGGCCAGTAGGCTGAAACCTTCATATATATCCGGTTCCCGACTGTTTTGAGTCAGGGTGACTAAAGCAATGGCGAGGCCGCCAAGTGGAATGAACCAAGGCAGGTTCTTCTTGGTATTGTTGCGAAAGAACGGGTGGGACTGAAAATGAGTTCCGAATAAAGATTTATCTTTGTTGATTTCTTTCCACATGAGGAAGAACCAGACAAAGCCGGACAACTCAATGGCTGTTTGCCCAAAGGCATCTATGAAAGGTTCTGGGTTGGCGCTGTTTTTAAATACCAAACCAAACAACAATAGCAAAATCGGAATAGGGGCTGTCAAAATTCCCGTCAAAAGGAGTACTTGAGGGGAATGCCAGTGAGAATCTTTCTTTACTTTGCCGACTAAACCTGCCGTTCCGGCAATGTTTCGGCGTATACGCGGTTGCAGGAGGTAAAGAAAAGCTGTTAGCATTAATGTGCTTAAAAGCGGGATCCATAGCTGTCGCGACTCTGTTCCAATAACACCAAAAGTACTCCCGATATTTTTAAAGCTAAAAACATCCTGCGTGCCCCGCCAGACACGCTCCGGCCAACTGGCATCAATAGCACGCACGCTAGGCAACCATATCAGGTTTTGGTCCAATATGGATGATAATTCTCCGGTTTTAGAGAAGAGGCTGTTTTGAACAATTTCTAACTGCCGGGCTTCGCGAATTTCATTGGAAGCCGTTTCTGCATAGTCATTTAAAAGCCTTCGCCGCATGAAATAGAGTGCGTCTAATTCGTTGATTTCTGTGACCGTTAATTGCGCCCTATTTGGATTTAGGTCGTTCCAATCAGCCATGATCAATTGGTAATTGGGACGGATAAGTGGCATTTTTCTAAGTTGCTGACGCGCCCATAATTGGTTTTGTGTCGCTGCTAATTGCTGTTTGTTTGTCGCAGCAATCTGAGCCTCTATGGATTTCACCGAGACTCGCTGGTCCCGTAATTGTCGAAGTGTGGCGCTGGATTGTCGGTTAAATTCTCCCAGACTTGTTAGGCCTTGAGCCACCTCCAAATCTATATCCACGTCGGCAAGTTGGTTGCGGGTTCGAGCCTGTGTGGCCGGATATTTGCTGGCGCGTTCTGCGATATCCCGCATTTGCCGGGCGATTAATAGATTTTCACTGGCGTAATCTAACAAAAATGGATGTGCATTTTCCAGGAAAGATAAATTTTGAGCGGTCTGATTATAACTGTATTGTGCCAGGCGGTAGCGGCGCATACCTGTTTTGAGTTGCAGATTTATGACTTCTTGCTCCGCTATATCCAAATTAAGCTGGGCCACATCGCGCCGTAATTCCAGAATTTGTAGCTGTGTTGGCTGGTAAGTGATTTCCCGTTCGAGCGCGGTAATTTTTGTGCGCCATTCATATTCACGGGCCTCTACTAATACCCGCTGACTGATTTCGACTGGGCCATTGTCAGGGCTCAGGATTTCCTTGCGTTCGGTCTGCGTGGCTAAAGCCAATCGAGCATTGGCTAATTCGTCCTGCAATGAGCGCTCCGAAATGGACTGAATTTCAGCCCGAATACTTTCGAGCTCTGTTTCGAAATTTCTAAGCTCACCTTCTTTGAGTACTCTCTCCTGTTCGAGCTTTTGCAGATCCTCACCTGTCCGCATATCGCTTCGGGTGGTCTGCGCTGGGCGGCGTTCTGCTTGTTCAATCTGATTGCGAAGACCGTCTATGGTTTGCTGGGCGTTATCCATTTTTATGGCTGTTTCCTCAGCAGATTGTCGATTGAGCTGAGCGGTTTCCATGTCTTGTATGGCTGAGCGGTAAGTGGCTTCGATGATTTTGACGTCGGCCTCGTTGAGTTCCCGATTATTATCAAGCGCTGCGATCCGGTTTTCTAGAGAGCTTATCGTAAATTCTGGTGGTGCGAGCGCAGAGTTCTCTGAATGACTGTCCTGAGCAATGGCATTAGAAAAACTGCCAATAGCCAGCGTCAGCCACATTAGTATGACTGATAAAAAGCTGTTTTGAAAAATTCCGTCCCGCATAGGGCTTTCTTTAATTGAGAAATACGACTATGTCGCGGAAAAATTTCGTAAAATCGGACATGTCACCACCACTTTTAACACTCGACAATATTGCATTGACATTTGGAAGCACACCTTTGCTGAAGGATGCCAATATGCGTGTTTATGAGGGCGAACGTATTTGCCTGGTCGGGCGTAACGGGTCTGGGAAGTCGACATTCTTAAAGATCGCAGCGGGTCTGGTGGAGCAGGACGGGGGCAAACGCTTTTTGAAGCCCGGTGTCACAGCTCGTTACCTTCCTCAGGAACCTGATCTTACCGAATTTGCAACAATCGGGGAGTATGTGCGAGCAGGTCTGGAAGGTGCGGAACAGGGTTATAAAATTCCGTATTATATGGACGCGCTGGGACTTGATGAAAGCTCGGGAACACAAAACCTATCTGGTGGCGAGAGCCGACGAGCGGCCTTGGTGCGGACGCTCGCGACAGAGCCGGATATTCTGATGTTAGATGAGCCCACCAACCATTTGGATCTACCAGCCATTGAATGGCTCGAAAAAGAGCTGAATGGGTTACGCTCGGCAATTATACTCATTTCTCATGATCGCCGTTTTCTAGAGAAATTATCCCGTAAAACCGTCTGGATGGACCGAGGAGAGACCCGTGAAATTGACAAGGGTTTTGCCCATTTTGAAGATTGGCGAGACAATTATCTAGAGCAGGAAGCACTTGACCGGCACAAGCTTGATCGCAAAATCGTGCGCGAACAACACTGGATCGTGCATGGTGTTTCCGGGCGGCGAAAACGCAATATGCGACGGGTCAAAGAATTGGCGGCCCTTAGAAAGTCGGTGAAAGAACAACGCCATGTAAAAGGGGATGTTCAATTCACCACCGTCGAAACCCAGAAATCTGGCAAGCTGGTGGCGGAATTAAAAAATATCTCGAAATCCTTTGGGGCGCGTTCCATTATCAATGACTTCTCTGCACGGATTATGCGCGGTGAGCGAATAGGGCTGATTGGTCCCAATGGGGCGGGTAAGACGACCTTGCTGAAAATTATCATGGGAGAACTAGAACCAGATAATGGCTCGGTCCGGCTCGGTGTTAATCTTGAAAAGCTTATCGTTGATCAAAAACGGGAAAGTCTTAATCCAGAATGGACCTTATCCGAGGCGCTTACAGATGGCCGTGGAGACAATGTTATAATTGGTGACAGCCAGCGACATGTACAAAGCTATATGAAGGATTTTTTGTTTCTGCCGGAACAGGCTCGCACCCCCATTCATGCCTTGTCTGGCGGCGAGCGCGGGCGATTACAACTGGCTCGTGGATTGCGCCGGCCGTCTAACCTTCTTGTGCTTGACGAGCCAACAAATGATTTGGATCTGGAGACTTTGGATCTGCTGCAGGAACTCATTGCCGATTATGACGGCACAGTCTTGCTGGTGTCTCATGATCGAGACTTTCTCGATCGGACCGTCTCAAAAACCATTGCCTATGAAAGCCCGGGCCAATGGCAAGTTTATGCCGGCGGTTATTCTGACATGGTGGCGCAGCGCGGGGCGGGGGTAAAGGCCCGTAAGGAAAAAGAAACAAAAGAAAAATTCGAGCCAAAGAAAGCGGTGTCGTCAAAGCCAAATGCCAATAAGCTCAGTTACAAACATAAATTCCGTCTTGAGCAATTGCCCGGTGAAATGAATGCGTGTGAGACGGCTATCGTAGCTCTGGAAGCCAAGCTTGCCGATCCGGATTTGTTTGCCAAAGACCCGGACGGGTTTACAAAAATCGCTCAGGATTTAGAAACACAAAAGAACAAGCTCGACGCTTTGGAAACAGAGTGGCTGGAACTTGAGGCACTTAAAGAACAAGGCTAGATACGACTATGTTCAAGTTTTTGAAAAAGATGAAAAGTCCTCAAACCTTTTTACTGAATCAAAAGCAAATCGATCAGTTGCAAGACACTAAAAATTTCACGGATGTTACTCGTTCTGCAACATCCAGTGTTGATATAGGTCCGTATGTAAAAGCTATTCCGAATTCTCACTACGATGGGTTAAAACTGGATGGAGTCTACGCCGTTGGTCATGTCTACCGCACTTCTGAAAACACTTATGATCTTGTACATATTTTGACTGACTACAAGGACGTCTTTCTAGTCATTGCTGTAGATTTAGAAAAAGAAAAGATCATAGGGCACTATGTTATGGATTTTAATAAGCTATATGGAATCGACTCAACTCATTAAGGGAATTTATGAACGCGCAGGATTTTATCAACGCTTACCGAATTGACCACCCGAAGAAATTCCGTCTGGAGGATATGGATACGCGGCCTGGATATTTTACCAAAGGCAAAGAGGCGCGCGCCGTCACGGCAGCTAATGCACCCGTCATCGGTGACCTTGCCCACAAACTATATGGCGAGGCCAACCGTTCGTTGCTGATTGTTCTACAGGGCATGGATACATCAGGAAAAGATGGCACCACTTCTGCAATCTTTCATCAAACGCCGCCGCTTAATGTCAAAGTTGCTGCTTTCAAGGCTCCGAGCAAAAAAGAGCTGGCTCATGATTATCTTTGGCGCGTCCATAATGTTTGTCCGGGCAAAGGCGAAATTACGGTCTTTAACCGCTCTCATTACGAAGAAGTGCTTGTGGTCAAGGTTCGTGAATTTGCCCCACTCGACAAGGTTGAACAGCGTTATGAGCAAATCAATAATTTCGAAAAACATCTTTCAGAAAATGGCACGACGATTTTGAAATTCATGTTGCACATTTCCCACGCGACACAAGGTGAACGCCTCAAAGAGCGCCTGGTGGAAGGGCACAAACTTTGGAAGTTTAATCCCGGTGATTTGGATGACCGTGATCTCTGGCCGCAGTTTATGGATGCTTACGAAACCATGGTCGCACGTACATCAACGCCGTGGGCGCCTTGGCATGTTATCCCCAGCGACAGTCGGTCTCGTCGCGGCGCGATTATCTCCTCAATCGTCCGCAAGACGTTAGAGGATATGGCCCCCCAATATCCTGACCCTGGGTTTAAACTGGAAGATTTTGAAGGCCGCATCTAACCTTTCTTCTTGTAAGTTTAACCTTTTACGCCCAAATAACCCCAGACGGTTGCTGCGGGCTTTGTGCATGAGCACTTATTCCAGGGACCTTAATTCATCCTTAGGGAGCTGGCTCTGTCCGGATCGTGGTTCGGTTATTTCCGGCGCCCACCTGTAAACACAGGTTCACGGGAATCAGATCGCCTTCACGGGTCAGGTGGTGCCGTCACATTATCCCTTTTTTAAGTCTGATCCCTTAAGTCATTCCGGCAAACGGGAATGGTCATGACAAAGGTCATCACAGAGCAAAAAACGGCTAGCGGTACGGGGCTTTTTGGTAAAAGTGCCTGGCGTTTCGCGTTTTACGCTGTCCTAATCCCGAATATTGTTTTCCTGTTGATTATGCCCATGATCATTATGGGGCGAGTATTAACGCCGCTTTTATTCTTATTGGCGGGCCTAATTGCATTGAGAGCGCCTAAATGGCTGAACTATCTGATGTTTTTAGGGATCGCTGTTCTCGATCTGATACTAATAATTTCGCTAGCATTCCATTTGCGGATTGGACGGGTCATTGAGTCCTTTCCTTATTTGTTCGATATCAACATATTCGAAGAGCCTTTATATGTTTTTGGGCCTTTGATGATCGCTGGCATGGCGCTTTTAGCCGCGTTTCTGATTAATAAGCACCGCGAAAACCTTAGGGGTTTTTCACCTTTGATGGCCACAGTGTCGGCCCTGGCTATTTGCTTCATGGGCTATCGATTGGATATGCCGCATGTCAGTAAATATCAGGGGCCAGTGGATAGCGCCGTTCTGCAAACCAAATTGGCCTATCCAGCGGTTGATGCGCCGCAGAAAAATCTTTTGATCGTTATGGTTGAAGGCATGGGTGCTTTTGATGATCCCCATGATCGGGCGCAACTAGAAAATTACATTACCCGTGCGCTCGACGGAAACCGGTTTGAGTATAGCAAAGGCGAAACCTATTTTCATGGCTCCACCACCGGCTCAGCGGCCCGAGAATTATGCGGCGAATGGGGAGACCATAAATCCTATTTTGGTGCTGAAAGTTTTGATTGCCTGCCTAGGCGATATGGTGACGCCGGCTATGCCACATATGCCTATCACGGGTTTACGCAAAACATGTTTGCCCGCGATAAGTGGTATCCTCGCATCGGTTTTGAGCACTTATATTTTCAGGAACAGCTGGAAGCTCGTGATGATCTGAATATCGAAAGACGCTGCGGTGGGGTATTCGAAGGTCTCTGTGACGAAGATGTTGCCCGACTTGTGAAGGCTGAAATGACTCAATTATCTGAGCCTCCCAAAATGCTTTATTGGCTGACTCTAAATTCGCACATTCCATTTGACCCTTTGGTGGATGGCCCATTGAATTGCGACACGGAAAATCCGGCTATCGCGCCTAAAGATGTTTGTCAGTTAACAGAGCTCTGGGGTCAAGTGTTTGACGATACTCTGTCTATTGCCAATGACCCGAACCTTCCACCGACTGATATTCTCATTGTCGGTGACCATCATACACCTATGGTTTCTCGTGTGTCCAAGACACGATTTACCCGCCATAAAGTGGACTGGTATTTGTTGCGCGACAAACGTCTAACTAATGAGGTCGAGGTGGCGTCCCGTTAACTAGCCGGCCCAGACATCCAGGACATAGCGTCCATTCTCTGCCATAGCGGCCAGTTTGGCTTCGGCCGAGGCTTCGTCCATAATTTCATATTCCATGAAGATGTGGATCAGGGCTTTTTTGACGTCGGGTTCCATGCGAGCTCCGTCCCCGCAGACATAAACAACCGCCCCTTTTTTTAGAAGTTCAAAGACTTTTTGTCCTTGTTCCTTGAGCAGGTGCTGAACATAAACTTTCTTTTTTGATTGTCTTGAGAAGGCCACATGAAGATCGACCAAGCCGTCTTTAGCCGCCTGCTCTAATTCTTCCCGGTAGAGATAATCATGGTCCGGGTGGCGGCATCCAAAAAAGAGCATGGCCTCGCCGAGTTTTGTTTTAGCGTTCTTTTTAAGGCGGCGATCCTGTAAGAACCCTCGAAATGGCGCAAGCCCTGTTCCGGGTCCGATCATGATAACCGGAGTTTTAGAAGCCTCCGGAATTCGGAATTGAGAGGTCGGCGGCTGTACAACAGCCTGAATCATGGTTCCGACGCCGGACCGTGCCAGAAAGTTAGAACAAACGCCATGGTAAGTTCCGTTCCCAGAAAGCGCTTCGCCTTCGACCACACCAACAGTAATGGTGCAATGACCGGGATTATGTTCAGGGGCCGAAGATATAGAGTAATATCGCGGCGTCATAAAGGGTATCATCTCCAGGTATATGGCAAATGGAAGCTGACAGGCTGGGAATTGTTCCAGAATATCCAACACAGAACGTCGTTTGGCGAAAACTTCGTCCTTGTATAAATCGACCCCGTCCTTGGCAGGTGCTGCCCATTGTTTCAGCGTGGATTTAGATACGGGACAATCTGTATTGGCGGCCAGAACGCCTATGTCCTTGCGACTGGCGACGGCTTGAATTTCGCCGTAAGCCTGCGCAAGCTTCCGCAGGCTGAATGTACTGCCATTGGGAAATGGGCTTCTGCGCCCGCCTGTGACATTGACCCGAATATAAGTCTCTTCGTCATAACCGAAACGGCTAAGTGCCCGTTTAACAAGACTGGGTGAGTTGACCGGCACAACACAAAGGTGGTCACCGGGCTGATAGGTTATTCCATCTGGCAATTTCACTTCTATATGACGAGTAGAGCGTTCGGACGGATTTTTGCCTGATTTATTTTGAAGTTCATCATTTGCGACAATCTCCATCGGACTGGCCCCGGCCTGCATTGCCACAGGGTTGGCTGTGATACTGTGCGCTATGCTGACATCATAAAGAGGCTCTGCATCGGCGGGGGTCGTGAAGTCGATATCCAGTCCCAGTGTCTCACCGATTTGCGGCCAAAGATCGTCAAACCAGTCATGGAACTGACCGGAAATATCCTCCCTGGCATCTCCTTCACCTTTGCTGGCAAATCTGTTGCCGCCTAATTCTGCGAGGCGTTTATCTATCAATCTGGGAATGGTCTGAAAGGTAGAGGCCCAGTCCCGGTTGCCGCATCCAAAGACCGTATAGTTGACCCCCTTAGCCCAACCTTCCGGCGCGTTCTCAAGCGCCTCAACGAATTTCACAGCATTATTTGGCGGCGCACCGTTATAGGATGCACTGACAATAATCACCGCGCCGGACGTGGGCAGGCCGTCTTTGCATTTGTCCAGATCAAACAAATCCACATCAAAACCATTGAGAT
>JAHDEZ010000009.1 GCA_020628425.1 Hellea sp. | reverse complement strand
TCTAACTCACAGCTCCGCGCCTTGGCGGAAGTCTATGCCTGTGATGACGGCGAAGCGCATCTGATCAGCGAATTCGCCCACGCCTTCGGCAAGGTCATGGATCTGGGTCGGGTTTAAGACCTAACCTGAATTAAGAATACAAACCCGGCTTGATAGCCGGGTTTTTTTATTTTCAAAAAACTGACTTTAAACACTTGCAAGTCGAGCCGCCTCTCAATATATGAGCGGTCTTGGTGACGCGGGGTGGAGCAGCCCGGTAGCTCGTCAGGCTCATAACCTGAAGGTCGTAGGTTCAAATCCTACCCCCGCAACCAACCGCAATGATAGGCCGGCCACGAAAGTGGAAGGCCTAATTTTTTGTCCGGGGGACAAAAAATAGTGAAGGTTCCGAGCGGCCTCCCGTCAATCCTAACACGTCGATCAAGGCAGGTGTGAAACGACGAACCATGTTTGCAAGAGACAGAAAAATCAGGCTGTTATCGCTATGCGTTTCATACATTGCCGTAGCTTAGGGTAAAACCGTAAAATATTTCTTGGCAGTTCGTTCGTCCATAAAACACAAACAAAAAAGCCCGCCATGAAGACGGGCCTTAACAGTCTCAATAAAACTTGTCCTAGCTTTTAGGGGCCGGGAATTGAACGGTTTCCATGATGTGATTTACGCTGGCAATATCACGGTCATAATAGTGCATGGCCGGTGCGATAAAGACCAGAATGTTCAGGCCCTTCTCGGTTTCTGCCATGGCCATACGACCTTTGAGATTCAGACCTGAGTCATATTTGCCAACCAGATCCATGGTCACGCCATCATAGCCGCCAACCTTGGCCGGGTTCACATTTTTGGACTCGATGCTCTCGAAACCCATACGGGACAGGTTTGCCGTCACAAATTCAATCTGCTTAATCGGCGAGCTGCCCTGTGCGTAGACCGGATATTCCACAGACTTACTGCGCTCATCAATAAAAGTTTCACCGTCTTCGACCGTGATAATGTGCAGCTGGTTCAGCTTCATTCCGTCCTTGGTCAGGATAGAGCTTTCGGCCCCATGCCAGCTTTTTGGAATATGTGTCCAGTCTTCTTTCAGATCTACGGTTGTACCGCCTTTCAGCTCATACAGACCCGCAGGCGCCGCCGACATGGATTCACAACCGGCCAGAACCAGTAATGGTAGTAGTGCAAATGCAAGTTTCTTCATTTTAATTCCCCAAACTCTTTATCATATATAAAATCAATTCCCTATCTTCGGCACTCGGGTTTTTCGCCAGATAGGTTTCAAAGGCCGTTTTCGCCTTCGCCGTTTCACCCAGATCATTATAGGCATCGCCCATCACCTTGTAGACAACAGGCGGGGCATCGAAATGCTCCGTCGCGGCCGTATAAGCCTCAAGGGCCAGGGCCTGATCGCCCTCTTCATTACGGGTGGCATATGTGCGACCCCGCATATATTCGAGGACACCCTTATCGGATCCCAAACCTGATAAACGGTCGATAAGATGCAGAAGCGAGCCGTAATCACGACGGGTCAACTCAGCTTCAAGCCAGCCTTGTAGATGCGGCCGGATGATCGCCCGGTAACGTTCCTGCTCCTGCTTGGAGCCGGGCGTCATGGTCATGACCATGGCATCCAGTTTTGCGATCCGTTCCTTGGTTGTCGGGTGTGTCGCAAAAATGGCCGCAGATTTATTGGCGCGTTTACGGACCTTTTTATTGGAAGAATTCGCCATTTCATCGGCCAAATTCTTCCAAAGCATGATCGCGTTTTCCGCATCATATCCCCGCTCTTCCAAAATCTCGAGACCGATTTGGTCGGCTTCAAGCTCATTGTCCTGAGAGAAATCAAGATACAAGGCCGTGGCCAGAAGACCGCCAACTAGGATACTGCCCCAGACGGCATTTTCAGCAGCTGCCCGGCGTTCCAAAGCATGGCGCTCATAATAGTGACCAAATTCATGGCCAAGAACCAGCGCCAGCTGGGCTTCGTTTTCAGCTCTCAGCATCAATCCAGAATAGACGATCATGGCGCCATTTGGGAGGATACCGGCATTGAAAACCGGCCCTTCAAATGGATAGACCCGTAATTGTCCGGCATATTCACCCGTCAAATCATCAGTCAAATTGACCAGATAATTCGTGAGCGCAGGATCCCGAATGAGCTGTCCCGAGTTCTTGATATCTTCTTCGAATTTCTCCGATTGGAATTCATAACCCGCTTCAGCGGAACCTTTATCTGTTACCTTGTGATCAACAGAACGCTGTCCCAAATCCGTCGAGGCGCAGCCGGCCAATAGGACGGCAACCCCCATAACAGAACTCAATAATGCGCGGCGCATCTTAGGAATCCTCAGGGTCCGGGTCGGTAAACGGACCTTTGTCCATGATCTGGTTAATCACCTTGGTGGCGTTCTCCGGATTACGCGGATCTGACGACAGAATACCGCCGGACGTCTTGGCATTGAGCCAGACTACTTCGCCGGATTGCAAGTCAACCAATGTGATATAAGTCCCTTTGAACTCAGTTGTATTGACACCCAGGGCCAGTTTGAAAATCGCTGAACCTGTACTTTCGACGGCTGAACGGTTCGTCAAGAAAGCGGCATAATCAGCCCCTGTACTGCTGCGCAGGGCCTGTACGCCGTCGCCCAGATTATAGGTCAGGCGCTCTTTGCCGTCCTTATGAGGCAAAACGCCCGCAAAACTTCCCGGGAATACCGGCACCACATGCGTGGTCATGGCGTCAGCCACATGTTGCTGCAGCAATAAGAGCTGACTCACATCGCCCATTGACCCTTCATAGTCCTCGAAGCTTTTGACGGTTTCACCCGTGCCCTCGAGATGAGTCGTAATAGAGTTGGTAAAATTAGCTGTCGCTGTCTCGATCCAGTCAGCCCGCAGATCTGCTGTCCCGACTTTCGTCCGGTACATTTCCACGTCCATAGGCATCAAAAGAACAGTTACTTTCTCTCTCGGTTCGTCAAAATCATAAAGTGATTTATCGGCTGTTGCGCAACCTGCCATCATGGCTGTGGCTGCAGAAAAGATCATGAATTTTCGCATGAAGCTCCCCACTGATTGTTGTTGTGATGCAATAACACTAATCAGGCAAAAAGTTCAGAGCAAGCTAAAAATCAAATTTTTCTTAAATGAGCGGCCCTTGAAAAACGTCCCAATCAATATTGAAAACACGCGCGATGATCTCAGAATCAAAGGCCTGACTTGCCGGTGCGTTTAAGGCCAATTGTCCTTCGGACATCATCCAGACCCGATCGCTAAAACGCTGGGCCAAAGACAAATCATGCAGAGCGGCAATTACCGTTTTTCCACTACGGGCCTGAGATGTCAAAATCTCCAAAGTGGCCAGTTGATAAAACGGATCCAAAGCCGCAATAGGTTCGTCAACCAAAATGACCGGCGCATCAACAACCAGCGCCCGCCCCAAAAGAACGCGCGCCTGCTCGCCGCCTGATAACTCCCCATATTTACGCGAAACAAAATCTTGCAAGGCACAGGTTTCAATAACGCGCTCGATAACCTGTCGACCATCATCACTGATCAGACCAAGACGTCCCCGGAAAGGTGCGCGGCCCAGCTCTAGGATTTCCAAAACCGACATGTCCGGCATAGCTTGACGGGACTGCGCGAGATATGAAATCCGACGTGCGCGCAGTTTCGGCTCCAGAAATGACAGGGGCGTGTCACCCACCCAGATATCACCACTCATAACCGGCAATAGCCCGGCCAGCGCTTTGACCAAAGTCGTCTTACCGCTCCCATTGGGCCCCAAGAGCGCAATAAATTCTCCCGCATTGGCTTCGACGCTGACCTTTGAAATCACAGGCGTCCGTTTATAACCCGCAGATAGGTCTTTGACGCTCAATATGCTCATGACCGTACCTCACGCACCACAAGGTACAGAAAGAACGGCACGCCAATCAATGAGGTGAATATACCCAGATAAAGCGGAGAGCCGGGACCGGATAAAATCCGCGTCGCCATATCCGCCCAAAGCAAAAAGACAGCGCCGAGAATGGCTGACCGCCATATGAGTTTTTCCGGATCCGGGCCGAACATCATCCGGACCATATGGGGCACGAATAGCCCTACAAAACCGATAGCACCAGCCACAGCTACACCGCTGCCGACACATAATGCGACGCTAATCACTAAAATCCATTGCACTTGAACCAGAGAAACCCCCAGGCTCTGCGCCGTCATTTCACCCAGGCTCAGAGTTTTCAAATCCCGGCCAATAACCCATAAACCGGCAATACCCATCGCCGTCATCGGCGCGACCAGCACCAGATTGGATAAGCTGGCATGGCGGAGCGTCCCCATCATCCAATAAACGATTTCCGACAGGGCCCAAGGGTTTGGAGTTAAATTCATAATAAGGCCCGTTACCGCCGTCGCCAGTGCACTGATACCGACACCGGCCAGAATGAGCGTACTGGCGCCCTTCTTCAGGCCCGACAAGGCCAGAATTGCCATTGCGCCCAAGATCGTGCCCAAGAGGGCAGCACCCGTAATCACAATAGCAGGGGCGCTGAAATAGAGGGCAATCACGGCCCCCAAAGCCGCGCAGGCCGTAAAACCCAATATACCGGGCGCGGCCAAAACATTACGTGTATATCCCTGCAAGGCCGCCCCGGACGCCCCCAGCCCAGCGCCAATGCAAATAGCCAAGAGTGTGCGCGGCAGTCTAAGTTCCCAGACTATTTTACGGTGAAGACTGTCCCCCTGACCCATCAGCGCCTGGACAATCTCGCTGACGCTCAGAGTTGTCGCCCCCAGAAACAGTGAGCCAAAAATGCTCAGGACAAAGAATATGAACAGTCCAAGAGCTCTCACGGCAAAGCCTTGATTTTCGCATGTAAGATTTCAGCGGCCTCAATGAGGCCGGGCCCAGCGCAAGGCCAAAGCGCCCCCGGAATTTCAACACGCGCATGGGCGTTTATATAATCCCGCATAGCCTGATGACGGACAGGCGCGGCGTTGGCGCTCTCATAACCATCATCAAAATATGAGGTCACGATAAGATCCGGTTTGAGCCCTAAAAGATATTCCAAATCCGGTTTCTGCCAACCCGCCTCACCTATAATATTAACGCCACCGGCGGCCTCTATGACCGCATCCACAAATGTTCCCGGGCCAGAACTACTGCCGTCACGAGCCAGGTAAAGGACTTTGGGTCGAGTGTTTGGGGGCTGCAATGCCGCCAAGCGATCGGTCAACGCATAAATGTTATCATCGGCACTCTTGCCCAGCCTCGCACCCAAAGTCTTGAAGTTATTCTTTACGGTTTCGAAGTCGTGACCCCAGACCAGTTGAGATGTCTGAATGTTCTCCGGCAGGAAAGCGCGGCTGCGCGCCCCCTCACCCGGTCCGAAAACAATATGGGTCAATCCGGAACTCAGCAGGACCTCCGGATCGTCCCAGATTTGCGGCAAAGTTCTCTGCCCAATAGACGCCCGGGAAACTTTATCCCGGCTTTGCCAGGACAAGGCCGCCAACCCATCCGGCTTTAACTCCAACAGATAGGCATCCCCGCAGAGCGAGGTGGAACCGATACGTTTGGGACTGTCCGCGTGGGCGCTAGTCGAAGCGCAGGCGCAAACCGCCATAAACGCCGCGGCCCTGCGAGCGATATCCAACCACTTCTTCATAATCCTCATCCAGAAGGTTATCCCCGCGCAAAGTCAAGGTCACATTATCAGTCACATCAAAGGCTGCATTCAGCCCAACCAAAGTAAATGCATCCAGCTCTACCGGCAAAAATGTGGAGAAATCCGTATCCAGTTGACTGCCGGTATGATCCACACTCGCCGTCAGACTTAGAGCCTCCAGAGGTTTGACGGTTACCGTTGCGCTGGCCTGAAAATCAGGGCGTCGAATTTCTTCCACGCCGTTTTCCGTCGTATCCAAAAAGGTGGCCGAGGCATAGGCTGACAGTTTTTCTGACATTTTCCAATCCGCTGACAACTCGACACCTTCGCGCTCACTATCTGTGGTGCGGTTGCGGGCCAGAAACGGGAAAGAACTGAAGTCTGTAAAGATCTCATCGGTCAGCTCGGATTTGAAATAATCAACCGAGATATCCAGATCGCCAAAATCGTGGCTGTAACCTACACCATAACCAAAGCTTTCCTCGGGACGCAGATCCGGATTGCCGACAAAATTACTTTCCGGGAAGAAACCGAAGAGTTCTATCAGTGACGGGTTTTTGACCCCGGTGCCCAGATTGGCCCGCAAATGCCCGCCGAAATCAAATTCATAATTCCCACCGATTTTCCAGGTAAAGGCATCTTTGAATCGGTCGTTAAAATCCTGACGCACAGAGCCGGTCACAAAGATGTTCCCAAAGACGCCTTTATAGTCCCCGGCCAAGGCATAATTTGTATTTTGAGGGCTTGTGGGCTGAAAGGCGAAACTCGGAGAGATATCATAGGTCTCTTTTTCGGCTTCGCCTAAAACCGTAATGGCGTGATTGCGGTCAATAGCATGTGAAACGACCCAGCTCGCTTTGCGCCGTGTCCCCTCGGAAATCGAGGCAAAGCCAGCCCGGGAATCCGTGGTGATGTCATGACCGGATAGGGTAATCAGGTTTTTAAAACCCGCCAGTTCAAACTTTGCGTCCACACGAGCGGACTTGGTATCAATAATCGAAAGACTTTGTGTGTCATCCAATCGACCATTAAAGGGCGTGTCTTCGTCAAATTCCGCTTCCAAACGACTATCCGTATATTTCCCTGACAACTGGACGCCGCCTACATTCAGCCTGTTAAGACCAAGACTGAACGACAGGCTTTCACTCCCGTCCTCCTCACCCGTGGTGCCGGACACGTCATAACCATCCGTATGTAGGGCGCCCACGCCGACTGTGAGTGTTGCGCGTCCGATAGGAATTGCCCCGTTAAATTGTCCATCCACTGTACCGAAACTTCCGGCCTCCACAGACGCCCGCCAGTATTTCTGTGTCGCACCGGCCCGGGTAATAATGTTGATCACGCCGCCAATCGCATCGGATCCGTAAAGCGCGGATTGCTCTCCGCGTAGAACCTCTATTCTTTCAACGTCGCCCGCGCGAATTCCGGACAGGTCAAATTCACCGGCCGTCGGGTTGGCAACTTCAATGCCGTCTACCAATACGAGGACGTGACTGGCTTCGGTTCCGCGAAGTCTGATTTGCGTGAGCGCCCCACCCGGCCCCGATCGGTTGACGGATACGCCCGGTTGGGACCGTAATAGTTCACCAATATAGTTCTGATTACGGTTATCGATATCCGCGGCGGTCAAGAGACTGACAGGGCTTGCGAGTTTGTCACGGTCCACATGTCGGATATGCGTGCCCACAGCAACCAGCTCGTCCTGTTGTCCGCATTGAGGTTCATTCCAAATACCATCCGGATCATCCTCAGGGGCTAGACCAGCGACCGAGCAGTCCTGAACAATTTCATGGCTTTGCGCGAAGGCTGTCACCGGAAAAAAGGCAACACAGCCCAATAATAATAAGCGTTTCATAACGACTCCAAAACAGCGGGACGCACCCGCAAAATCAATCGTCGTCATTGGAAATGGCCAATCGGCTATCCATGCATATGGGAACTCCCGCCCTATGCGCTGGCGACGGCGTTGGCAGGTCTTCTGACTTCCGGCTTTACGCTGTTCGACGCCTTCCCGATTGTCTCAGTGGCGATAGTCGAACCGCTATCCGGTTACAGCTGCGGGGACAGTCGGAGATTTTCACTCCATTCCCTTTTCACCCCGACCAAGGCCGGAGCACCAACGGGCAAGCCTCTAGCGCCTCACAAAGGCGATGGCAATCATTATTGCAGGTAAATCTATGACTCAGATTTAATTGGATGTGTGGCTTTAATTGGGCGCGTAGCTGAAACGCATATTCATACGGCTCAATATTTCTATATCATCATTACCTTCTGACAAGGCATCCAATTGCTTGGACGTCAGACCCGGCTCTGGATCCATGGACATGGTTATGCCGCCGCCCTGCTTTAAAACTTTCGTCGCTGCAGAAGAAAAATCCGTGATAAGCTGACTCGTAACCGGATCAGACGAATCCGTCATCTGAGACATCATCCCCAAAAGTAAAGTCGCTTGACCACGGGCTGCGGATTGGCTGATGCCTTGCTGCGCAGCGTAAATACCGATCACCCGATCGACGCCGGAATTATCCATCATGGTGATCTTAGCTTTATCGAACGTAAAATCATGCTCCGAAGTGTCATCGCCAAAACCGGCCATCATCATGGCCTCGTCAACATTTGACATGTGGTATTCCAGATCAAAATTGAACCAATCGATCATTTCAAGATTGGAGTTTTGCAAGCGCACAGTTCTGGTTGCTTGATTGTAAACGGTCTCCAAATTTCCCTGAAACGCAATCTCATCCTCCCCCAGCATATCAAACATATTCTTGATGTCTTTGTCTTTGACACGTCGACCATTCAAGCGGGCTGGCCGCAGGTTCACCCGCGTTGTTTCGCTGGAGCCAACTTTTTCAATACTCATGTCAGCGCCGGCCATGTCCATAACAAGGCCATCCACATTATAACGCAGGCTGGTAACACTGGCCGTGCGGAAATCCAGATTGTCGGCGTCCATAGACGTGAAACTGCGACCCAATTCGGAGAAGTCAGATATACTGCCACCATCAATGCTTAAACCGTCCACATAGGCTTGCCCCAGAGAAACCTCCATAGGATCTTTAAATTCCTTGTCCTCGGCTGTGCCGCGCATATTTTCAATAGCAACCAGCGAACCCGCGCCGGAGGGACTTGGGCCCCAGGCTATGAAATCGATTTCAAACTCATTGGTTTTATCTTTAAAAGACAAATTTTTGGCGGAAATTTTCTCGGGAATCTCCAAACCATATAACACGTCAGCAATCGCCGATGACGACATATCATTTAATGTAAACGGACCATAGCTGGCGTAACCCCCATCAATAACGGATTTATCGTCGCCTTTGATGACGAAATCAGTCATTTCAACGGATTGAATCGTGTAAACACCACCGGTCTCACTGACACCACTCAACACAGCCCGTTGAGCTTTGAGTCTATCTGAGGATGATGATTTTAGCTCCAGACGCGAGAAAACCAGACCTTCATTCGTGACGTCCAATGATTTCCATTTCATATCCCCTTTGGCGGCTTCGATTTGTGCCTGAAGGCCGCTAAGGGTCCCCGGCGCTGACGGCGCCACTGGCTGCGACAACGTGTTTTTAAAGCTCTCAACCGGGGAAACATCCTGCGCCGAAACAAGAGTCGGCAAGCCCGCGGATAGAAGAAGCGCGGCGGCAAAGCTCAGAACTGATTTTTGAATTGATTTTCTGGACATAGTTAGACCCACAATTGGAATTGAATTTGCAGCACAATAATCCAAGCGCAGCCCTGAATACAAGGCGTTTTGGCTGTCCCGTTACAGATTAAGCAAAAAGAAAGCGTACAAAAAAAGTGAAAACAGCCTCAAAGCTGCTGAAGTCTGCATCAATTAGGTATCGTATTCTAAACACGTGACCTAAGTCACGATTCTGCCTCATTCTTCAGTATAATGAAGTTTGGGGGACGGAGAGAGAAAAGACAATGAAATCAGTAAGACTGCAAAAGTACTTTTTGGCGGGCGGTATTCTCGTCATGACCTCGCTGACCGTTAGAGCCTATGCCATGGCAATGGGCTGGATGTAATCTCTCTAAATCCTTTATTTAAATCAGTTGACCTGAGACTTTAGCTCGCTATGTTGCGCGCCGTCCGGAAGGTCTTGTACCTGCCCACTTTTATAAGCCGATGTGGCGGAACCGGTAGACGCGCTGGATTCAAAATCCAGTTCCCATTGGGAGTGAGAGTTCGAGTCTCTCCATCGGCACCATCAATAAATCCGCAAATTCCAATAAAGTCCGAAAAGGCTTTGTAAATTAGTAGTTTGAGCCTATATTTAGGCTTATGTGTTCCATTATTGAATTTTACAGCCCGAAATCATTGGGGGCCGATTTGGGGGCTGATCGTAATTGGTCCCCAGCGTTGGGGGCCAAATTGGGGGCCTCATGCCCCTGACGGATGCTAAAATCAAGGCCCTCAAGCCTCGGGCAAAGGCCTTTAAGGTTTCCGATTATGATAGCCTTTATTTGCAAATCAGCCCGACCGGGTCGAAGCATTGGAAGTTTAAATACAGACTAAACGGGAAAGAGCGGAAGCTGTCATTTGGCAAATATCCAGATGTTCCCCTTAAAAGAGCCCGCTTTCTGCGCGATGAGGCCCGTCAGCAAGTGGCGGCAGGCATTGACCCGTCTATTAAGAAGAAGACGGAGAAAGCTACGAAACGGATGGAGCAGGCCAATAGCTTCAAAAATGTGGCTGGGCTGTATGTTGAAAAGATCACTAAAGAAGGGCGGGCAGAGACAACACTCAAGAAAATAGACTGGGTTTTAGGGATGGCGTTTGATGATTTTGGTCAAATGCCCATTACTGAAGTGACTACCCCAATCATTCTTCAATGTTTGAAAAAGCGGGAAAAGCTGGGCCATTATGAAACCGCCAGTCGAATGCGCTCGACCATAGGGGCGGTTTTTCGCTTCGCCATCGCGTCTGGGCTTATTGATACAGACCCGACCTATGCGCTCAAAGGGGCCTTGATAAAGCCAACCCATAAGCAAATGGCGGCGATTACGGATAAAGAGGAGCTTGGGGCGTTTCTGCGGGTCCTGGATCAATATCAGGGCCAACCGGAGACACGTCTGGGGCTGACATTATTGGTCTTGTTAGCCGTAAGACCAGGTGAATTGAGAAAGGCGCGGTGGGAAGAGTTCGATTTTGAGAAGGCAGTCTGGCATATCCCTGCAAAACGGATGAAGGGGCGACGACCGCATTATGTGCCCTTATCGTCAGCAGCTATTGACCTGTTAAACGAGTTAAAAGGGCTGACTGGATGGGGCGAGCTATTATTCCCGTCTAATATGTCATCCAGAAAGCCCATCAGCGAAAACACGTTTAATCAGGCCTTGCGCCGGATGGGTTACGGCCCCGACAAAGTGACCTCTCACGGCTTTCGGGCCACATTTTCCACCATCGCTAATGAAAGCGGAAAATGGAATCCTGACGCCATAGAACGTGCGCTGGCTCACGCCGAGCCCAACGCCATAAGGCGCGCCTATGACCGTGGTCAACATTGGGAAGAGCGGGTAAAAATGGCAGATTGGTGGGCGGAAAATTTGACTGAATTTAGAAACTGATTTTTTGTTTTTCTGAGTTGATTGAGTTATCAGCAATGAATGCGACAGTATTATATACGGGAAATTCTTCTTAAATGTTTCGATTTAAACTTGGTTTGTTTTGCTACAGGCTGGGATGAAGAGCCAAATCCTCAACCTGAATTTCCGACATTTGATTTTCATCACCAGGAACATGACGATTGGAATCAGAAAGAGCTACTCGGGGTTCAAGTGTTTTTCGAGGCACTGAGTCTTCTGGACGAAAAATCATTAAAACTCAAATTTAATGCGATCAAAGATATATCCTATGGCGCGAAAGTAAAGTTCCCGGCAAATTTAGATCAAGACGATATGATTTATTGGGCTCGAAAGCCGAGATGGTCCCGCGCGGAATGCAATCTCTTGTCTATAGGTCTAAAACCTGCAAACCCTGCGCCTATTGATTTTGACAATATCTATAAGTTTGACTCTTCGGCTGTCCCGCCGATTGCAGAATATTTCGAGCGCCATGATTTATTTAATGACGCGGTTATGGTCGGTAATGTCGAGTTGGACGACGATATTTATAAAAATGATTTTCCACCATTTTACGACGTCTATCCTTTGTCCTTTCTGCTTTGGGCGCAGAAAATGGAATTTTCGCTGCCCGATGGACTCTTTGAAATGGTTTCAAGAATACAGGGTGATGAATCACTGGATTCGCCATATTCTGACGAACCTGAAATTGAAATCAATCCAAAAGAAAGAAGTAGCTACCTCACGTTAATTCATTCTATGGGTAATGCCCGCCAGTTCAGATATGATCCCCAAGATAGTCGAAATGGCGCTGTAGTACGCATAGGAAATGCAATTGCAGACGCTGGTCTAAACATGTCCGACAAAACAATAAAAAAATACATGAAAGAGGCGGCAGAAGAAGCGGAACGTCTCAAGGACAAAAAGAACTAAGAAAAACAATGTCTGAAATGGAAATTCCATTTAATTTCTGGAAATTCCACCTGACCAAATAAATCCACTTACCGTCACCTCGAACTTAATCAAACGAAGGTGACTCAATATGGACTACCCCCCATTTCCCAAAACCGGCTTTGTCCGGGCGTCTCAAATTCTTGCCCCGCGCGGCCCCATTCCGGTTTCGAAATCTACATGGTGGCAAGGCGTTAAAGACGGGCGTTTCCCCCAACCCCAAAAGCTCGGCCCCCGGACGACAGTCTGGAGGGCTGAAGACATCCGCGCCATATATGAGGGTGATAACCCATCATGAAAAAGCGCAAGAGTTATTCGCGCAAGATCGACCTGCGCAAAATCCGACCGACAAAGACCTATACTTTGCAGGAGCTGGCGACGGATACCGCAAAGACTATCAACACGGTCTGGCGGTGGCGTCGCGAAGGCATGCCGACCATTCCCGACTCGAATGGCCAGCTGGTCGACGGGGCAGAGTTTGTCGCCTGGGAGAAGAAGCGTCGCGCGGCCCGAAAACGCCCCTGCAAACTGGATCAGTTCTATTGTTTTGGCTCCGGCTGTTGCATCCAGCGCCATCCTGCGATGGGCTCTGTCCTGATCCGCAAGTCCAATCAAAAGCTCGGCTCTATTGAGGCGCTCTGTGCCGTCTGCAGCGCAAAAGTCAAAAAAGGCTTCTCTATGGCCGACTTGGCTGAGGTCGAAGCCGCGCTGGAATCGTTCATCGGGAATATTGAAGACCTAGCTCTGTATAGAGATAGCCCCGTGTAACGTAACTATTCGCCAAGCCCCATTCCTCCCTTAATTTTGAGACTAAAATGACCCAGAAAAACGCCCAAAACGAACGTATCAAAAAAGACTATTATCTTTTCCTCGAACATGCTGATCGCAAGTCTGAAACCACCATCCGAACCCATGAGAAATCCATTCTCCGGTTTGAAGGCTTCACCCGGTTTGCCTGCTTCAAGACCTTCAATCAGAAACAGGCCATCGCCTATAAATCCCACCTCGCTCAACAGGACCTCGCCAAGGCGACCATATTGTCAGAAGTCAATCGGCTGAAACGGTTCCTGAAATGGCTCTCCCGTCAGCCCGGTTACAAATCCAGAGTTTCCGCTGAAGACGTGGACTATCTTAGCCTGTCGGAACGCGACACACGGGCCGCCAACGCCCCGGCAGAGAAAGATTTCCCAAGCCTGGCCATGGTGAAGGCGGTGGTCGCCCTAATGCCGTCTGAAACGCCAATTGATTTGCGCAATCGGGTTGCGGTGGTCCTTTGCGGTCTGACCGGTATCCGGGGCGGCGCGCTGATTTCATTGAAGCGAAAACATTTCCACCGCGACCGCATGCTGATCGTCCAGAACCCGAAAGAGGTTCAAACCAAATTCGGCAAACGTATCAATTCTCTCGTTCTGCCCGTATGCGATGAATGGGAGGCCATTTTGCTGGAGTGGATTGAATATCAGGAAAAAGAGCTGCTCTTTGCGCCAGGCCATCCGCTCATCCCGTCCACCGCCATGACATCCAGCCTGGACGAGGGATTCAAAGCCGTAGGCCTGTCGCGAGCGCATTGGAAATCCACATCACCCCTGCGCCAGATTTTCGCCGATGCTTTCACCAACGCGGGCCTGCCCGCTTACACGCCCCACCGCTTCCGCGACATGCTGGTCAAGGAAATGTATGACCGGGACCTGTCCATCGTCGAGTTTCGCGCCTGGAGCCAAAGCCTGGGCCATACAAACCCGCATACGACGCTAACGAGTTATGGGACCCTATCTTTGCATGAAATGGAGCGGATTATTCGTCAAGGCATATAGAGCCTTTTGACGAATAATCTCTCGGTGACTACTTTATACCAGCCCAGTCTTTAAGCTGAATAAGCATGTCCTGATCAATTCTTCGCGCGCCATTGGACGGTCCTGGTGTATTGGCCGCGTCTCCGTTAATGTGAACTCCAAATACGGTCGGTATTCCATCGATATTTCCATCTTGGTACGAATAAACGGGCCCTCCTGAATTACCCCCAAAGGTGTCAGCTTGATAATAAATAGCTGTCGGAGAAAGATCCCAGACTGAGCTGGAATTAGTGTACATTGTCCTTGCAGTTTGATCTCGGTCACCGGAGTAACCAGTGAGATTTACTTCCATGGCACGTATCATCGCGTCACCAGCACTTGCCATACTAAAGAAGCCTACGTCGTCTCCAATCGGATCGGCCAGTTCGAAAATGGCTATGTCATTTTCTGACAATCCATTTAATTCGTATTCCTCTGGATACATAACTCTTGTTACCCACGTTGAATTAAAAGGAGTTGAGTCTCCCGCCCGTCCGGGAAACACCTCGATTGAGTGCACGAGTTTTTGTGTCCGATAATTGAAACAATTGTGAGCGCAACTCAGCAACATATTTGGTGCGATAAATGCACCGGTGCCACGTGATAAAGAACCGTTTTCAGAAAAATATAAATCCAAACTACATATCATGCGGAAAGGGTAGACTGAGGTATCGAGAACTTCGTACCTGTCATCCTCTCCGAACACTGTTTCAATATTTATGTTATCTTCGCCAAAGTGAATTTGGCGAATCCTGGAACCCGATTGATTGCCTAGATTTCCTGCACTGCCGCTCGTCGTATTTAATATCGCGGTGCTTTCAGTAAAAATTGGTGGCTCAGATAAAGTCTCGTCTTTTTTTTTCCATGGCATTGAAAATCTCCTCAAAAAGTTAACGCCTTGAGCACTATTAACAATTTGTGAAGGTGGAAAATGTGACGGCAGTTACAAAACTCTTTTCGCGATACCTTGTAAATGTCGTGCAGCATCGCCAACTCGGTGGTCGCAATCACTATTTTATCGAGAATGACGCATGACTGACGAAAACAAAAAGCGCATCGACGCAGCTATCGAATCAGGCGGCCCGCAACTTGTTGCGACTGCATTAGACATGATTACAGGCGGGTTGCCGATTTGGACCAGCGCCTTAACGGCTGGACTGGGAGCCATGTCAGTCCGCGACAGGCATTTCCAAAAGAAGTTTGATGCAGCGATGAGCCAAATCCTAGATGACTTTGAAGGAATGACTCCAGCATTAGAGCTACAGAAAATTAAGAACCTAAAAGAAGAATTTGGCGAGGACGCTTTCAATCAGGAGTTATTTTCAAAAATTGAGAATGCAGAAACAGAAATTAAGGCTCGAATGATCGCGCGCACATTAACCAGCGCCTGTAAGGATAAAAGAGTAAGAGAACGGTATTTCGAAATCATTCACTTAATCAGCGCTCTACCGGTCTCAGACCTCAAGTTTTTACCAGCCGCTGTTCGTTCAACGATCTATCAGCGAGGAATGTCATGGGTGTTCGATCTTCATTCCAATGGGCCCATTAGAACTCTTAAGCCTGGTGATCATACAAGTAGGATGCACTACATAAATTATTTCAAGTATTCGCGCCTTAAAAGATACGAAGGCCTTGGTTTAATGAAAAATACCGATATTTCTGGTGTTGACGACAAAATCTTTCTGGACGAAGTTTTAGGCGGACTCATTGTAGAGGTCATAGAGCCTTTACTTTGAATTCCCCCCCTTGCCAAAACCCGCATCCATCGCCATAAAACGCGCCGGGGTGGCCGGGAGGACCAATGCAACATTTCGGAAAGCTGGAGAAACGTCTCTGGGAGTCGGCTGATCTCTTGCGGGCCAATTCCAATTTTGCCAGCAATGAATATTTCATGCCCATTATGGGGCTTATATTCCTCCGTCACGCCTATTCGCGCTTTCTGAAGGTCAAGGTCGATATTGAGGCCAATTTACCCTCACGGGGCGGGAAAACGCGCGCTCTGACCAAAGAAGACTTCTCCGCCCGCTCAGCCATCTTCCTCAAGCCCGAAGCCCAGTTTGACCATCTGGTCGCCCTGCCCGAAGGCGAGGATAAAGGCGCGGCCATCGTCGCGGCGATGGAAAGCATCGAAGCCGATTACGACACGCTCTCCGGCGTCCTGCCCAAGACCGAATATAACGAGCTGGAAAATGACGATCTGTCGCAAATCCTGCGCATCTTTGACGACCCGGAGCTCAAAAAGGCCGACGGCGATGTCTTTGGTCGAATCTATGAATATTTCCTGACCAAATTCGCCGATCAGAAAGCCCATGATAATGGTGAGTTCTTCACGCCCATTTCCATCGTCCAGACCATCGTCAATGTCATAGAGCCCAGCTCCGGCAAGATATTGGACCCGGCTTGCGGCTCTGGCGGCATGTTCGTTCAGTCCGCCCATTTCATCGAGAACATGAAAGCCAATCCGTCCGAACGGGTGACCTTTTACGGCATGGAGAAAAATCCGACCACGCTACGTCTGGCGAAAATGAACTTGGCCGTTCACGGGCTGGAGGGCGACATCCAAAAGGCCATTTCCTATTACGAAGACCCGCATAAGCTTTTAGGGCAAGCCGATTATGTCATGGCCAATCCGCCCTTTAACGTGGACGAAATCGACGCCGAAAAAATCAAAGGCGATCCGCGCCTGCCCTTTGGCCTGCCGGGGGTGAACAAAAAAGGCAAAGTCTCTAATGGCAATTATGTCTGGATGAGCTTTTTTCATGCCTATCTGTCGGAGAAAGGTCGCGCCGGGATTGTTATGTCCTCCCAAGCCTCATCTGCTGGTAAAAGTGAGATGATTGTCAGGGAGCAATTGGTCAAATCCGGTGATGTGGACATCATGATCGCCATTCGCGGTAACTTCTTCTATACGCGCTCAGTACCATGTGAATTGTGGTTTTTTGATAAGGACAAACCAGACAACATGCAGGACAAAGTCCTGATGATCGACGCCCGACAGATTTATCGGGTGCTAAGTCGTAAAGTCTATGATTTCTCCCCAGAGCAAATGCAGAATATAAACGCAGTTGTTTGGCTCTATCGTGGCCAGACGGAGCGATTTTTGAGCTTAATAGAAAACTATCAGAAAAACGCGCTCATTCACTACGAGACCGAGCTTTACAACACCCTAGCGGAATATGTGAACGCGCTGACTTTTCCCGCAAAATATATTCCAATCACGAAACACAAGGGCGCGGCGTTTGGCGAAATTTGCGGTGCATTTACCGACAAATGCGACGCGATTTCGAAAGTTATGTCTTTCCCGATTGTCGAGATTGAAACGGCGTTGGCCAATCATACGGTCATGATCAAGCTGTCCGAGCAGGTCCCATCGATTATCAAAATGGGCAATGGGCTGTTCAAGGAGGTCAGCGAAAAGGCCGACGCCATCGCACCCGAAGCAGGTGTGGATGTCGATTTGAAAAAGCTGGCGGCACTAAAAGATAAATTCAACGCCGAAATGAAGCGTCTGGCTTATCTTATCCGTCAATCCGACTGGCTCTTGTCGCGCTTTCCAGAGGGTAAGCTGGTCGATGTGGAAGGCCTAGTCAAATTGGTCGACCATGCCGAGATCGAGGAGAATGACTGGAGCCTGACACCGGGCCGATATGTCGGCGTAGCCCCGGAAGAGGAAGACCTGGATTTTGATTTTGATGAGGTTATGCAAAATATTCAATTCGAGCTCACCAAATTGAACTCGGACGCAGTGAGTTTGGCGGCTTTAATTCAATCAAATTTTGAGAACCTAGCCTAATGGTTTGGCGGCCTAAGAAAATTTCCGAACTCGGAAAAGTTGTAACAGGTAAAACACCTTCGACAAAAAACCCGGAATTTTACGGCGCGCCTTTTCAATTTGTCACTCCGACGGATTTGGACTGGATGAGTTATTATGTTCAAAGCACACACTCAACAGTCACACAATTAGCAAAGACAAAACACAAAAACCAATTTGTTCCTGAGGGAACAACGTTTGTCACATGTATTGGAAACACCATCGGGAAATCGGGAATAGCGAAAGAAGACTGCCTAACTAACCAACAAATTAATTCAATAGTTCCAAACGAACAGCATGACCCCTTGTTTGTATATTACTTGATGAATTATTGCCGACCGAGGATACGCTCAATTGGATTAAGCGGGGGTGCCGCGCAACCGATAATCAACAAGACTACCTTTTCAAGCATAGAGGTTAAAACGCCTGAAAAGCCCGTTCAAAAAAAAATTGCTGACACCCTATCGGCCTATGACGACCTGATTGAAAATAACCGTCGGCGGATTGCGCTTTTGGAAGAGTCCGCGCGCCTGCTTTATCGGGAATGGTTTGTGCATCTGCGTTTCCCGGGCCATGAGACGACAAAGATTGTCGATGGCATCCCGGAGGGGTGGAAACTAAGGAAAGTCGGTGAAATACTGTCCAAAGTCAAATCTCGACCAAAAATAAAAAAAGCTGATTATCTCCTTGAAGGCAAATTCCCTTGTGTTGACCAAAGCCAAGACTTTATCGGCGGATATACGAATGCTGACGATGCGGTTTATGAAGAAATTCTTCCAGTGGTGATTTTTGGAGATCACACTAGAGTATTGAAGTATATCAATTTTCCCTTCGCTCGCGGAGCCGATGGAACTCAAGTTTGTTGTTCAAAGGATGAGAGATTATCTAATGAGTTATTATATTTTTCGCTGAAAGAGCTAGACCTATCTAATTATTTTTATGCAAGGCATTTCAAATTTTTAAAATCCCTCGAGATACTCATTCCGACAAGTGATTTGAATCGTGAGTTCTCTTTGTTTGCGAGTCAGATTTTTGAACAAATAAAAACTCTGCGGCTTTTCAATAAAAAACTCGCCGAAGCCCGTGACCTGCTTTTGCCGCGCCTGATGGATGGGCGGTTGGAGGTTGCTGCTTGAGCGGTTATGATGAAGACGGGCTGGTCCAACAGACCATTGCCGACCTTCTGGAAAAGAGGCTCGGCTGGGAGTCAGCCTTTGCTTTCAATCAAGAAAATTTAGGTCCCGATGGAACTTTTGGACGAGAAACTGAGCGTGAAGTCGTCCTGACCCGTTATCTGCGCCGGGCGCTTGAGCGGTTTAATCCCGGCCTGCCGTCCACCGCCTATAATGATGCTATCCGGCAGATAACGGATGTCTTTGGCGCGCAATCCCCCCTTCAAACCAATCAGGAAAAATACGCGCTCCTCCGCGATGGGGTGAGCGTTCGGTATAAACAAGACGGCGAGCGTAAAACGGCGCGGCTGAAAGTCTTTGATTTCAAAACGCCGGAAAACAATCGATTTCTCTGCGTGCGGGAGCTCTGGGTCGATAGCGGCGTCCATCGCAGGCGGCCTGATGTCATCGGTTTTGTTAATGGCCTGCCGCTTTTGTTTGTTGAGTGCAAACGTCCGGACAAAGATTTGCGCTATGCCTATGAGGATAATTTCCTCGACTATAAAGACACAATTCCACGCCTGTTTGATTTCAACGCTTTTGTCGTTCTGTCCAATGGCAATGATGCCAAGCTCGGCTCTTTGTCGGCCAAATATGAGCATTTTAAACAGTGGAAACGCCTGTCGGAAAAAGAAACGGGCGAAGAGCGTCTGCCTGGGAAAAGCTTATTTCTGGGCCTGTGTGACAAGGCCAATTTCCTCGACATGTTTGAGAACTTCATCCTGTTTGATGAAAGCGGGAGCCGCACGGCCAAAATCGTGGCGCGTAATCACCAATTCCTCGGCGTTAATCTGGCCATCGCCTCGACTCAGGACATTGACAATAAAGAACGCAAGTTGGGCGTTTTCTGGCATACGCAAGGCTCTGGAAAATCCTACTCCATGGCGCTCTATGCGCAGAAGGTCCATCGCAAGCTCGGCGGGGATTTCACCTTTTTGATTATGACCGACCGGACCGATCTGGATGATCAGATTTACAAGACTTTTGCGGGCGTTGGTTTGGCCAATCATGACAAGGACCCTTGCCGCGCGGGGAGCGGGGCAGAGCTGAAAGAGCTTCTGGGGCTTCAAAAGAAATATGTCTTTGGCATGATCCAGAAGTTCAATCAGGAAATCGAAGAGGGCGAGTTCTATTCCGACCGCTCCAATATCATCGTCATGACCGATGAGGCCCACCGCACGCAATACGGGACGCTGGCGCTGAATATGCGCGACGCGCTCCCGAATGCCAGTTTCATCGGCTTTACAGGCACGCCGCTCATGGATGATGACGAGACCACGCGCAAAGTCTTTGGCCGCTATGTCTCCACTTATGGCTTTAAGCGTGCGGTGGGTGACGGGGCGACGGTGCCGCTCTTTTACGATGCGCGCGGCGAGAAGCTGGACATTGTCGATGACGATCTGAACGCCAAGCTGGCCGAGGCCATCGAAAATGCGGAAATCGTCGATATGGATGTTTCTGCCCGTCTGGAGCGGGATTTGCGCCGAGAATATCACATCCGGACGGCAGAGAAACGCCTGCGCGCCATCGCGGTGGATTTCGCCGAGCATTACGCCACCAATTGGCAAAGCGGCAAAGCCATGTTTGTGGCGCTGGACAAGCCGACGACTGTTCGCATGCATGGCTTTGTGCAAGAGGCCTGGGCTGAGCGTCTTGAAGTTTTGCGTGCGGAACTGGAAACGGAAACCGATCCCGAACGCCGCGCCGAGCTTACCGCCCAGACCGCTTGGATGGTGGAGACGGAAATGGCGGTCGTGGTATCCGACGAGCAAGGCGAGGTGGAGAAGTTTCGCAAAATCGGCGTCGACATCATGCCCCATCGCCAGCTCATGCGCGACGGCTTTGTTATGGAAGATGGCAAGCGGGCCGATATGGAAACGGCCTTCAAGAAAGAGAGCCATCCGTTTCGCGTGGTCTTTGTCTGCGCCATGTGGCTCACGGGCTTTGATGTGCCGTCGCTTGCCACGCTTTATTTGGACAAGCCCCTCAAGGCCCATACGCTCATGCAGGCCATCGCCCGCGCCAACCGTGTCCATGCGGGCAAGGAAAATGGCCTCATCGTGGATTATGGAAATATCCTGAAGAACCTGCGCAAGGCGTTGGCGACCTTTGCGGGCGTGCCGGGAACAGGCGATCCGGACGGCGAGGAAACTAATCCTGTCCGGCCCGATGCGGAGCTCTTAGGCGAACTGGCCGAGGCCTTCGCCATTGTCCGTGAACAGCTCAAGGAAAAGGAATTTGACCTGTCGGCGCTCCATACGGCGGAAGGGTTTAAAAAGCTTGAGCTCTTGGCGCAGGTGAAAAACCTCATCAATGAGAATGATGAAACCCGCAAGCGTTTTGAGCTGAGCGCGCGGACCGTCTTCCGCAAATATAAAGCGGCCCTGACCATTGAAGGCGTAAAGCAATATCGGCAGGATTATCAGGCCATCAATTATATTTACAAGTCGCTGGATGAAGACCGAAAGCAGGCGGATATTTCTGGTATCATGAATGAGCTCCAGCGCATCGTTCATGAGGCGGTGGAGGTCCGCACGGGTGAAGATGATGGGGAGAAAGTCTTTGATATTTCCCGCATTGATTTTGAGCTCTTGCGCAAGGAATTTGCCAAGCGGCCTAATAAGAACACCGACGTACAGAACCTGAAAGAAGCGATGGAGCAAAGGCTCGCTCGGCTCATCATGGAGAACCCGCTCCATTCTGATTTTCAGGAACGTTTTAATGAGATCATTGCCGACTATAACAAGGAAAAGGACCGCAAGACCATTGAGGCCACATTTGAGGCCCTGACGCGTCTGATGGCGGATATGGAAGAAGCGGAGCGCGAACATACCCGCGAAGGGCTGTCCAAGCCGGAAAAAGCTATATTCGATATTTTGCGGAAGCCCGACCTGGAACAGAAAGACATCCGCAAGATTAAATCCGTGGCGACCGAGCTTCTACAATCCATCAAAAGCCAAATGGAGGCGACCCAGGACCTCTTCGCCAAAGAGGCGACACGGGACGGCCTGCGCCAGAAAATCTATGATGCGCTCTATGATGAGGCGACGGGCTTGCCGATTGATTTCTATCCGGAAGAGGAGCTGGACGGCCTGACGGATTCAATCTTTGCCTATGTGCAAAGCCGGGAAGGGTTTATTTTGGGAGATGGGGTTTATGGGTAATAAAGTGGAATGGAGAAATGTTTTATTCTATGTGGGCGTGATTTTTATTGTGTTGGGAATAGTGTTCATTTTACAGTTTTCATACGTTTCAGAAATTAGCATAATAGATTGTCCGATTTCGGAACCTGATTGCTGGAAAAAAAATGATGATATTAAGACTCTCCTAAATGAACGTTTTGAACGACGCCTGCGATTTGGTTTAGATACGGTAATTGGTATCTTTGCGATAATTACTGGGCTTCTTGCGCTAAAAATTAGTTCGCGGCAGGATAAACGTGCGCAACAACAGTTTGAGCTTGAGATACAAAAGTTAAAGTTAGAAATTGAACAATTGAAAAAGCAAACCAAAGTAAGAAGCAAGAGATAGTCGGAGAGGTGAGTAATGGAACAAGCTTCTCTGGATACGACAGCAAAACTTGAATCCTTGATTTTGGCGTCGGAAGAATTTCGGGCTTTGGAGTCCTACGTGAATCGATATTGCCCGTTTGAAGCCACCGGCATGGTCCGACAGGAAATCAGACATTCTCATTTTTTGGCTTACATAGTCGATCCGAACCGTCCTCATGAGTTTGAAGATTTGTTGCTCAAAGAATTGCTTTACTTGATTGCCGAAGGTGCAGTGGCTGGAAACATATCCAAGTTAGATTTCCACTTCTTGGATTTGTCAAACCTGAGAGTTGTTCGAGAATGGAAGAATATTGACATACTTATCGAAATAGAAAACGCGAACGGTAAAGGGCTTGTTATAGCAATCGAGAATAAGGTCGATTCTGTTGAGCACAGCAATCAACTCTCGAGATATAAAGAAATCATAGACTACGAATACTCTGTCGATAAATGGGATAGAGAATTTGTTTTTTTAACCGTGGACGGTACGCCGCCAAGCGAAAAGAACTCAGAAATCTGGCAGCCCATGAGTTTAGAGGACCTGATCACCCGGTTTTCAAAAGTCATCGACTATCGGGGTTTTGACGGACCAAGTGTAGACTCTTTCAAATCCTATGAAAAAATGCTGAGGAGGCATATTTTGCGAAACAATGAACTTGAGGTGTTGGCTCGAAAGATTTGGGCTCAACATAGAGAGGCCCTTGAAACTCTTTATAATTATTCCCCAGACCTAAACGGCGAAATTCTTGACATGCTTGGTAGTAAACATGGGCAGATAGCGAAAGAGCTTTCAGACCATACCGGATATCAGATCGTAACAGATGATAGTACGCGCACAATCTTGAGATTTGCGATTAAAGATTGGGATAATTATCAGCCATTGCTGACAGGGGATGGAGAATGGACGACTTCAGGTCGTGTCTTTTTGATTGAGCTAATGCAATGGGGGAAAAATCAGTTCAGGATTTCATTCGTGATCGGCCCTGGTGATCAAGATACAAGAGAAGCAATTTATCAAAGTGTCTTGAAAAATCCAAAATTGAAAATCGGACGACGGACCGCGACAGCTAACACGAAATGGAAACATTTATCTGCAACTGTTGTTTTAAAATCTAAGCAGGTTACAGATGCTGAGAACGCCGGTACAGAAGCCGAAGCATTGCTGCCGCAAATTATAAAGAGTTGTAAGAAGTTTTTGGACGCAGATTTCCCGCACTATAATGAGGTAATTGAAGACTTATTTGATTAAATCACTAGGTTCAAATTTGCCTTTGGGGGCCGAATTGGGGGCCAAAATTCATTGAAAGTTTATTTTACATAAGTAACTCAATAAATTAACTGATAAGTACGATGCCCTCCATCGCACCATAACTCTATTATTTTCGAATAATGACGGGCGTAACCCGAGGACCGCGCCTGCGGCGGGGTCGTGAGAGTTCCAGTCTCTCCATCGTACCTATTCTAAATCGGAATGCCTTCTTCCATACAAAACTCGCGCACATGTTGGCGGACAGACGCAACACGGGAGTCGATGGTTATAAGAGGTGTTATCAAACGATTGAGCTTTTCTGCGTCGAGCTCCAATATGGCCGCTTTGACAGGACCAATACCAGTGACCGGCATGGATAGAGCTTCAAACCCAAGGGCCACCAAGCAAATGGCCTCTAGTGGACGGCCCGCCATCTCACCACAAAGAGACACCGGGACACCGGCATTCTTACACCCCTCTGCAATAAAGCGTAAAATTGACAGAGACGCCGGATGGAGCGGATCATAACGATCTGCGACCCGGATATTATCCCGGTCCGCTGCGAAGAAAAACTGCATGAGATCATTGGCGCCGACTGACACAAAATCTGCATGGTCACAAATGGCTCTGACCGACCACGCCAGTGACGGCGTCTCGAGCATAACGCCCACTTCGATTTTCTTGGGTAGGGTTTTTCCAAGCGATAAGGCGCGTTTAACCTCCATATCAAACAGCGCTCGCGCTTCGATAAACTCATCAACCGTCGTCACCATCGGAAACATGACACGTAAATGTTTATGGGCTCCGGCAGCTATCAGAGCGCGGCATTGATATCTTAATAAGGCCGGTCGATCGAGGCCGATCCGAATGGCGCGCCAACCTATGGCTGGATTTTCTTCGGGAAGCGGATCCATATAAGGCAGGATTTTATCGCCTCCCAAATCCAAAGTCCGAAAGGTGACAGGTCGATGACCGGCCGCATCCAGCGCCTTTTTATAGAGCTCAGTTTGTTCTTTCAGTCGCGGCATAAATTCAGCGACCATGAACTGAAATTCTGTCCTGAAAAGCCCGATACCATCCGCGCTTTCACGGTCCAGATGCGGAAGGTCAACCAATAGACCGGCATTGAGTTGCAAGGCGATATGACGCCCATCCTTGGTGACAGCTGGACGACCCCGAATAGCTTCATAGGCTTTGGCTTTTTCGCCGCGAATACTGACCCGTAAACGGAAACCGTCAATCCGACTTTGTACCGGCCGGACGTGAATCTCACCGGCCTCGCCATCGAGTAGCACCTGATCACCCATTTCGATGCGATCCAGCACACCTTCAGCCCGACCGATTAATGGGATACCAATGGCCCGACAGATAATCGACGTATGACTCGAATGCGCCCCTTCCTCTAGGACGATACCGGCAAGCTTATCTTGTTCATAATCGAGAAGTTCCGCAGGTCCCAAATCACGGGCGAAAATGACCGCCCCGTCCGGCAGGTCTTTATTGCCTGGTCCAAGAATTTCCCCGGACAAAGCCCGCAGCAATCGATTGGCCAGATCTTCGAGGTCATGCAAACGCGCCCGCATATAAGGATCAGGCGATTTCATTAGCCGGGCGCGATGTTCGTTTCTGACCCGCTCAACGGCCGCTTCAGCCGTCAAACCGGAATGCACGGCTTCACGGAGGCGTTGCACCCATTTGCGGTCATAGGCGAACATGCGGTAGGTTTCGTAGATTTCCTTAGAGGCGCGCGACAAAGATGCGGCTTCACCGGACACCATGGCATCGACCGACGCCCGCAGGACCGCCACGCCCTCTTCAAGCCTGATCTCTTCGGTGGCAATATTTTCCGCCAATAGGTTATCAGGCGTGACAGGCGGAACATGCAAGTGTGCAATCCCCTCCGCAAGACCATCCGCGAAAGCTTTGCCCTCATGGGTTTCGGGCTTGGTCGGCGCCAGCGTTATACCTTTCAACGCGCCTTTCTGGCCGCCAATACGCTCGTCATCCACGATGATTTCAGCCAGTACCATGGCGACGGTCAGGAGATCTTCGACCTCTTCTTCGTTGAAATTTCTTTGCTCTTCACTTTGGACAACCAGAACACCCAGCGTGCGGCCACCCCGCAATATGGGCACACCGAGAAAGGAATAATATTTTTCCTCGCCCGTTTCCGGCCGGTAGGAAAACAGCGGGTGAGACGGCGCATCGGCCAGATTTAACGGACGCGCGGTTTGCGCCACATGACCGACCAGGCCTTCCCCGGGCTGCATCAGGGTCTTGTGCACCGCAGATTTTTTAAGACCCCGTGTGGCGGACAACTCCAGCTCGCGACTGGGGCGGCGTAAATAAATCGAAGCCACTGCAACCTGCATGGCCTCGGTAATGGCATCAACAAAGTCATCCAGACGTTCCTGCACGGATTCAGTGCCGGCCATGGCCTTTCGGATAGCCCGCATCAAGCGCGGCGGACGCGTGACGATATTTGGATCCCTGCTCACGGCCATAGTCTACACTACGGAATAGTGGCAGCACTAGGGCCAAAACAAAAAGTTTTGATTATTCCTGTTTGGGAACAGGCAGACCCAAAGCCGCCAGCTCATTTGTATATTTTTTCGCCAGCTCACGCCCCATGAAACGCGCATAACCAACGGATAAATGGTGGCGGTCGTAAAATATGGGTTCGCCATTGGCCTCGCTGGGGCAATTTTCAATTTTACCGTCCGGACACAGTGTGGCGATTTTATCTAAATAGAGATAATCGAAATCTATAGTCAGAGGGGATTTCTCAACCTCCCCGGCGAGGATAGTCTGAACGTTTTCAGGGGCGACACAGGTTTTAAAATCACCCGTTTCATTGATAAGCCGTGAGCAATCTTCACGGGTTTCGAAAAAGCCACCCAGCACAATGATTTCAACATCCGGCAATTTGCGTTTGATCAGGGCCAGAAACTCTCTGCCTCCAACGAGGCCTGCGTGCCACCATACTGGTCAATAAGAGACTTGAAACTTTGACGCTCCATGGCTTTGTAGTGAACCATGGCCGCCAGATAGGTATTGCGCCCGACGGCAAAGCATTTTGGATAAAGATATCCAAGTTTTTCCAGCTTAACACGGCCTTGATGCAAGGCGCGCTGTATGGTCGTCGTCCCGGTTTTTTCCAAACCGACATGGAGGTATAGCTTGTCGAATTTCTTCATAAGAAATTGATTAGGCGACCTCCAGCTCAAAAGCACTGTGGAGCGCGCGAACGGCCAGTTCCGTATATTCGGCATTAATCAAAACCGAAATTTTGATTTCAGATGTTGCGATAACCTCAACGTTGATACCGCGCTCTGCCAAAGCTTCAAACATGGTTTGAGCGACACCCGTATGAGACCGCATACCAATGCCAACGATGGAGACTTTGGTGACATTAGAATCGGACTTAATACCTTCGAACCCAATGTCATTCTGAGCCGCTTCCAAGGCCGCGACGGCTTTTTCCAAATCGCGCTTGCCAACCGTAAATGTCAAATTGGCCGAACTCTCTGCCTTAGAGATACTCTGGACAATCATATCAACAATAATATTGGCATCGGACATAGTCTTACAGACTTTGGCCACCATACCGGGCTTATCTTCCAGACGCAAAATAGTGATCTGGGCTTCATCCCGTGAATAGGCGACGCCGCTTACAACACGTTCTTCCATCATAGCATCTTCCTCACAGACTAATGTGCCGGGATTTTCCGCGCCGGCTTCGGCAAAACTGGTTAAAACCCGAATGGGTAATTTATGGTTCATGGCAAGCTCGACCGAGCGGACCTGCAATACTTTCGCGCCGAGTGAGGCCAGCTCAAGCATTTCCTCAAAGGCAATCCTGTTCAGACGTCTGGCTTCCGGAACGATGCGGGGGTCGGTCGTGTAAATCCCGTCTACATCCGTATAAATATCACACCGGTCCGCCTTGAGCGCAACAGCCAGAGCCACCGCCGATGTATCGGAGCCGCCCCGTCCAAGTGTCGAGATCCGGCCATGTTCGGTGATACCCTGAAATCCGGCCACAACGGCAACATTTCCGTCACTGACAGATTGATTCAGCTCCGGGTTTTCAATCGCATCAATCCGGGCCTTGCCGTGGGCCATATCCGTTTTCAAGGCTATCTGCCATCCCAGCCAGGAGCGCGCTTTCACGCCCCGTCGGCGCAATGCGATAGCTAAAAGCCCCGATGTGACCTGCTCACCTGATGAAACAATTGTATCATATTCATCATCGATAGAGCCACCAAGAGCCTGTCGATTGTCATCGATACGGTCCGCATCCAGCGCGTCCACAAGTGCTACGAGCTTATTGGTTTCACCACTCATGGCCGACACAACAACCGCGACTTCATGGCCCGCTTTCGCTTCGCTGGCGACCAAATCGGCCACACGGCGAATACGCTCGAGATTGGCAACGGAAGTCCCGCCGAATTTCATGACGATACGCGCCATTATCTTTGTCCTAGTTCCAAAACGCGGCGCTTTTACGCGGGGCTTCGGGCTTTTACAAACATATTCTCATCTTTATTGTCATAATTCCAATGATGCGCACTCAGACGAGCTAAAGATGGCCCATGCCGACACCATTCCCGAGCATATAAGCTCCGTTTCCGTAGATCCGAAAGAAATGGAAAGCTTTGCCCGCATGGCGGCGGACTGGTGGAATCCCACAGGTAAATTCAAACCGTTGCACGTAATGAATGCTTTTCGGATTGATTTCATCAAACAAACTCTCTGCGAACATTTTCACCGAGACCCGGATTCTGAAACACCATTATCGGGACTACGCCTCCTCGATATCGGTTGCGGCGGCGGCTTGCTCTGTGAACCCATGACGCGATTAGGGGCAAAAGTCACAGGCGTCGACGCCCTCGAGAAAAACCTGAAGACAGCGAAAACCCATGCGGAGCAAATGGGATTGGATATTGATTATCGTCACGGCACAATCGAGCAGCTTGTCCAAAGCGGCGAGACCCCATTTGATGCCGTTTTAAATATGGAAGTTATTGAACATGTGGCTAATCCACCTGAGTTTATCAGCGATTGTGGCGCTATGGTTCGCGACGGCGGGCTGATGATTTGTTCAACCATCAACAAAACCTTCAAGGCGTTCGCCTTGGCTATCGTCGGCGCAGAATATATCCTGCGATGGCTGCCCCGTGGGACCCATCAATATGACAAACTGGTGAAGCCGCAATCCCTGCAATTCTGGTTACGCGAAGCCGGGCTGCAAGTTGATCCGTCTTTGGGCATGAGCTTGAATCCTCTGACAGAGCGCTGGAAGTTTTCCGATGATTTATCCATAAACTACGTGACGGTTGCACGAAAAACATAAATCCGACATGTAGGTAAAACAGGCGCGGTCACCCGCGTGTGTTTTGGTATATGAAGGACGAAATGCAAGCATCTGTGCTTAATCAACTGTCTTCGGACACGACGCTCGTAAGGGCTCTGCTTGCGCATTTTTCAAAACAACCTGAGTCCCAAAAAGCTCTGTTGAGCGAATGTCCAGAATTGACTCCGAAGCGTTTATTTATGAAATCTGCGAGGATAGGTCTTTCGGATCAGCTTTCAATTCTGGGGCGTATGCGCGAAGAAAAAGGTGACACGTGGTTTTACCACGCGCCTGGATTCTGGGAATTGGCCTTAAATAATATTTTTTGCTCTGCCGTCAGAACCGCCCCAGACCTCAACGCGGCTCTACAGGTTTTAGCGCGATACGGATTTTTATGGAGTCCGGCTCTTTTCTATCAAAAAATTTCCGATAGTGATTCTTGTTACCTGACCGTAGAAACCATCCAGCTAAACCACGATGACCCTGTGCCAAGTTCTGGATTAGAAAGCTTGAAGATTATGGGGTTGATAGGCGCCTATATACTGATTTCGGACGTTGTGACAGATCAATGGCTAAACAGCTCTATCTATTTAGACAATGCCGAACTCACATTCCCGGCACAGAGCTTCTTCACACCTCAGGTTCAGTCTCGTCCTGGTCTATCGGGAATCAAGTTTCCTCCGGGGGCCATATTGAGCCAAAACCCCCAAAGCGACCCGATCAAGTTTAGGAAGCTAACATCCCAATTACAAAATCTTCTTCAACCCACTCACAAAAACAAGACCATTGTTGAAACCGTCACAGCATTTATGGATGCGGCCCAAAATTACCGTCCGTCTCTCAAAGAGGTTTCTCGGTCTATGGGAATGTCTGAAAGAACTCTCAACCGACGGCTTGAGGCAGAGGGACAATCTTTCAGGCGTCTATTAGAGGCCTCTTTGAAAAGAAGGACCCAAATTTTGCTTGCACATGGCACCATGTCCCGCGGCGAAATTGCGGAGAGGCTTGGTTATAAGGATCAAGCCAGTTTCAGCCGGGCGCTGCAGAGATGGAATTTGGCGTGACGTTTTCTTCCTCGCATTTACAAATTCATCCCAATTTAAACACGGTCGCTGTAACAGATACGCGCAACCGATCTGTCAAAGCATCCATAGAGAAATTCGACCATCGCAGAGGTCTGAATTCACTTCAGGTCCATGCCTGCGTCATTGACCAGAACGGATTTCTCTGGGCTGCGGCACCTATTGGACTCATTCGATATGACGGTGTGCAGTTTAAGGTCTATGGGCAAAAACAGGGTCTTGCCTCTCATGGTCTAAGAACCCTTGCCCTACATCCAGAAAGCAAACGGCTTTGGATTGGAACGGACCGAGGCGTCGAAGTCCTGGATATTACATCAGGAACACCTGTTTCCCACTGGGAAAACCCTGTCGGTACAGTGAATTGCCTGGCTTTAACGGCACATCATGTCTTTGTCGGGAGTTCTTTGGGATTATTTGAATGGGACGGCGCAACCGGTTTGACTCAAACCTCAAATCCAAATCTCAAAGATGACACAATCCAACGGGCCCAGACCGATTATGGCGGAAATATCTGGATAATCGGCTCTGCCTCCGGGCTTATTCGAATAAGTCCAAATGGCGCTTTCACGCATTTTGACGACCTTGCTGAAATTATAGGGAAGCCCATCGCACTGGCATCCGGGCCCGACAGTGGCCTGTTTATCGGCGGGACACAGGGTGTGGCCTTTTTGAAACAAAGCGGCGATGTATTAGTGAACCGGGCCTTATCCGCCCCGGTCGACGCGCTTTTGTGGGACAATCATAAGCTTTGGATCTCCTATGGAGAGCGCTTGGTCTCTTTCAATTTTGAAAATCTGGAAATCACGTCTAGGAAACCCGTTCTGCAGGACGCCAAGATCAAACATATTCTCAATGATCGTTTTGACAATATCTGGCTGAGCAGTTCGGGACGGGGACTACTGAAGCTCAGTAGCTTTCGACATACATTTGTTGATGACTTCCCAACAGAAGTTGGACAGGTGATGTCCATTCATGTGGATAATTCGGGCCGTTTGACCGGTGGCTCAAAAGGCCTGGTCTTGCAAAATGGCACCGTCATACTCAAAAATATGGAAGTCTGGGACGTGCTTCGAGACCGTTCTGGCAAGATTTGGGCGGCCACAGACAAAGGTCTTTACCTGACGCCACACCCGCATTTGACCATGCAATATCGTCATGATGATTGCCCTGTGATCCGGGCGCCGTGCCGGACTCTCATTGAATATAAAGGTCAAATTTATATATCCTCAATTCGCGGCCTCGCCCGCATAGGCGCTGAGGGTGTTGACGAGATATATGACCCAGACGGGGAAAGCATTGGCTATGTTTATTCCCTGCATATTGGCCCAAATGACAATTTATGGATCGCCACATTGGGGCGGGGCGTATTTCGTTTTGATGGACACAACGTGACCCCTCACAGAGTCGACGGCATGTCTCCCTCGAGCAACGTCTATGCAATTACTCATGACGATCAGGGACGACTTTACTACGCGCATAATAATAAGATCACACGTGAAGACGCGGACGGTGAATGCACAACTATCCTAAACTCAGATGATCCGGTAGTAGCCTGGTCCATCCATTGGCTCAGCAAAGGAAATCTGGTGGCAGGAACCTCTTCCGGATTGAAAATTTACGACGACGAGAGCGGTAAGCTGCAAAGACAGATTTCCGGGCTTTTCGAAGATTTGCCCTGGGAATTTACGACAAGCCGATCTTTGGCCGTCATTGACAGCTCAACTTTATTATGTGGCCTTGGTTCGGGCCTGAGAACAGTTCAACTCAAAAATCTGCTCTTCAGAAACGACGCACCTATCGCGACTTTGGGAGCGGCAAGCTGGCGAGGCGTAGAGCCTGTTATTGATGACGGCATTGCTGTCGTTCCCGTCGGAAACTGGCATCTTGAAGTCCATCTGGCCACCGAATGGTTTCTTGACGAGTGTCGCATGCAATATCGCCTGGAAGGATTTGATAGCGACTGGTCAGAGTTTTCGAAAATCGGCCCCATTCGTTATACGTCTTTACCCCCAGGAGAATACAGTTTGAAGATTATCTTGCAGTCTGCACTTGCAGGTTCGGGACCCGCGAAAAACATCTTAACTTTCAAGGTAACGTCCTGAATTTGGCTGTTTATGGCCAAACTTGCGGTTATTTTATATGTTTTTGGCGTGAAATATCAAAAATTAGGCGTAATCCGCGCTTCCTGATAACGGTAATTTTTTATAGTCCGTCCTTGCAGTGGTGTTATTCCGACCCAAGGGAAGAATTCGCATTGAACATTGCAAATCTATTTGGTTCAGGGTTCTCACTCAACCTTAACCAGGAAACCCTGTCAGTACGCGTTGCCCCGTTGCTGGCAGGGTTTTTCTTTTGGAATAGGTCGGAAATTTATGGCTTCAGGACGCTGGCCGCCACAATCGCGTGTGCGTCGTCATGCACGAGTGCCGCATAGGCCTGTCCCGGTTCGATGGCAATATCAGTAGGACCGTAATTTTCAATGATTTGCAGGCCTTCAACCACATTTGCAACTTTCAGAGTTCGGCCGCCATTCTCACCGCGTTTAACGGCGACTTCCTGCCAGCCCGGCGTATAAGTCACGATGTAAACACGTTCCGCATTCGACGTCACATCCAGTTTTCCGTCCTTATTGACGATATCAACATGCAGGTCATCGGCGGGGATGGGGCTTTGTGCCTCCACCTGATCTTCGGTAAACCGCGAATTATGGGTCGCGCCGTTGAGGACAATTTGCGGCGTGTAGATATGGCCGATATCAAAGGCCCGGTCATATTCTTTCTGACGCAATGTGTAACTGGGATCGCCAAACGTATCTTCCCAGCCCAGATAATCCCAATAGGTTACCCCATAGGATAGGACCAGCGTATTCTCTTCATCAGCGAGCTGGCCAACAAATTCATTAGCAGGCGGACAGGATGAGCAACCTTGCGACGTGAAGAGTTCAATAACAGTCGCCGGCGTGTCGCCCGCCATGGCAGACGGGGCAAAAGCAGACGGCGCCATACAGATCGTAAGTGTTAGAGCTTTTATCAAATTCGTTTTCATAGGCCCCGCTTTAGCGCAAACTTCTTTATCTCTCAATTCAATGTGCTGTCACAACTGCGTTACTCAAAAAAAGCCGGTTCATGGACCAGCTTCCATCGCCCAATCAAAAAGACAGCATCAAATCGTACACCCATGGACTGGAAGACCTTGCGTCGAGCTATAAATAAGTGCGAGGCTTTCTTGATGCGTTGCTGTGATTGATAGCTGACGGATTCCCGCGCTGTCATCAAATCCCGGCGCGCTTTGACTTCGACAAAAATCAACAGATCTTTTTTGGCTGCTATCAGATCGATTTCCCCTTGTTTTGTCTTAAACCGTGTCTCGAGGATGCGATATCCTTTTAACCGCAGGAATAACGCCGCCAGAAACTCGGCCCGTCGACCAGCTTTTTCGCGGGCGCGGCGCTCTTTCAAACTCATCGGAAGCCCCTCATGAAAGCAGAATAGCTCTCTGATAGACATTGCGTTTGGCCCATCCTGATAGTTCCGCGACCTCGGCACTGGCCCGCTTTGCACCGAGTTCTGGAAGCTTTTCCTTCAGCGCGGCATCCACTTCGGCGGGCGTCCAAAGCTTAGGGGCGGCGGGCGGTCCAACCAGTACGACGATTTCGCCGCGCGGAGCGTCCTGTTCGCAGCTGTCTATCAGCTCTGTGAGCGAACCCCGCCTGACCTCTTCATATTTTTTGGTGATTTCCCGGGCGATGACAGCGTTCCGCTCCCCCATAACGGCCTTCATATTTTTGAGGCTTTCCGTAACCCGATTAGGGCTTTCAAAAAAAATAAGCGTGGCCTTGATTGACATGAGCTCGATTAGCGTTGAACGCCGCGCCGCTGACTTGTTGGGGAGAAAGCCTGCGAATAAAAACCGGTCGGACGGCAGGCCCGCAGACACAAGTGCGGCCAAAGGCGCTGAAGCGCCCGGCACAGCGACAACATCATGCCCGGCCGAAATGGCCGCTTGAACCAGCTTGTAGCCCGGATCAGAAACAAGCGGCGTGCCGGCATCGCTGACCTGAACAATGATGTGACCTTCCTCGAGCCAATCCATAACCCGAGGCAGCATTTTTGCCACATTATGGTCATGATAGGCCGTTAAATCGGCTTTGATATTATAATGATCGAGGAGTTTTCGAGTTTGACGCGTGTCTTCTGCCAGGACTTTATCAGCCAGTTGCAATAAGTCCAGCGCACGCAAAGTTATGTCGCGCATATTACCGATAGGCGTTGCGACGATATAAAGTCCCGGTGTAGTTTGGGATTGCACCTTTGCATCCGGGAATATAGGATTCGAAGAATTCATAATATGACTGCCAAACAAGGATTTCTTATATGACAGGCATTCGCAAATTAGAACGGTTAAAATGGCTTTTGCTGACAGGCGCGGTCCTGGCTGTTTCAGCCTGTGCGACCACGACACAACCGCAAGGTCCTATCAACCCGCCTGTGACACAGACGCCACCCGTGAAAGACCTGCCTCAGGAACCGGTTGTCAAAGAACCTGAAGAGGTCGTCGAGGTCCCCGTCGACGTTGAACCTGAGACATCCGATCCGGTTATCAATGAGATTATTCGACGTGACGGCATTACGCCGCCACATATGTCAGGCCGGGATCTAAAGCGTATGGCGATTTTACTGCCTTTCTCCTCAAGTTCGTCCCGTCTGCGCGAAGAAGCCTCTTCTATGCTGCGGGCTGCTGAACTGGCAGTCTTTAATCGCGACGAAGCTGATATTGTCCTGATTGCTCTGGATACGGGCGGCACGGAATCCGGCGCGGCATCTGCAACAGATGCAGCTCTGAATGCGGGCGTTGATGTTATCCTGGGGCCCGTCCTGTCCCGTTCCGTTTCCGGCGCAGCGCGCAATGCCCGTCGCAAAGACGTGCCCGTGATCGCGTTTTCAACAGACCAGACAGTTGCCGGTAATGGGACTTATCTTTTATCCTTCCCGCCGGAGGCCGAGGTCAAACGCATTGTCGACTATGCGGCGTCAACCGGTGCGATGAACTATGCCTATCTGGGTCCTCAAAGTGAGTATGGCCGCAGGGTCCTTGGCGCCTATAAAGATGCCGTTCGAGACAATGGCGGCGTCATGAATGGTCAGGAGTCCTATGACGGCGATGATATTTCGGTCATGCAGGACCCGGCGCGAAAACTGGCAGAAGCCTATATTACTCATGACAAAAATTCTGCTCCAACGGACCGTCAACATTTTGAGGCCATTATCCTGCCCGAGGGCGGTGTAGCTTTGCGGTCTTTGGCGCCACTTCTGCCCTATTACGATATTGACCCGGACAAGGTCCAATTCCTGGGTACGAGTTTATGGCACAAAGAAGAAGTGGTTCGCGAGCCGGCCCTGAACGGCGGCATTTTCGCCGCGCCGGATAAAATGGCCCGTCAGAGCTTTCTTGACCTCTATGACCGTCAATATGGAGAGGACCCGTCCCGTCTGGCGTCACTGGCTTTTGACGCCGTCAATATCGGCGCTGTTGTCGCAGACGGAACCGTTAGAACCCGCCGTGACCGCGCCGAAGACCCGCGAGGCTTTTACGGCGCCGATGGCATGATCCGGTGGAATGCAGATGGTAAGCCCAATCGGGGTCTGGCCATTTATCAAATCCAGAACGGCCGCTTTGTGATCATCGAATCCGCGCCGACACCGTCAACGGATCCCTCTTAAGTCAAAAGCTTACCGGTAATGTAATCAAGTACGTCGCGACCCTTATTGGTCGCGGCCAGCCTTGTCGCGCTCTTTGACAGAAATCCTTCATCCAGCAGCATTTGCAAACTGGAGCCATCAAGTGGCGCATCGGCGATCCGCCCAAGCCTTTCCAGTGACAAACCTTCGCGCGTGCGCAAGCCCATCATGACATATTCCGCCGCCCAGTCTTCCGGGGACAAATTTTCGACCTGATCGACGCCGCTACCCAGGCGGTCAACCGCTGCAATATAGACGTCAGGTCGCATCTGAGCGATTGTGGCTTTACGGTGACCGTCCTCTGTTAATCGACCATGGGCGCCCGGCCCGACACCCACATAATCATAGCCCCGCCAATAGGCCAGATTGTGACAGGACTCAAAACCCGGACGCGCCCAGTTTGATATTTCATACCGGTCAAACCCATCGGCCATGAGCGCGTCCCGGAAAGCCTCAAACTCAGTAGCGCTTTTATCACTGTCGACGGCTTTGATCTGGCCGCGTTGTTCGGCCCGGTGAAAGGCTGTGCCGTCTTCAATGGTCAGCTGATAGGTGGAAATATGCTGAATACCTGTCGCAATGGCCCGCTCTGTATCCCGGCTGAGGTCATGCCCGTATAAACCGTAAATCAGATCAACCGAAACATTCTGAAAAATGTCGAGCGCTTGCTCCGTGACATTTCTGGCTGTGTTGCCATCATGCTCCCGCCCCAGAAATTGCAAAGCCCTATCTTCAAAGGATTGAACCCCCAAAGACAAACGGTTCACACCCGCTGCTGCGAAGTCGCTCCAACGGGTCTGATTAAAATCATTAGGATTTGCTTCCAGCCCGATTTCAATACTGGCAGGAAGTCCCCAGAGGCTATCAACGGTTTCTAAAAGTCGACCCACATCCTGTCCGCGCATCAAAGACGGAGTGCCCCCGCCAAAATGTATAGAATTGAGTTCGCGCGCCCCGGACTCCTGCCGCCAGTATTCCAGATCCGAAATAATCGCTTTGACCAGATCCGCATTCTCTGCGCCCTTATAGACGTTGAAATCACAATAAGGGCAGATGCGCGAACAATAAGGCCAGTGGATATAGACGGCCAATGGCGTGGGAGCCGCAAGCGGTGTGGGCTCAGCCATCAGGGAAACGGGCTTTTAAAAATTTGGCGAAAGCATCCGCCCGGTGGCTTTTGGCATGTTTCGCCTCTGGCTCAATTTCCGCAAATGTCAATTTATCTCCGAGGGCTTGAAACACCGGGTCGTAACCAAAGCCTTTATCACCACGCGGCGGCCAGACGATCTCGCCTTCCACCTTGCCTTCATAAACTTCCGTCTCACCGTCAGGAAAAGCCAAACAGAGCGCACAGATAAAGCGTGCCGTTTTCGGGCCGCCCCGCCGTTCCATTTCCGTGTGAACCCGCCACATAGCCATATCAAAATCCCGGCCTCCGCCTTCGCATTCAGGGATAGCCGCCCAGCGGGCTGCGTATATGCCCGGGTCACCATTCAGCGCGTCCACGGCCAGGCCACTGTCATCAGAGAGCGCCGGCAGGCCGCTCGCCTTGGCGGCGGCCAGCGCTTTGAGCCGCGCATTACCCGCAAATGTGGTTTCCGTTTCATCGGGCTCCGGCAGATTCAATTCTCCGGCGCTAATGGTCTCTACCCCCAGAGGCGTCATGAGATCCCGTATTTCTCGCACTTTGCCCTTATTATGAGAGGCGACGACAATTTTGGTAAGTTTGCTCATAGTATAAGACATTAGCTTTCGTTATCAGGCTCGATAATTGCAGTTCACGTCAAGGTAAAGGCCTTGCATAACAGGGTATTATTGTTTATCGATAATTTTGAACGACAAAAAGGATAGTCCTATAAACACGTCCCCATCATACCTCCGAACGGCCAAAATCCTCAATTTATTGATTAACGCCATCATTGCCGTTTTGACGCTTTTTCTGATTTTAATGCTGGTAGCGGCATTTCTAAATCAAACTGACTCAGACGTTTTTGAGGGTTTTAAGGGCCAAATCAGCACTTGGGATTTTCTTATGTTGGGTGGTCTAGCCGGTGCCTATTTATATGTGGCCTTTGTGGTCAGAGCGATTGTGAAGACCACAGTCAAGGGCAATCCGTTTGTCATGGAAAATGTGTCCCGTTTGCGCATTACCTGGGTCGTCATTGTATTGGCTGAAATTTTTCGCATGGTCCTGTCCACGTTCATCAAGCCGGATATAAGTAATTGCGCCTGCGCAGGCGAACTTTCAAATGTTGAGATCCCATTACAACCGTGGATCCTCGCCCTGTTCATAGCCATTATGGCTGAAGTCTTCCGCATTGGCCTCGAGCTAAAGCGTGATCAGGAGCTGACGGTCTAATGGCTATACGTGTTAATCTTGACCGCATGCTCCTGGAGCGCCGCATGTCCCTGACTGAATTAGCGGATAAGGTCGGCATTACTCTGGCGAACCTGTCCATCCTCAAAACCGGTAAAGCCCGCGCCGTCAGATTTTCAACTTTGGAAGCTCTGTGTCGGGAACTGGATTGTCAGCCCGCAGATTTGCTAGAATATGAGCCCGACGAAGACAGCCTGAAAAACGCGGCTGAGTAGTTTTCTTTGACCAATTCAGAATGTCTTCAAAAACGATTTGCGAACGAACACAAATTAACAAATCTGTCTTCACCCATATATTGAAGAATATTGACTGGCCACCACCGCCCTTTACCTATTCGATCACCATTAGGGGCCGTGAGAATATAGGCCAGTCCATTTACTTCGACTAAGTCCATTGTTTGCCCCATGGCATAATTTGTTTGAATTAAAACTCCGTCGTCTTCACGAAAAATCTTTTGATCCCTAACCATTCCAACAGACTCCGGATAGTCCAATGCGCGTAAAACCTGTTGATCTATAAAGCCGTCTTTTGGATATTGATATTTGGCGGATAAAAATAATTCTTCATGTTTTGCGTCATATTTATTTATGCTTTGGACCAATCTATTTCTCGTATAAGAGCGCCGTACTAAAAGCTCTTGCTTACCATCGTGATCTATATCAGCAGATGTATATTGCGTGATACCACTAGGGCTATTCCCAAGATTGACCCATTTGACCGAGAGCGGGTTTTTTATGTAGAGTTCTCCACCGACAGATTGCTGGGCATCGAAATATGTGTTTGGTATATATTCAACATTCAAAGCATTACCAATAATCGAACATAGCTTAATATCCATCGCATAAGTCAGCACATACATGTTTTCTGAACGACCAAAAGTGGTCCAATCTACGGGAAGCTCCGAAAAGTCCTTATCAACTTTCATCAACTTGATAGAGGTTCGTTCCCCCAGGTCAGTGCTTTCAACACTCTGTGGTTCGCCTATATCTTGGTTGAAATGCCCCTGCTTTAGTTCGTCGTTTTGATTATTAAAATCATCAGGTAATTCTTGCGCGCCACACGATACGCAAGAAAATGTACAAAAGGCTATGCTGAAAGCTATTAGATTGTTCGATATCCACATACATGTCTGGGTATAGAAAAACCTATAAAGTGACATCCAAGGCCGTGGCGTAATCAAAAACAAGAACCGCCGAAACCTCAATGGTTTGCGGGCCGGACAAGACGGAGGAGCGTAACGCATTGCTTTGCCGTTGATCCTGAACTTGTCCGGGCAAGCTGTTCCCGTTTGGGAGGTTTCGACCTTGTGTAATCGTCTGTGAGGGGGTCTTTAGCACCCGCCGCGTAATCTGTTTAGTGACGGCGGGGATAACCCGTTCTGTGGTACTCGCCGGTGTTTTAATAACCCGGCGGGTCTCCATTTTCGTCACGGCGGGGACGACTTTTTCCACTGTCCGCGCAGGTGTTTTGACGACCCGGCGCTGAATGTTTTTGGTGACCGCTGGCACGGTCTGTCCGTTATATTCATATTGGGGCTGGACGACGATGGTCTCGGTCACGGTTTCATAGGTCGCTGGTATAGTCACTAGTTCCGTTGTCGCTTCCTGTACGATGACCGGTTCGGTCACGGTTTCAAATGTGGGTGGGGCCTGAACATATTCCACGGATTGCGGTTGAATGACGATTGTTTCTGTCACCGTTTCAAATTCCGGCGGGATGGAAATAAAGTTGGCATAGCGGGGTTGTGAGACAACGGCCAGATTTTGCGGACCAAAGCGGCCAAACCGCGTGGGCTGAGACACGGAAAAACTTTTGACCTTTTTCAGTCGCGTGCCGGAGCGTTCCGCAATGAGTGTGGCCTTGTCCCGGGCATTGGCGACGGCCCGTTCGGCGGCCTTTTGATACAGCGCGTCATAATCGGAAAAATCATATGCGAACAGGCTGACCTCTGTCACACCGGCCTGAGTGAAATCATTGATGAAATCCGGGGCCTTTTTGGCCGGGTTAATACGGGCCGTAAAGGAAAGTCGTCCAGTGACATGGGTCACCTGACAGATCTCAGTCGGCAGTCTGGCCTCGAGCGTTTGAATACGATCTCGTGTCGACTTTAACCGGTCTTCATATTGGGCCCGGCTTCTTTCATATTGGGTTTTCGCCTGTTCCATGGCCTCTTCAAGATTGAAGATATCGCGGCGAAATTCCGGGATATCCCGATTGCGCTCCAGCTTCGTCAGTCGGGATCTATGAGCGGCCATTTTTGCGTCATGTTGATCCTCAAGTCGGTCTATACTCGACTCCAACTCTGTTATCTGGCGATTGACGGCTTTATTGCCTTGTTGCACGGAAATACGTTCCCGGTTCCGATTTGCAGCGTCCTGGTTACGTTTGATGCAGTCCTCATCCCAGATATCCTGAGCCGCAATTTGGGTGTAGCTCATTTCCGTTTCGGCCGTATCGGCGATGGCCTGAACATCATTGATGATGTCGGCCATGCGCGCATAGACCAGATTATGATTGTCGTCTTCGATTTCGATGGTGCCGGTGATTATCGCAATATCAGGGGCGGTTTCGATCCGCCCAATGGCGGCAACACTTAGCAGATCGGGCTGGTAAGACATGCCGGGATCTTTTGTTAAGGCCATATCCAATTCAGAGCCGGTTGTGTCAGCATGCCCGTCCGTGGATAAGGCGTCCACTGTGTCCGGCTCCGTACAGGCCGATAATCCCGTGACCAGGACAGCCGCCATCAAGGTTTGAAACAGTTTACTCATAGATAAACTCCAACTGGATAGAGGCGGAGATTACTTGCGGACCCGGTTTAAGGTTCATGGCCGCCACCGTTTGCGGCGCGCCGTCATCCTCTATGATGCGAGAGGTCTCGCCCGCGCCCGATGTGCTGATTTGCGGCGCGCTGGCCCCGCCATATTGATAGGTTGGTTGATAGGCGGAGAGGTTCTTCACGCCCTTAATCTTGGCCCCGCCGGACTCGGCCAGCCGGTCAGCTTTTTCGCGAGCATTATCAATGGCCCGCGCCGCCGCTTCGAGTTCCAGATTATCAATGTCGGACACTTTGAACCCATTGAGCCGGACCCGCACGGCCCCGGCTTCGGCCAAAGCCGAGATCGCATGTCCGGCTTTATCAACCGGCGCGCCCGTATAGGTAAAGGATAGGCTCGCCTGACGGGTCACATCTTCGCATAGCTTGCGGGTTTTGAATTCTTCTTTGTCGTCGAGCGTGGCATTAAAGCGGTCCACTTCTTGATTAAAATGCAGGCATTCCGGCGATTTCACACCTGTTGTTTGTACGGTGGCAAAATTAAATCCGGACACGGTCAGGCCATCAACATTTTCCAGCTTGGCTTCCGCAGCGTTCACAACCCCCGCGAGGTCGTTCATAGCTTTGGTCAGGTCTTCATCCTGTTTGATGACGGCGCCGGATATCACAAACCGGTCGGGCATGGCTTCGATCTCACCGACACCTGTAACGGTCACAAATTTAACCTCGGCTTCACTGATAAGTTCCGGTTCAATATCGCTCTGACAAGCGGCCAGCATGATAGGTAAGCTCAGGGCACTTGCCCATAGCAATCGGGGTAACATAGCAATCTCCATATTTGTAGAAACGTAAATACTACATATTTATAGAAAGTCAACAAATTTGTAGAAGGCGGAGAAACGGTCCGGATATTCTCCTGCTATGCAGACTGTGCACTATCCTGGCTATGTGGTATAATGAGGTGCGTTAAAGGGCTTCACTATGCAATTCTGGAACATGAAAATTTGGGCGAAACTTATTTTAGTCATGAGCACGACAATGACCTCTGTCTCCGCACTTGCACAGGATAATCTGTTTGAAGAAATTCCCCCATCCGAGGATATGGGCGAATTGACTTTAAATGAGCAGGGCGTGCTGCACCGTCATGTCCGCCTCAAGACGGATCTGGCTACGGCCATTTTCAAAAATGGTGAGGCCATGGAGCGTCTGACCTTTGATCTCATGCCGGGCCGGACCGTGATTTTCCGCAATTCCATGTATGATAAAAATATGGGCGGGCGCACAACCGTCTGGAGCGGCCGGGCCGAAGGGCTGGAGGATGGTTCCGTGACACTGGTCTATCGACGAGGACGCATTTTGGGGCACGTTCAATTAGGCGCAGAGACATTCCGGATCACTCCGGGGCCTGATGATGTTCACACCATTTCTTTGTTGGATCTCTCCGGCCTCCCTAATGAAGGCGATGACGCCATAGAGGTGCCTCAAAACAAACCATAACGCATTGCTCCCACTCTTTACTATGCTATAGCGCCTGTCATGAGTGACGAGCGTGACATAATTGATATTGGTGTTCTGGGCGCGGAAGGCCGTATGGGCGGCGCGATTATCCGGGCTTTATGGGCGGAACCGCGGGCGCGTTTGAGCGTTGCCATCACAGCGCCCGGATCAAAAAATTTGGGGCAGGATGCATCCGGCCCAGCTGGTCTTTCGCCCTGTGGTGTCAATCTCTCCAGCGATATTCGACAAGGTCTTGAGCAGTGCGATGTCATGATCGATTTCTCTTCACCCCAGGCGGCCATTGATGCGGCGCTCACCATGCATGAAACACGCTGTCATACGCTGATCACCGGGACGACCGGCTATACGGAAACCGAAGAAAAAGCGCTTCTGGCCGCTGGTGAGAGCATCACACTTTTGAAATCCGGAAATTTTTCACTGGGTGTCAATATGCTGGAAGCTCTGGTCGAAATGGCGGCGGCGCGCCTGCCGGCCAAAGACTGGGATGTGGAGGTCTTGGAGATGCACCACAAACACAAAGTGGACGCCCCGTCGGGCACGGCTTTGATGTTAGGGGAGGCCGCTGCGAAAGGGCGCGGCGTCAAGCTCTCTGATAAACAGGTTTTATCCCGCGAAGGCTGGGGCGAGCCCCGCTCTCCGGGCCAGATCGGATTTGCAGCTCTGCGCGGCGGCGGCGTTATCGGCCAGCATTCGGTCCATATGGCCAGTGAGCTTGAGATGATCACCCTCTCCCATGAAGCCTTTGACCGGTCCGTATTTGCCACGGGTGCCGTGGTCGCCGCCATCTGGGCCCATGATAAACCCAAAGGCGTTTACAATATGCGCGATGTCTTGGGATTGTAGGTCTGCGGTGAGGTATCAACAGCATGTTAATATCGATTAATCAATAAAGCTGCTTTCCCATCCTATGCTAGGACGGCATTCGCTTCCGAACGCCCTCAACACCCTGTTGAAGCACGGCACTCACAATAGATGATTTTGGACCCATGCTCTGTGATGGACATCACGCAGCTGGCGTGACCTTTGTCACAGGCTTGCTAATAAGAATTTAAGACTTATAATTCGAATATGTGGAAATATTTTGTGACAGCATCGGTTTTGTGTCTCGCGCCGGCTTTCAATACGCAGGCGCAAACGGCTTCGGGTAACAATATACAATATCCGAAACTGTCATGCCTTCCAGGCACAATCCAGCAATGCGGATATCTGGCGCCGGATGATGTTTCAGGGCCGAATTTTGTCATTCCGCCCGTTTTCCAGAATGCAGGTAAGTTTCAGGACGGTCTCGCGCCCGTTATGTTAAACGGGAAATGGGGCTATATTGATACGAGTGGGCAATTTCGGGTTCAGCCACAATTCGATGGCGCCGGAGCGTTTGATCAAGGGCTCGCTATTTTCAAACAGGACAATCTGGCGGGCGTGATAAATGCGTCGGGGCGAGTCGTATTAGAACCGCAATTATTCAACGCTGTGGTCCTGAGTGACAAGGTTTTAATCGCGCAACAAAATCCTCGCGGGTTTATCCAAGGCCAGGGTGTGCACCCAACCCTGTCGTCTGAATTTTTTAGCCTGTCTCACATGACACAAGCCGGTCTCTATCACATCGAAAAAGGTTGGTTGACGGAACCGAAATACACATTTCACCTGTTTGACAAAATCAACCGGCAATTTATCTGGGCCCAAATTGATCAAGGCGGCCCGGGCACATGGGACGATCCTTATGGCTTAATGCGGCTGGATGGCAGCTGGCATATCGAACCCGTGCTCAGCTTTGGCGGAGAGCTCCATAGGGACAGGGCCGAAGTCAGAAAAATGATCAATGGCCAGTCATTGTCCGGCGCCATTAACGGCCAGGGCCAATTAGTTATTCCGTTTAATTTTGACCATTTGCGGCCCTGGCAGGACGGCTTTATGCTTGCGCGAAAGGGCGACCCGCAGACTGCTAAATACGGTATTGTCAGTCCGGATGGTGTATTGCTGGCCGGGCGCTATTTTGATGAAATTGAGAGTCAGCTCTCTATCACGACGCCGGATTACGGCCCGGAAATTCCACAAAGAGATTTTTTTGCGGTGCGGATCGGCAATGAATGGAAATCCCTCATGAAAGATGGACGATTGGTCGACGACCGCCGCATTGGCGAAGTCTATCTGTCTTGTGATGGGTTTGAAATTCTCCGATCGGGCGCAGGTTATGAAGTGCATCCACGGGATAAATCCATAGCCGTGACAAAGGCCGATAATCTCATGCGCCAATATACCAATCAGAAATGAGACCCACCGCCGACTTTGATAAAAGATGGCCGTTATGGTAATTTAATGCCGGATGGGCGTCTCTTCGGAGGTTTTTTTGAAAACTCCAATGGGAATTTATCGCATTATCTTTGGGTATGGGAAAACCGGAAATGGGGGCTGGTTGATGCTTATGGGCAATATGTTTTACCGCCCCAATATGACCATATAGAGGCGTTAAACCCAGACTATCGCTATTTTGAATTACCGTCTGCGGCGGATAATGATAAACGCTATTTGGCCAGAGCAGGTGAACATTTTTTCGAAATTTATTTTGAAAACGGACACGTTCAACAAAGACCTTTTACCGGCCATGTGACGCGATGAATGCGTGAGCGGTCAGCCAGGTTCGGATTCCACGGCATGGGTTCGGGAATAGTGCACGAAGCAATGGCAGCGCCACATGGATCCGGAAACAAGTTCTGGATGACGGAAGAATAAAAAAGGCCGGGATAAACCCGGCCATTTCATTCAATAGTTTCGACGACCTTTAATGCCCGCCTTTACCCATAGCTTTATTGACCGCCTCGAGCCCGTCTGTCTCTGGATGGGCACCGCGGATTTCGGCTTCTTTTTGGGCCCATAGGCGCTTTTGGTATTTACTGGAAATAATATCCGTAACCACGAGAACCCCAATGACCAAATAGAAGGTCGGCTTGGACATGGCCTGTATTTCGTAACCAAAGATTTTCAGATGGGCCAGATGCGCGCCTTCGGATACCAACAGCACACCAACCAGTAAAAGAATAAACAGACCCAGAATTTGATACATGCGGTTTTTCTTCAAAAACTCTGTCACATAGTCCGCCAGCAGGATCATGGCGATACCGGACAGAATAATCGCAATAGCCATCAGCGTGACATGATAAGTGGTCGGGTCACCTTCGACGGCCGGCGGCACACTGGCAATAGCCATGGCCGACAGGATGGAGTCAAAAGAGAAGACCAGGTTCATCATCACGATAAAGGCGATAGCCTTGCCGACCGTGCGGCGACCCGAGCCTTCGGAGTGCTCAATATGCTCGACGGCCAGCATGTGGTTAATCTCTTTAATGGCCGTATAGATAATAAAGGCTCCGCCGAGCAATGTGATCACCGACTGCACGGTAAAGTCACCATGAAATAACTTTCCAAGACCCAATTCGTAACTGTATCTGGCCATCACATCAAACAGGGCGACAATCATGATGAGCAGAACAATCCGCAAAATCACCGCAATAGCGATACCCCAGGTTCTAACCTTTTTTGCATCTTCTGGATTGCCAACCTTGTTACTCTCAATGGCAATATAAAGCAGGTTGTCAAAGCCCAGAACGGCCTGCAACAAAACCAGCATAAACAGCGTGAAAATACCTTCTGCTGTAAACAGAATGCTGAAATCAAGAAACTGCGCGACAAAATCGGCCATTCGGGCCCTCCCTCTAGCTTTAATCGCGCTCTTTTAGAATGATTTGCCCTGAAAAGAAAAGAGGCTTTGCGCGTCAGCTGATCGCAGCCAGTACCTGCTTCTTAAGAGCGCGCAATGTGGTTTTGGTCGCGCCGGCTTTGATAAGCACCCGTCCGCCAAAATAAGCTGCCCACACCAGCTCTACGGCTTTGGGAGTCGGCGTGTCTTTGAGTGCCTCCCCAATGGCTTTTTTAAACCGTGTCATACTGTTCATGACGGCGGACTCCGCGTCCGTGTCAAACGGTGCCATATCCGTTGCCGCATTACATAAGAGGCACCCCCAGCGCCCGCGCTCTGTTTGAGCATCCGTGATCAGCGCATCCATTAAAAGCGATATGCGCTGCGCTCCGGGCAGTTTACCGTCGCGCAACATGGCCACCGCACCCGAAACGGAATTTTGATCATATCGGTTGATGGCTTTTATATATAAAGACTTCTTATCGCCAAAGGCCGCATAAAGACTGCCCTTCTGCAGACCCGTCGCCTCCATGATCTGCGCATAAGAGGTGCCGTCATATCCGTTTTCCCAAAACACATCGCAAAGTGCTTCAAGGACTTTATTTTCGTCAAATTCGCGTTTCCGGGCCATAAAAAATCTCCTCACGAAATTGTCATTACAACATTATTGACCGCTTGGTCAAGATTAAATATATACACAATCAAGCCAGACAGCAAACAAGATGCAAGGTCCGGCCAAAAATTTTAACTTAAACTTGACCGATTGGTCAACAAATGGAGGAAACTATGAAAGCTTCTAGCTATATTAAAACAGGCGCCGCAACTCTGGCACTTTACGGAACTCTGGCATTTGGCGCTGTCTGCGCGACAGCCGTTTCGGCCTATGCCTTTACCCCAGACGCGGACAAAGACACACACACAGCCGAACAGGTCATGGAGAAACCGGCCATCTCCGGAGATTTCATTCGCAAGAATAAAACCCTCAAAGGCAGCTATGAGGTCATCGAACGGGACGGTCAGACCATTATCCGTTTTGCAGATAATTTCAGCGCCTCTCGCGGGCCGGACCTGAAAGTCTTTTTGTCTCCCACTGCCATCGAAGATGCCAGCGGGCGTAACGCGACACGGGGCTCCGTCCTTCTGGGCTTTGTGAAATCCAGCAGCGGCGCCCAGGAATATGTCGTGCCTGAGGGTGTCGATATCGCCAATTTCAATTCCGTTCTCATCCATTGTCAGGCCTTCTCTGTCCTGTGGGGCGGCGGCAACATCTAAGGTCAAACGCCCGGGTGAAACCCGGGCAATCAATGATTTGTTCGGGAGATCAAAATGGAAAAATTCTTCAAAATCCTACCCCTCACTCTAGGCGCCGGCTTTCTGTTTTTTGGCGCGCAGAAATTCGGCGCGACCAATCCGGTGTTTGATATCATCGCCGAGCGCTCAGGCATCAGCCTGTTTGAGCCGACCATTCGTTATCTGACGGGCGTGGGTGAGATTGCAACAGGCGCCTTACTGCTTTGGCCCAGCCTATCCACCCGGCTTCTAGGCTTGATGAGCGGACTGGCTATTCTTTTAGGGGCCATCGGTTTTCACCTCTCGCCCTGGCTGGGGATTAATGTGCCCGGCATCGGACATGGGCTGTTTTTCACCGCCCTGCTTATGACGGCCCTCAACCTCTATCTCATTCGGCAATATTTCGGCCCGCGCCTGAATTTTGCCGCCCTCAAACTTTAAAGGAGACCAAAATGAGCGAAATCGTTCTCTATACCAAAGACTATTGTCCCTATTGTAAGCAGGCCAAAGCCCTGCTGCGCCGCAAAGGTGTCGCGTTTACCGAATATGAGGTTATCGAAAACCCAGAGAAATGGGACGAGATGATCGCGAGATCCAACGGCGCCCGCACTGTGCCGCAAATCTTCATCGGAGATACCCATGTGGGCGGCGCCACGGATATGTTCGCCCTCGACAAACAAGGCGGGCTCGATCCCCTGCTCGCCCCCTATCTTAAAAGACTGACAGCTTAGAGTCCCCTCCCCTCTCCTGATACTGTCAGTCGAACGGCCTCCCGCTTTATCTTTTTTGGCGGGGGGCCGTTTCTATATACAATTTTGGTTTAAGTTGACCTGCCTAACCCAAAGGCTTAGGGGGCGGTGTTAATTTGAAATCCGCATTGCGAGTATCATCATGAGTTTCGATAATTCTATTTTTATGTCCGCCAAGGCTTGGCCTTTTGAACAGGCCCGCGCCGTGCTCAAACGCCTGGACATTGAAAAGAAACGCGGCATCGATCGCGGCGATCGGCCTGTGGTTTTCGAGACAGGCTATGGCCCGTCCGGCCTGCCGCATATCGGAACCTTTGGCGAGGTCGTGCGCACCATCATGGTCATGGACGCCTTCCGCGCGCTGACCAATGACACCATTCCCATGAAGCTCATCTGTGTGTCCGATGATATGGACGGCATGCGCAAAGTGCCGGGCAATGTGCCTAATCAGGACATGCTAGCGGAACATCTCGGTAAGCCTTTGACGGCTGTCCCCGACCCGTTCGGCACACATGACAGTTTTGGCGATCACAATAATAACAAGCTCTGTGAGTTCCTCGACAGCTTTGGGTTTGAGTATGAATTTCTCTCTGCCACGCAGCTTTATAAAAATGGCGGTTATGACGAAATGCTGCTCAAGGCGGTCGAGAAGTTTGACGACATTATGAATGTGATGCTCCCGACATTGGGCGAAGAGCGCCGCGCCACCTATTCCCCTTTCCTGCCCATTTCGCCAAGTACCGGCAAAGTCCTCTATGTTCCTATGAAGTCGGTGAATGCTAATGACGGCACGATTACGTTTGATGATGAAGACGGCACGGAGGTGACCATGAAGGTCACAGGCGGCAATACGAAACTGCAATGGAAGCCTGACTTCGGCATGCGCTGGGCGGCGCTGGATGTGGACTTTGAAATGTTCGGCAAAGACCACCAAGCCAATATGAAAGTCTATTCCCGGATTTGTAAAATCCTCGGCAAAGAAGCGCCCGTGCAATATGTCTATGAGCTCTTCCTCGATGATAAGGGCGAGAAAATTTCCAAGACCAAAGGCAATGGTATTTCCATTGATGAGTGGCTCTCTTACGCCACGCCGGAAAGCCTGGCGCTTTATATGTATACCAAGCCGCGCACGGCCAAGCGGCTCTATTTTGATGTCATCCCCAAAGCCGTCGATGAGTATTTTCAGCATCTCAATGCTTTTCAAACGCAGGACGAAAAGGCCCGGCTCTCCAATCCGGTCTGGTTCATCCATCACGGACGCCCGCCGCAAGACGGCGTGCCGGTCAGCTTTGCGCTGCTGCTTAATCTGGTCTCGGCTTCTAACGCCTCTGACAAAGATATTCTCTGGGGCTTTATTGAGCGCTATTCACCGGGGGCCAACGCCGCCGATTATCCGGCGCTGGATAATCTGACCGATTACGCCATTCGCTATTATCAGGATTTCGTCAAACCGAGCAAAACCTACCGCAAGCCGACTGAGCAAGAAGGCGCCGCGCTCATGGATCTGGTGGCGCGTCTGCGGGATGTGCCGGAAGGCGACAAAACCGACGGTGAAGCTTTGCAGACTTTGATTTTCTCAGTTGGTAAAGACCACGCATTTGAAAACCTGCGCGACTGGTTCAAAGCCATTTACGAAGTCTGCCTCGGCCAATCCCAAGGGCCGCGATTTGGCTCTTTCGTGGCGATCTATGGCCCCGATGAAACGGCGCAGCTCATTGAGGATGCCTTGGCTGAGAAGTTTGGGTAGTTCAAGACAAGGCCTTTTATATTAATTTTGAACCTTCGCTCATCCCGGCGCAAGCCGGGATCCAAGCCTATGTTGCGGTTCTCTTGTTACTATATTAGTTGAAACCCTTGGATCCCGCTTTTCAGCGGGATGAGCGAGGTTTTATGTCAACTCAATATGACGTTCCCACGGCCCTAGAGCGCCTTGGTTTTCATTCCGGTCGTGATCCTCATATAGATGATCCGAGGTGGACAAATGGGTTTTTGTCCAGTCTTCGACCTTATCGAGGAATCAAGCTCGTCGAAAAGAACTTCCACGATATTGTCGCGTGTTTGCGGATACTCATCGAAGTTTTTCAACAAAAAACAATCTCCAAAAATTTGGTCAATGACATGGCCTGTATAATCACCTTTGGTCGTGCCTGGGGTTGTCATCCCGATGGTATGCTCAAATCAAATAATTTGATCTCCGATAAAGATGCGTCTCATTTAGACGAGATGATCAACGATATTTCTTATATCTGGACAATGATTTTGGATGACATGGAAGATACCGCTTTTCACGACTATGATAGACTATACGGCGATATTTAACCTCACCACCGCCTTCGCGGCTCATGCCAACCCGGACCGGGCGGTGCAGCAAAAAGCCTACATGCGCGGGCAGTTCGCCTTTTACGGCCTGGACTCAAAAACCCGGCGCGATATCCAAAAGCCTTTCTTCAAAGAGGCCCTCGCTTTGCCCGATGCGGATTTTAAAACCTGGTGCCGGGCCGGATGGGCGGACCCCCATAGAGAATGTCAGCTCACCGTCGTCGACGCGCTCATCAAACGGGCACGCAAAATGGATAAAGGCTATTTTGCACTGATTGAGGAATTTATCGTGACCAAAAGCTGGTGGGATACGGTAGATTTTCTATCCGGCACCATACTCGGCATTCTCTTGCAAAAATTCCCCGCAGAGATCTCGCCGCGCACAGACCGCCTTATCCACTCAGACAATATGTGGGAGAACCGCTCGGCTATTTTATTTCAGCTGAAATATAAAGAAGCTATGGATGTGGCTCTGCTGGAGCGCTTCATCACCATCAAAAAACACGATCCTGAATTTTTTATCCAAAAAGCCATTGGCTGGATGCTACGGACGTTGAGCAAACACGACCCAAAATCCGTCAAAACAATCCTCGCCCGCAATCCGGCGCTCTCAAACCTCGCCCGGCGTGAAGCCTCGAAATATCTTTAGTCCTCGGCCTCTAATTCCGAGATGCGCTCTTTAAATTGCTGTAATAGGCGCTGTTCGCTCGTTAACAGCTGGCCAGAGGCATCCCAAGCCTCGGCCAGTCTAAGGCCGGCGCGGGCCGCATTAAGGGCCCCGGCATCGTCAAGGTCCGCTAGATTGTAAAATGCAGAAAGTTTGTATGTTTCAACTCTATAGCCACGCTCTTTTACATCAAAATCTGAAACATCTGGCGCTGCAGCCAGCAGATCCGCAAAATGAAGCATGTTTTCATAATTTACCCGGGCAGCGGGTATATTGTCCTGTTCCTTCTCATACTCCCCCAAGTAGTAGGCGGCCAAATACTGTATTTCATAAGTGAAAAAACTAGGGCCGTTATTGGCCTCTAATTGCTCTGCAAACTGCTTTGCATCATCAATCGTTAACTTGAAATCTTCGGCCAACATCTCCCAGTTTTGACCATAAACGCCATTAACAGCTCTAAAGTTCTGAACAAACTCTTTTTGAAGCTCTTTATCCGCTGGTGCTTTTATCAGGTTTTGTTTCGCGTCAATATAGGCCTGCTTATAGGCATCGGCCTCTGAGCCGTCACCCGCGAGTATTCCGCTATGGGAGTCTATGGCTTTCTGGGTCCATTCGATCATGCGGGAGAGATCTTCACTTTCAGGATCGTCTTCGCGCAGCTTCTCAAATATAGCATAGGCCCGCCGGTAATAGCCCAATTCAATTTCTGTATTGTCGTTTTGGTGTTCCGCCGACGCCGCGTAAGTCAGGCTTAAAGCTAGCTGATATTCAGCATTATCAGACCCCAAAGTCACCAACTCTTCCCGGAGAGAAACCGCTTTCAGATAGGTTTCTGCTGCTTTTACGAAATCCTCTTCATCGTAATAGCTGCGACCAATCAGGTGCAGGTTCGAAATCTCCCGTTTGAGTAATTTATCGGGATTCTGTTCTGGCATTATCGGGCGGAGGGCATTGAAATATTCAATAGATTCATTTGAAGCTGTCCGCGCGACCTCATACTGTTCCAGCACATATGCCGCACTGGCTTGAAGCTGTTTGGTGAAACCCATGATCCAACTCGGGTGAGAATCAACGTCATCAAGAACCAGTTCTTGGTCAAATGTGGCAGCGGCAAGGACAGGTTTATAGGCTGAGACGGCTTTTTCCAAACTCACCAGATCTTTTTCGATTTGCGATTTATTATATCCAGCCACTGAAACGCCTAGCGCCGACTGTTCCGCCATAAGCCTGTCCAATGGTGTCCTTGCAAGCATTCTTGCACTTTCTGCTGAGCGCCGGGCCCTGTCATAATCACCGGACTTCGCCTGTGCCTGCACTAAAAAAGTCAGAGCCCGAAAATTGTCCCGGTCAAGCTGTACCGCCTTTTCCGCCGCATCAAGGCTACGTTGACTGTCAAAACCAAATGACACCTGCGCTATAGTCAACCAGTCTTCTGAGGTCTCCGCAGCAGCTTCCAGCATGTCCAGACCCTCTTCGCGCGTACTCTCATCATAGGTCTTTGCCATGGCGATAAGCGTTTCCTTGTCCTGGTCTTCCAAGGCAGATTGAATAGTTTCCGCGCTTTCAGCGCCTGAGCTTCCAGATGATTCTGATAATATCTTTGTCAGATTGCCGGCTTGTTCATCAGAAATGACCCCTTCGGCAACCAAAGCCACCAAAAGCGACTCTGCTGATTGAGCCTGCGGTCTTGGCTCGCTAGACATGAATTGATAGAGCCCGATGACCCCGCCAATCGTGGCTAGCGCCCCCACGGCTCTCCACATGCCCTGGCCAAGTATACCCAATCGTTTTTTGACGGATGTTGAATCTGTTTTATCACGTTCTTCGGATATGATAGACGGCTCAGCCGATTTTTCTGCCCCCAACTCTTCAGCCTTTTCGCTCATAGATTAAAGATGCATAATACGCTCAGACGATCAACCTTTTTATGAGGCAAGAAAGGCATGATGACGATCGTCAACCGTTTCTATTTAACCACCACCATCCGCGCAGGCCGTTAATGGACAGAATAATCCAGGGAATGGGCATGAGCCACTGAATCCAGTGAATAGAAAATGACATGGTGATACCCGTCCAGACCAGATAAATCACCGCCGCGAAGGGGACGATCAAAATAGACCCTTTGCGGATTTTCAGACCCCACCACACCAGCACAATGCCCAGTACGCAATAAATGCCATAAAACCATTTCAACGCGTCAAAAGGGTTTAGCTCATTCGTGACAAGCCAGTTGCGAATAAGCTCTGGCATTTTGGAAACCGGATCCTCGGCCATACTCACCGTTCCCGTCATAAGGCCAAGCACCATGACCAGACCGATTATGCCATAAGTCAGACCCAGCAGAAACACCGGCAGGCCCGAGAGCTTGACCGCATAACGGGCGGTCTCGGCATCACGGAGTGAAAACGGAATGCCCCAGCTGTCTGAATTATGGGCGCCGACTTTTTTGTTTGTGTCTGTCATATGGGCGCGGCTTTTACGGGGGCGTGTGGGATTTGTCTACTACAACTCGTCTTTGGGACGCGGCAATTGCAAGAGGTAAAGGAGAGACAGAAGATGAAGGGGGGAGCTGTGGTCGACAATTACCTTTTCTTAAATCAATGCCACTATTGCATCACACAGGAGGGCAATATGGACACGGATTTATACTGGCGAAATATCGGCATTATTACAGGCATTTATGTGATTGTCCCCGTGATTTTGGCCTTGTTGATTAAACCTTTTCACCCTTATGCGCTTTCCGACAGCCCCATGCATTGGCTATTCAAAATCACCTATGCTCATGGGGCAACGCTTTTGGATCTTATCGCCTCCATTGGATTAACGGCGGTCGTTTACCGCCGATTAAAATATATAAAATGGTCAGGCGCCTGGGCCGTATTTTTGTTTTTAACTCTGGCGGCAGGTCTGGTTGGATTGACCGCTTCCCAATACGGTATCTACCGATTTTCCATGTTGTTTGGCTGGTCGCTTTTACCGGCATTAGCCTTCATTATTTTTCTGGGTTTTTACGATGCGGAAACAGGCGGGTTAAGCGACATGCACACTCTTCCCCGGATTTGCAAAGTCCTGGCGGCCCTGCTTGCTCTGGTCTTTGCCCTGGTAAATTTAAAGGGTGGTCTTAATGTGTTCACGGGCATTCCGTTTATATCTGATAGCCTGGACGCGGCGCTCAAAAATGTGCCGAAATTTTATCAGGTTTACTCACCTGCCTTTAAATTGGGTATTCACCCCCATAGCTACCAAAACGGCCTCATCGTCCTGTTTTGCCTGTCGATTGGATTGTTATGGCATTTTCAAGACTATTTTGAAGACGCCTATGAAGACAATGACGCCACGAATTATTACGTCCCGCCGTCGACCACGCACAACACGTCAGGATTTGGTCGCCGGAATTATGAATAGCTTACTTGTACCTCACCCTGAGCTTGACGAAGGGTTGGCGAAGGACGGAGTGGTCAGTTGAAACGACCCTCTTCCGATACCAATCCTTCTTCAAGCTCAGGATTAGGTTGGAAATGTGAGACTCGGGACGAGGTCGAACAGATGAGGGAGTGGACACCGGCGAGGTCCCGCATCGCGTGCGGGATGACAGCGGAGGGAAAGAAAACTACCCTGACAGATTATCCCAGAAGTTCTTCGCCTTATCGAAAAAGCCTTTAGATGCCGGGCTGATGGCGTCGCCACCTTCTCGGGCAAATTCTTCGAGCAGTTCCCGTTGACGGGCGTTTAGGCCTGACGGGGTTTCGACAGAAAGCTCTACATACATGTCGCCCCGCTGATTGGAGCGCAGTACGCTCATGCCTTTGCCGCGCAGGCGCATGCGTTTGCCTGATTGCGACCCATCCGGAACCTTGATCTTGGAACGACCACCATCAATGGTCGGGATTTCCACTTCGCCGCCCAGGGCCGCGACGGTCATGGGTACGGGCGCGCGGCAATAAAGATGCGCGCCGTCGCGCTCAAAAATATCATGGGGTTTGACCGAGACGAAAATATAAAGATCGCCCCGCTGGCCTGTGCCACCGCGCTTGGGCGGGGCATCGCCCTGACCTGAGAGGCGGATCCGTGTGCCGTCCTCGACACCGGCGGGAATGTTCACATCCAGACCGGTTTTCACACGAGTCTGGCCCTGGCCATCACATTGGTTACAGGGGTCAGACACATATTCGCCCTGCCCGCCACAGGTCGGACAGGCCCGTTCCATGGTAAAGAAACCCTGTTGGGAGCGCACACGTCCGGCACCACTGCATGTCGAGCACGTATCGATACTGGCACCGGGTTCCGCGCCCAGACCATCACAACGATCGCAATCTTCGGCGATAGGAATTTCGACGTCCATTTCCTTACCAGCGAAAGCCTCTTCTAGGGAGATTTCCAATTCAAAGCGCAGATCCGAACCTCGCTGTCCACGCTGTTGACGGCCACGGCCACCACCAAACATATCGGCAAAACCACCGCCGGCACCGCCGAATATCTGCGAGAAGATATCGCCGAAATCCTGGAAGCCACCGCCACCCATGCCGCCCTGTTCGAACGCCCGGTGACCCATACGGTCATAGGCGGCGCGCTTATCCGCGTCCGACAGAATACCATAAGCTTCGTTCAGCTCTTTAAAACGAGCCTCGGCCTCCGGGTCATCCGGATTGCGATCCGGATGGCAGTCCATAGCCTTTTTGCGGAAGGCGGATTTCAGCTCTTTTTCATCGGCCGTTTTGGCCACGCCCAGAACTTCGTAATAATCGCGTTTACTCATTTATTGTGTGTCCTTTAGCGTCATGACGGCATTGAGCCCGTAGCGACCCTCGAGCGCATAGCCCTGCGCTTCGCATAAATCAATGAGGGGCGAGGCATCATCCTTGCCCGTCTCGAGAATAAGCAGTTTTGGAAACAGCGTTTTTGGCGCCTGTTCAAAAAAGGCCGTAAGCGCTTTGAGGTCATGGCCTTCTATATCCAGTTTCAGCGCATCGATCTTCGTCAACCCATGAGAGAGCGCAATCCGCGCCAGCGTATCTATAATGACCAGCTCGCCGGCCTCGCTGTCCTGCAGACGGGCTTCGCCGCGATTGGTTTCACCGCCGCCGAGATGACCCGTGCCCGGCGCATCGGAAATCGCGGCGCGAATGATTTGAACTTTCGCCGCGCTGGCCGTCAGATTATCCGATAGGCGGTCTGCCGTACCGGCGCCGGGTTCAATGGCATAGATGACCGGCGTTTTGCCGGCTGCCCGGCAATAACTATGGGCATAGATAGAATAGAGCCCCACATTGGCGCCCACATCCAGAAAGACGAAGCTCTCATCCATGGTGTCTTGAACGGCGTTTTGCAGGGCCGCTCGTTCTTCAGCGTCCCAGATCTGAACGCCCGCGAAAGCGCGTTTTTCGCAGCGGTTCTGAGAAGGGTAAAGCCGAGCTTTGACGCCGGGTTCTATTTCCACATCAAAAGGCTCATTCAGGCCTTTGAGGGCGCGGTTACGATTGTGGGAAATCATGGCACGTCCCCAGCGTGTGTCTTTGAACCCATTCGCCTTGCGGCGAAGTATCTCCCGCGCTTCGGGAAGTGCGTAAGTGCCAAAGGGTGGATTTAGAGCGCGAGCCATGGTGAAAATAAAAGTGCTCCGGGCGCAAAAAAGGGGGCGAAGCGCCCGGAGCGTAGGGTTAAGAAACCCTAATTCTTAGGCCTTGTCGTCGTCTTCGACGTCTTCAAACTCGGCATCGACAATGTCTTCATCATCATCAGACGCCGCGTCGGCTGTGGCACCGTCATCATCCGGCGTGGCATTGGCATAAATGGCCTCGCCCATTTTCATGACGGCGGCCGTCAGTTCAGCAACCTTGGCATTGATAGCTTCGGCGTCGTCACCTTCAGCCGCAGCGCGGACCTCTGGGATGAGGGCCTCAATAGCGGCCTTTTCATCTTCACCGATACTGTCGCCATGTTCCTTGAGGTCCTGTTCAGCTTTGTGAGATAGAGCTTCCGCCTGGTTCTTGGCTTCGGCCAGTTCACGGCGGGCCTTATCCTCATCGGCATTGGCTTCAGCATCCTTGATCATGGCATCAATGTCATCATCGGTCAGGCCACCAGAGGCCTGAATACGAATCTGCTGCTCTTTGCCGGTGGCTTTGTCCTTGGCAGACACATTGACGATACCATTGGCATCAATGTCAAATGTCACTTCGATTTGCGGCATGCCGCGCGGCGCCGGTGGAATGCCGACCAGATCAAATTGACCCAGCAGTTTGTTATCAGCAGCCATTTCCCGCTCACCCTGTGAGACCCGAATGGTCACGGCGGACTGGTTATCAGCAGCCGTGGAGTAAACCTGGCTCTTTTTTGTTGGGATGGTCGTGTTGCGGTCAATCATGCGAGTGAACACGCCGCCTTCGGTTTCAATACCCAGAGACAGAGGCGTGACGTCCAGAAGGAGTACGTCTTTAACGTCGCCCTGCAGAACACCACCCTGAATAGCGGCCCCCATGGCCACCACTTCGTCCGGGTTCACACCTTTATGGGGCTCTTTACCAAAGAAATCCGTCACCGCCTTTTGCACGGCCGGCATACGGGTCATACCACCCACAAGGATGACATCATCAATTTCACCGGCTTTCAGTCCGGCGTCAGCGAGCGCCTTTTTACAAGGGGCAATCGTGCGCTTAATCAGATCAGCCACCAAGCTCTCCAGCTTGGCGCGGGTCAGCTTCATGTTCAGGTGTTTCGGACCGGAGGCATCCGCCGTGATAAATGGCAGGTTCACTTCGTAAGTGGCCGCCGTTGACAGCTCTTTCTTGGCCTTCTCAGCCTCTTCGCGCAGACGCTGCAAAGCCAGCTTGTCGGTCTTCAGCTCAATGCCTGTGTCCTTTTTGAACTCGTCATTGAAATATTCGACGATGCGGATATCGAAATCCTCACCGCCTAGGAAGGTATCACCATTTGTGGCTTTAACTTCGAAGACACCGTCACCGATTTCCAGAACGGAGACGTCAAACGTACCACCGCCCAGGTCATAAACAGCGATTGTCTTGCCTTCTTTTTTGTCCATGCCGTAAGCCAGCGCCGCAGCGGTTGGCTCGTTGATGATCCGCAAAACCTCCAGACCAGCAATTTTACCGGCATCTTTGGTAGCCTGACGCTGGGCGTCATTAAAGTAAGCCGGAACCGTAATCACGGCCTGTGTGACTTCACCGCCCAGGAAAGCCTCGGCGGTTTCTTTCATCTTGGTCAAAACCATCGCAGAAACTTCAGCCGGCGCAAAAACCTTGTCGCGACCCTGAACAGAGGCGTCACCATTTTTACCTTTGACGATTTGGTAAGGCGAGTGTTTAGCGTCTTTTTTGACGGCCGGGTCCGTAAAAGTCCGTCCAATCAGGCGCTTGACCGCATAATAAGTGTGTTCGGGGTTGGTAACGGCCTGACGTCGGGCAGTCTGACCGATGAGGCGTTCACCGTCTTCGGTAAAAGCTACAACAGATGGGGTGGTACGCTGGCCTTCAGCGTTTTCAATAACCCGGGCCTTGTCGCCGTCCATAACGGCTACACAAGAGTTAGTGGTACCCAGGTCAATTCCGATAACTTTAGTCATCTTTCTGCTCCTTTGGTCTGTCTTCAAAGCCCCCTTTGAGCGAGACAGTATTATTTTAAATGTGGGGCGAAGTTTCGCTTGGAGCGGATATGGGAACGGAATCAAATGCTGCAAGGCTATCAGCGCATTTTTTTACATATTTTTTCAGGTTTTTTTGGCGCGGATGTCACCGCGTGACTTGATTGAAACAGCGGTCCGCGCAACCCCTCCATCCTCCCCTCACAAACCCATCCGCAAGGGGGAGGCTATTATATGGAATCTAATGAAACCCAGGCGACAAATGATAACGTCACCGCTATAAAACCCCATGACCCATCAGAATCATCCATTTTACGACGATCATAATAAAGGTCGAAACGAATGGTATATCTGGGTCGGTGGGTTTTTTCTGATTTATCTGGCCTCTTTTGCCATACCTTATTATATTTTTGCCTATCACTTCGAAAATTGGCGGTTAACGAGCTGGGCATTTGCAGTATCCGATTTATTCGGCGACCCTGCCTATTTTTACAGATTGCTGACAGAAATCATTCTTACAGTGCCTTTTATTGTGGCGATTTGGTTCGTTCAAACAAAGATTAGACAAAGACCGCTCTCAAAGCTTTTGAATTCATGCGCGACAGGATTTCGCTGGAAAAGGTTTTTAGCCGGTATTCTGACGTTTTTTGGAATCCTGCTTTTGGCCTATTCTGCGTTTTTTGCATTTACCCATGCGTTGAAGCCGCCCCATGTGCTGGAAGACTTAGGCTGGCAGAACGCATCGCCTCAAATCTTCGTGGACTCCGTGTGGCCTATTTTCAAAATGACGCTGCTCCTATTGCCCCTCTACAGCATCAATGTTCTGGCGCAAGAACTGGCCTTTCGTGGTTTCCTTGACCAAGGCCTGGTCCGTTTCGTCAAACCGACGGCGGCTGCATTCCTGCTGAGTGCAATCATATTTGCACTTTGGCATTTGCGTCCCTCAGATTTTCAGATTTATTTCCAATATGGTGAAGAGAAATTGTTGGGACTTTATCTGTTAAATCTCATTATCTTCGGGTTGCTGATGTCCCTGTTGTGTGAGCGTGAAGGCGGACTGGAAGCCGCCATCGGATTACATTTGACCAATAACGTTGTCTTTTCTCTGGTCGAGTCGCCTCACACTGCTTTCCTGGATCTGTCCCATCACTCCCGCCTCAGCCATGAGTTTTATAATCTGATGGACACCGCAGTGTTTTACGGTTTAGCTTTGCTTGTGCTCTCTTATTGGAAATTTGGCCTGTCCAAACAAGACATAGCTCATGAATAACTTCCCGCCCGGTTTTGCCCATTACCCTCTTTATTTCGACGCCGCACAACAGGCGGAACTGATTGCGGCCGTGCGCGAGGGCGTGAAAGGCGCGCCCTTTTTTGTGCCGCGCATGCCCCGCACGGGTACGCCCATGTCCGTCGTCATGAGTAATTTCGGCGAACTGGGTTGGGTGACGGATAAAGAGCGCGGCTATCGTTATGACCCGACCCATCCCGTGAGCGGCAATCCCTGGCCCGCTATGCCAAAATTGCTGATGGATCTCTGGGACGACGTCACCGGCTATCCGGTGCAGCCCGAAGCCTGTCTGATTAACTGGTATAGAGACGGCTCCAAAATGGGCGCCCATATTGATAATGACGAACAAGATGCAAAGGCGCCAGTCGTATCAATATCGCTGGGCGACCCGGCCATTTTCCGCATGGGCGGCCCCAAGCGCGGCGGCCCCACCAAAGGCTTAAAGCTCTTCTCGGGTGACGTCGTCGTCATGGCCGGAGAGAGCCGGTTTTGTTATCACTCTGTGTCCAAAGTTTTTTATGGTGAGAGCGCGCTCGTGCCGAAGGGCGGGCGCATTAATCTGACCATGCGACGGGTCAGGCCGTCATAGTTTCGGCACATTCCATAGATATCAAATAATTATGCGATACTTATCTCTAACAATCACTCTTCTATTTACAGCATGCACGGATTTAGGCCCAAAGACCTGGACCCAGGCTGAGGCGAATAAACCAGCGACCGCCTCAGAGGAGATATCCATACTCCCAAACTGTGATAGTGCGGCGAATACGCCTTGTTTTAATACCCACATTCCCAATCATTGCCCGAACGGTTTCGAAGAAATCGGTTTCTGCCGAAACTGGCCATCTCGACAAATAATAGATGGAAAAACATTCGATAATCGCAATGCTCAGCTCGATTTTGAAATGCCCATAGAGCTGAACAATCAAAGGACCCATGCGCGTATTGTTTTCAAAAATGTCTTCCCGTCACCCTGTGGAAACGATGCCTTAATCGGGTTTCACGGATATTCCGAAGATGGGTTTCCGATAATAAGTTCTGAGAGAGGGGCTTTAGAAGTTCGACATTCGGATGTCAGCATTGGTTATCAAGATGCACGGCTGGTTATAGATGTGAATCGTAAATTGATAATCGCCCGTTATGGAGCCCCGCACGACAATGAAACTTTATGGTCTTTTCAGTTCGATATAACAGGTCAGGCATTTTTGAACACGGCGGGTCAATGTTTCAAATTACCCAGAAATTATGACGGGCCCATAGAGAACACGTCAATATCGAAATGCGAAGCAGATATAGGCCAGTGGAACAAAGACGGCGGAACAATTCCAGCGAACTCAAAGGACATAGACATAGCGAGAACGGTTTTGATATCCGAAGATTTCGACCTGGAATGGTTGGAATTTGTGTTTGGCCAAACAGATAATGTCAAAAGAATTTCAGGAACAAATTTCGTCGTCGTCAATCTCGTAATTGCCTGCACCTAAATCTAGCTTGTGTACGTCTAGGGAGATGGGGTGAGCCCCTATTGCCTCTCAGTCAGGATTATATTACACTATTACAATAATTGTGGGGAGAGACTTATGTTCAGAACACTTCTATTATCAGCCGCGCTTTTGTGGAGCAGTACAGGCCTCGCAGCTGCCGATGATCTGGATGACAAGATCGACCAGGCCGAAGAACTGGGTCAGGAAATCTATAATCAGGATATCGCCGCCTGGGTCGCGACCGATGAGCTCTTGGTCTTTCTCGGGGACAATTCGGATTTTGACGCGGACACGCTGGGCGGCTGGATCAGCTATCGCGATGGCCGACGACGCTATAAAACCGTGTTTTTCTCCAAGGATACGGACAATCCGCGCGCCCTCTTTGAAGTCGAGTCTAAAAGGCGCGATATCAAAAAAGCCAAAGCCGTTGACCGCGCGCTGGATGAAGAGGAGCTAGGTCTATGGCGAGCCCGCTCGCTTATGCTCAGTCAGGAATTTGAAGCCTGTATGGACTACACGCCCTATAATTCTGTTGTCGTGGAAAAAGAGGGCGGCGGCTATTACGGCTATCTCTTTGCCGCCACCAAAGAACCTGACCTGGTCGTATTGGGGCGACATTACCGCTTCGATATTAACGCCGAAGGCTCCGAGATTCTCGGCACGCACGCATTTAGCAAAGGCTGTTATGCCTTACCGTTTGAGGAAAATTCCGTCGCACTGATGACAACCCATATCGTGTCAAATCATCCCGAAGAACATCACGTATTCGCCAATCTCATGTGGGATAAAGAGTTTTATATCTCAACCGGCAATGACGACACGCAGGTCCTCTGGAAAGTCTCCAAGGGCAAAATCTCGACTCTGGATTTGGATTAGGGTTTGCAAAAATAGGTTAGTCTGATTGTTTGGGCAGAATGATATAGGCCTCTTGCTTTTCTACTTTTTTCTTTGAGAAACGCTCGGCTAATATTTCAACGCCTATCTGCCCCCCTATCCGAAATGTCATAATAAGCACAAAGGCGATCGCGCCCTTCCAATATGGCAGGTTACCTTTTTCCGCCATCATCGTGCCGCCGCTAATAATTAATGCAATCATAATTGCGACAAGAAGAATAGTTGTTATTCGACCCAGCATCATCTCCATAGCCTACATTATGAAGGCCATGAAAAAATAATACAATGGAATTGAAAATTATGGATTAACCCCCCATCACCGCCGCCAGCTCTTTTAATATTTTAGCCGCCACATAGGAGGTCATGTCGTTCACATCCTTGCGGGGATTATATTCGACAATGTCGGCGCCGATGACCGGGCCCTTTATGGACTGAATGACCGAGAGCACGTCCCGGGTCGACAGGCCGCCGGGCTCGAAGTGAGAGACACCGGGCGCATAAGCCGGGTCAAGCCCGTCCAGATCAACGGAAATATAAACCGGGCCTGTGACCTTGAGCGATTTAAACGTGGCGAGATCAAAATGCCGGGCTTCGATAACGTCCACGCCGAAACGGTAAATCTGTTCCTGTTGATGGGGATTAATCGTGCGGATCCCCACCTGCACCAGACGGCTTGCCAAGCCCGCCTCCATAATGCGGGCAAAGGGCGAGGCGTGAGACCAGGGATTGTCCTCAAAATTATCATAGAGGTCTGGATGGGCATCAAAATGCACAATGGTCGGGGGTTCGTGATGGGCGCTAAACGCTTTGAGCACAGGCCATGTGATGGAATGGTCGCCCCCTAAAATCAGCGGCTGATGACCGCGTTCTAACACACCGTCGACAAAGCCCTCTATCTGGGCGAAACCATCATCGGGCCCGCCAATAACCATATTCCCCAGATCTTCGACCCGTTCCGGATCGCTCACATCAAAGAGATTTTCCGCACAAGTGTTCATGCTCCCGCTGGACAGAGCCGCCCGGATTTTATCGGGTGCCTCAGACGGGCCCTGCTCATGAGAGCTGTTATAATCCAGCGGAATGCCGATGATGGAGATCATGGGTGACAGACTGGCTTATTAAGCTAAGCCTATCAATCGAATTTTAGGAATTTTAATCCAACATAGCTTGTGCATAAATTTCATGAAAGCCACCCCGCCTTTGCCGGCTTTTCCCAATTTTACCACCGGGAAATTCTCCCGCAACTGTCTGCCTGGGTGGACCAACAAAAACGCACTCAATATTTTACGGTCCCGGCACTTATATTATCATGTGCTGCGTGTGCGTTCTTAATGTATTGGCTCATAACAACAGAGCCCAGCAAACCTATAGTCTACGGATTATGTTTCATTATTTTCTTGATCAATCCTGTAAATGTTTATCGTTACTTCTTCAGAGCGTTTACATTTGACGTCAAAGACTTTCTGGTCGGAAAGGTCTGCAACTATACAGGCCTGAATTATTCTCAAAAATCGCGCATTAGTGCACCATTATTAGAATTCGCGGATTACAGTTTTATACCGAATGGATTTCGGTTTTCCCGTTTTGAAGATCACATGAAAGGCACTTCAAAAGGCATAAATTTCCACGTCTTCGAACTGCACGGGGAAAGCGGGAACCACAACTGCCCCCGAAATCATACATCTACAATATTCAAGTTTGAGCTTCCTGAATATGCAGGTGACACCGTTCTGGTTTTACGTAAACAGGACAGAAAGCCCAGAGAAAGGTTAAATCTTAGATCCGTCGGATTTGCGGCGCCGCCATTCTCTCATTTATTTGCGGTCTTTGGCAAAGATCAGGTGATGTCGCGCGTCATTCTTCATCCCATTTTTTTGGAGAGAATTCTTTACGCCGAGAATGTCATAGATGGCGTGAATGCACGGTTTGCATTCACAGGACGAGACCTTTGGGTCAGTGTCGAAACGGCCAATCGGTTCGAACAAGGATCCATGTGGACTAAATTGATCAATCCCAAACGCACGCAATTACTGATCTGGGAGATCTCCTCAGTTCTTTTTATTGTGGATACCCTCACAGATCTACTGAACAATAACAGACCTTAACAGCGCATCCTGATTTAGCAACAGGTTGAAAGCGTTAACCCCGGCCACGGCCTTTGCCTTTGGACTTGTCCTTGCCTTTTCCGCGTCCGGCCCAGGGTGGCGGACCGCCCCGGCGAGAGGTTTCGCGGCGCTCTTCTCGGCTCTCGCGCCGACGGCCCCAGCCGCCTTCGATCCGTTCCTTGACCTGTTCGCGCTCATATTCATGTTCGCGCTGCAGAGCTACGCGCTCCTCATCATGACGGCGCTTCAGGGTTTTCCACTCATCTTTATGGGCGCGCTTTAAGGCATGCCAGGCTTCCTTGATGGCATCCTTTTCGTGGCGGTCATCGTCATCATCTTCGTCCCAGTCGTCAATGTCTTCATGACCATATTCAGGCCAGTCGCGATCATCGTCATCATCGTCGTTTTCGCGCCTTTGTTCAGCTTCATGGGCTTCCTGCGCCTTTTCCATGGCTTCGCGGATTTTATCAAAAATAGACCCGCCGGTTTCATCCTCTTTGGCTGGCTCAGGTGCCCGCTCCTGCGGCGTCTCGCCTTTTTTCTTCATGGCGTCCCATATAACATCCAGAAACGGATTTGGATCAATGGCCATAATATTCCTCCCTTTTGGCTTGCACAGGCTCTAGCAGAATTTCGTCCCTGTGAAACCTGAATTCACAGCTAGCTATTCCTAACCACCGCGTTTCACGTCCCCGTCATCCCGAATTTACTGCCCTCAACCCGATTGAGGGTCCCTAGGATCCACGACCATGGTATTTGCGACTACCATGGATCCTCGTCATCCCCGATTGCGCGACGATAAGCAAGGCCGAGGATGACGATTGTGAGGTGTGAGGCGGGAAATCAAAATCCCTGACTGACAAGTGAAAAAATATGCATTAATTCCTAAATGCCGCTTGTGAGTTTTATTTCGCCCCTGTATTTAATCCTCACGTTAACGACAGCAGATCCGGTTCCCTCGCGCGAGAAAGGAACGGCTTGCGAA
>JAHDEZ010000061.1 GCA_020628425.1 Hellea sp. | reverse complement strand
CATGGCCCAAAATGCTCGGGAAAAGCCCCTCACTGTCATAACCGTCCAGCGTGTAGCTGTCCGTATGGCAGACGCCCGTGGCCATAACTTCGACCAAGACTTCTCCCTCTTTCGGGCCTTCCAGATCGACTTCAACGATTTCCAATGGTTTCTTGGCTTCAAAAGCTACAGCAGCGCGTGTTTTCATATTTCCTCTCCCGTTTGGTTCGACTCTCTTAGCCTTTTTAATCAGGGCATGAAAACCCGTCACACAAGAATAAGGAAAATAAAATTAAATCTATAAGTAGGGGAAACTGGCACGACGATTGCAACTCACGAGGTAATCCGAACGATTGAGGTACAAAATGATACTGAGCCGCGCCATAAATGTTTTACTGGGATTGCTGTTGTGGGTGGGAATCATTCTTTTGTTCAAACGTCACGACCTGCTTTTCTATATTTTGGCTTTTCTATTTTCCGCAGCCATGACGTTCCTGTCACTTTCTGAAAAAGCGCCTAGGTTCGTCGAAGCCAGAATCAACGAAGACGTTTGACGCCTAAAACTGATCTGACTTCGACTTTGCCCGGGAAAAGGCGGGAGGGTTAGCCCGGGAATAATATTACTGAAGCGCTGCCAAAATCTGACAATGGCCTTTGGACGACATATGGGTCACGGAAGTCTCCGCCGGGATTACTTTCTCTTTGAATTTAGGCCGGGACACTTGAACGCGAGTCCGACCGTCTTTGACCTGATTAGTTTTAAAGCGGGCTATCGGATAGCTCTCTGAAATCAGTTCGAATGATTTTTGAGGGTGCTGCTCTACACCGTCCAGAACCAAAGTCATCGAGCCAGAGGTCACAGAAAATCGAGCCGGCACAATCTCATATTCTAAAGAATTTCCGCCGACCTCGCCATCGACCCATTCATAGGTGCCAGGCACCACTTCATAGGATTTGTGTTCAGGCTTAAGCTGCATCGTAATCGTCTTGGAATCCGAATCCGGTTCACATTCCGGAACATCCGCCATAACAAACTCACTCGAGCAAAGCGTTGCGCTTAGAGCCATAATAAATTTCAGACCAAGTTTTCTCACATAAACCTCCATCTACATTAATGTAGAATGCGAATTACACTACAATTATGTAGAACGCAATATATTTTTCTACCATTTCGTAGAATTACGCACTCAAACCCTTGATATACTGTGTTATTTTTTTGGAGTTTTAGAGATAATCTGACGAATTTCCGCCTCCGCAGCATCCAACGCACTACCCTCATAGGCACGCAAAACGATATTTAGTCCATACCCGTTGCCATCAAAATAAGGATAACTGCCGATGGACACATCCAGATTTCTTTTCGCGATTTCGGCCAACGGACCGCCAACATCACCCTCACCCATGTCTTTGACCGGGATGGTGCGTTTTTCCATGACCGATCCGCCCTTTATGCGGTGCTCCACATCTTCCAGCATGGCCCGCATGATTTGCGGCACACCGGCCAAAGTAAAAACGTTTCTCGTTTGAAAGCCAGGCGCCAGTGATACCGGATTTTTTATCAGGCTTGCACCATCCGGAATGCGTGCCATTCGCAGCCTGGCCGCGTTTAGGTCTTCGGGATTGTAACGTTTTAAAAGTTCATCAACTGCGTCCGGTCTCTGAGAAATGCCGAGACCAAAAGCGGACGCTATACAATCGACGGTAATATCGTCATGGGTCGGCCCTATGCCACCTGTCGTAAAGACATAATCAAAGCGATCGGAAAACGCCTTTACATTACTTGCAATAATATCCGCGTCGTCCGCCAGAATACGCGCCTCTTCGATTTGTACACCGAGCGGCGCCAGAAAATCGGCAATGGTTTTAAGGTTGGTATCCTGCGTCCGGCCTGAGAGTAGTTCATCGCCAATAAGAAGGATGCCTGCAGTTATTTTTTTCATAGTCTTTCTTATACGGGTGAAACAGAAATTGAATCACCCTATATCATGCTTATGAGCAAAATATTTGAAATATCGACATCCGGTCCAGGGCTGTATGAATTCACAAAGGATGTGAAAAGTTATGTGTTGAATGCTAGCATTGCCTCAGGTTTGCTCACGCTGTTCGTACGTCATACATCCTGTTCACTCCTTATATCAGAAAACGCTGATCCGGATGTCCGCCGGGACATGTGTGAATTTTTCGAAAGACTTGTCCCCGTAACGGATAACCCATCAATGTCGTGGGTGCGCCATACCTGTGAAGGCCCGGATGATATGCCGGCCCACATCAAAGCCGCACTCACGCCTGTCTCTATTAATATTCCGATTATGGACGGTCGGTTAACATTGGGAACGTGGCAAGGCATTTATTTATTCGAACATAGAGACCGTCCTCATCGACGAACAGTCGCAGGCCATATCTCATGAACTTCCCTGCGCCCATCCAAAAAGGGAAGCTGATAAAACGCTATAAGCGTTTCCTGGCTGACATAGAATTAGATGGCAAAGTCATTACGGCCCATTGCGCCAATTCCGGCTCCATGATGGGCGTGAAGGATGAAGGCTCCACCGTTTGGGTGTCGCCCGCTATCAACCCGAACCGTAAACTAAAATGGGATTGGCAAGTCATTGAGGTCGGTGAGGCCAAGGTCTGTATCAACACAGCCCTGCCAAACAAAATTGTTGAGGAAGCTATATTAGCGGGCAAAGTCTTGGAGTTGGCAGGATACGAAACACTTCGGAGAGAAGTAAAATATGGCAAGAATAGCCGCATCGATATCCTGCTTGAAGACTCTGAGAAGCCCCAGTGTTACGTTGAAATCAAGAATGTCACCCTGTCCCGGACAAACAATCTGGCTGAATTCCCGGACAGTCCGACAGCACGCGGAACCAAACATCTTGGTGAATTGGCTGACATGGCCCGCGCTGGGCACCGCGCTGTCATGTTCTATTTAGTCAATCGAAGCGATTGCGAGAATTTTAAGCTGGCTGATGACATCGACCCTGATTATGCAGCTGAATTTAAAAGAGCGGCGACGGCGGGCGTTGAGAAAATTGTTTATAGCTCTCTTATAGAAGAAAGCTGCATTACACTTGAAAAAAGTTTGAAAGCCCTGATATAGGCCCCTTATGAATTATGTTGACGCAATTGATGCCCCTATGACTCGGGACGGTGCCATAAAAATACATGCTCCGGCCGATTTTGAACGCATGCGCAAAGCCGGACGTTTGGCGGCTGAATGTCTGGACATGTTGGCGCCGCTGGTTAAACCCGGTGTATCCACGGAGGAACTCGACAGCAAAGCGTTTGAGTATATAGTCGACCATGGCGGCGTGCCGGCTTGTCTGGGCTATCGGGGTTATCAGCACACCACCTGCACATCTATCAACCATGTGGTCTGTCACGGTATTCCAAACCCAAAGCCGCTCAAAGAAGGCGATATTGTTAATATTGATGTCACAGCTATTGTCGATGGCTGGCACGGGGATACGTCTCGTATGTTCCCGGTTGGAGAGGTAAGTCGCCGCGCAGAGCGACTGATGCAGATCACCTATGACAGTCTGATGCTCGGCATCGCACAGGTTAAGCCAGGCAATACGACTGGCGATATAGGCCATGCCATTCAAAAGTTCGCCGAAGGAGAGCGCTGCGGTGTCGTGACAGACTTTTGCGGCCACGGTCTAGGTAAGCTGTTCCACGACGCGCCTAACATACTCCACGTCGGCAGACCCGGTCAGGGCGAAGTCCTCAAGGAGGGCATGTTCTTCACCATTGAGCCCATGATCAATCTGGGCAAACCTCATGTAAAAATTCTTTCAGATGGATGGACTGCTGTGACTCGGGACCGGAAGCTCACTGCACAATTTGAGCATTCCATCGGTGTTACTAAGGATGGTTGTGAGATTTTCACGCTCTCGCCCAAAGAGCTTCACCGGCCGCCATACGTATAGATGAGCTCTGATAAGCCTCATTATCTTCAACACAGAGATCGCTTACGCGAGAGATTTAAAACGGGCGGCAAAGACGCCCTTGCTGATTATGAGTTATTAGAACTTTATTTGTTCAACTCTATTCCCCGTCGCGATGTCAAACCGGTTGCCAAAGAGCTGATCGCGCGATTTGGAAGCTTTGCTGAGGCCATCGCAGCACCTTTGGGCCAGCTGGTTGAAGTCAAAGGTGTTGGCGAAAAAACAGCTTTGGATTTGAAAATCATTCAAGCGACGGCTTCGCGATTAGCCAAAGAAAACGTACTCGACGCGCCTATTCTCTCAAGTTGGTCGGCGTTGATGGATTATTGCCGCTCCGAAATGCAATATGAGGCCAAAGAACAGTTCCGTGTTCTCTTTCTGGATAAGAAAAACCGTCTAATTGCCGACGAAATTATGGGCAAAGGCACGGTGGACCGGGCCCCCGTTTATCCCCGAGAAGTTATCAAACGCGCCCTTGACCTTTCCGCTACAGCCCTCATTCTGACCCATAATCACCCATCCGGCGATCCTACGCCCAGTCAAAGCGATATAGACATGACCAAAAAGATAATAGACGCCGGAGGAACCATGGGGATTATAGTTCACGATCACATAATAATCGGCCGGAATGACATAGTGAGCTTTAAAACATTAGGGCTGATCTAATGGGTCATCGAACCCAAATCATGTATATTGAACCCAAATCCGGGGGCGTTACAAACCTTAATGCCTGGATAGGTAGGGTTGTTATGTCGAAAACAGGCAGGACCGTGACCTATAAGGGTCAGTCTTTTCAAAAGTTCAACGGATATAAAGCCAATCATTTTGACATAAAAACTGGTGATGAATACTGGATATCCGGTTGCCGCAAAGATGGAAATGACGGCCTATATATGACTACAGTACATGTGGACGCGGATGTTAGAAACGAGTATTGGTTGGTCATTCGCGAATTGCCCGAGCGTAAACATCAAGCGAAATTTAAATCCCGGGGCAAACATCGAGTCGGGCGACAAGATATAAAAAACAAAATCGGGAATATTTAGGGGAAGAGATATGAAAAAAAGAACAGTTGTCCTTTGGCTGTTGACGATCGTCTATATGATGAATTTCATCGACCGCCAGATTATCGGAATTCTCTCACCCGCTATTAAAGACGAAATGGGATTCACTGACGCACAGCTGGGTTGGTTAAAAGGGTTCGCATTTGCAGTTCTATACGTCGTTGCCGGGATTCCTATTGCTTGGGCAGCCGACAGGTTCAACCGAACAAAAATTGTAGCAATCTCATTAGCGGTCTGGAGTGGTTTCACGGCCCTGACCGGCGCAGCGGGATCCTATATGGCTATGCTTTTCGCAAGAATTGGGGTTGGCATTGGCGAAGCCGGTGGCTCTCCGCCTTCACATTCTATTATATCTGATCTTTACCCCAAAGAACAACGCGCCAGTGCTCTGGGTATCTACTCACTTGGAATACCTATTGGGATAGCATTTTCCTATATTCTGGCCGGTTTATTGATCCAGATTTTGGGATGGCGCGGATTACTATATGCATTAGGTGCCTTTGGCGTATTACTCGCAGTAGCTTTGGTGATCTTTGTAGATGAGCCAAAACGCGGACAACAAGAGTCGGCTGATCTGACAGAACAAATGTCCTTCGGCCAAGGCTTAAAAGTACTCCTTACGATACCAAGCTGGTGGTTTATGTGTTTTGGCATCGCTTTCGTCTCTTTCGGCGGATACGCGGTATCGGCCTGGGGCGTGGACTATCTGGCGAGGTTTGATCCAATTTATGCGCCCAAAGGCGAAAAGTTTACTTGGCTTATGTATAATCTCGGTATCATTCATTTGGTCGCTTACGGTGCTGGAACTTATTTTGGAGCATTGCTCACCGAAAAGCTCGCCAAGAAACATATAGGGGCATATGGTTGGGTTCCAGGACTAGCCCTCGTATTCGGAGCGCCGGCTCTGATTTATGCCTTCTGGGTTGACGACATTTATATGCACCTTGCGCTGGTATCCATATATCTCGTAGCTGCTGGCGTCTATCTGGGACCAAGTTTTGCAGCTGCACAAACGCTGGCACCTGTAAACATGAGAGCTATGTCTACGGCCTTATTTTTCTTGATACTGAACCTCATAGCACTCGGCGGAGGACCCACAATTGTCGGCCTAATCAGTAACGCCCTTGCGGAGCAGCACGGTGAATTGCATTCATTGCGAATAGCAATGACCTGGCTTATTGTGACCTATGTGATAGCGATTATAGCGTTCGGTATTGCAGGCTTTACGATGAAAAAAGACTGGGCCGAGGCGGAACGCCGCAATGAGGTTGATTTAGCCGATTAATTGCGCATAAGGGGCTCGAGATTGAGAGAACGAGTCCCTTATGATTGAACGTTATACCCGCAAGGAAATGGCCGAAATTTGGTCGGCAGCCACGAAATACCGTATCTGGTTTGAGATTGAAGCTCATGGCTGTGATGCCCTCGCGGACCTCGGCGTGATACCCAAATCAGCGGCCAAAAACATCTGGGATAAAGGCGGCTCTGCGGAATTTGATGTTGAGCGCATTGACGAGATCGAACGCGAAGTCAAACATGACGTTATCGCCTTTCTCACGCATTTAGCGGAATTCATCGGAGAGGACTCCCGCTTCGTACACCAGGGTTTCACGTCATCCGACATTTTGGATACGACCTTGTCCGTGCAACTCGCTCGCGCGACGGATTTATTACTGGCCGGAATGGACCGCGTACTGGCTGCCCTGAAGAACCGTGCAGAAGAGCACAAATATACTATCACAATCGGCCGCTCCCACGGCATCCACGCTGAACCAACCACATTTGGCGTCAAGCTCGCCCGATTTTACGCCGAGTTTGCCCGCGGCAGAGATCGCCTGTTAAAGGCTCGCGAGGAAATCGCTGTTTGCGCAATTTCCGGCGCTATCGGTACTTTCGCCAATATTGACCCAAAAGTCGAAGCTCATGTGGCTGAGAAAATGGGCCTGACGATAGAGCCTGTATCTTCACAAATTATACCGCGTGACCGTCATGCCGCTTATTTCGCGGCACTGGGCGTCATCGCCAGCTCGATTGAAAATGTTGCCGTAGAAATTCGTCACTTGCAAAGGACCGAAGTGCTAGAAGCAGAAGAATACTTCTCCAAGGGGCAAAAGGGTTCATCCGCGATGCCTCATAAGAGAAACCCGGTTCTGACGGAAAACCTGACAGGACTGGCGCGACTTGTACGTATGTCCATTATGCCTGCGATGGAAAATGTAGCGCTATGGCATGAACGGGATATTTCTCACAGCTCCGTGGAGCGCGGTATTGCGCCTGATACAACCATTCACCTGGACTTTGCTCTTCACCGCCTTGCAGGTGTAATTGAAAATCTTGTCGTTTATCCTGAAAAAATGAAAGCTAATATGGATAGATTGGGTGGCCTGCATAATTCGCAACGCATATTACTGGCGCTGACGCAGGCTGGAGAGCAACGTGAGAGCGCCTACAGATTGGTACAGCGCAATGCTATGAAAGTCTGGGAGTTGTTCCGAACTCAAGGCAATGCGGGCGAAGGCTCCTTTCTAAATCTGTTATTAAAGGATCCGGATGTATCCAAGCTCCTCCCGGATGAAGACATAAAAGCCATGTTTGACGATGAGTATCATACGAAATTTGTCGACGTAATTTTCGACCGCGTATTCGTATGATATTTGCGCTTGCCCGCTCCACCCTATAAAACGGTTAACCATCACTTAAACGGCAGTAAAACCACAGCTCTACTTCATCGGGAGTAGAGCTGGTAGCACCCAATGCATTTTTTTGAAATATTTTTTGGTCAATAAATTCAATGACTTAATAACCGCGTTAACCGTTCTGGAAACCAAGGTAAACGGAGCGTTACCACCGAATTTGCAGATTATAAACTATTGGTCGTTATTTCCTGAAACACGGACAAACCTCAACTATGTGTGAATTTAGGGAACTGAAACCATGAAAAAACTTACTGCTTTTATCAGCGCCGTCGCTCTGACATCAGCTTTCGGCGCATCGGCATTTGCCAACTCTCCTGACGTATATGTCGTGAAATTCCGTCACGATGGTAATATCAAGAGCCAGCAACTCGAGTCTGAACTTAACGTTGCCATGGCGATGGTCGACGGTGTCGAGGAAGTTATCATCGATACATCCAACCCTGCAAAGTGGGAAAAAAGTGCCCATGAAGCTTTCGATAGAGATATCGTACCTGTTTTTAACAAGTGGGTTGGCCTGCCCGGCTTCGCAGCAGTCGTTGACGCCAATACTAAACAGGTAATGGGCTGTGTAAACGCTTCTTTCAGCTCAACTGAAATGGCTGAAGAAATCCGCATAATGCAATCCCGTGCATCTGGCCAAGCCTATATGTCACGTGCGTCCATTGGCGGAAAAACGACACAATGCCCTGCAGCTCATAACGTCGACCCAGGCCGCTAAGTCAGCCTGACATAAAACTTCAAAGGCCGGATGCATATGCATCCGGCTTTTTTATTCACGAAAGTGTGAGCGAAACAACTGTATAAATCTCGTGAATTTCGAACTGGTAACACCTATCTTTAAAAATACGCGGTCCAAAAATTGCAGAGTGCATGACATGATGAAACGACTAACAGCAGCTTTATTGGGTTTAAGCGTCCTGGGTGCCAGCGTACCCGCATTGGCAAATTCAACGCCTGACATGTATGTTGTCATGTTCCGTGCAGATTGGTGTGGACCCTGCAAGATAGTTGAACCCAAACTTGATAGCGCTCTTCGTCAACTAGGTGATCCATCCATCGAATATGTGACCATAGATATTACAACGCCCCACCGGTCTGAAATGAGCGCGCACCTAGCTTTCGACCGAGAAATTGTCCCACAATATAATAGCTGGATGGGCGTTACCGGCTTTGCAGCCGTTATCGACGCGGATACGAAACAGACACTCGGCTGTATTAACATGGTCTATGACACAGACGCCATGCGCATGCACATTAAGAACCTCAAGACGTACGCTGTAACAAATCAGTCCGTCCAAGAGGTTCTTTGTCCAGAACCCAATTATCTGTAATTTTCGGTTTAGGAGGTCCCTTCCGAAATTTCCCGACGAGCTTCTTCCATCATGGCGCGCATTTTATCGCGTAGAGCAACGTCAGTTATTTCTACACCAGCCTCAGTAAAATCTGCCTTCATTTTTTTGAAAACATCATCATCCCCGACTTCGGCCATATCAGCCATGATAACCTCTGTCACATAGGCTTTCGCCGCCGCCTCATCTTTATTCATGAGTTCGCCAGCCCACAAAGCCAGCTTTTTGTTCCGGCGGGCCTCAGCTTTGAATTCCTCTTCAGCCTCCAGCACAAACTTCTTTTCTGATGCTTTTTCTTTGTCGTCGAAAGCTTTCATTTAAGCACTCCAGTTGAGATTCGATTTTTCTGCGCTCCATGTAGGTATTTCTGTATAGATTCTCAACGCAGAATCGTCACATTAAGCAGCATATTTATTGCCGCAGATGCCACACTGGGCTATAGCGCCGTTTTTACAGACAGGTCGAATCTCTCGACCCAGGGAGGGGCTCATGAGCCGCCGAAAGCAAATATACGAAGGTAAAGCCAAAATTCTTTATGAGGGCCCTGAACCTGGGACCCTTATCCAGTATTTTAAGGATGATGCCACGGCCTTTAATGCGCAGAAAAAAGCGACTCTGGACGGCAAAGGCGTTCTCAATAACCGAATCTCGGAATTTATGATGCTCCGACTTGCTGACATTGGGATTCCTACCCATTTTATCAAACGGCTCAACATGCGGGAGCAGCTGATAAAAAAGGTAGAGATTGTTCCGCTCGAGGTCATCTGCCGCAATGTCGCCGCCGGTACCATGTCCAAGCGCCTCGGTATAGAAGAAGGTGAAAAGCTGCCCCGTTCTATCGTTGAATTTTGTCTCAAGCGTGACGATTTGGGCGATCCTGTTATCGCCGAAGAGCACATCCATGCGTTTGGCTGGGCGACCCCAGCTGAGCTTGACGAAATCATCGCGATGACCCTGCGTATCAATGATTTCATGCAGGGCATGTTTGCAGGTATTGGCATTCGTCTGGTCGATTTCAAAATCGAGTTTGGTCGCCTGGATGTTGATGGAGGACATCATATTGTCCTTGCAGATGAAATCAGTCCTGATAGCTGTCGCTTGTGGGACATGGAAACAAACAAAAAGCTCGACAAAGACCGGTTCCGCCGGGATTTGGGTGATGTCACCGAAGCCTATACAGAAGTCGCCACGCGACTTGGAATTTTAAAATCCTCCCCTCCCAACCTGTCCGTCGTGACGACAGAATAAAAAGGTCTTATCATGAAAGCCATTGTTCATATTGGTCTCAAACCCGGCGTTCTGGATCCACAAGGTCGTGCCATCGCCCGCTCCCTTACCGATTTGGGGTTTGATGAAGTCGCCGCCGCCCGTCAGGGTAAAGTTATCGAATTGGATTTGTCTGGTAATGACGCATCGGCTGCTGAGGCGCGGGTTACAGAGATGTGCGAAAAGCTTCTGGCCAATACGGTAATCGAGAGTTACCGCGTTACCATAGAGAGCTAAAATGAAAACCGCTGTCATAACCTTCCCGGCCTCTAATTGTGATAGAGATGCCCGGATGGCCTTGGAAAAGGTCACAGGCCGACCGGCTCAGATGATCTGGCACCGAGAGTCTGAAATACCATCGGACATCGACTTCGTCGTCATCCCGGGTGGATTTTCCTATGGAGACTATTTGCGTTGTGGCGCCATGGCTGCCCGCTCCCCGATCGTTAAAGACCTTGTGGAAAAAGCCAATAAGGGCCTTCCGGTTGCAGGCTTCTGCAACGGATTTCAAATCCTGACCGAGACAGGCTTATTGCCCGGTGCATTACTGATGAACAAAGGTCTTAATTTCGTTTGTAAACCTCAGGCACTCCGCATCACAAATGGCAATACGCGCTTCACGTCGGCTTATGGCAGTACTCAGGAGGTTGTCTACCCAATAGCGCACCATGAAGGCAATTACTATGCCAACGACGCGACGCTCAATAAGCTCGAAAAATCTGGTCGTGTATTGTTTAAATATGTGGACAATCCTAATGGTTCGGCACGAGATATCGCGGGGATCTGCAATGAAGCCGGCAATGTTTTTGGTATGATGCCGCACCCAGAACGGGCCATTGACCCGCTGCATGGCGGAACGGATGGTCTTAACTTTTTCAAATCTATTATTGAGTCAATTTAATGGCCAAAGCTATTGAAATCACACCGGAAATCGTGGCCGAACATGGCCTGACACCGGAGGAATACCAAATCATACTGGATCGCCTTGGTCGCACGCCAAATATGAACGAATTAGGCATCTTCTCAGTAATGTGGTCCGAGCATTGTTCTTATAAATCCTCACGCCGTCACCTAGGAAAATTTTTGACCAAAGGCGAACGTGTCATCCAGGGCCCTGGTGAAAATGCAGGGGTAATCGATATTGATGACGGCGACTGTATTATCTTCAAAATGGAAAGCCACAACCATCCTTCATATATAGAACCTTATCAGGGTGCAGCCACAGGTGTTGGTGGTATAATGCGTGATGTTTTCACTATGGGCGCACGCCCGATTGCATTGATGAATGCCCTCCGCTTTGGCGAGCCCAGCCATCCCAAAACCAAGTCTCTTGTCAGCGGTGTTGTAGCTGGGATCGGCGGTTATGGAAACTGTGTTGGCGTCCCAACCGTTGGCGGAGAGACCAATTTTCATAAAGGCTATAATGGCAATATTCTGGTCAATGCCATGTGCGTAGGCCTGGCCCGAACGGACAAGGTTTTCTACTCAGCTGCCAAGGGGGTTGGTAACCCAATCTTTTATGTTGGCTCCAAGACAGGTCGCGATGGCATTCACGGTGCAACAATGGCATCAGCCGAATTCGATGACGATAGCGAGGAAAAACGCCCAACAGTTCAGGTCGGCGATCCATTTACCGAGAAACTTCTCATTGAAGCCTGTATGGAGTTGATGGCAACGGATGCTATTATTGCCATCCAGGACATGGGAGCTGCCGGCCTCACGTCTTCTTCGGTTGAAATGGCTGATAAAGGCGGTGTCGGCATAGAACTTAACCTCGATGACGTCCCTCAACGCGAAGAAGGTATGACCGCCTATGAGATGATGCTGTCAGAAAGCCAGGAACGCATGTTGATGGTTATTCAACCAGGCAAGGAACAGCTTGCATTCGATATCTTCAATAAATGGGAACTTGATGTCGCGCAGATCGGTGTCACAACTGATACGGGTCGCTTGGTCCTTAATCACAAGGGGGAAATCGTTTGCGATATTCCGGTGGCACCGCTGGCCGATGATGCACCAAATTACGATCGTCCACATGTTCCCACACCCAAGCTTGAAGAGTTTAATGCGGAAACCATAGGCCTCACCGACCTTAACGATGCGCTCAAAACCATGGTGGGCTCACCTGACCTCTGTTCACGGCGTTGGATATGGGAACAATATGACCGTCACGTAATGGCTGATACAGTCGATAGCAGTCAAAGCGGTGGTGATGCAGCGATTGTCCGAATTCATGGCAAAAATAAAGCTGTGGCTATTACAACAGATGTGACACCGCGTTATTGTTATGCTGACCCTCATGAAGGCGGCAAACAATGCGTCGTGGAAACATGGCGCAATCTGACCTGCGTAGGCGCAGACCCTATCGCGATCACAGACTGTCTGAATTTTGGCAACCCAGAACGCCCTGATATTATGGGGCAATTCGTTGGTTGCGTTGAAGGCATGAACGAAGCGTGTCGTGCTCTCGATTATCCGGTCGTGTCGGGCAATGTCTCTTTATATAATGAGACAAACGGCCAGGCTATTCCGCCGACGCCAGCTGTTGGTGGCGTGGGCCTTATTCCCGACCTCGGCTTCTTTACAACATTGGCAGGTGCCAAAGATGGTGATGCGCTTATAATGATTGGCGAAACCCATGGCTGGATTGGCGCGTCTATCTTCTTGCGGGAAATCGGAAAGCGCGAAGAAGGTGCCCCTCCACCCGTTGACCTAGCGCTCGAGAAGCTCAACGGCGACTATGTGCGCCGTCTCATACGCAATCGCCGGGTTCACGCAGCTCATGATTGCTCGGATGGCGGCATGCTGATTGCGGCTACAGAAATGGCTATGGCTTCTGGTATTGGCTTCAAGCTGAACAGACCATCAAATAGTTGCACAATGAGCGGCTGGTACTTTGGTGAAGATCAAGCCCGTTACCTGCTAGCCGTCGATGAGAACAGCGTCAATCCGGTACTATCTACAGCAGATGGTCTAGGCGTTAAAGCCACACGGGTCGGTACCTTTGGCGGAACGCGTCTACAGAGCAATGACGGGCTAGACCTTGAACTCTCGTCAATTCGTTCCATCTATGAAGCCTGGTTACCTGGTTTGATGGAGAGCTGACATGGCGATGGAAGCCACTGAAATAGAGCGCATGATTAAACAGGCCCTGCCCGATGCAGCTGTTGAAATCACTGATCTGGCCGGAGATGGCGATCATTATAAAGCCATCGTAATCAGTCGCGCTTTTATGGGCAAATCCCGGATTCAACAGCACCAAATGGTTTACGCCGCGCTACAAGGCAATATGGGGGGTGTCTTACACGCTCTAGCTCTTGAAACACGTACGCCCGACGCCTAACTAAGGCAAGAAACACACAAGGCCCAATTATGTCTACCACTGTAAATGACAAAATAAAACAAACCGTCACTGAAAATGATGTCGTTCTATATATGAAAGGCACACCGATTTTTCCGCAATGCGGATTTTCATCAACCGTTGTTCAGATTTTTGATTACCTGGGTGTCAATTACGAATCCGTCAACGTCCTCGAAGACCCGGAAATTCGCCAAGGTATCAAAGACTATAATAACTGGCCCACAATTCCACAAATTTTCATTAAAGGTGAATTTATGGGTGGTTGCGATATTATGCGTGAAATGTTTGAAACTGGAGAGCTAAAAACTATGCTCGCCGACAAAGCCATTGAGATGTCAAACTGATTCAGACTCGCTTAACGAAAAGCTGATTTATACGGCGCCAAGAGGCGCAAAATGAGTTTTGATAAAGTACAAATTAAACGTAGAAACTCCGTAAGCTGGATCAACATATTTGGCCAGCCACGCTCCATGTCAAACTGGCGCCTATTGGGTACTGCGGCATCATGGATTTTGGGAATCGCGGCAATTTATTGCAGCCTGTTCTATCTTCCGGCCTTTTACGACTACCGCAAGGCCTTTGGCATTTCTTCCGCAACGCCACAAATTAACGTGACGGAGCGTAATATGCTTTCGCCCTATATGGACCTGCTGAAACAAAACAAAACCTTCCTGCGAAGCGGTCAGGCCATGGAAGCAAGTTACAAAATTGAATCGTCTGCAAGGGGCAAGCTGCTTTTTTTCAAGTGCCAGTCACCCCTGGTCATTGAGGTCTTTAAATGCGATCCCGTTATCGTCAAAGAGTTCCCACTCAATAAATCATCGGGAAAATTCGCCATCCAGGTCAATCAAAACGACTTTTACGGATTTACCCTTGCCCTCAATGATAGCGAAGCAAAATATGCTGTCGCCTGGCGACGGTTTTTTTAGACGCAAAAAAACCCCGCATAAAGCGAGGCTTTGAATTCAAATTTGGGCTCCCTATTATCGGGAGTAAAATTCCACAACCAGGTTTGGCTCCATCATCACCGGGTAAGGCACCTCATCCAGGCTTGGTGTGCGCACGAAAGTAGCCTTCATAGAACTTGGATCCAGGTCGATATACTCAGGCACTTCGCGTTCCGCACTTTCAAGAGCTTCGAGAACCAAAGCCATCGTCCGTGACTTTTCACGAACCTCAATGACGTCACCCGGCTTACAACGATAAGACGGAATATTGACACGCTGGCCATTGACCAAAACATGTCCGTGATTGACAAACTGGCGGGCGGCAAAAACAGTTGGGACGAATTTCGACCGGTAAATAACTGCATCCAAACGACGCTCCAGAAGACCGATCAGGTTCTCAGATGCGTCACCCTTCAAGCGAGTGGCCTCTGCATAAATACCGCGGAACTGCTTCTCGGTAATATTCCCGTAATAGCCTTTCAGCTTTTGCTTAGCGCGCAGCTGAATACCAAAGTCAGACAGCTTTCCCTTGCGGCCAGCACCGTGTTGGCCCGGCGGGTAAGGTCGCTTATTGACTGGTGATTTGGGGCGGCCCCAGATGTTTTCGCCCATACGGCGGTCAATT
>JAHDEZ010000008.1:52749-70042 GCA_020628425.1 Hellea sp. | reverse complement strand
TATTTTTGGGGGAGTTTACCTACTCTTTTGACCAGATCAAACGAAACAGGAAAAAGGCTACCAATAGGTCAGCAAAGAAAATCATCCACCACAGCCAGTTGGGGCCCACGTCTGAATTCAAACTGGCCATGGAGGCTATCATTCCGATGAGCATGAACACATAGACCAGACAAGGCAGGCGTGCGTTGTGATTACGCAGACTTCGCCCCAACAGGATCCAAATCACACCAATGACAGCTAACCCAATCTGCTTGGAACCAAACCCGGCCAAAAGCGGAATCGGCAAATGCAGAACGCCGGATATGATCAGGAACAGTCCCGCCAGATTATAATTATTTGCAGCTTTATCAGTCATAATTCTCCCCCCAATCCTATGCAAAATCTATAGAGTTATAGAGCGGCAATTCCCGTATACGCTGACAAGTGAGTGCAAAAATAGCATTGGCCAAAGCAGGCGCCGCAGGCGGTACGCCGGGCTCTCCAATACCGGTTACCCGATCGCCATTTTCCAATCCAACGACTTCGATATTGGGCGTCTGATACATGCGCATAGCCTGATAATCATAGTAATTGGCCTGGGTTGGCGCGTAGTCCTCATAGGTCAGTTCGCAATTCATGGCATGTCCCAGACCAAATATAATCCCGCCCGAGAACTGCGCCTCGAAGTTTTTGGGATCGAGTACTTTGCCGACTTCGGCCGCGCCCCAGACATGAGTGATCTTAATGCCCTCTGGAGTATTGACCACTTCAACGATAATGGCCGTCCGCACGCCAAAAGACAAAGTATAGGCCACGCCGCGTCCGCGACCATCGCCGGGAAGATAGCTGGACCAGTCCGACATCTCGCCAACTTTTTTGAGAACTTTCTCGGATAATGGATCATCGGCCATGAGACGAATGCGTTCTGCCAGCGGATCGACACCGGCTTCGTAAATCAGCTCATCCAGAAAGCACTCATGATGGAAGCCGCAATGGGACGCCCCGACGGACCGCCAGGAAGATACCGGAACCATTTCAGGGGCCGCATAGCCGCGCACTCGGTAATTCGGGATAGCATAGGGCTGATCATGGGCGCCTGTGGTGATGGTCATATCCGGGCCCGGCATTGCCCTGCCCATGAGCCGAACCATTTGAGACCCCATAATAGACTGACAGGCGATGTCCAGATCAAAGCTTTCGACTTTACCGTCTTTGACCGCACCGCGACCACGGGCCAGCGCCATGGGCCGCACATAATCATGAGCAAAATCCTCTTCACGGGACCAGGTCATTTTAACCGGTGTCCCGCGCATGGCATTAGCGATTTCAGCGGCCTGTAAGACATATGTATCTTCGAGACGGCGGCCAAAGCTCCCGCCCATGGGCAGGACATGAATGTTGACATTTTTGACACTATGTCCGGTGACTTCTGCCACATGGCCCTGCATGAAGTCCGGGATTTGCGTACCCGTCCAGACATCGACCTGTTCGTCAGTCACTTTGACCACAGCATTCATGGGCTCTAGCGGCGCATGCGCCAGATAGGGCACGCGGTATTCGGCTTCGACCACTTTGGCGTCTTTGAGGGCTCCGTCCACATTGCCGATATCACGCTTGGCGATATTCGGACTATCGTTCTCTATAGTTTCCACCAGCTTGTCCCACATCTCTGCGGAATTCGCCGGATAAGGGCCCTTGCCCCAGGTAATATCAATGGCGTTGGCGGCCTGAATGGCGCGCCAGGTATTATCGGCGACGACGGCCACACCGTGGGAAATTTCCATGATTTCTTTGACACCGCGCATGGCTTTGGCGGCGCTGTCATCATAGCTTTCAACCTTGCCGCCAATGCCGGGATTGGCGCGCACCGTGGCATAGACCATGCCGTCCATCTCCATATCGATGCCGTAAACTTGCGTACCCGTTGATTTGGCGACAATGTCTGTGCGCATCATGCCGGGCTTGCCGAGATATTTCCATTGCTCCGGCTTTCGCAATTCCACGTCCTGAACTGGAGACAGCGTGGCCGCTGTCGGTGCGAGAGAGGCATAGCTGACCCGTTTGCCGTCCGGAAGAATAACATGGCCATCTTGGGTTTTCAGATCGCCGATTTTTAAATCATGATCTTTCGCAGCTGCCGCTTTTAGGGTTTCTCGGGCGACAGCTCCGGCCTGACGCATGCGCACATACATATCCGGTACGGTCGATGATCCGCCTGTCATCTGCATAGGCATAATCTTGCCAATGACCTTACCCATGCCCGGCATAAGTTCATCGCCCAGCGCGAAATTGGCATAGGCCGGCGACGGTTTGCCGACCCAGGTCCGAACGCTCAGCGGATCCACATCCAGCTCCTCGGCTATGAGATAAGTTTGTATAGAATAGGCCCCCTGCCCTTTATCGGCGCGCGGCGTAATCAGCATGACGCCGTCTGCGTCAATTTTAATGAACGGCGTGATCGCGGCTTCGCCGTCCGCCAGGCCGTCATCCAGCGGGTTGGCAAAAGGTGTCTGCACGCGCCAGGCGCCAAAGGCCACGCCCCCGGCAATGGCGGCGGAACCAATCAAAAAAGTCCTGCGGGCAATTTTCGTCGCTGTTCCCATTATGCACCTCCCAGCTTGGAGGCCGCAGATTTCACGGCCGCGCGAATACGAGGATAGGTGCCGCACCGGCAGAGATTGGACGACATGGCCACATCAATTTCGTCATCTGTCGGAGCCGGATTCATTTCAAGAAACGCCGCCGCCGCCATGATTTGTCCGGACTGACAATAACCGCATTGCGCCACTTGATGCTCGACCCAGGCTTTCTGTACCGCATGGAGCGCTTCGGGCGAGCCCAGACCTTCAATTGTAGTAATATCCGTGCCGCCGATGAACTCCGCCGGCACCTGACAGGATTTCACTGCCTCGCCGTCCATATGCACGGTGCAAGCCCCGCATTGGGCCACACCGCAACCATATTTCGGACCGTGGATTTTCAGCTCATCCCGGAGCACCCAGAGCAGTGGCATATCCGGTTCGACATCGACCTCTCGCTTGACACCATTGACGGTAAATTTAGTCATAGGACTTCCCCAAATATTTTGCGGCAAAATGACAAGTGTTGCGGCAAGGGTCAAGGCGCGGGCGTAAAGAGGGTTTATGCAGAAATGTACGGAATACGCTCATTTGCAATTAGCCGTCATCCGAGGGCTTAACGTCGAACAGAGAACCCACACCCTAGCTCCTGCACCAGAATTCGAGCCGGCATTGAATACAGTCACCATTGCACTTGCCCCTCCATCCCCCTAAAAGCCCGCTTATGATTACCCTCAACCCACAGACGGCTCTGGTGCTTTTTTCCGGCGGACAAGATAGTTGTACGGCCCTTATCTGGGCGCTCGGCAAATACACAACCGTGCACACGGTTGGCTTTCATTATGGGCAGCGGCACAATGTGGAGATGGAGGTGCGGCAGGCCTTCTTAAAAAAACTGCGCGCGGATTATCCGGAGTTGTCGAGCGGGCTTGGCGAGGACAATATCATCAATCTGCAGGGCTTGAGCGAAATCGGCGAGACGGCCATGACATCCGAGATTGAAATCGTCATGGATGAAAACGGCCTACCCAATACATTTGTCCCCGGGCGCAATCTGGCTTTTTTCGTCATGGCCGGCGCTCTGGCTTACCGCTTAAATGCGGGGGTCATGGTGGGCGGCATGTGCGAGACCGATTATTCCGGCTATCCGGATTGCCGGCGCGATACGCTGGAGATGCTCAACAAGGCTATTAATCTGGGCATGGAAAGCAATCTGACAATCGAGACACCGCTGATGGATATTTCTAAAGGCGATAGCTGGCGACTGCTTGAAGAGCTTGGCGGCCCTGACATGGTGGCCTTCGTCAATAAAGGGTCGCACACTTGTTACAAAGGCGTGCGAGCGACCTTTCATGATTGGGGTTATGGCTGCGGCGACTGTCCGGCCTGTGAGCTCAGAGAACGGGGCTGGCGAGATTATAAATCCGGCTAGATTTTACCAACCACGTTTAGGAACAAGCCCTGCTGATCATTATCAAAATTGGTCAGATCATCCGAAAATTTACTAAAGCTGTAACCCACGCCAACTTTCATGTTATCGCCTACATGGCGGTAAACACCGGCAAGCGCGCCAAAGCGATCATCATCAGCCAGGTCGGAGCGCATCCAGCGACCTTCAACCATGATATCCCAGTTTTTGACCACATGATAATCAGCCCGTAAAATACCCAGATGAGCATTACTGGAGACAAAATTATCCGTCCCGCGGCCCAGTTCTACCTCGCCCATGCGGTAGCCATATTTGACCCCCAGAGACAGGTTGTTATTCACATCCACAATGGCGTCACCGGAGAGGATTTGGCTCTTCTGACGTGGCAGGTTGATAGCCTCATTATTGGACTGTTGATTGGCCGGTGCCAGGTCCTCGTAATAGGTGTATTTGCCAAGGAAATTGACATAGTCATGATTGACCGGACGATAGGCAATACCGGCCACACCTTCGATATATTCGGCGTCAAGGAAATTGGACTCATCGCTTTCGGACATGGCAAAGTTCAAACGGCCCAGAAGCTGCACATCTTCGTAGGCATCATAGGCAATAGAGTTGCGCATCAGCCATGTGGTTCGGTCGCGTTCCTGCCCCTGCAAGATACCCTCTTCGAAACGACCCTCCAGGTTTGAGGCAACACGGAAACTATCCGTGGCGTGGCTGGCGGATACTGCAAAAGCCGTGCGGTCAAAATTACCACGAATTTCGTCTTCGATTTCGCCTTGTTCGATACTGGCCGTCAGAGCCCAATGTTCACTCGGTTTATATTTCACACCATAAGCATGGGTGAGCGAGCGGGCGTCCTGTCCCCAGCCCATACGCTCTTCACCGTAAAAGGACAGTGCATCATTGAGCTGCATGCGGCCACCGGCCGTCAGAACACCATGGGTGCGCAGGTCAACGCCGGAGCCATTGTAAATCTGTTCTGGATGATCCGGGTCAAGCGCATAACCAAGATAGATCTCGGAGTGGTCGTTCTTCTTGAGGCTGATTTGGGCATTGGCACCAATTCCGCCATCACCATCAGAAACCTCACCGGAAACTTTGACCCGTGAGCTCAGCTGTATATCACCGCCAACGCCGTAGCGGTCGTTACGGGCTCGCGTGCCGTCACGATCCAGCGTTTTCTGCGCGAAACCGTGAATTTTCACATCCTTGATGGGTTGCACTTCGATTTGTCCGGAAACATCCGTCCGTGTACCCTGAATAAGCGGATTCGGCGAAGCGGTTTGTGTCAACAGAAGCTGATTATCCTGCTCATCGCGGCGAATTCCAGCTCCAACCGAGACCACATCGTTAAACTTCATGCGCGCATCCGCATAGGATGACGTGTGGGAACCCCGTGTGGAGCTTTCGACATCATCATGAGCTGCCGTGACTGTGAATCGATTATCCAGCGTAACTTCAGCGCTGGCTGAGTAACGCTCGAGATCGCCACGACCAATTCGGCCGGTCCCGTAAAAGCCATCATCAGTGACTTCCATAAGCCCACGCAGACGACCGCGAATGCGTTCATAATTTGCGCCCAGGTCAGCCAGATCCAATTGTGTCTCCAAGCGATAAGCCTTGGCGATCATATTAGATGCGCCCGTATTGGTATATTCATTGAACAGGAAGCCACCATCGGTCGACTCGGTCTGGTCAAAGCCCGGCCCGTCCGTTTCAGCATATTCCGCACGAATATAAGTATCTGCGCCACCGCGAATAAGGACATCCGCGCCGTAAGTTTGCTGATCAGCAATACCCGTCGTATCTTTCTTACCACTGGCACCGACGCGCACAACATCACCCAGCCATTGGGTCGCCCGACCACCGACTGTGTAGCCTTCAACTCCGTTTAGTCCCGGTGTGTGCTCATAGCGCACGACCAGATAAACCTTGTCACCGGATAGCGGACCATCACGAACGATCTGATTATCGTAGAGCGTGCTTTGCAGCGGATCCGTCAGAACAACACGGCCCTGGATGTAGTCCACGTCGTAGTCTTCATAAGGGCGTAATGTGCGGCGTTCTTTAACCACATCCGTGATCTTATCGACCACTTCGATTTGAACCCGCTCGGAACCTATTGAAATATCCTGGTGTTGTAAGAAGTAGACGCTGCCGCCCGTGCCGCGGAAAACCTCTGTTTCCGGTAGGGTTCCGGGATCCGCCGCGTAAACGGTCAATTCTGTATTACGCTCACCAAAGCTGGTCGTGCCTTCACTGTTCAGGTCAACGATACCACCGTAAAGGCCGCGTTCATGGCGTGTATATTCCGTAGACTGAATATCGGTGATGAAGTTACCCCACATAGCGTGGTGATCATCCTTTTCGACACGGATATAAAATTTGCCCTGCGTCGGTGCATCTTCATAGAGGGTCGAATGGTCACCATAGACTGGGTAGTAGCGGTCTGCATGGAGACGGCGGAGGAGCTGTCGTGGATCTTTGTGGTCCAGATTATTGAATAGATCAACAATGCGTTCTTCGCCTGTATCCATTGCCGCCGTCAGCAGCACATCGCCTTTGACTTTACCCTTAAGATAGAAGGCGGCGCGGCCATTGACGACAACGTCATCCCAATCCTCATCATTGGCATCCAAAAGGTCGACCGGACCTACGGCCTGTCTCTGACCCAGGGTCAGATCGCCTAAACCTACATAGAAGAAATCCGTATGCTTGATATGAATATCTCGATTAACCGTCAGGCCTTGGCCATCCGTATTATAGACATCAACACGAACGGTTCTGTCCCCGTAAGGCAGGATTTGCTGTGAAACGAACTTCCCTTCAGGATCTACTGGCACGGGGCCATAAAAAACCGATGGCACAAATCCTGGTGGAATATTGCGACCTGAAACGGTGACGTTTCCGCCTTTGACGGCAATGTTGCGGCGCAACGTATTGTCATGACCATAAATATTGAGGGTCGCCGCCGGATCATGCTGACTGTGGAAATCCGGATGGGGCAGATGTGTCACATGAACGGTTCTGGGATTGGTTTCGTCAAAACGGCCAAAACTGTCATAGACACGCAATTGATAGGTCAGGTTCTCCGGCAAATGATTGCCCGGGATAAAACTGGCAATGCCGTTCTCGACAGGCAGAATAATATGCGGTCGCGATTCCGGTGACTGACCCGGTAAGAAAATCCGTACCTCACCATGATTGATAAAATTCCAATAATTGGAATAAGCGTGGAACTCGGCCACCTGCCCGCGGAAGATGCTGGCATCATTATGCAACAAGCCTACATTCAGGCGCGGCGTAACATCGAGCCCGTCAAATTTGACTTGTATATCTGCAGCCTCGAGCACGGCATCGGCATGTTCCTGATGGGCTTCATATTGGAAGCCGCCGCCTGCGACCGTCGCGCCGTCCACACTGATTTTAAACCCGGGCCCCGGGGCACTCGGGCGCAGGATATCACCTGAAAGATTACCGGGTGCAAATGGATTGACCTCTGCGTCAGGGAAGACCTGTCGCTCGACACCCGGCGGCGGCAAAAAATTATCCAGAATGGGTGGATTATAATAGCCGGGATCATGTTCCGGGATGGCCTGATAGACAGGGCGGCGTGGATTAACCAGAGCCGGCGCTGCGTAATGGCCATATTGAACGACCTGCCCGGCTTGTGCAGGCACAAAAACCGAAGGTTGCTGCATATATTGACCCCGCAACATACCCGGCTGATAAGTCTGCACCTGCGCTGTTGGCGGCACATATGCCATATTGGCAGCCGCATAATTCGTCGCATGATTTTGCGCAGCGACGGACGAAAAGGTCAGCGCCGTAATGGCCGACGTGCCCAAGGCCAGTTTTTTCAGGCCCGAAAATTTATGTGTGTGCCGCGCTATCATGGTCGGTACCCCACAGAACCGATGCCGCTTACGGAGAGCATCTTTGTTTCGATAATCAAGTCGTAGCAGCAGGACTGCTCCTCCCAGAGATAATTCATATGATCCGACACCAGTTTCAGGCGCTCATTGGCCAGAGCCTTTGGCTCCCCGGGTACGGCGTGATAATTGATCCGCAACAGAGACTGGTTCTGTTTTAGAACACCCATAAGCTGTGCAATATTTGGCTGCATGTTTGGATGCATGAGCGGTGAATGCGGCTGGAAAACAGCGGCAGACAGGTCAAGTGTCACAACGCGCGGCTTGGCAGCTCCGAAGTTCAGCTTGGTCATCTTACCCCGTGTGAGGCGGACAACCCGCGGGTTCTCGGTTGTAATCCGGTAACCGGTTGGCAGGCTGCGCGGATCCAATTTCAGGATATAGTTCGAACCTATCTGTGAATTCGGCACTTCCGCACAGGCAATGTGATAACGGCCATGCTCATCCGTGGTCACAATCTCACCTTTGACGGTCACGACACGGACGTCCGGGATGCCGGGTTCGCCGTGATCCTGATACCCATTGAGATTCTGGTCATCAAAGACCTTGCCGATAAGTTCAGAACAATCAAAGACCGGAGATGGACCGACGATAACGGTCGCCTCACCAATATTGGAGAGCACTGTACCGCGACCCGTACTAATGACAGAGGCCCGGTTCGTGTATTCACCTTCATTGACGCCTGAGCCAACAACCAGAACCAGGTTAATCGTAATGGTTTCGTTCGGGGCAAGATTGCGGTTCGGGAATGTGATCTGATTGCCGACAACAACCGGCTCCTCAGCCACACCGTTAATAGAGGCCGTGCCCGGCGCATAGTCAAAGCCGTTTGGCATACGATCCAGATAGATCAGTCGGTCGCGTCCGAATGTATCATTATTGGTAATGGTGATTTCATAAGGGACCAGGTCACCAAAGCTCACATCACGGTAAGGTGTGGTTTTAACCACTTCCAAAGGCTGCACAATAGAGGTCGGCCCCAGGACTAGATTTGTTACTGTCGGGTCATCCGGATTTCCGTCACCATCTTCATCATCATTATTAAGGTCACTTGGGTCATCGGACAGGCCAGAGATAATCGTGCCGTTTGGATGACGGGCACGGGCAATCGCATTATTGACCACTTGACGGGCTTCGATATCGGCCGGGTCAAGGAAATAGGTTGCCGTAAACGTGGTGCTATCGGTTTCACCTGGGGCCAGGCTGGCAATCGGGCCGCCTTGGACCTCAACCAGCGCGTCTTCGATAATGATATCCGTGAGGGTGACGTCACCTGTATTTGTGACGCTGAATGTGTAGGTTATAGTCTCGTCAATATTGGCGTAACCATTAGCCCCACCGTCCAATACACCTGTCTTTTCAAGCAGGATAGAGCCGTCCTGAGCCACGGTCTGTGTCTGGGACGTATCAACGGGTGTGTTGATTTCATTAGATGTCGCGCTGGCACTATTCTGGACGGCACCGGCATCAACATCGGCCTGCGTCACCGTATATGTGCCTGTCAGCACACAGCTTGCACCCGGTGCCAGAACCGCACAGGTCCGCGTGGTTGGCGTTGTCAGCGGGTCGGTCACGACCACATTGGTTAAACTGATAGTCCCCGTATTGGTGGCAGACACTGTATAAGTCAGCGTATCGTTCAAAGAGACGTCGTTGGAGCCGTCCTCGTCTGCGTTGACAGGAGCTGGCTTGTTGACAACCAAACCTGTTGACTGAGCCACGTTTTGATTATTGGTGACAGTCTCAGGCGTCGTCACTTCGTTTGATGTTACGCTGGCGGTATTGGCCAGATTACCCGAATTCACATCGGCTTGTGCGACTACATATTGACCGGTCAAGACACAGGTCGCACCTGGTGCCAGCGTAGCACATGTCTGCGTGCTTGGCGTCGTCAGAGGATCGTTCACAACGACATTGGTCAAAGTCAAGGTTCCGGTATTTGTCGCGGTGACTGTGTAGGTCAGCGTATCATTCAAAGACACATCCCCAGAGCTGTCTTCATCCGCATTAGCCGGATCAGGCTTGGCAATGGCCAAAGACGAAGTCTGAACCGGATTAACGGTAACGGTGGCGGATACAGGCGTTGTGACTTCAGTTGAGCTGGTCTGGGCCGTATTGGTCAATGTTCCCGCATCCACATCAGCCTGGGTAACTGTATAGGTTCCGCTCAGGACACAGCTGGCACCGACGGCCAGGGTTGGACAGGCCTGTGTGTTTGGCGTGGTCATTACATCCATCACGACCACATTGCTGAGGCTGATATTGCCGGAGTTGGTCGCCGTGATGGTATAGGTCAACACGTCTCCGACAGAGATATCACCAGAGCCGTCATTGTCCGCATTGGTTGGTGCTGGCTTGTTCAGGGTCAAAGCCGGATTTTGAACCAGTGTTTCTGTGACGCTGGCATCTACAGGGGTAGTAATTTCATTAGACGTCACAGACGCATTATTGACGATGGAGCCGTTATCAATATCGGCCTGTGTGACCGTGTAGTTGCCGGTCAGAACACAGGTCGCGCCAGGCGCCAGCGTTGCACATGTTTGCGTGCTCGGTGTAGTCATAGCATCCGAAATAGTCACGCCGCTCAAGGTCTGGTCACCCGTATTGGTCGCTGTCACCACATAGGTCAGGACATCACCAATTGAGACATCACCTGAGCCATCATTATCCGCATTGGTCGGTGCCGCTTTGTTCAACCCCAAAGCCGGGTTTTGAGCCACGGTTTGCGTATTGGTTGTGCTGACAGGTGTTGTGATTTCTGTCGACGTAGCGCTGGCCGTATTGGCGATATCGCCCGCATCTACATCAGCCTGGGCGACTGTGTAAGTGCCGGTGAGCACACAAGTCGCGCCCGGCGCCAAAACCGCACATGTATTAGTGTTCGGCGTAATCATAGCATCGCTGACAACCACATTGGTCAGAGAAATAGCGCCCGTATTCGTCGCGGTCACCGTATAGGTCAGTGTGTCTCCGATAGATACGTCCCCGGAACCGTCTTCGTCCGCATTCACCGGTGCAGGCTTGGTTACGTCCAGGCCTGAGTTCTGGGCAACCGTTTGCGTATTGGTTGTATTGACCGGCGTAGTGACTTCATTGGAAACAACACTGGCCGTATTGGCAATTGAACCCGCATCCACATCGGCCTGTGTTACCGTATAGGTGCCGCTCAGTACGCAGGTTGCACCCGGTGCCAATGTCGCACATGTATTTGTCGTCGGCGTAATCATAGCGTCGCTCACCACAACGCCGCTAAGTGTAATAGAGCCCGTATTCGTGGCGGTGACAGTGTAGGTCAGCGTGTCGCCTAGCGACACATCCCCAGATCCATCTTCGTCGGCATTGGTAGGTGCCGGTTTGGCGAGCGCCAGTTCAGAACTTTGAGCGGTTGTTATCGTATTGGTCGTCGTGACAGGTGTTGTCACCTCTGGAGAGCTGACGCTGGCTGAGTTGGCAATAGAACCCGCATCCACATCGGCCTGTGTGACCGTGTATGTGCCTGTCAGGACACAGGTAGCGCCTGGCGCCAGGGTTGCACAGGTGTTTGTATTCGGTGTGATGAGCGGATCAGAGACAGCCACATTAGACAGCGTGACCGTACCTGTATTTGTAGCCGTGACCGTATACGTCAGCGTATCACCAACCGACACATCGCCAGAGCCGTCTTCGTCCGCATTGACCGGATCCGGCTTGACTAGTCCTAAGGCCGCCGTCTGACCTGTATTGGTTGTGTTCGTCGCGTCTACTGGTGTGGTGACTTCATTGGACACTACGCTGGCCGTATTGTTGATAGCACCACCGTCGATATCAGCCTGGCTAACCGTATAGGTTCCCGTCAGGACACAGGTCGCACCTACGTTTAATGTGGCGCATGTATTTGAGTTGGGTGAAATCAGCGCATCAGAGACCACAACATTGGTCAGGGTTACGGTACCGCTATTGGTTGCCGTCACCGTATAAGTCAGCGTATCACCAACAGAGACATCACCAGAGCCGTCCTGATCGGCATTGACCGGCGCTGGCTTGACGAGAGAGAGCGCAGGATTTTGTCCGATAGTGCTGGTATTGGTCGCGTCAACCGGCGTCGTGACTTCGTTAGCGACAACACTGGCTGTGTTGACAATAGAGCCCGCATCCACATCGGCCTGTGTGACTGTATAGGTTCCGCTCAATACACAGGTCGCACCCGGCGCCAGTGTAGGACATGTATTGGAATTTGGTGAGATAAGCGCGTCAGAGACAATAACATTGTTCAAGGTTACAGTCCCGGAATTCGTGGCTGTAACCGTGTAGGTCAACGTGTCGCCGACAGAGATGTCGCCAGAGCCATCCTGATCCGCATTGGCAGGAGCAGGCTTAGCCAGAGACAGAGCCGGTGTCTGACCCGTGCCAGACGTATTTGTGGCGTCAACCGGTGTCGTGATTTCGTTTGAGACGGCGCTACCTGTGTTGACGATTGAGCCCACATCGACGTCCGCTTGCGTGACAACATAGGTCCCTGTCAGGTCACACCGATCACCCGGCACCATAACCGCGCAAGTGATAGTATTCGGTGTAATCATCGGGTCGGAAACGACGACATTCGTAAGTGTGGTTGTTCCGTTATTACGGGCACTGACATTATAGGTTAACGTGTCGCCAACTGAAATATCACCTGAGCCATCCTCATCCGCATTGTTTGGAGCGCCTTTCACCACAAACAGCAGATCTGTCTGAGTGACTATTGTCGTATTGGTCGCCTCTTCAGGCGTTGTAATCTCGTTAGATGTCACGCCCGCCGTATTGGCAATTGACCCGGCATCGACGTCAGACTGGGTGACCGTATAAGTCCCGGTCAGAACACAGGTCGCGCCCGGTGCCAGTGTAGGACATGTATTTGAGCTTGGCGAGATTAAAGCATCAGTCACAACCACATTGCTCAGGGTTGTCGTTCCGCTATTGGTGGCTGTCACCGTATAGGTCAGCGTATCACCGACCGAGACATTACCAGATCCGTCCTGATCCGCATTCGCAGGCGCCGGCTTCACGATTGACAAAGCGTCAACCTGTCCGGTTGTCGTTGTATTCGTCGCGTCAACAGGTGTTGTGACTTCATTTGAAACAACAGAGGCCGTATTAATGATGGATCCACTATCCACATCCGTCTGCACAACCGTATAGTTACCCGTCAGGACGCAGGTCGCACCCGGTGCCAGAGTTGCGCATGTATTTGAGTTCGGAGAAATCATCGGGTCGGACACCACGACATTACTCAAAGTCGTTGTACCGCTATTGGTCGCCGTCACCGTGTAAGTCAGTGTGTCGCCGATAGACACGTCGCCTGACCCGTCTTCATCGGCATTGGCAGGTGCCGATTTGACCAGAGACAGAGCATCCGTTTGTCCAACAGGCTCACTCTGTGTTGTCGAAACCGGAGTCGTCACTTCTGAAGACGACGTCATAGCCGTATTATCGATAACCCCAGCATCCACATCCGCCTGAGTGACAGTATATGTGCCGGTCAAGGTACAGGTCGCGCCAACAGTCAGCGTTGGGCATGACTGCATGGTTGGCGTCAGCATCATGTCGGTCACAACCACATTCGACAAGGTGATGGTACCTGAATTTGTGGCCGTAATCGTATAGGTCAGTGTATCGCCCAGTGACACGTCTCCAGAGCCGTCCTCATCCGCATTTGCTGGCGCAGGTTTTAATATGGAAAGCGCAGGCGTCTGGCCTGTCGCCGCCGTATTTGTCGCTTCGACCGGGGTCGTGATTTCGTTTGAGACCGCGCTGCCCGTATTAACAATAGAGCCAGCATCCACATCAGCCTGGGTAACTGTGTAGGTTCCGGTAAGGTCACACCGATCACCCGGCACCATAACCGCACAGGTCAATGAGTTTGGCGATAACATTGGGTCGGACACAACTACATCAGTCAGCGTTGTCGTGCCGTTGTTTCGCGCACTGACATTATAGGTCAGTGTATCCCCGACAGAAATATCACCGGAGCCGTCCTCATCTGCATTGCTCGGCGCACCTTTGACAACAAATAGCAGGTCATCTTGAGCGACATTGGTCGTATTGGTCGCCTCTTCCGGTGTTGTAATCTCGTTCGATGTCACGCCAGCCGTATTGGCGATAGACCCTGCATCTACGTCCGTTTGTGTGACCGAGTAGGTTCCGGTCAGGACACAGGTCGCGTTTGGTACCAGCGTGGTACAAATCGTTGAACTTGGTGTGATGAGCGCGTCGGTCACGACGACATTATTGAGCGTAGTCGTTCCGCTATTGGTTGCTGTGACCGTATAGGTCAGCGTGTCACCTATGGATACGTCTCCAGAGCCGTCCTCATCTGCATTAGCCGGCGCAGGTTTGGCGATAGAGAGCGCTGGAACCTGACCCGTGGTCGATGTATTGGTAGCTTCAACGGGCGTTGTAATCTCATTTGACGTTACGCCAGCTGTATTGACAATAGAGCCGTTATCCACGTCAGTCTGGGTAACTGTATAATTACCCGTTAGAACGCAAGTCGCGCCCGGCACCAGTGTTGCACATGTATTTGAGCTCGGCGTGATAAGGCTGTCTGAAACCACGACATTTGTCAGGGTTGTTGTACCGCTATTGGTCGCTGTCACAGTATAGGCCAAAGTATCGCCAACAGAGATATCACCAGATCCGTCCTCATCAGCATTGGCTGGGGCCGGTTTAACAATCGACAAGTCATCTACTTGACCGATCACTGTTGTTTGCACTGCTTCTTCTGCTGTTGGGATCTCATCTGAGATGACGCGCGCCGTATTCACGATGGAACCGGCATCCACGTCTGCCTGGGTAACAATATAAATACCGGTCAGAACACAGGTCGCGCCGGGGGCGACTGTCACGCAGGTTTCATAGCCGGGCGAAATCTGATCGTCCGTCACTGCAACATTATTCAATGTGGTCGTACCGCTATTGGTAGCCGTGATGGTATAGGTCAAAACATCGCCAACTGAAATATCACCGGAGCCGTCCTGGTCGCCATTTGTCGGGGCAGGCTTTACGATCGAAAGAGCATCCGTCTGACCTGTATTCGTGGTGTTGGTCGCTTCAACCGGCGTTGTGATTTCATTCGACACGACACCTGCCGTATTGGCAATGGAGCCCGCGTCTACATCCGCCTGAGTAACCGTGTAAGTCCCGGTCAAAACGCAGGTCGCATTCGGTGCCAAAGTAGCGCAAGTGTTGGAATTTGGTGAGATGAGCGCGTCAGAGACAACAACATTTGACAGTGTTGTGGTCCCACTATTGGTCGCGGTCACCGTATAAGTCAGCGTATCCCCAACGGACACATCGCCCGAACCATCTTCGTCGGCATTGGCCGGCGCGGGCTTAGCAATAGAAAGCTCATCGGTCTGACCCGTATTTGTAGTGTTGGTCGTCTCAACCGGCGTTGTGATTTCATTCGATACAACACCCGCTGTATTAGCGATCGTGCCATTATCCACATCGGCCTGCGTGACTGTGTAGGTCCCTGTCAAAACACAGGTCGCATTCGGTGCTAGCGTCGCACATGTATTGGAATTTGGCGTGATCAATGCATCCGAAACAACAATATTGGAAAGCGTGGTTGTACCACTATTCGTGACCGTTACCGTATAGGTCAGCGTATCACCTACGGAGACATCACCGGATCCATCTTCGTCAGCATTGGCCGGAGCTGGCTTAACGATGGACAGGTCGTCCTGAATGAAAGGTGTACTTGTGTTGGAAGCTTCAACCGGTGTCGTGATTTCATCTGAAATAACGCCCGCCGTATTATCAATGGAACCATTGTCGATATCGGCCTGGGTAACTGTGTAGGTTCCGATTAGAATACAGGTCGCGCTCGGGACCAGGGTCACGCATGTGTTAGAATTTGGCGAGATCATCGGGTCAGAGACAACGACATTGTTCAAAGTTGTTGTGCCGCTATTGGTCGCCGTAATCGTATAAGTCAGCGTATCGCCGACGGAAATATTTCCGGAGCCGTCCTCATCCGCATTATTCGGGGCTGGCTTGGCGATAGACAGATTGTCATTCTGGCCCGTATTGGCTGTGTTAGAGGCTTCAACCGGAGTCGTGATAGCATCTGATACAACACCCGCCGTATTGGTAATGGAACCATTATCCACATCCGCCTGCGTGACCGTATAAGTCCCGGTCAGCACACAGGTCGCAGCTGGAGCTAAAGTTGCACATGTGTTCGAATTCGGAGAAATGAGATTATCAGAAACAGTGACATTTGTTTGAGTGGTTGTCCCTGCATTCGTCGCGGTGACCGTATAAGTCAGCGTATCACCGACGGAAATGTCGCCGGAACCGTCTTCGTCTGCATTAACCGGTGCAGGCTTGACAATAGTCAGATCATCTCTCTGATTTGGCGTGCTTGTATTGCTTGCTTCAACCGGTGTTGTGATTTCATCTGAAACCACACCCGCCGTGTTATCAATGGAACCATTATCCACATCCGCCTGAGTGACTGTGTAGCTACCGGTCAGGACACAGGTCGCATTCGGCGCAAGCGTTAAACATGTATTGGTATTTGGCGAGATGAGATTATCTGTAACGGTCACATTATTCAGGGTCGTCGTGCCGCTATTAGCCGCTGTGATTGTATAAGTCAGCGTATCGCCAACAGAGATATCACCTGACCCGTCTTCATCTGCATTGACGGGTGCTGGCTTGATTATGGATAGAGCGTTATTCTGACCGGTATTGGTCGTATTGCTGGCCTCAACCGGGGTCGTAATCTCATCAGAGGTTACACCCGCCGTATTATCGATTGTACCATTATCCACATCCGCCTGAGTGACTGTATAAGTCCCGGTCAGGACACAAGTCGCGTTTGGTGCCAGGGTCGCACAAGTGTTAGAATTTGGAGAAATCAGGTTATCGGAAACAGTGACATTATTCAGTGTCGTCGTACCGCTGTTTGTGGCCGTTACCGTATAAGTCAGCGTATCGCCTACAGAAACGTCACCGGAACCATCTTCGTCCGCATTAGCTGGTGCAGGCTTAACAATGGACAGGTCATCGGTCTGCGAGGTGGTGGTTGTGTTACTGGCTTCAACCGGTGTGGTGATTTCGTCTGAAACGACGCCCGCTGTATTATCAATAGAACCATTGTCGATATCGGCCTGAGTGACCGTGTAGCTACCGGTCAGGACACAGGTCGCGTTTGGTGCCAGGGTCGCACAAGTGTTAGAATTTGGAGAAATCAGGTTATCGGAAACAGTGACATTATTCAGTGTCGTCGTACCGCTGTTTGTGGCCGTGACCGTATAAGTCAGCGTATCGCCTACGGAGACATCACCGGAACCATCTTCGTCCGCATTAGCTGGTGCAGGCTTAACAATAGACAGGTCATC
>JAHDEZ010000008.1:0-52649 GCA_020628425.1 Hellea sp. | reverse complement strand
CGGAACCATCTTCGTCCGCATTAGCTGGTGCAGGCTTAACAATAGACAGGTCATCTGTTTGGCCCACAGCTTGTGACTGGTTGACGGAAACCGGCGTTGTCACCTCAGAAGAAGAGGTCATGGCCGTGTTGTTAATCACACCATTATCAACATCAGCCTGGGTGACAGTATAGTCACCAGTCAGCACACATGTGGCATTGGGGGCCAATGTCGTACAGGACTGCATATTCGGCGTCAGCATCAGATCTGTCACCACGACATTACTCAGAGTTGTCGTGCCGCTATTCGTGGCTGTCACTGTATAAGTCAGCGTATCGCCTAAGGAGACATCACCTGAGCCGTCTTCATCCGCATTGGCTGGAGCCGGCTTGGCGATGGACAGCGCGTCTGTCTGACTTGTATTGGTTGTATTACTGGCTTCAACCGGTGTTGTGATTTCATTCGACACGACACCTGCCGAATTATTGACTGTACCATTGTCTATGTCCGCCTGTGTCACAGTGTATGTACCGGTCAGTACGCAAGTTGCATTAGGCGCCAGCGTTGCACATGTATTGGAACTCGGCGAAATCAGATTATCTGACACGACAACATTGTTCAAAGTTGTCGTTCCGCTGTTTGTGGCCGTAACCGTATAGGTCAGCGTATCGCCAACAGAGACATCACCGGAACCATCTTCGTCAGCGTTAGACGGCGCTGGTTTGACAATGGACAGCGCGTCGGTTTGGGCGACAGTGGTCGTATTACTGGCTTCGACAGGTGTTGTAATTTCATCAGATACAACTCCGGCTGTGTTGTTAACTGTTCCGCTATCCACATCCGCTTGGGTGACCGTATAGGTCCCTGTCAGGACGCAGGTGGCATTAGGTGCTAGCGTCGCGCAAGTATTGGAACTTGGTGAGATCAGGCTGTCGGTTACAACCACGTTATTCAGTGTCGTCGTTCCGCTATTCGTCGCCGTCACCGTATAAGTCAGCGTATCACCTGCGGAGACATCCCCGGAACTATCTTCGTCAGCATTTGCAGGCGCCGGTTTGGCAATGGACAGCGCGTCGGTTTGGGCGACAGTGGTCGTATTACTGGCTTCCACGGGTGTTGTAATTTCATCAGATACGACACCGGCTGTGTTGTTAATTGCACCGCTATCTACATCCGCCTGGGTGACCGTATAGGTCCCTGTCAGAACACACGTAGCGCTTGGTGCAAGCGTCGTGCACGTATTGGAACTTGGTGAAATCAGGCTATCAGAAACAATTACATTATTCAGTGTCGTTGCACCGTCATTGGTTGCCGTTACTGTATATGTCAGCGTATCCCCGACGGACACATTGCCCGATCCGTCTTCGTCAGCATTTGCAGGCGCGGGCTTTACAAGAGCAAGAGAGTCCACTGGTGTGAATGTAACAATAGTATCATCGTCAGGGTTTCCGTCACCATCATCATCAGTGTTTGCGGTATTGGCCGGGTCGTCAGAGAGACCATCAACCGGATTACTATCGGGGTCCAAACCGGATGCGGTTGCTGTATTGGTGACTGAACCTGCATCGATATCGGTCTGTGTCAGCGTATAGCTGGCTGTAAAGGTTGTTGTATCTGTCGCACCCGGTGCCAAGGTCGCAATCGGGCCTCCAGAGACAGCGACAAGTGCATCATTGATACCAATATCTGTAACAGTGACGTTACCCGTATTGGTGACCGTAAAGGTGTAATTGATGACATCTCCAGCATTGACAACACCATCAGCCCCCATGTCCAGAGTACCGGTTTTCGTCAGCGCCAAGGACGGATCGGCTGCCAAAAGAGTGACTGTGGGGTCATCCGGATTACCGTCACCGTCACTATCTCCATTGGTTGTATTCGCCGGGTCATCTGAAAGGCCGCTTATTGTATCGCCATAAGGATCCGTTCCCAAAACTGTCGCCGTGTTGGTCACGCCGCCCGCATCGATATCAGCCTGTGTCAGCGTATAGCTGGCCGTAAAGGTCGTCGTATCCGTTGCCCCGGAAACTAATGTCGCAATAGGTCCACCAGAAATCGTCGCTGTCGGGTCTGTTACGGTTACATTCGTCAAATCAGTGTCGCCCGAATTGGTAACAGTGAACGTGTAGCTAATGGTATCGCCAACTGTGGCAACGCCATCGGCACCCGCGTTTAGAGTGCCCGTTTTAAGCAGCGTTATCTCAGAAAACGCTTTATCGTCATTGACAATCGTACAAAGCGCATTGTCACCTTGAACCAAGGTAATTGAGCCGGTTGTTGCACCACTATTATTCAACGTGCCTTCCGTACAAGACCATGTGCCTTCGACGTAGTCACCAAGGTCAAGCTCTGTCAGAGTATAAGTTCCAGCGCTGAGCGCCACAATTGGTTCCGAAACATAAGTTGTTGTCGAACCGGCCGTCGTGCCCGCATCAAATGTTAATGTACCCGCATCCGTGGTGATGCCGAAATCTGCAACACCGCTTGTACCAGTTTCGTCATTAATAACGTCTTTGACGACGGTAATAGACGTAGTCAGTGGGAGGGAAACGGCCTCTGAAAGCGCACATTTCGGCCCTTCGATTTCTGTCGGAAGTCCTGAACCGCCTTGCGCCGCGTTATAGCCGACAATAAATTGAAAAGTTGGCGACAAATCTATAACGCCGTCGAAGTCCACATCACAAGGGATTTCCATTTGGACAACAACAGAGCTGCCTGGAAGAGACCCTGAATCACCCGCATCAGCTTCGCCGTCCAAATCCTGAAAAATAGGGTCGCCGCCAGTCTGGACGGTGCTGAAAAATTCATGAGAAATAATTTGGCCGCCATAAATAGCACCGATCACAAGGTCATAGCGGCTATTGGCGTTCTGGCTGTAGGTGACATCGAATTCCATAATAGCCGTATCAGTGGCCGCAGCGCATTGGTCGACAATGCTAAAAGCATTGGTCGCAATTGCCGAAATCGTCGCATCATTGGCCGTACAGTTGGGAATTGCATAAGGTGTTGGCCCTAATTGCGCCCATGCCTGACTGTGCCATGAGAATATGGCGATAACACAGGTTCGCAAGAAAGCCTGCAGGTATGAAAATGTCGAATTTCCCATCCAACTCGTCCCAATTGGGTTATAATTGGGATGGACGTTAGGCTAAAACCCTTAAATTATGATGTATTTCTTAGTCTTTAAAGTTAACAGGGATTAAATATTAACTCATTGTAAATATTACATAATTTCGGCGTCAATTCGGTCAATATCGGGCACAATAAGAGCTCCGGTTCGGCGCTCTAAAATGCCCTTTTTGACCATTTTAGAGACGGATCTGGAGACGGTTTCGCGCGAACTCCCCATACGCTGGGCCAGTTCCGAAAAAACAGGCGTTGGACGAATAATATATGTTCCCGGATCCCGTCCGATGGGCTTGGCTGCCCGCTTTAGCTCCGCAGCAATGCGACCGTGAACAGATAGGCTATTGGCTTCGAGAGTTTGGGTGGTAAAATTGGAAATCTGACGCGCAAGATCGGCGATGACCATATTATTAAGCTCAGGATAGGCGTTCATCAGGCTCAGGAAGTTTTCCCTTGGGTATAATAGCCCCGTAATGGGCGTTTTAGCGACCAGTTGATAATTGGACGGCTCTGCATCAAAAAGACTATCAGATCCCATAAATTGGCCGGCCGTAAATTCGGAAACCCAGGTCTCCTCTCCTTCCAAATTAATAGAGGTCGCAAAAACTCGACCCGACAGGATATAACAGACATGCAGGCGTGAATCCCCCTGATGATGGATAACATTATCTTTGGGATAGTTTTTCAAAATACCCCGTGCCCGCACATCAGCCGGCAGAATACTATCAAGCGCCAGCGTGCTCATTATCCACGCTCCCGCAAAGCGAATATACGCCGCTTTTCAGGATCCAGCCCCATATAGTTAAGCTGAAAGTCCTCACCTTGATGCACAGCCAAGTAGTTAGCAGCGAGCTCACTTACATGAATACCCCCTGGCAAAGCCATATTATGATCGATTATAAATTCCGGCTTGAGGCCGCCATTTCGTGTGAGTTCAAACAGTAAACCCTGTCGGACATCATTCTGAGATTGCCGCGCGTCCAATGCGGCCATTACGGCCTCACCCAAATTATCGAAAATCTGGATCCCGTCGTCAGCAGAATTTGTCAGCATGGTTTCAAATCTGAAGTCAGACCCCGCATCCTTATGTGGTCGTGCGGCACGTTTGCCTGGATAAGGCAGCACAAATTGCGGACGATCCGTGGCACCCCAGGTAGACGCATCTTTCGCTGTCCCGTATTCGCCTTTGGCCTTATCCCAAATAAGTAATTGGACCGCCTCGACGGATAACTCTTCGGCTTTTCGAATAGCGTCTCCCATAGCAATCAGGCTGGAGCGCTGTCGAAGCATTGCGTCAGGGCTGCCGTTTTGGAGTGTGAAAATATTGATGGAGCTCGCCCGTTTCATACACTTGTTGAAACGGCGCAGCCATGAACCGCCAAAGGGTTTGACTGAGCTTTCAATAAAGGCCTTTTTGGACACTGGCAGAACCACGTGCAGTTCCCCACCCTCTTCCAGGATTGACTCTGCGACGAGGATGTCTGCGCCGGCGGCCAGAGCCCCATAGGCAAAACCCACATCATTTTCCTGAATGAAATTGGAGATATCCTCAGCAAGTGTTTGCTCCGCGGCCTTAGATAAAACCGGCACACCCTTTACGTCACCCTCTTGTCCAAATATATGCCCTGCAAAATGCATGGAACGGGGCGGGTCAAATTCCGACAACCAGGTCCAGTCCTCGTCTTGAGACCGGGCTATCATCCGGAACTGTTTGAGCGTCGACGCGTGGGCTGTGTAATTTAAAGGATCGTAATCCAGCGCCCGGCGCAAAGCCAATTGCGCCATGACCATATCACCCAAAAGAATATAAGCTTCAGCCCGGGTCGCCTCCATGAAATAAATCTCTTCGTCGGGCTGATCCGCAATGGCTGGTAATCCTTCGAGAATACGCTTGGCCCGCATTTCGACAATTTCTTTGGGAATACCCCCGAGGATTGACATGGTGGCCGCATTAATACCGGAATAATAACCACCCGTATCTTTATAAGCCTCTTCATATTTTTCAGCCGACAGTCGGGCAAATTCCTTTGCTGCCTCGCCAGAATGGGACAAGTAAAGATCTTTATATAGTCTTCCCCCAAGCCCCATAATATCTTCGTGGTGTCGAATTTCGCCCAGCCCGTATCGATTGTACTCGGCAAGTGCAAAATCCAGCGACCCGGCGCGCGTCAGCGCCAAAACGGCCTTGTGCTGATGCTCAAGAACTTGTCGGTCATCGGCGCCGGTCATAGCTGCCAAAGCAGCTTCATATGTTGCGAGAGGATTTTGCATTGGGCTTTTGATTTTCCTTATATGGGATTAAGGCCAGACTGCAAATGCAGTCTGGGAAAATTGCTTATCTATGGCCATTGGGGCGGATCATCGTCGCCAGAAGGGCCATTATCCCCTTCCCCTCTCGGATCAATTATGACCGGCACGCGCACTGTGTTTCCGGCGGCATCAATAAATGTCTGATAGATACTCAGGTCGTAGTAGTAAATGCAATTACGAACGGAAATGGTTTCATACCCTTTGACATTTTTGGCTGGCGGCAGGCTCACATAGTCGACCACTGTAATCTTATCATTAACATCAACCATAGACCGAAACGGTGATTTCGCCCCGCTAACCCCGACGGCCGAGCGAAACGGCGATCGGTCATTAAAGGTCTCGGTGTCTTCGATAAGGAAAAACCCAATTCGGCTATACCAAGACAGTTTCAAATCAAATGGATTCGATACACTCCCCAACAGTTCCAAACTGTCCAGCTGCGTTGCTGTTGTTGGTTGAAAATCGGCTCGTGAGAGACTCGCAAACTCTTTTTCCAAGGTTGAATTATCGCCATCGAGCATAGCTTGACGCATGCGCGAAAGCACGCCACGACGGGTCAATTCAAACCGGGTAAAAGACCCAGATTTTGGGTCGTGGCCGATAAAAACCAGATGTGGTTTCATATAATCGGTCTGATTTTTCTTACTACCTTGATTGGGCACTTTCCCTGCGCCGCGATAGTAACAATTCGCATTGGTATTCCACGGCGTTGTGGCGTAAAAATCAATACCGTCCGTTTCGATTGTCGGTCGATATTTTGTCATATTTTCACTGTCTGATTGTCCTCCGCCGCAAGCTGCTAATAAAATCGCCGCCCCGGCGAAGAGACTGACATACATTTTTTTAGTCATCACTCTCTCCTTGATGATTATTTTGGATTGTCCGCGCAAATTTTGGATATTTTTGTTGGAAATATGTAAAATGAGGCGACGCGAAATCGTCCTCCGTTAACGTATAATCGGGAAGTCGGCATTCCCTATTTTCAAGACAAAATTTATGCCCCATAAATGTCATCATGGGCATGAATGAAGAAAGCAATTGGCCTTTTTCATTTGCATCCACAAACTCCACAAAAGATCGGTAAGCCTCGACATCATCCGTCAAAAATGACTTGCTCAACAGATAGTAGCCATTTTGGATGATGTAATCTTTCTCAAAACCAGGACGCCCATCCAGGCGTTCAACGATCGTTTTTAAAAGTGGTAAAACCTCTAACCCCACCTCAAAATCGGATTGACTGAATGCATGACTAAGTTTTCGACGAACAAATATCCTGGGTTTTTGATAGTCCCACTCCGGGTCAAACTCATATCCGGATGATTGCCCCATTCTTTCTTCGATCAAGGAGTTTAGCCTTGCCAAATGGGTCTCGGCCAATAAGTTATCCTTTGTCTTAGTCCCAATTTTGACAAGATTTTCGTGTGTACTCAGCCGATTTATCAGCACGCGATTGTTATTGGGTTCTATTTTCAGAGCTTTTTCAATATTCTCTAAATTACCCAACAGGATATTTTTTGCATCATCAAATTTTTCACTTTCGATCAAATATACCCCGATCCCATAATCTGTCCGGATCAATTCTTTTAAAATTTGATAATCATCCGGGAATAATGCCAATGCTTCGTTCAGGACGGCGGCCCCGTCTTTTTCCCATTTAAAACCAATATCAAATTTATCCGCGCGGTAATAATAGTTCGACCTATCATCATAGGCCCGTGCCAGAGCAATATAAGCAGTTGGCGTTGGCTTACGCTTCACATAATTTTGAAACAATGGAATGGCTTGTTCTGCATAACTCAAGGCCGTATCAATCTCGCCTAATTTAAAATAGGCATCGCCTATATTTGACCAGCCCCATGCCCGTTCAACCACGGATCGATCAGTGTCGCCCTCGATCTGGTAAAGCTTTTCGGCCAGTTCTGAATAAAGTTGGGATGCCTTCAACATCTCGTCATAACGCTTTTGCGGCCTTAATGGCTGTGCCTTCCAGAAAACGCTTTGAATATGCTCATATATTCGGTCGGGGTTATCCGGATCCGCTTTCAACTGCGCTTCGGTATAATCAAAAGCTGGTTCAAAATAGTTTTGCGCCTCTTCATATTTGCCCATGCGCAACTGAATATCGCCCAAAAGGTGATAGGCCGTTGCCCGCCGCCCGATCGCATCGGCGCTCATATTCGCCGCATCATAGCTGTCGTAGTAACCTGTTGCTTCCTGTCCGACGGCGTCCAGAATATCAAGCTTCCCAACAGGCTCGAGCTTATCTCTTAGATCCGTCAACATAAACTCGATCAATCCCTCCGCGTCAGCCCGCCTGGTATCTGCCTCTTGCCGGGCTTCCCACGCATACCAAGTCAATGATCCCATGATTAACACGGTTGTTAAGGCCGTTGCCGTGATCCCGGTCACGCGGCGGCGTGCCCTTTGCAGATCCCGCTGCACCAGCTCGTCCAATCCCAGACCGGCCATACCGGATAGAATTTTCAGCAATGCGAGAGATTTACCATCGCCGACATCCCGGGCATCAGCCGCCAGGGGTTCAACAACGGTATCGCTCAGCTCACCGTCTGCGCCCATTGCATATTTCAACGCTTCCGGAAAACATTCCTCCTCAGGATTTTGGGCAAAGGGTTCGCCCTCCATGATGAAAGCAAAAATATTGTCCGGATTATTATGCTGTTTGAAATACTGGATCTCTTTGTTAACCCAATAGGACTGAGCTGATCGTGGTGAGCACAAAACAATGAGGTTCTCCGACTGGCGCAAACTATCTTGAATTTCAGCGCCCAGATTGGCGCCAGCCGTCAGTTCATCTCTATCACGAAATACAGGGGTAAAGCGCCGGGGTACGATACCGCGCTTTGTTTCACGACCTACCGTCCGGCGCGGAAACCGGAATGTTTCCAGCTTTCGGTGCAGCCAGCTGCCCCATCTCTCATCATCGTGAGAATAGCTGATAAAGCCCTTATATTTGAAAGTTTCCATGTGCCCCGAGGAGTTACTTTCCCATACTTATACACGAATTATCAAAAAAAAGAACAATCAATCTATCTTGAATTTTTCCCCGTCATGTTGAAAAGAAAATCTATGTCAAAATATATTCTTTCTATCGATCAAGGCACGACGAGTTCCCGCACACTTGTTTTCAACATATCCGGGGAGATTTTGTTCACCGCACAACAGGAGTTTCCGCAAATCTATCCCCAGGATGGTTGGGTGGAACATGATCCCGAAGCCATTTGGGATACAACTCTGGCGACCCTGAAAGAGGCACATGAATTCGCCCAAAAACTAGACGGCGATGTTATCGGGATCGGGATTACCAATCAGCGCGAAACCACGCTGGTCTGGGACCGGGAAACCCATAAACCGATTTATAACGCCATAGTCTGGCAGGACCGGCGGACGGCGGATATCTGCCGAGACATCAAGACCCGGTTTGATGAGGACAGGCTTTCTGCAAAAACCGGGCTTTTGCTGGACCCCTATTTCTCATCCACCAAGGCGGCCTGGATACTGGACCACGTAAAGGGCGCCCGCGAGCGTGCAGCCAAGGGCGAGCTGGCTTTTGGCACCGTCGATAGCTTTCTGATTTACCGTCTGACGGGCGGCACGTCTCATGCCACCGATGCAACCAATGCCAGCCGGACTAATCTGTTTAACATCCACACATCCGATTGGGACGCGGAACTGCTTGAGCTGTTTAATGTTCCGGCCTCCGTCCTGCCCGAGGTCAAAGATTGCGCAGCCGATTACGGTATGACAGACCCGGCTTTGCTCGGTGAGAGCCTGCCTATTCTAGGTGTGGCTGGCGACCAACAGGCGGCCGCTATCGGTCAAGCCTGTTTCAAGGTTGGCGATATCAAAAGCACTTACGGCACGGGCTGTTTCGTTATCCTGAATACTGGAACGCAATGCTTGAGCTCCAAAAACCGACTTCTATCGACTGTGTGCTACCGCCTAAAGGGTCAAACGACCTATGCGCTTGAAGGGTCCATTTTCATCGCGGGTGCAGCCGTGCAGTGGCTGCGCGACGGGATTAAAATTATCAAAGACGCGGCCGAAACGGAAGGCATGGCATCGGGGCTTGAGCATAATCACGGCGTTTATCTCGTGCCGGCCTTTACAGGCCTCGGCGCCCCCCATTGGGACCCGGATGCTCGCGGTGGCCTGTTCGGTATTACCAGAGACACGACCCCAGAACATATCGCCCGCGCCGCTGTGGAAAGCGTCTGCTATCAGACACAAGATCTTTTCGCCGCCATGGCCGAAGACGGTGTCGAGCCCACCTCCCTGCGGGTTGACGGCGGCATGGTCCATAATAGCTGGATGGTGCAGTTCCTCTCCAACATTCTGGACATTCCCGTCGACCGCCCCAAAGTGCTCGAGACCACAGCCCTCGGCGCCGCCTATCTGGCCGGGTTGCAAGCCGGTGTCTACAGCTCCCTCGAAGAGGTGACCGAGAACTGGCAAAGAGATAGCGGCTTCACCCCGGCTATGGAGGCCGAAGAACGCGACACGCTCATCGCCGGCTGGAGCAAAGCGGTAGAAAGGGTGTTGGGCTAAGTCTCTGCCTCCTTCCCACCCCCCCTGAAATAAATTGAAACATATTTTGCCAGTTGGTGAAATATAGGCTAGAAGCCGTGCAAAATAATTTGAACAATCGTTGAGAGAATGTGTTGGAAACCCAGTTTCTAAAATCTGAAGAGCTGTCTAAGCGGGCGCATAAACGTATCCGGCGCAGCATGTTTCAGGCCTTTTTGGAGGCCTGTAAAACTCATGGGGCCAGTAAGAAAATCCTGACGGATGGTGACGGGCGGGAGCTCACTTATGGCGAAATTCGCCGGGCAGCTTTTGCGCTCTCCTCACCTATTTCGAAAATGACGGAGCCAGGCGAAGGCATTGGTATCATGCTGCCAACCGGGGCCGGAGCGATTATCGCCCTGTTATCCGTGTCTGCGGCCGGGCGCACACCGGCCATGATGAACTTTACGGCCGGGGTGAAGAACCTGAAAGGTGCCGCCAAAACCGCACCGTTTAAAAAGGTTCTGACCGCTCATAAATTTATCGAACTGGCCGGGCTGGAAAATCTGATCGAGCAGCTCTCCGACACGATGGAATTTGTTTACCTTGAGGATCTGCGCGAAGAGATCGGCACAGGCGGGAAAATCCGGGCTGTGCTGGGGCCAAATATTCCGAGGGCTTTCAGCGCCAGCGCCTCACCGGATGATACAGGGGTGATCCTGTTTACATCCGGCACGGAAGGGACGCCGAAGGGCGTGGTTCTGACCCATGCCAATATCCTGGCTAATATCGAACAGATTGCGCAGCATGTTGAAGTAGAAGACACAGATGTGTTCTTCAATCCGCTCCCAACCTTCCATTGTTATGGCCTGACGGCGGGAACGCTCTGGCCGCTCTTCTCGGGTTTGCCCGTTGTTTTGCATCCGTCGCCCCTGCAAACCAAGACAATCGCCCAGCGGATTTTCAAAACCAAATCGACCATTCTTTTTGCGACCGACACGTTTCTGCAGCAATATATGCGCGCCAGTAAAGAAGGCGGCATGAGCTCTCTGCGCATTGCCGTTTGCGGGGCCGAACGGGTCCGCGAAGAAACTCGCCATATCGCCGAGAAACGCTTCTCATTTGAGGTGCTTGAAGGCTACGGCGTAACGGAATGCGCGCCCGTTCTGGCCGCTAATCAACCGGGCGATATACGCGCCGGCACTATCGGAAAAATGCTGCCTGGAATCGAAAGTCGGATTGAGCCCTTTGAAGGGATGGAGGACGCTGGAACCCTTTGGGTCAAAGGCCCCAATATTATGAAGGGTTATATCAAATCAGATAATCCGGGACAGGTCATAGAGCTCTCAGATGGCTGGCACGATACAGGCGATATCGTTTCAGTAAGCGAGGAAGGCTATTATGTTATTCGCGGCCGTATGAAACGCTTTGCCAAAATCGGCGGCGAGATGGTATCGCTTGCAGTTGTTGAAAACTGTGCTGGCGCATTGTGGCCGGATCATATGCATGCGGCAGCGATTGTTCCCGACCCCCGTAGAGGCGAGCAGATTGTTCTGGTCAGTGAACATCCTGACCCCAAACGCCATGAGCTGATGGCCTGGGCGCAAACCCACGGCGTTGCTGAAATCGCAGTGCCCAAAAAGATTATATCGGTCAAGGAAGTGCCCGTTCTGGGAACCGGTAAACTTGATTATGTATCGGTCACCAAACTGGCCAAGGAAAGCATGGGCATTAAAGACAGCTAATGCCAAGCCTTAACGCCGATAGCTGGCAAATAGATATAGACTCGAACAATGGTAGCCTCTTTCAGCGCTGCCATTATCTGAACCAAGAAGTGTTCAGAGATTTCAAAACTGCCCAACCGCCTCAATCGGGCGCGGGTCATTTCCCACTCCTGCCCTATTCCAACCGAATCAAAGATGGACGGTTCAAATTTCAAAACCAATCTGTCATTCTCCCTGACACACTTTCGGGACATAAACATGCCCTGCATGGCTATGGCTGGATGAATGCCTGGCAGCTGGATGTTCAAACACCTAATGAGTGCGTTCTGATACAGCAAAATAGAGACACAGACTGGCCATGGGATTATGAGGCCCGTCAATTGATTGCAGTCCGGGGCTCAACCCTCTGCCTAAAGCTAGAGCTAACCAATCAATCGGAAACACCTATGCCCTGTGGTCTGGGCTTTCATCCTTATTTTCCGGATCTGGAACAAGCCATGATCGCGTTTGACAGTGACGGCGTCTGGTTGGCCGATGACCAAGTCTTGCCAACGGCTCATGTAATGTCACCACCCGGATTTGATTTCTCGACACCGCAAAGATTGAAACGATATCGATTGGACCATTGTTTCACCGGAACAAACCGGGCTGAAATCAGCTGGTTAAACTCTGACAAAACTATCCAGATTAAAAGCTCTGAGAACTTAAGCCGGGCGGCCGTTTATACGGCTCATGAAGATGATTGTTTCTGCTTTGAACCAATCAGCCACACCCATAACGCATTAAACATGGTAGACCCGGTTGCCGAGGGTATAAAGATTTTAGCCCCCGAAGAGACGATGATGGTCTGGAGCGAATTTACAGTGTCTTTTGACTAAGGGGCTAATCTTCATCATCCAGTAAGTTATCGAGACGCATGGCAATGTCATCCGTATCTATATCACCCACTTCTATCTCTTTAATCTCTTCCAAGACTGGTTCGGCGTCGGTCTCTAAAATTTGTGAGGCTTCAGATACATCCAAAGCACGTTCGTCATCGTCACTCGAGGTTTTAACAACGGATTGACGGGCCGCACCAGCTTCAAATCTGGGGTGAATTAACTCGCCATTTTCGCCAAAGGAATAAACCAGACGGCGCCAATCCTGTGAAGAATAGTCAAAGGCATCCCCTTCCGGATCCAGATCAGACCAATCCGGTTCGGTTGGCGCCGTGGCAGCCCGTATGGCCCAGACCTTGGCGTCACCTTCGTTAGACAGCATGCTTTCCGTCTCCGCTGCTAGCAAGCAGAGACGCGCAGAAGGGTCGCCACTAGCCAGTAATGGCGTCAGAATTGTCCATGCCGAGACGGCATCACCGGAACGCAAATTCTCTTCGACCTGAAGTAAAATGCTTTCCCGGTGCTCGGGGTTTTGCCGAATGAAACTTTTCACCTTTTTCTCACGAGACCTGTCTGTATGGTCGGTCAATAAGTCTAACAGAGCCGAAGACAGTGCCGGATGCGGGGCCCGTGCCCAAGCTTTTTCAAGTATAGAAATAGCCTTGCGCTCATCGCCGTCTTTACCCAACAGACGCGCCGCCAGCGCCGCCGCAGGCGCAAATTCAGGCGCAGACGATAATGCGGAAAGGGATAAATCTATGGCCCCATCGATTTTCCCATCGTCCTCTAACTGGGTTGCAATAGCCGTATCCAATACAGCCTTGCGACGTTTCGCGACTTCTTTGGTGATATGTTTACGTGACAGGCCAGTTTCCAATGTCTCCAAGGCATCCTTCCAACGGTAGTCTGACATCTGCGCCTGAAACAAAATCTCAAACGCCCAACGGGCATTTTTGTTATCCGTATATTCTGCACCTGCCTGATCGATCGCACCAGTAAGATTTCCCGTAGACAGATATTGTTGGGCTAAGCCCCGGCGACCTGCGGACTCGGTATTTTTATGACCCAACAGAGCCTGATATTGCGCAATGGCTTCCTGCGCGTCTCCACTGGCCTCTGCAGCCTGAGCGGAAATCATATGACCCAGAGCTTTGGACTTGACGAGCTTGCGGACCCGCTCTGCGCGGCGGCGGGCTCTATCGGAGTCGCCTTCCGCACCCGCCAGCAAAGCTTCTTCCATGGCTTCCAACGCCTGTTCGCGGCGACGTAAGCCAACGCCTGATTTCAACCGACCCGGCAATCGGACGAGCCAGCCAGCCAAACTCCATAATGCCAGAAGACCAATAGTTCCAAAAACAAAGTAAATAATGGCCCGGCGCCATGAAATTGTCTGGTCGCCAAAATCGAAAATACTGGGGGCCCCGCTGGATACAACCCGCAAAGTAGAATCGTCCCCAACGTAAAGCAACACACCCGCCAAAAGCGCGACCAATATCAATATAGCAATGAGGTAATTTCTCATATCAAATCCTGATTATTCGCCTACCATATGTGGGCGGACAGACCTATTATCAAGCCGTAAGTGCCTTTATCATAGCCTGCTCGGTTGGACGTTTAGCTATCAGTCTTCGGTTAACATACCGCTCACCCAAAGCCTTATCAACATTGTCGCTTATGGATATGGTTTTGGCCTTATTGACCCTTCCTGCAAACCGTTTGGCCGCGCGCGCAGCCATAGGTGAATAAAGCGCCACATGAGTCAAAGGAGGCGCATCGTTCAGATTTATGAGTTTACGCACAGAATTCAGATAATAAACCTCTCGTCTGGCACTATAACCGCTTGTCGCCAACTGAGCTGCCAGATCCAGACTTACCTTTTGGCCAGAGGCATGGACAAATATGCGGGGATGTCCCGGATTATAGATCTTTTTGATCAGAGCCAATAAATCCTTAGCATTTCCGCTTGCCGACAAAACATCCCCAAAACCCATATTTCGGGCGTAGTTCGCCGACGCATCTCCAACTGTCATAACCGGCCAGTCACGTCGATCCGTGAGAATTTCCAGTGTCCGCAGGGCATTTTGCGAAGTGATAAGAAGGATCGCGCCATCCTCAAGTGGTTTGGGCATAGTGCTGGGCACGCCAATGTGAATCAGCGGTTTAACATAGGTCTCATACCCGGCCAATTGCCAGGCTTTGGCACTACTGTCGGCGGATGGCTGAGAGCGGGTTATCCAAACTATACCATTGCTCATGTGTTTTCCATTTCCTCTTTAATTGAGCGCCCCATTTTAAGTCCGAGACGAGCGGCATTTTCTAGTCCTGCCTTGTGTATAAACCCGTCACGCCGCCAGCGTTTTGAACCGTCTTCGACGAGCAATTCCCCTTCCAGATAGAGATGACCGTCCTTAATTTTAGCCAAAGCGGCTATCGGTGTGCGGCAAGATCCGTCGAGGGCCCGCAAGAAAGCGCGCTCTGCAGTAATTGCTATTAAGGTTGGCATATGATTAAGCGAGGCGACTAAATCGGCAGCCCAGTCATTACCTTCCATGACTTCTATGCCAATCGCGGCCTGAGCAGGCGCGCTTAGCATATCGACGGTTTCGATGATTGATGTTGCAACCCCCGGCTGCCCGAGGCGTTTCAATCCGGCATAGGCCAAAAAAGTAGCATCGCACTCGCCAGCGCTGAGTTTTTTCAAACGCGTTCCCACATTACCACGCAACAATGTAAACTTTACATCGGGGCGCATGGCAGCCAATTGAGCCCGGCGACGCAAAGACGCCGTTCCCACTTTCGCCCCGTTTGGCAGGTCGACGATACTGGCAAATTTTGGTGAAATAAACGCATCTCTGGGATCTTCGCGCTCGAGTACAGCCGCAATCTTATGCCCCGATTGCAATTGGGTTGGAACGTCTTTCATGGAATGAACAGCAATGTCTACCTCCCCAGATTCGAGCGCCCATTCCAATTCCTTGGTGAACAGACCTTTGCCGCCAAATTCAGACAACTCGCCTTTGAGCTTGTCACCGGAGGTCGTGAATGTGACGATTGGCAAATCCCTATCCGGGCGCATAACATAATGCCGTTCCGCTAATAGAGATTGCACAAGTCGGGCCTGATAGAGGGCCAGAGGCGAACCACGGGTTCCGATTTTTAAAGGCCGTTGCATACGGGACTATCTCACGTTATCGACGGGCAAGCCATTGCCGCAAATTGGATAGATATGCAAGACAAGCCCCCCATCATACTTGGGATAGAATCCAGCTGTGACGAAACGGCGGCCTCATTGTTGACGAAAGACGCTGAAGGCCGACCCGTAGTTCTTTCTTCCATCATAGCCTCGCAAGACGATGAACATCGCCCTTATGGCGGCGTTGTCCCTGAAATCGCGGCGCGCGCCCATGTAAAGAAAATAGACAATGTTATTGAGCAGGCCGTGTCCGCCTCCGGATTAGATTATGACGCCATTGACGCTATTGCCGCGACTTCCGGGCCTGGTCTTATCGGCGGTGTAATCTCGGGATTATTATCCGCGAAAGGGTTAGCGCTCGCACTAAATAAGCCGCTGATTTCCGTTAACCACCTTGAGGGCCACGCCTTGTCACCCCGTCTATCGGCCCCCTGCTCTTTTCCTTATTTACTCCTGCTCGTCTCAGGCGGACATACACAGCTTTTGGCCGTCAAAGGCCTGGGCGATTATGTGCGTCTAGGCAGCACGGTCGATGACGCGGCCGGTGAGGCCTTTGACAAAACCGCCCGTGTCATGGATCTGGGGTTTCCCGGTGGGCCAGCTGTTGAGAAACTGGCAACGCAAGGCGACCCTGACGCAATCAAACTACCTCGACCTTACCGCGGGAAAGACCATGCAAATTTTTCTTTTGCCGGCCTGAAAACGGCGGTCGCCCGCGCATTTGAGGCCTCAGATGGGTCGGCCCGCGCCAAAGCTGATATCGCCGCCAGTTTTCAAAAAGCGGTCTGTGATGTTCTCTCAGAACGGACAGGGCGGGCTATGGATATGTTTTTGAAACATACTGATGAGTCCGGACCTCATCGCTTTGTCGTCGCCGGCGGTGTGGCCGCTAATAAGTCCATACGAACTACACTCGAGGCCTTATGCTCGAACCGAAATTTTACGCTAACGGCCCCGCCGCTTAAATATTGTACAGATAATGCGGCCATGATTGCACTGGCGGGATATGAGCATTACATAAAGGGTAACTTTGCGGAACTGGATGTGGCCGCACGACCCCGATGGCCGCTGGACGGAAATGCAGCTTCCGCGAATCCTGCCAGTGGATACGGTAAAAAAGGACCAAAATCTTGAGTGCTGACTTTCAGAATTATGGCGTCATAGGCGCCGGCGCTTGGGGCACTGCCCTGGCCCAGACCCTCGCTATCGCTGGACGTGATATCACCCTTTGGGCTTTCGAGCCTGAGGTCGTTGCGTCCATCAATCAGTCCCATGAAAATACACTTTATTTGAACGGGGCAAAGCTCAATCCCGCTATTAGAGCCACGACGGATCTAGCCGAAATATCTGACAAAGACGCGGTCCTGGTGGTAACGCCGGCTCAGCATATGCGCGGAACATTATCTGGATTTGTCCCCCATGCTCGCGAGGGACTGCCTGTGGTATTATGCTCGAAGGGCATTGAAATCAGCTCGGGAAAATTTATGAGCGAAGTTCTCGAAGACATACTGCCGCAAACAACAGCGGCGGTCTTGTCTGGCCCCAGTTTTGCCGCAGACGTGGTTAAAGGCCTGCCGACTGCGGTTACCCTGGCCTGCGAGGACTGGGACGTTGGCGGCAAGTTGATTGCGTCCATAGCCGCTCCGACCTTTAGACCCTATTATTCCAATGATGTTCTCGGCGCAGAGATTGGCGGCGCCGTCAAAAATGTATTAGCCATTGTCTGCGGTCTGGTCCTCGGCAAAGGGCTTGGCCGGTCAGCTCATGCGGCGATCATCGCAAGAGGCTATGCGGAAATGACCCGCTTAGGCAAAGCCCTCGGTTGCAACCCTGAAACACTGACGGGTTTATGCGGATTGGGCGATCTGGTCTTAACCTGTTCTTCGGAACAATCCCGTAACATGTCCTTCGGAATGGCCTTGGGTCAGGGACAAAGCTATGAGGAATATATGCGGGACAAAAATGTTGTTGTCGAGGGCGCAGCCACGGCCCCAGCTCTCAAAGCCTTATCCCAATCCAAAGGCGTAGAAATGCCCATTTGCCACGCGCTTGCTAATATTCTGGACGGTTCAGAACAGGTTGATGAGGTTATCATCCGCCTGCTCTCACGGGAACATAAAACGGAAATCATGTCATGAAATTTATTGTCTACACAGAAGACAAACCCAACAGCCTGAATATTCGCAAAGAGAACCGGAATGCCCATCTGGCCTTCCTAAGGGCGGGTGACGCGCCCGTTGAGCTACTCACAGCAGGGCCTTGGCTTGATGATGACGGCGTAATGCGCGGCTCAGTTTTGATCGTCGAAGCTGACGACAAAGAAACCGTAGAAAACTGGTTGTCCGACGACCCGTACCGAGCAGCAGGTCTGACAGGGAAAACAATGATCAAAGCTTTCGTCTGGGCCATAGGCGCGCCAGAGTAACTGTGAGCACGCCGGCACAAATGTCCCGATTCATTTTTTGGGGGACCCTGAATACAGGCTTCAGCCTTGCCATTTACTGGGCACTCTTGTTTTTGGGTTTGCCTATCTGGTTTTCAAACCTCATTGCCATGGCAGGCGGTATCGTTCTGGGGCATTTTCTGAACAAACACATGGTCTTTCGCAGCCGTGAGCGCAACACGCTCATTAAATACTTTATCATGTGGGGATTTTTATATCTAATCAGTACCGGATTGATTTTACTCTTCGTCCGCATGGGCAGCGATAAATTCCTCGCGGGCCTTTGGGCGGGCGTCGCACTTTTCCCCGTCGCGTTTTTTATACAAAAACTCAAGGTTTTTCAGGCATAAGCCTGAGCATGATGACACAAAACATGCAAACCGAATCCGAAAGCTACGCCGAATATCTGGAGGAGAAATATCTTCCAGGTCGTGATTTATACCTGAACAAGCTGTTTTATCCCCGCGTTTATCGTGAGTTGGGCGACGGGTCAGTGGTCGATCTAGGCTTCGGCGCCGGGGCTTTCCTGCGTTTTTTAAAAGGCCGCGACAGAGCCTGTCAGGGCATAGACAGCAATGCCCGATTTGTAGAAATGGCGGCTGATTTTGAGGTCACCCTTGACGATATAACTAAGCTTGATACACTTACAGCGCCCATAGAAAACGCCGTTACTGACAATGTTTTAGAACACTTATCACCCGAGCAAATTGATGCCTTTTTCAGTGTCTTTAGTCAGAAAATTTCGAAGACTGGTCGGCTTATCGCCATCGTTCCAGACGCCAAAGGTTACGAAAAAGATCCGACCCATGTTACATTTGTTACACGGAAGTTTCTAGAACCCCTCTGCGCCAAATACGGACTCAAAGTCGAGAAATTTTTCTGCTATCCGTTTAACAGTCGCGCCGTCGGTAAGGTCTTTTATCTGAATATGCAGATTTTCGTGATCACAAAGGCGGGCTAGTTGAGCGTCTCCATTTGCATTCCAACCTATAAGGGCGAGGCCTTTATTGGTGAAACCATACGGTCAGTCTTAGAACAATCCTATCAGGAATTTGAAATACTTGTCTTTGATGACAGTGCCTCCGACGCGGTTCGGACGATTTGCGAAAATTTCGACGATGACCGCATCATATATTTCGCCAATGACCGTCAGCTCGGTCCAAAGGGCAATTGGAACAAGTGCCTCGAAGCGGCCGCCGGGAAATATTACAAACTCCTACCCCATGACGATATTCTTTATCCTGGTGCCTTAGAACGACAAGTCGATTTGCTTCATACTCGAATGGATGTGGTGTTGGTTTTCGGGGCTCGCAGGATCATAAAATCCAGTGGAAAAACCCTTATGGAGCGAAAGCCATTAGGGGACGAGGCCCGATCAATTGGTGGGCTTGAACTCGTCCGCCAGTGTCTCAGATCCGGCGGAAACATTATTGGCGAACCCGGCAATGGTCTTATCCGCACGGAACTAGCAAGACTGATCGGCAGTTATGACGACACGCATTCCTATACGATAGATGTTGATTTTTGGTTCCGCGCACTCGCCCACGGCAACGCCTATTATACGGGCGAGTTTGAAAGCGCCTTTCGCATCCATGATAGCTCATGGACAGCCGAGATTGGAAAGAAGCAAACCGAAGACTTTATTGGAACTATTGAAAAATTTGCGGCAGATCCAAACTATCAAATTGATAAATCCACCCAACGCTTGGGACGCCTGCGTGCCCGGTTTAACACCCATGCCAGACGAGCGATTTTTGCCGTAACGGCCGGGCGATAGATTTAGACAAAGTCCCGCTGAATATTCAGTATGGTTTTTTTGAGCCCAATACTCGCATGGGTTGGTTTCCAGCCCGTTGGAAAAGTCCCACGGTCAAAGCTCATATGACTGGTATTCCCACCATCATGAATATAACGAAAGAATAAACGCTTTTTCAGAAGTCCTTGAACGATCTTAAGCATCTCAATCATTGTTGTTGGTTTGCCGGCTGTGAGAAAACAAACCTCATTGTCCGACCACTCCCGCAAAATACGGTTCAAAACAAATACACCAATATCCTCCACATAGACATAATCCCTGATTGTATCGGGCCGCCCATAAATATGAACGGTCTGTCCGGCCAGTCCGCGCTCAGCCAAAGCCGTGATTAAGCCGGCCCTGCTGCCCCGTCCATTATAGCCATAAACAGAACTTGGCCTGTAAATATGCGTACATATCGCCGGAGGTAACGCCCGAACCCAGTCTTCTTGTTGAAGTTTTATACTTCCGTAAGGTCGGCGCGGAATAGGAAGCGTATCTTGTTTCACGAACCTTTGCCCCTCAAACAGTCCTCCTGCCGAACTGAAATGATGGACGTGGACGGAATAGGCCTTTGACAAATCCTTGGCCAATGACAGTAGAGTTTGAAAGACCGCCATCTCCGTTTCAAAATCATCATGCATCGCTGAAAATCCAGCGCGCCCGGCAGACCAAATAAGGTCAATTCGCGCGGCCTCCATAGCCGCGATCATGGCCATTTCCTGCGCGACGATACTGAGTGTCTTCCCGGCCTTTTCTGCGTGACCCCAATTGATCTTAAATTGATTGTGAACTTTAAATCCGTTTTCGCACAATTGACGCTGAATAGATTTCCCGATCAGGCCGAGCCCTAAATGTAGAACCAAATGGGGCGATTCTCTATGTGATCTTTTCAGGAGCCGCATTTTGCTTTGTGAAAAAAGATTTGAGCGCCGCATCACCAGAGCGGTCAACAAGGAAATAAGAGGGTTTGCCGAGCGTGCTTTGAACCAATGTCGAGACGAATTCCAACAAGACACTGATCATCATTAAGGTAATACCTCCAAAGAAGAAGATGCTGATGATCGTCGACGTCCAACCTTGCACGGGCACGGATTCAGGTGACACGATTTTTTGGATGAAAATAAAGAGAGCCAAAGCAATGGTCATCATGACGGCCATAACGCCTAGCAGCGCGCCAACCCGCAGGACTTTGATTTGACTGGTCACCAACATGCGCCGAGCATGGGAGATGAGGGAACGGAAACTATATCCGCTTTTGCCGGTTTGCTGGAACCGTTCATCGGTCATTTTCATATCCATGACCTCAATGGAGGTCGTGAACCAGTAAAGCGCCACATCCAGATAGGTTTCGTAATTACAGGCAGACGCCGCGCCTCGCGCGACCTCACCGCGGATTAGACGAAAACTATTGGCTTTATTGATATAGGGATTGCCCGTCAGCCAGACCATCAGCCGTTTAAATAGGCGAGAGCTCGTATCCCGGCTGCGTTTGCCATGAACGGCCCCAACAGGTCGGGCATAAACCAGATCCGATGACGTCGTAACAGCGCGCTCTAGCAGTTCAATTATCCGGTCAGGGTGATGTTGAAGATCTTCATCGAGAGTCACAACCCAGTCTCCCGCCGTATGTAAAATGCCAGCAATGGTAGCCGGGTGCTGACCAAAGTTACGTGAGAGCTGCAGATAAGTCATCCAGCTATATTTGTCGGCTAGCTCAGCCAATAGCTTGTCTGAATTATCTCGGGAATGATCATCCACGAAAATCGCTTCCGCAATCAACATGGGAAAGTCTTTATCCAGCCAGTTTCGGCGCACGCTTTCTATGGCATCGGTGAGAGGCACCAGATAGTCTTCACCGGAATATACGGGGACGACAAGCGAAACAGAGATCATGTCAGTCGCCTAGACTGATTTGCCGGGTCTGAAAACAGGTTTTTAGATGGGTGGCGCAACCAGGAGCGTCGGTTCGGTCGGCTTATAATCGCGCGGCGCAAAACGGTAAAACACATGGCTGCCGACCTGACGGGTCATGCGCATGGTATTTGACCACTTCGGGTTTACATCCGTTGTATGATAATGGGTCGCCCAATTAGTGATCGGCGTATGCCCGCCTGACATCATGAATTCCGCAACCTTTACGGAACGGTCCCAGCTCTTGTCTTTTGGCGCAATGTCCATAGATCCGTCACAGGTGAAGGTGAATTGGCATCCTGTGCTTCGCTCTGATCCTTCATAAACGACTTCGCAAACCGTATTTGGGAAATGCTTACTCTTCACCCGGTTGAGAATGACTTCGGCAACAGCTTTTTTACCGGACATGGTCTCGGACCGGGCCTCATAATAAATGGCCTCGGCCATGCATTTTGTGGCCTCAGCCGTTTGCAAACCTGCGGTGAGTTTTAGCGTTGAAGACGGAATTGGATGTGAAACAGCCGTTTTCGCCGAATCGATCCAATAGGCCATATCGGTATTGGCTTCGCTTTGGCTGAAGTCCAACAAGGCCTGATAACGGGCCTTGGACTCCGCTGCAACACGCTGATTTTCAGCACTTTTTGCGATCTGGGGGAATGTAACGGCTGCGATAGCTACAGCTGAAACCACAGTGCCCCAAGCCGGGATATGTATTCCGTCTCTGCTCATGGCGGCGCGTCCTATAGACTCCTATCTTGACTTACAAGACCTTTTTTACAGCATTAGAATAGCACTTCTAACGCACAGATCCGTGATATTGGTCACGTATTGATAAAATCAAGGTTAAGAAAAGGTTACGATACGGTAACCATTTTAGGATGTATTTCAGCCTGTTATGACTGTCGGATAGCCGCCTGCGCCGCCGCCAAACGTGCAATCGGTACCCGATAAGGAGAGCAGGAAACGTAATCCAGGCCTGTATTATGGCAAAAGGAAATCGACGCCGGATCGCCACCATGCTCCCCGCATATGCCCAGTTTGATGTCAGATTTCACCGCGCGTCCCCTGTCTTTGGCGATAGAAATCAGATCTCCGACACCGTCTTGATCTAGCGTTACAAACGGATCCTTCTCCATAATACCCTGAGCCACATAATCCGGCAGGAACTTGCCAGCATCGTCCCGCGACAGACCAAATGTAGTTTGTGTCAGGTCATTTGTGCCAAATGAGAAGAAGGCGGCATGTTCAGCAATATCGCCGGCGCGCAGTGCGGCGCGCGGAAGCTCAATCATAGTACCGACCGTGAATTCAACGCCGCCAACATCATCGGAGACATGTTCAATGGCGTTTTTGAGGATTTCGAGCTCTTTAGCCGATGACACAAGTGGCACCATAATTTCCGCGACAGGTTTCTTCCCTGTCTCACTTTCGACCAATTTCTGAGCTTCGAAAATAGCGCGGGCCTGCATTTCGTATATCTCGGGATAGGAAATGCCAAGGCGGCAGCCTCTGTGACCCAGCATAGGATTGCTTTCATGCAAATCACGCGCACGGGCCATTAATTCAGATGTCGACAATCCAGTCGCCATTGCCACGCTTTCTATATCGCTCTCTGTATGGGGAAGGAATTCGTGCAAGGGCGGATCCAGAAGACGGATCGTACAAGGCCGGTCTTCCATAATGCGGAATATCGCAGCAAAATCATCTCTCTGAACCGGCAGGATTTTCGCCAGCGCATCTTCACGCCCTGACTTGTCGGAAGCAAGTATCATCTCCCGGAAATAGCTCAATCGATCCGCCTCAAAGAACATGTGCTCTGTCCGGCAAAGACCGATACCCTCAGCACCAAAACCCACGGCTGTTTTGACGTCATTTGGCGTCTCTGCATTGGTGCGGACCTCCAGCGTCCTATACTCATCGGCCCAGGCCATAATCTTGGCGAAGTTTCCAGACAGCTCCGGTTGGATCATATCCACTTCACCGGCGAAGACTTGTCCTGTCGCCCCGTCTACGGTGACTACATCGCCTTTATTGATGACGCGGCCTGCCACAGAGAATTTTTCCGCTTCGTAGTCGATGCGGATTTCACCAGCACCGGACACACAAGGTGTTCCCATACCGCGCGCCACAACAGCCGCGTGGGACGTCATGCCTCCGCGAGCGGTGACAATGGCTTCTGCAGCGTGCATGCCGTGAATATCCTCCGGGCTGGTTTCAATACGCACCAAAATGACTTTTTTACCGGCTTTCGCCATGGCCTCTGCTTCATCCGAGCTGAAAACAACTTCGCCAATGGCTGCGCCCGGAGAGGCCGGCAGACCCATGGCCACGATATCGCGGGGAGCTTCTGGGTCGAGTGTAGGGTGCAACAGCTGATCCAGCGACATGGGGTCAACTCGGAGAATAGCTTGTTCTTTTGTGATTTGCCCTGATTCCGCCATTTCAACAGCAATACGCATAGCCGCCTTAGCCGTGCGTTTACCGGTCCGGGTTTGCAGCAGCCAAAGACTTCCCTGCTCCACGGTAAACTCGATGTCCTGCATGTCTTTGTAATGAGCTTCGAGAGTCTCGAATGTTCCCGCTAGCTGTTTGTAAACATCAGGCAAAGCCTCTTCCATGGATGGATTTGTTTCACCCATTTCCTCACGGGCAATTTTCGTCAAGGTTTGCGGTGTCCGTATACCGGCCACAACATCTTCGCCTTGAGCATTGATAAGAAACTCACCGTAATATTTGTTCTCACCTGTCGATGGATCGCGCGTGAACGCGACGCCGGTCGCACTGGTCTCGCCCATATTGCCAAACACCATGGCCTGAACATTCACGGCTGTGCCCCACTCGGCAGGGATATCGTTAAGGCGACGGTAAACAATAGCCCGGTCATTCATCCAGGATCCGAATACCGCATCAATAGCGCCCCAGAGCTGATCTTTTGGGTCTTGTGGGAAGTCACGGCCCAAATCATCGCGCACGACCTCCTTGAAACCTTCTATGACCTTTGCCCAGTCGTCGGCGCTCATTTCAGTATCCAGCATATAGCCTTGATTGTCTTTATGCTGTTCGATGATGTCTTCGAAGTTATGATGATGCACGCCCAAAACTACATCCGAATACATGGTAATAAAACGACGATAGCTATCTAGCGCAAAGCGTCGATCGCCAGAGAGCTCAGCGAGCCCCTGAACGGTTTCGTCATTTAAACCCAAATTAAGAACTGTATCCATCATACCAGGCATGGACGCCCGAGCACCTGAGCGGACAGACACGAGCAATGGATTTGACGTATCGCCAAAGGTTTTGCCTGTAATCTTCTCTACATGTGCCAGGCCGGTCTCAACCTGTCTGGTCAGATCATCCGGATAGGTTTTATCGTTGTCGTAATAAGACGTGCAGACATCGGTTGTCATAGTGAAGCCAGGGGGCACAGGAAGCCCCAGAGAGGCCATTTCGGCCAGATTGGCCCCTTTACCGCCCAAAAGGTTTTTCATGGACGTATCGCCGTCTGCGTTACCTCCGCCAAAGGCGTAAACCCATTTCGTCATTTTTCCACCTGTCACGCCACGAAACGGCGTTTCGTGGATTATCCTTCTATGGCCTCAAAATTGGCTATTTGACCTGCCGTATCACGAATTTCTTTCAAAAGTCTAAGCCGATTTTCGCGCTCAGCGGGAATTTCAGAATTGACCGTCACCTTATCAAAGAAAATATCTATAGGTTTTCTCAACACTGACAGCGCTGCCATAGCCTTTGAATAAGCCTCTTTTTCAAGTGCTGTATCGATTTCGCCCTTAGCGCGACTTAGTGCCTCATAAAGTGCGGATTCTTCGGACTGCGTCCCTTTATTGGGCGAGCCTTCGGGCAGCGCACCTTTCTTGGCTTCCGCTTTGAGGATATTGGCGGCCCGCTTATAGCCGGCCAGAAGATTACCTCCATCCTCTGTAGAAAGGAAGGATTGCAAAGCTTCCACGCGCTCGACAATAGCCACAAGGTCATCCTGTCCCAGGGCAAAAACCGCATCGATCAGATCGTGACGCACGCCTTGGTCGCGCAAATGAACTTTGAGGCGATCAATCATGAAAGCCACCAGATTATCGAGGGCGGATTTTTCATCACCGCTGATCACGCCGTCAGACAGACGACCAGACTCGCCGTCACCCAGATTTTCCATCTCCATGACGGCCCAGCCTTTGAGAAACTCCTTGGAAAGATCCAGACGTAGTTTATTCCCCAGAATTATCCGCACCATGCCAAGCGCAGACCGCCTCAGACCGAATGGGTCTTTGGATCCTGTCGGTTTTTCGTCGATGGCCCAAAATCCAACCAGCGTGTCGATCTTATCGGCCAAAGCTACAGCAACGGAAATTGGCTCAGAAGGAACGCCGTCCGATGGCCCTGCGGGCTTATAATGTTCCTCAATGGCCAGAGCGACGTCTTTGTCGCCGCCCTCCTTCTCATACATCAGGCGGCCGATTTGTCCCTGTAAAGAGGTAAACTCGATAACCGTCTGCGTGACCAAATCACATTTGGCCAATCGCGCAGCGAGCGCTGTTTTGCCTGCATCCGCCCCCACATTATCGGCCAGCTCTCTCGCTAAAGCTTCAACGCGCTGAGCTTTATCTTTGATAGAGCCGAGCTTTTTATGGAAGACCACTGTGCCGAGCTTATCGTAATAATCTTCGAGCTTTTTCTTAGCGTCTTCCGTCTGGAAAAATTTCCCGTCCGACAGTCGCGCCGATAGCACCCGTGAGTTACCTGCCGCGATGGCTTTGCCACCATCAGGCGCCATCTGATTGGCGACCACAATAAAGTTTGGCGCCAGTCCTCCAGATTTGGGATCGCGGACAGCGAAATATTTTTGATGATCGCGCATGGAGAGCCGAATAACCTCACCCGGCAATTCCAGAAATGACGGGTCCATATCGCCAAGGATAACCACCGGCCATTCGGCCAGACCAGCCACTTCATTTAACAGCCCTTCATCTTCAACGAGTTCTAGACCGGCCTTTTCACAGAGTTCTCGAGCATTGGTTATGATTTTTGACTTGCGGTCATCCATTTCCAATACAACATGGCCCTCACCTTCGAGTTTGGACTTATAGCTGGCATAATCGGCGACGGAAAACGGCCCTCGGCCATGTTGGCGATGCCCCTCTGTCAGGTTACCGGCCGTTATGCTGCCAACTTCAACAGGAATAACCTTACCGTCTAAAAGGCAAATCAAGCGCTGTAATGGACGCACCCATCGAAAACTTGAGCCGCCGGACTTCATGCTTTTCGGCCAGGGGAAATTGTTCATCACATCGGCAACGACGTCGGAAATAATTTCATCTGATGCCCGACCCGGTTTTTCTATTTTGGCCACATAAAACTGACCTTTTTTGTCCTCCCGGACTTCCGCTTCGGAAATATCAGACAGCCCAGCCGCTTTCATGAAACCGGCCAAAGCCTGTTCCGGCGCACCAATGCGTGGACCTTTGCGCTCATCTGAAATATCAGGGCTTTTTAGAGGGACATCTGCTTTAAAGCCCAGCCGTCTAGGTCCCGCCCAATGATGGGCACTGTCCAGGGTCAATCCGGCCTTGCCCAACCCTTCAGTCAAGAGTTTGCGCAAATCCTCACCGGCCCGCTTTTGCATGCGCGCCGGAATTTCTTCACAGAAAATTTCAAACAAAAACTCAGCCATTATGCTCTCCAGCCCCTTACCAGCAGCTCGGCATCGATTTTGACATAGCTTTCCGCGCATCCTTTTGCCAAATCGCGGACGCGCTTAATATACTCCTGCCGCTGAGTTGGTGACACAACACCGCGCGCATCCAAAAGATTGAACAAATGCGAGGCTTTCAAAGCATATTCATAGGCTGGAAGCGGCAAAGGCTTATCCAATCCTAACAGGTAATTACACTCGTTCTCACTATCTTCGAACCAGCGCAGCAACCTGTCCGTATCGGCATATTCAAAATTATAGGTCGATTGCTCGACTTCGTTTTGATGGAAGACCTCGCCGTAAAGCACACCCGCATCGTTGAATTTCAGATCATAGACATTTTCGACACCCTGCACATACATGGCCAGGCGCTCCAGCCCATATGTTAGCTCACCAGAAACCAGATCCAGATCCAGACCGCCGACCTGTTGGAAATAAGTGTATTGCGACACTTCCATACCATCGCACCAGACCTCCCAGCCCAGACCCCATGCACCCACTGTGGGGTTTTCCCAGTCATCTTCGACAAAGCGGATATCATGCAAGTCCCGGTCAATGCCGATGGCATCCAAAGAGCCAAGATAGAGATCCTGATAATTGGGCGGGTTAGGCTTCATGATAACCTGAAACTGGTAGTAATGCTGCAAGCGGTTCGGGTTTTCGCCGTAACGGCCATCCGCCGGACGCCGGGAGGGCTGTACATAGGCCACGTTCCAAGGCTTTGGCCCCAGAGAACGCAAGACGGTGGCCGGGTGCAATGTTCCCGCGCCGACCTCCAGGTCAAAGGGTTGTAAAATCACACAGCCCTGCTCCGACCAATAGCGTTGCAAGGTCAGGATTAGGTCCTGAAAAGAAAGGGAATTATCCGAAGGTTTTGACATGATTGCGTCCGGCGTTAGGGTGTGCGGCGCAACCTATAAGGAACCTCTCAAAATTCAACCCTAATTCAACGGGTTAATCCCGATATATCTCATGGCCCAGTTCAGCTCGCTCTAAAAGCGTCACCGCTTCATCATAATCATCATCCAAAACGGACAGCCGACGCGGGATAATGCCAATAGAACCGTCCACAATGCTCTGATGCTGGTCCAGAATAAAGGACGGAATGCCTTCGGATTTCAATACAGCTTCGGCAAAGTTCAATGTTGCCGGATTGGTCGTGGCGATAACTGTGCGCATAAGTTTGTGCCTTTCCTGCCTGCGGCGACTTCACGCCCCCAAAGGGGCTTGTTACCCTTTATATGAGGCCTTATTTAAGAAATACAACAGAAATGGAATTCCTCCGTGAACGCACCGGCGCATATCAAGACAAGCGATAACGCCCCCAATCCGGCTGAGATACTGCTGGAAATGGCAGAAGCCGATATGCAGGCTGTCAACGCCATCATTAAGAAACGCATGCAAAGTCCTGTTGGTATGATTCCTGATTTAGCTGACCATCTGGTGGGCGCAGGCGGAAAGCGACTTAGGCCTCTTCTGACCATTGCCTGTGCACAGCTTTGCGGCGGCGTAACCGGTGGGCATCACAAACTGGCCGCTGCCGTCGAGTTTATTCACAGTGCTACACTTTTGCATGATGATGTCATTGATGAGAGCGCCTTACGCCGCGGCCGCAAAGTCGCCAACCGCATCTGGGGCAATTCCGCCAGTATTCTGGTCGGTGATTTTCTATTTGCGCGGGCTTTCAACCTGATGGTCGAAACAGGTTCAATGGAAGCGCTTGGCATTTTATCGACCGCCTCCTCAGTGATAGCCGAAGGCGAAGTACACCAGTTAGCCGCGCTTCGAGATATTCATATAACCGAACAGACTTATTTGGATATTATTGGCGCCAAAACGGCAGCCCTATTTGCAGCGGCCTGCGAAGTATCTCCGGTTATTTCTGATCGCAGCGAAGCTGATCGCTCCGCTCTGCGCAGCTATGGTCAAAATTTGGGTCTGGCCTTTCAGCTCGTGGATGACGCGTTGGACTATGGTGGGCTTTCATCCGCACTCGGAAAATCAGTGGGGGATGATTTCCGCGAGGGCAAAGTGACCCTGCCGGTCATACGTGCTCTTGATAATGCTGACTTGGACGCCCGGGCATTTTGGCAGCGTGTGATAATTGACCACGATCAAACCGATACGGATCTGGAACGCGCCGTGTCTTTGCTTCGCCAATCTGGCGCCCTAGAGTCAACATTGCAACAGGCACGAACCTATGCTGCCAAGGCCGTGTCCGCGCTTGACCGTTTCGAGGACTCAGACTGGAAAAAAACCCTCGAAGCTTTGTCTCATTATGTTGTGTCTCGAGTTAGTTAAGCCGGCGGCTCACCAGTAAATAAATCATACTAAAGATCATCGCCGGCAGGATCGGATAGTTGATGAACTGGAAGAACCCGTTCATCATGGCCCACTGCGAATAATACATGAGTAATACAACGCTAACACCATAAGTCACAGCGACCGACATGTGGGATTTTCCGCTTTTGATAAGGCGTTGATAAAGATGAGAACGATGCGCTTGTGTCAGCTTTTCTTTATTCTTTGCACGGCGAAGCAAAGTAAAAAAGGTATCAACAATAAAAGGCAAGATTAGCACCGGTCCGATGTAAACTGTGTTCGCGATCTCGGAGTCGGTATAGATCCATAAAACACAAACCGCATAGGTTAATCCGATAGTTAAAGAGCCCACATCGCCCGAAAAAATTCGAGCCTGCCGCCGAAAATTATAAACTGCCAATCCTGCAATCCCGCCTGTCAAAATCATCAACATCAGAAATGGCTCTCTCGCGCCTACGATTAAAGCAACATAGGCCATAAAAATACTGGCCAGCCCCATAACGACCAACATAAGTCCGTTAGAGCCGTCCATGAAATTGACAATATTTATGACCACAAACACCCAGAATACAGAACCACTCAAGGCGAACCAATCTGGAAGGGGCGCATAGGCGCCACCAAACGGCAAACTCGTGACAGGGCCAACCGTCCAAACGGCTGCAATTGATATCAAGACCATCAATAAAAACTTGAAGCCGGCTGACAAATCGAGAATATCATCCATTAAACCCAGAAACCCAACTGCCCAAATCAAGGATAAAACTTGAGCAAATTTTGGTGTGACTTCCATGTTCAAATTCCCCAAAAGACCGGGGTTTAAAGCTAACATCAAAGATACCAATCCCAAGGCTGCGACAATACCTAATCCGCCGCCAGTCGGCGTTACGCTGACGTGGCTGGAGCGTTCGCCTGGTTTATCACCAATACCGGCCAGGATCATGAAGCCGCTAACCCCCAACGCAACCGTAAAACTCAGGCCCAGAATAATATAAAGACTATTCACACATCACCCGTCATCCATCACCGAGCATTGTGGATTTTATCCACCAATGAGGAAAAAGTTGTTGTAACTGATATTCAGCCTTTTGAGCCTGCTCTGTCGCTTCAAAAATGCCAAAACAAGTCGCCCCAGACCCCGACATGCGATGAACTAGACATCCTTTTTGTCCTTTCAGAACGTCTAGACAAGTCTGGATTTCAGGGGTGAGTTCTATGGCTGAATATTGCAAATCATTGCGGCCATCGGCCGAAATATTCATCGGCGCAACATCAATCAAAAGCCTGCTATCCAGGCCATCAAAATGCTGAAAGACCTGTTTCGTGCTTAACGGCAGGCCGGGGTTAACCAAGAGCGCAGCCTCGGTTCCCCAATCGGATATGAAGCTCAATTGCTCACCTATGCCAGTCATGAGACAGGTCTTGGAATGGAAACACACAGGAACATCGGCGCCCAATGAACGGGCAATCTCCATCCAATCACTATCCGGCAAGTCGACGAAGTTTTTGAGTAATCTTAAGGCCGCGCCAGCATCTGCACTTCCGCCACCTATGCCGCTGGCAACGGGCAGGTTCTTAACCAAATGGAAGTTGATCAAGGGTAAAGCCGCTTTAGCAGAGACGGCCTCATAAGCTCTAAGGATAAGGTTTCGACTATCAGCCTCTAAGCCTTCACCATTAGGGCCGGAAATTTCAAGTGAGGTCGATTTGGCTTCTTCACAGGATAAGCCATCACCTATAGCCGCGAATACCACCAGGCTAGATAACGGATGATAGCCATTATAGGGATGCGTCGGATCTTTGATTAATCGTCCGACATGAAGATTGAGATTGACCTTTGCCCGCGCCGTTTCAACAAACATGGATTAATCAGACGTCGCCGCAGACAGGCCACCCTTGAGCTTGGCTTCTATATTTTTGCGTTCTTTTTCCGTTGGATCAAACTCCAAAGCCCGCTGCCACTGATAGCCGGCTTCGCGAAAGCGTCCCAGCTTCCAATAGACATCTCCAAGATGGTCTACAATCGTTGCACTATTGGGAGTCAACTCAACGGCTTTTTCAAGATTGTCCTTGGCCAACTCATAGCGCCCTAATTTGTAATGAGCCCACCCGAGACTATCGATTATAGCACCGCTGTCGGGTTCAAGTTCAACCGCCTTTTCAATCATGTCAAAGGCCTCTGTCAGATTTTCCCCTCGGTCAACCCAAGTATATCCCAGATAGTTCAGCGTGTCCGCATCCTCAGGATCTATTTCCAACACACGACGGAAATCTTCGACAGCCTTTTCCCACTGCTCTTCACGCTCATAACAAATGGCACGAAAATAAAGCGGAAGCGTATTATTTTTCAGATCCTCCTCGCTCATCTCGCTGATAAGCGCATCATAAATTGGCAGGGCGTCTTTGTAATTTTCTCTGATGAGACGGGCACGTCCCAGGGCTTCTCTTGTGGTGAAATTATCAAATTCCTGATTGGCCGCTTCCAGGATAGACATGGCCCGAGCGTCATCATCCCGGTCAAAAAATACATCTGCCTCGGCCAATCGAGCCGCTATAGCATAGGGTGAATCGGGACTAATGGCGCGGTATAATTCCAGAGCCTCGTCCTGACGCTCTTCTTTTATGACACTGGCCAACCAAAGTTTGGATTTATCATTGGTCGGATCAATTGTTGCCGCTGTCCGCAAAAACACCTCTGCCACATCATTGGCACGATTAGGCAGGAAAAAGCCGCCAGCTGCCTCATTCATAGCCCATGACGCCTCTTGTTGCGGCGTCAAACGTTGTGACAGCACATTATCGTCCTGCAGGTCTTCGAGATAGACTTTGACTGGCCCACTTTGAAAACCACCATTTATTTCGTCAAACTCGGAAATAAACTCCAATGCGCCTTCATCATCACCGCTTTCGGATAAAAGTCGCGCACGGGACAAAGCCACTTCAATCGTTGCCACACCAGCACTATCCGCCAGATCTAATATCGCAAGAGATGTGTCCAAATCCCCCTCAGCCCCCAAAAGATTAGCGCGCTGGATTTGCCCTAGAACTTTGACATAGGCCCACCCGGACAAATCATCGAGTCTTTCACTCCCTGCTTCCTGATCTCCCAGCGCGTCCTGCGTCCAGGCCCCCATTATATCGATAAGAATTTGAACGGTCGGATCATCGCTCTGAACATCAAAATATCTCTCAGCCGTGCGGTAATTTCCTTCGGAAAATGCAAGTCCGCCCATAATTGCGCGTGCCATTGGCTCTTCTGGGTGCTTGGATAAAATGTCCCGTGAAAGCGCCTTGGCCTCATCTATATCTCCGGCCATCCAGGCTGCCGCAACAGCTTTACGGGCCAACACATCATCTGAGGCGTCTTGCTCATATGCATTGCCAAAATAGTCGGCGCGATTTCTGGCATCATCAATTTCATTGGCATAGCTGCCAATCAGATAATCAGCGAAAATCCGTGCATCTTTTCCAGCAAGGTTTGATGCAGACTGAGTTCCATTGGTTCCTGTTGAGGCACAACCGGCAAGCATGGCAAATGCCCCGGCAGAAATAAGGAGTTTTTTAAACATAGACCGGAGTATTACATATTCGGATAGTTAGGGCCACCCGCTCCTTCAGGTACACACCACACAATATTTTGACTAGGGTCTTTGATATCACAGGTTTTGCAGTGCACACAGTTTTGCGCATTAATCTGAAACTTCGGATTCGAACCGTCATCGTCTCGCAGAACTTCATAGACCCCAGCCGGGCAATAACGTTGCGCGGGCTCATTAAAGCTGGGCAGATTAATACCTATCGGGATAGACTCGTCGATCAACTTCAAATGAGACGGTTGCTCTTCACCGTGATTGGTCGCGGAGAAGCTAACATTGGTCAGACGGTCAAATGACAGAACACCGTCCGGTTTTGGATAGTCGATCACCTTGTAATCGGCAGCCTTACCAGTCGACTCTGCATCGTTCTTGCCGTGTTTATAAGCTCCGCCAAAAGGTGTTAAGATATTGAAACGGAACAGACTGGCGCACCACATATCCATGCCGCCAAGGGCCATGCCGACCAGTGGGCCCCATTTACCGTTAATAGGCGCAACATTACGAACGGCCTTTAGGTCCTTACCGACGGCACCCGTGCGCAGCTCATGATCATAATCATCAAGCGTGTCACCAGAGCGTCCGGTTTTCAATGCCGCAGCGGCGGCCTCAGCAGCCGCTATGCCAGACAGCATGGCATTGTGATTGCCTTTAATGCGGGGCAAATTAACCAGACCAGCAGAACAACCCAGTAGCGCACCGCCAGGGAAAGCCGTCTTCGGAATAGATTGGAAACCGCCCTTAGTGACGACACGCGCGCCATAAGAAATGCGTTTGCCGCCTTCAAGCACCTCAGATATTTCCGGATGATGTTTCCAGCGCTGGAACTCCCCATAGGGATAAAGGTGCGGATTTTTGTAATTCAAATCGACAATATAACCTACATAAACCTGATTATTCTCCAGGTGATACATGAACGAGCCGCCACCTGCCTTCCAGCCCAGAGGCCACCCCATAGTATGGACGACTTCGCCTTGCTTGTGTTTTTCGGGCTTTACTTCCCAGATTTCTTTCATGCCCAGACCGAATTTTGCGTGATCGCAATCCTTGTCGAGGTCATATTTCTTGATAGCCATTTTCGAAAGTGAACCGCGGGCGCCTTCGGACAGGAAAACGTATTTACCGTGTAGCTCCATGCCCGGCTCATAACCCTCACCTTTGGTGCCATCTTTGGAAATGCCAAATTCACCGGCAACAACACCTTTGAGTGATCCGTCTTCGCGGTAGACCAGCTCGGAACAGGCCATGCCCGGGAACACTTCTACACCGAGCGTTTCGGCCTGCTCGGCCAGCCAGCGACAGACATTACCCATGGAAACAATATAATTGCCGTGATTATTCATCAGAGGCGGCAAAAGAAAGTTTGGAATACGCAAGGCCCCACTTGGCCCAAGCATAAGAAATTTATCAGTTTTCACCTCGGTTTCGATAGGCGCCCCTTTGTCCTTCCAATCTGGTATTAGCTTGTTAAGGCCAATCGGATCCAGCACGGCGCCGGAGAGGATATGCGCCCCCACTTCAGAGCCTTTTTCAAGGACAACAACCGAAATATCGGAATTGACCTGCTTTAAGCGGATAGCCGCCGACAGACCGGCAGGTCCGGCGCCCACGATGACCACATCATATTCCATGCTTTCGCGCTGTACCGCATCAGACATATCAACCTCTTTGTTTCAATCTTCTCTTTTCAAAAGCCAGATTCAGGCGTAATTCCCTATGGGGATTAGACCTTAGCATGGCTCTGGTAAAGTGTAACATTTGCCGCGCCACTATTAAGTACAATAATATGAGCGAAACCTTAAACTTGGGCTGGGAAGAATGGGCGGCTTTGCCGGATTTGTCTTTGCCTGCAATTAAAGCCAAAATTGATACTGGCGCCCGAACATCAGCCTTGCATGCCGTCGCTATTGAGCCATTCGGTACTGAAGCCAATCCACAAGTGCGTTTTATCATGCATCCAGATCCGGACGACTCAGAGATTGAAGTCATCTGCTCGGCCAAAGTCAAAGACCGCCGCATGGTGACCTCTTCCAATGGTGTCGCCGAAAGCCGATATGTTATTGAAACCCACATTCTAATAGACGGACAAAAATGGCCCATTGATGTTTCCCTGACCAACCGGGAGACCATGGGATATCGCATGTTGATCGGCCGCTCAGCTTTAAAAAAAGGTGTATCGGTCTCTCCAGGAAAATCTTTTTTACAGCCAAAACTTGAATACGCTCTATATAAAAAACAAAGTCGCAAAAAAGGGCAACCTCGACGCCCACTGCGTATAGGTATCCTGACACAGGAACCTCGCAATTATTCCAATACTCGTATGATAGAGGCCGCAGAAGCACGCGGCCATGTCATCGAAACTGTCACAACCAGTCGCTGCTACATGTCTATCAATAATGAAAAGCCTGAGGTTCATTTTGATGGTCAGGCCCTGCCCCGATTTGACGCAATCATTCCGCGGATTGGTTCGAAGATTACGTTTTATGGCATGGCCGTTGTGCGTCAGTTTGAAAGCATGGGCGTTTATTGTTTGAATCCGGCGGCAGCCATTGGCTGTTCTCGCGATAAATTGCTGGCCCATCAGGTTTTGTCACAACATAAGCTCGGCATGCCCACCACCGCCTTTGCGCGCACGTCAAGGGACACCAAAGGCATTATTGATTTGGTTGGCGGCGCACCTGTCGTGGTGAAACTGCTGGAAAGCACACAGGGTAAAGGGGTTATCCTGGCGGAAACACGTAAAGCCGCAACGGCTCTGGTGGATGCCTTTCGCGGGCTGGACGCTCACTTTCTTGTACAGGAATTTGTCAAAGAGGCCAAAGGCAGCGATATTCGGTGTTTTGTTGTCGACGGCAAGGTCGTTGGCGCCATGATGCGCACAGCCGCCCCCGGCGAGTTTCGTTCAAATATCCATCAGGGTGGCAGCGCCAAGAAAATCAAACTGACCACTCAAGAACGCTCCACTGCCATCAAAGCAGCCAAGGCCATGCGGCTCAATGTTGCGGGCGTCGACGTTTTAAGGACCAGTGAAGGACCAAAAGTTCTAGAGGTAAACTCCTCCCCTGGCCTCAAGGGGATTGAAACCGCAACTGGCAAGGATATCGCTACAACGATTATCGAATGCATTGAAAATAATGTCGGAACCGTGTTTCATAGCCCCGTGAAGAAACGACGGGCAAAACCTAAAAAGAGAACCGCGAGCTAATGGAGCGGTCCTTAGAAAGTTTGCTGGCGTGGTGGGATGTATCCGGCGTTGATGTGCCGGATATTCCCCAAAATACGCCTCGACGTTTACCAACCCAAACGGCCACGGATAAAAAACCTGCTGCACCAAAAAGCTCGTCCCCAGCACCACGCAAACCAGAAACCCCTAACGCACCAAAATCTGCCGCTGCCGAGGCGCTGGTTAGAAAAATTGAAAATCTAGATCAGCTGCGACTCGCCATTTCTGAATTTGACGCCGGCGAAATTAGTGATCATGCCCGCCAAAGTGTCTTTGCACGGGGTAACCCAAAGGCCGATATTATGGTCATAGGGGAGGCCCCGGGACGGGATGAAGACATACAAGGCAAACCCTTTGTTGGCAAATCGGGACAGTTGCTGGATAGGATTTTCGCCTCAATCGGGCTGAACGAGGACACAATTTATATCACGAATGTGATTAATTGGCGCCCCCCCGGAAACCGCAACCCGACACCCGAAGAAATTGAGGCTTGCTTGCCTTTAATCCATAAGCACATAGAACTAGTTGCGCCCAAAATTATTGTCCTGGTCGGCGGGGTTTCCTTTAGCGCCTTGACCGGTATGACCGGCATTATGAAAAACAGAGGCCAATGGACGACCCTGAAGCTTGGAGATCTGGAAATTCCGACCCTGCCCATTTATCACCCAGCCTTTTTGCTCCGACAACCAGCATTGAAAAAAGACAGCTGGTTGGACATGCTGTCTCTGCGAGGTCAAATAGAGGCATTGAAATGAAAACCGCGGGCGGATTGCAGTTTTGGGGAGATGTGCATTTCTTTCAAGGGTACCGGATCCAGCAAAACATATTGACCGGCCATTATCGGCTGCTCGATCACGACAATAACCGCAAAGAATTCGGCTCATTAGAAAGTTGCCAGGAAAAACTCGAACTTATAAAACGCCGGGCCAATCTCTGCGAAATGCAAGGTAAAGCCGTCATTCTGGTGCATGGCATTCTACGCACAGCTAACTCCTTTAATGCCATGAAAATCCGGCTACAAGACGAGGGCTATCTGACTTTTGGATTTGGTTATCCCAGCACACGCATTACCATAACAGAGGCGGCGGAATACCTTCATCAATGCATTCATTCATTAGACGGTATTTCAGAGATAAATCTGGTCGTGCATTCCATGGGCGGTTTGGTAGTGCGCAGCATGTTAAGTCAAGGCAGCGATCCCAGGTTTGGCCGCATGGTCATGATGGGAACACCTAATAATGGTGCCGTTCCCGCGGATGTTCTTAAGCAAAACCCTATCTTCAAAGGCCTGTTCGGCCCGGCCGGTCAACAGCTGGGCACTGATAAAGACGGACTTATACCGCAACTCCCAGTGCCGGATTTTGAGTTTGGAATTTTGGCCGGCGGTAAAGGTGATGAAAAAGGGTTCAATCCGCTACTCAAAGGTGATGATGACGGCACTGTTTCCGTCGAAAGTTCCCGCCTGGACGGGGCCGCCGATTTCATCCGCATGCCGGTCCTGCATTCTTTCCTGATGCAGAATGACGACTGTATAGATGCCGCCGTTTCATTTCTAAAGACGGGTCGATTTAACAGTGCCGATTAACTCCCCGCTCGCCAGCGTTTCAAGGCTTCAAGGTTATCCACATCCATGAGCCTCCGCAGCTGGATAATATCCCCGTCGAGGTTTTGATGCAGATCAGACAATGTGTGCTCTGTTGACCAGCGCACATTCTCAAAATGTTTGCTGGTCAAAGGTCCTTGCGCACCCATAAGCCAAAAGCCACCATCATCTGCTGGTCCAAAGACAAAATTTCCAGGTCGAATTTCCCTAAAGGCTCTCGTAATATCGGCGCGGGTCACTTGCGGGCTGTCGCTGCCAATAACTACAACTGGGCCTTTGGTTGCGAAAGCCTGTGCGAGACGTGGAGAGAGCGATCCGCCGACCTGTGCGTATTGTTGAAAACCGGCCCAAAGCGGGAGCCTACCGAGCCATTTCGGAGGTGTGACCGCAATGATGGTCTCCCATTTCGGGCTTTGAACATTGCGCAGAATTTGCGCGGTCATGCCCCGATAGGTGCGCCAGGCATGAACGCGACCGATATCAGCCGCTAACCTGGTTTTGGCCTTTCCCATTAAGGGGGCTTTGACAAATATGATGAGACGAGGTCGCACTAGTTATAATCATTCATTAGACTGTCTATGGACTCACCCTTTTTATAACGTCGCATTAGCGAGAAATTCCGCCAGCCTCGCCTGATAAATCCATCTTGTTCATACTTGCTATGACAAGTCGTGAGCTTGCCGCCCAGGTGCTGTAATCGACCACGGCCAATATTCTCAATAATTTTAACGTCCTCAAAAAGTGGCCAATCAGGATACCCACCAATTTCGTCATAGAGCCTTCGCGAAATCAACAATCCCTGATCACCATAGGGCAAGGCCCAACCGCGTGGAAAACGTGTGGTCATACTGCGCCAAACTACCATTAATTCGACCCAGCGGGCAGCCATTTTTTGGCTGTCATATTTTAGGCCGAAAAACCCGGCCTTTTCCGGATGAGTCGCAATATGGCGATCGACGAGGTCTCGCCAGTTATCTGAGAGACGACAATCCGCATGAATAAAGAGGAGCCACTCTGAACACGCTAACTGCGCACCACGACGGAGTTGTCCGCCCCGTGACGGGCTGCCCAGTGCGAGCCGGGCCCCGTATTGGATTGCAAGTTCCTGCGTAAGATCTATAGACAAACCATCGCTCACAATAGTCTCCAGATCAGACATAGGTCTCAGTTGCGTCAGTAAAGCCGCCAGATTTTTTTCTGCATTGAGAGTCGGTATGACGACGGAAAGCATGGGCTCTCATAGCCTATGCCCACTTTAGTCTCCAGCATCTGCGTAGAAAATTATGAACAATAATCCGTGAGTTAACGGCCTGGGAACCAATCATTCCGTGTATTTGAAGTTTCTATTGAGTGTGAAGGGCTCATTTGATATCTTACTTCCTCGATGTAGGGCTTAATGTGGAGCAGTCAGAACAAAATTTTCTTCAAACTACGGGGCGTCGATTGACGACCCTACTGGCTGTCGACATTTGTAATTACACCGGAAAAATCGAAGCCAATGAGCAGGATGCCATCCGGTTGACTGATATTGTTCATTCCATTTTGGCTGACGTTGTTACTGAGAATGATGGACGCATTTTCAAAACTATGGGTGATGGATTTCTTGTCGAATTCTCAAGCGCAAAGCTCGGAGTCAATGCTACTATGGATTTTTTCCAAAAGTTAAAAGCTGGAAGAAGCTATCATCCAGAATTGAACACCAGGCTTGTGCGAGCTGGGTTACATGTTGGGGATGTGACCATACGTTCAGATGGGGATTTGCTAGGTCACGGTGTCAATATCGTCTCCCGTCTACAAGATATGGCTATGCCCGGTACGGTATTGGCATCATCAAATATTATTAATCTTGTCGGGCAGGACCTTGATATCAAAATGCGCAAACGGGATGGTTTAAAACTCAAAAACATCTCGGAACGTATGACAGCCTATGAATTATCACCTGGTAGAAAGCGCTTTCCGTTACTGATCAGTTTTCTGAGAGCTTTTCGAAAGTTTAGGGTTACACCAGTCATAATCTTACTATCCTTGTTATTTTCGACCTTTTTGGCTTTTCAGATTTACAAGTTGCAACAACCCGGCGGATGGCAAGCCAAAGCATCGGAGATCGTTGTGTTCGGCTTTGAAAATCAAACTGACCGAACCGAATTGGATTATTTAGCTGAAGGCATGGCAGATATATTGACTAACGCGCTGTTTCAAGTGGAAGGGCTTGCTGTCAAAAGGGAAACCGATTCAACCGCCAAAGCGGGCCCTGAAACTTTGTCATTTCGAGGACGCTTTCTGGATAATGTTAGTGGATATCTTCTCATAGCGCAGGTCAGTAACGATATAGACGGCACGCTCGCCTGGTCGAAGTCTTTTGAATTCGAGACCTTGGGAGATCTATCACGGCTACAGTCCCGACTGGCAACAGATATTGCAGACGCAATGGGTGTTGTCACATCAGAGGCTGACCGCGATAGAATGGTATTAGTCGGGACGGAAAATATCGATGCCTTTATTGCCTTTCAAAAAGGTCGCAGTCTTTTAAAATTCTGGCATCAGGATCGCAATGACCCTGATATGGTTACTGCATTTGAGCACATTAAACGCGCCTCGGAACTCGACCCTGTTTGGTCTGAGCCGCGCATACATATTGTTGATATTTACCACCACTTTATAACCGGTGATGTTGCCAATTTACCTGAAAGGAATTCGGACGGCAATCCAATCGACAAGCTTGACGCCCAAAAAATCATCGAGCGCAATCTGCAAAAAGCTTCTGAAGATGCAGAAACGGAAATGGTCAGCAACAAGGCCTTGATGAACGCCTATTTCTTCTCTGACAACTGGCGAAATCTAAAGACCCCATCTGTCAAATATGTTGAAGATGCCACTGAAATTCGAGGCGAATTGGAATGGCTGTTTGAACCGATTATTATCCTCGTTCTGGGAGAGTATGATCTCTCGACCCGACTTTCGGATGACCGTATTTTAAAATATGATCCCAAAAACGGTACTGGTCACGCCTATGCTATTCGCTCATTATTGTTGCAAGGCCGTCTGGCAGCCGCAACTAAGCGCCTAGAGAATGCCCGTTCTTTGACGTTTTCCAACCGATTAGATGAAGTCGAAGGATTTATCCTGTTTAATCAAGGCGACGCTGAAGCTTTGACAACCCATATCGCAACGGCAGGTAAGCTTTCTGAAATGCACCAGGATTATTTCTCCGCACTAGCCATCGGACTGTCCGGCGATACGGAAACTGCTCTTGTCAAAGTTAGAAATTCCAAGAACCTCCAAGACAATCAAGTCTACCAGGCCTTCGCCATCAACCATTTGGGGGCAATGGACGAAGCCCGTCTATTATTTGAATCCATTGCCCAAAAGCCTCTCGGTGATCAGGACATCGCAACCGCTATGGCTTACGGGGCGGCCTGTGGGCTCAAAGATTTTCAGGTCCCGTTATCTCTGGATCAAAAGCTCAAGGATGCGAGAGCAGAATTACCGCCCTGTGTGCAAGACTAAGCTCTAATATCCGTAGTCGCGGTTTCTGCGGTAATCGCGATCATCCATGCGACGGTTAAGTCGGTAGCGACGTTCAAATTCGCGAATATTATAGCGCATATTGTCGATGTCATTTTCGAGACGTCGAATACGGTAACGAATATCATTTCGCTGCCTGTCGGTCAGATCCGGATTTTGCAGTCTCTGGCGATATTCGTAAAGGCGCTGCCGTTTATACTGATAACGCTCGACCATTTCATCATACTGACGGTAAATCTGATATCTCTGTCGGCCTTCATCATAGCCGGGCGCATATTCCTCGGCCAAATCACCAGAACAGACTTGATTATAGGCGTTGCCGTTCTCGCCGGCATTATAACCCCGTTGATAGATACAATAGCGATTCAAACCCTGCTCGTAGCCGACCATATAGGCTCGGTTATCGACGGACGTTCCGTATTCCTGACAGGCTTCAATAATTTTGGAGAGGCGGTCAGAAGACTTACCATTGGCACCATCCTTCATGCCCTGCGCTTCCCAGTTACCCGCCAGACATGTTTCTTCGGAAACTGTGGACGCACAGGCGGACATTCCTAGAACGGATACCGCCAGAACGGTTAAAGCTTGTAATTTTGTTTTTCGTCTCTTCATCATGATCCCGTTTATCCGATTGTCACTTAACCCGGCCTGACTTCCCTATTCATCATTCATACAGGTTTCGAACAGAGCACCAATAAAAAACCCGCCAGAAAAGGCGGGTTTAAAATTCAAACTGGAAATGAGCCCTTAAAGGTCAGAACCCTCAACCGCTTCGGTTGCTGTTTCAGTGACAGTTTCAGAAGCTGTCTCCAGACCTGACTGTGTCATCGCATCCAGGTCAGCCTGTGTTGGTTTTGGCTTGGTCTCTACCGACGGAAGTGCAGCGCCACCGAAAGGCTCAAGACACCATGACCCGTCATTGATGGTCTTACCGGTACATTCAATAATACCTAACTGGTTCCCGTCATAAACCGGGTCGCTCCACTCGGGGGCGCGGATTGGAACGAGACAAACCTGCGTTCCGTTCAGGTCAAAAGCGGAACCGCCTTCGCTCATGCAAGTTGCCATATCATCAATGGCATTGGCAGAGGTTGCAAAAATGGCTGTCGCGGCGATTGTTGTCGCGGCTGCACCCAAAAGAAACTTAGCCATGTTTAACTCCTAAAAATTTTTCGTAGCGGCCTTTTAACAGACCTTTGATATCTTCTCAAACCCTGTTACTGCAAAAAGTGCAGGATTCGGGCCAGAATTTACATATGCCAAATAAAACCCCAGATTGGACTTTTGAGTCAAGGTTCGCAGGCCCCGTCTGCGGCATTGACGAAGCGGGTCGTGGCCCCTTGGCCGGCCCCGTTGTCGCCGCGGCGGTCATCCTGGACCCGGAAAATCTCCCTCAAGGCCTCAATGACAGTAAAATCTTATCCCATGAGACCCGTGAACTCCTAATGAATGACATTTTGGTAACATCTCGGACAGGAATCGGCATTGCTGAGCCAGAAGAAATTGATCGCGCCAATATCCTCGGCGCCACCATGATTGCCATGCAGCGGGCAGTAGACAATCTGATTTCTGTCCTCGGAGAAATCCCTACGGCTGCATTAATTGATGGTAATAAAGCGCCGCCTTTGCCCTGTCCGGCACAAACTTTAATCAAAGGCGATTCCCGCTGTCTCTCCATTGCGGCAGCTTCAATTATCGCCAAAGTCACCCGAGACCGCCTCATGGGCGAAGCCGATATTCGCTATCCCGGCTATGATTTCGCCCGTCACAAAGGCTATGGTACAGAGGTCCACCGGGCCAAGCTAACCGAGCTCGGCCCTTGCCCGATCCACCGCCGCAGTTTTAATCCGATCAAAATGATGGTGGGTTGATTTACCTAAGGCCGATTAATTCGAATCCCGTCCTCATTTTTTCCAAATTCTGAAGCCGATCATCCTTTCGCCATCCCGTATGACGATAAACAACCTCGCCGTCTTTCAGGAAATAAAATGTCGGCGTTCCCCAATAGTTAATCTGCGGCCACTCTGCCTCTGACCAAACATATTGTAGTTTTACGGGCGCTGGACCGGCATTATATTCTGCGATAGCGGGATGAGATAAGATGTCCCAACTCCCCATAAGGCCCAAACTGTGATCTTTGAACGATCGACTTAACATTTCGTCTTCCGATATATGCTCCATCGCAAAACGCGAGAAGAAACAACCAGTGCTGCCGACCATGATCACGCCCGTTTTTTGGGAAACATCTACTTGCTTACGGATTAATTGATCAGAGGTAGCCATGATGACAGACACTTCTCCAAGTTTGAATGACTTGGAGTTTTGAATAACGGGGATCAAATGAAAATCCACCTTAGGAAATCTGGTGCTCAAACTCCGGGCTTCATCAAGCCGTCTTTGCGCAACATATAATCTGTGCCGGGTCTTTACTTGTCTTAAGCAAAAAATTAGTCAGACTCGAATTTATCTCTAAAAGGCTCTCATCATCAATTTCAGTAAAGGCCAGATAATTTCCTTTCGGAAAATGTGCATTCAAGACATTCGCATAATCTTTCGTTGGCAGAGCGCGGTAATTATCATCGAATGTTTTTTTATAAATGACATCAACATCTTGCTCAAAAGATGTGATGTCCGGCAGGAATGTTTGAGGCTGACAACCCAGCATAACGAACGCCGTTAAAAAGAAAGCCCACACATATTTCATGAATCAAGCATCCAGACTGAGCGCCAGCACCCGGCTGACATAGGAAATATTTTCACCGGATTTTTCCGCCCATTGATTAAAGGCGGCTTGCACAGCTTTTTTGGCGGTTTTAGATGTAGCCGGTTTATCGATAACGCCGGCATGTATCAGGGCTGCCGTGACATCTTGGGAAAGGATAAACGACGGCACGCCGGAAAATCGTAAGGCAAAGCAGGTCGTGTTGTGGCCGAGGTGAGAGCCGTGTTTTTGTATATATTCTAACAACCCTACAAAGTCTGTGCTGGGCCAGCTCCGAATGAACTTATCAGCAGAGCCTTTCTGTTCCGCCATATCCAAGATCATTTGGGCATTTTTAGGGACGGTTTTGATCTTTATCGGATTGCGGACAATGGCTTTGTCGGTCGTCAGTTTTTCCAGATCGTCCAAATCCATACGGGCGCAGCGCGATGGCTTGAAATTCCAGAAGGCCTTTTCAAAGCCGTCCCATTTATTCTCCACAACCTGCCAGTTAAATCCGGCCTGAAAAATACGTTTGGTGAACTCGGCCAACCAGCGGTTATCACTCATGTTTTCCACCTGATTGGAATAGTTATCCAGCCCCTCTTTGACTTTGGCGATAACAGCCTCTTCGCCGCCGTGTCGCCCAGCCGCGCGGTGCATAATGGTAGAAAATTTTTCCATGGCTAACCTTCGTCATTGCCGGTTTTATACCGGCAATCCATAGCACATTAGACAGAACTCGATTACCAGGACAAGCCCGGTAATGACGCGTAGCTTAAATCCGCTTTATCCGTCCGCCATCCACGGGGATACTAGTGCCTGTAATATAGGAGGCCCGTTCAGAGGCCAAGAATGCAGCGAGCGCCGCGAACTCTTTGGGTTGGCCAATGCGTCCCATCGGAATCGCCGCACTATAACTGGAAAGAGCTTCCTCATAGCTGATACCTTTATCCTCAGCCATCTGCGCGACCAGGCTTTTGAGACGGTCAGTTTCCGTAATGCCGGGCATAAGACAGTTAAAGGTCACACCTTTGGCCGCATATTCATTGGACAATGATTTCATCAGACCGGAAATACCGGGACGCATGACATTGGACAGGATCAAATGCGGAATAGGTTCTATCTGGGTCACCGAGGTCACAACCATGACCCGCCCGTAGACATGCACAACACATCCACGCCGCCCATATGGGCATCGGCCATGGTCAGTATATGGTCAATACCGTCGGGTGTATTGAGATCGGCGACTGTACCGTTGCATGTTCCATATTGTGAAAGGTCAGCTACAGCCGCGTTCAGAACGTCTTCCCGACGTCCGCAAATGACAACCTCAGCCCCCTCTTGCAGGTATTCTTGAGCGACGGCAAAACCAAGCCCTGACGATGCGCCTGTGACCAACGCCCTCTTACCGGCTAAACCTAAATCCATTTCAGTCCTCCCCTAAAATAGTTTTAATCAACCCAATTGCTTCTTCGCTATCCCAGTCGGCTTCACCCATGATGCGGGCGATTTCATCACCATTTCGATTATATATAATCGTTATTGGTATAGCCCCTCGTTGACCGGGCAGGTTGATTTTGGCGGCTACATTCATAGACGGATCCCGCCAGCGGGTCAGATTTTCAAGGCCGTGTTTTTCGAAAAAAGCATCAACCTTTTCATTGCTGTCATCCATGCTGATGGTCAGCACTTCGAAGTTTTCGAAACCCCGTCCCGCTAATCTATCAAGAGATGGCATTTCAACAATACAAGGTGCGCACCATGTTGCCCAGATATTGACCAGAATGACACCTTCATCCTTCTGAGTCAGTCGCATTGTATTTCCGCTACTGTCCTCAAATCTATTGCGAGGTTGCTCCGGCGCATCCTTTAAAAGTTGAAGCTTTCCTAAGGAATCCCTCTTATAAACAGATAAGGCCTCGATCTGTGCGGCACGCTCAGACGTTTTGAGATGCGGGGACTTCTGACAGGATTGAACCGCCACGGCAAATATGGCAATGACGCCGATCACGACCATAAAACGAATGGCATTGGACAAGGACAGGAATTTCATCATGAGCTCAGATAGCATAGCGGATATAAGCTCTAAACAGAAAATGTGGGGCGGGCGCTTTTCCGCCGCACCGGGAGACCTGATGCAGGCTATTAATGTGTCCATCGGTTTTGACCAGCGTTTGGCACAGCAGGATATTCGCGGCTCTCTCGCCCATGCGGCCATGCTGGCGGCTCAAGACATTATCTCCGCGCAAGACCTTGCGGACATTCAAAAAGGGCTTGAAGAAATTAAGAACGAGATCGAAGCAGAAACCTTCCCGTTCGCTGATGAACTTGAGGATATTCACCTCAATATAGAAGGCCGCTTGAAGGATAAGATCGGTGAGGCGGCTGGGCGCCTACATACAGGCCGCTCTCGGAATGATCAGGTGGCGACGGATTTCCGGCTCTGGGTACGGGATTACTTGGATAATTTCGACCTGCAAATGACGGAACTGATGACCGCCCTGCTCGGCAAAGCGGCCGCGAATACGGATACGATTATGCCGGGATTCACCCACCTCCAAAACGCACAGCCCGTTACTTTTGGTCACCACATGTTGGCTTATCTGGAAATGTTTGCCCGCGATCGTTCAAGACTGCGTGATGCTCGCGCCCGGATGAATGAGAGCCCGCTTGGGGCAGCAGCTTTGGCAGGCACGCCCTATCCAATCGACCGTGACATGACGTCCAAAGCGCTCGAGTTTGATCGCCCGATGGCCAACTCTCTGGATGCTGTTTCGGCCAGAGATTTCGCACTCGAAGCGCTCTCGGCCTGCGCCATTTGCGCGACGCATTTATCGCGTCTCTCAGAAGAGATTGTCATTTGGACATCGGCGCAATTCCAATTCGTGAAGCTTTCTGATGCCTTCACGACCGGTAGTTCAATCATGCCGCAAAAGCGCAATCCAGACGCCGCGGAGCTCATCCGCGCCAAGGTCGGGCGGATCATGGGTGCGCTGACGTCACTTACTATTGTCATGAAAGGTCTCCCGCTCGCCTATTCCAAAGATATGCAGGAAGATAAAGAACCTGTCTTTGATGCTTTTGATGCGCTGTCTCTCGGACTGGCCGCCATGACCGGCATGGTCCGGGATATGGAGCCGAACAAAGAACGCCTCGCTGAGAGTGCCGCTGCTGCCTATTCCACGGCGACCGACTTGGCTGACTGGCTGGTCATGAAGCTCAACATGCCGTTCCGTGATGCCCATCACGTCACCGGAACGATCGTGGCTTTGGCCGAAGGTCAGGGTAAAACACTGGACGCGCTGTCTCTTGAAGACATGCAATCCGTGGAGCCTAAAATAACTGAAGATATTTTCTCGGTTCTTTCGCCGATCGCCTCAGCAAGTTCACGAACGTCTTATGGCGGGACGGCACCGAGTGAAGTTAAGAAACAAGTGGCGCGCTGGAGAAATATTCTTAGCACTTAACCTGAAAGGTTTTTGACAGTTCCCTTTTAGTCTGTTCTACGGAATAAAAAGAGGGAGATGACATGGCCGTGCAGAAAGCCAAACGACAGGTCAGTATACCGACAAAGATCGCATATGGGTTGGGAACGGGACTGATATCCGTCAAAAACAACCTCTTCCATTTCTTTTTTATTTTTTATTTTGGTAATGTGCTTGGTGTTGGACAGTGGCTAATTGTTTTAGCCACAACACTCGCTCTTTTATTAGACGCGTTTTCTGATCCGATTATGGGGCAGATTTCCGACAATTATCGCAACGCCAAATGGGGCCGGCGTCATAAATTTATGCTCTGGGGCATAGTGCCAACAGCTATTGCCCTGATTTTGTTATTTATGCCCCCAGACGGACTTTCCGAGACAGCACTGTTTATCTGGATGCTGGTCTTCCTGTTGGTCGTTCGGTTAGGACTAACGGTTTTTGGAGGCCCTTATTATTCCCTCGGGGCAGAACTATCCTCGAACTATAATGAGCGGACGAATATTGTGTCAGTTAGAGAGTTGTTTAATACACTGTTTAATCTCAGCGTTTTCTTCTTTGGTTTGACCATTTTCCTGCCTAGTAATGACAAGTTTGAGAACGGCATGATGAACCCGGAAGGCTACGGACCACTTGTTATCACATTCGCCATTATCGGCGCTATTGGATCCCTTATCGCGGTGTTGGGAACCCGTCACAAAATCCCGAAACTTAATCAACAGGCTCTGGGTGAACCCACAAAATGGACGGACACGTTTACCCAATTCCGCAAAGCATCTTCCCTGAAATCCTTCCGCACCGCCTGTTTGGGATATGGTGCTTTGCTGGTGCTTTACGGAATTGGAAGTGCCTTGAGCCTGTATCTGGGTGTTTATTTATGGAAACTCCCATCCGAACAATTAGCTATCATCGGACTGACGCCGATCCTGTCCATTATCCCTGCTGTCATCCTGGCTTCTTTCCTTACGGCAAAACTGGACAAGAAACCGGCCGCGATTATTTTTGTGACGATTTACGGCCTGTGCGGGCTCTTGCCGTACATTCTATATCTTAATGGCAGCCTGCCGCCGACAGGTTCGGACGAACTGTTTGTAGTCCTCTGTATATATAATGCGGTCGGATATGGCGGCCTGACCGGGGCAATTGTCGTGGCGAATTCCATGCTGGCCGATGTGGCCGATGAAATGGAATTGGCCCATGGCAAACGGCAGGAAGGCGTTTTATTTGCGGCCTTCACCTTCGCGCAAAAGCTGACTTTTGCGGCAGGCGCATTATTCGCCCAATTGGCTTTGATTGCGATAAATTTTCCGCAAAAAATAGCACCGAGTCAGGTCGGGAAGGAATATTCCGACGGGCTGGCTTATGCCTCCATTATATTTGCGGTCGTCTTTGTATTGATGGCTTTATTCTATTTTGCGCGCTATCCTCTGACCCGGGACAAGCTAACTGATATTCAGGCTAAGCTCCGCGCACCAAATCAATAAAGCGGTCGATCTCAGCATCGGTGGTCGACCAGGAGCAGCAAATGCGCATGCGGGTCTCGTCATACATATAGCCCGCCAGGCCTTCGTCCTGCAGGCGCGCGATTTGATCGGGCTGCAGGCGGATAAAAGTCATATTGCTGTCGATGGTGTCAGCGAGCTCCGTGCCGTCAATTTCTCGAAGCGCCGAACAAAGTCGGGCGGTTTTTGCATTGCTCTCCCGACCAATCTCCAACCACAAATCATCCTCAGCCATGGCTGTGAGTTGCGCTGCTAGAAAGCGTTGCTTAGACAAAAGCTGCCCGGCCCGTTTCTGGCGCAGGAAACCCTCCCGCACTTTTTGTGATTGTTTCTCCGGATGAAACAAAACCACCGCCTCAGCAGCCATAGCACCAGCTTTAGTCAATCCCAGTGAGAGCACATCCACACCCGCTTTCCAGGTCATGTCCGCCGCTGAACACCCCAGCGAGGCCACCGCATTGGCAAAGCGCGCGCCGTCCATATGGACGGCCAGGCCCTGTTCTTTGGCAAGGCTCGTCATAGCCTTAATTTCATCGAGACTGTAAACAGTGCCGAGCTCCGTCACCTGTGTGAGGCTGATGGCGCTGGGTTGAGCCGTATGGCGCGGATCGACCTTGGTGATATGGGGGCGGAGTGTGTCCGGCGTCATTTTACCATTTTCACCTTCGATGGTCACAAGCCTCGCACCGGAATAAAACTCCGGTGCATTGCATTCATCTCGGTAAACATGGCTGTCCGTATGGACCATCACACTGTTCACTGGCCCGGCAAACAAAGCCAGTGAGAGTGAGTTAGCCGCCGTCCCTGTCGAGCAAGGAATAACGGCGACGTCTGTTTCAAACATGTCTGAAAAAACATCATTCAACCGCACGGAAATCTCATCATCGCCATAGGGCATGGCATATCCGTCATTCGCCTTTTGCAAGGCCTCAAACACCTTGGGGTGAACGGCACTGGTATTATCGGATTTGAACGCAGACATATGATTTCTTTTCGATGGTAATTGCCAAGTCTTAAGCTCTGACCTAAAGCAAAATAATGCAAAATGTTCAAACAGAATCCGGTGTTCCCGACTTTTATCTTGGCCAGTCCGAAGGCGTGAAACTTACGGCAGCGAAATTTGAACCTAATGGTTTAGTCGTTTCTTTTTCGGATAGGTCTAAAGAGCTCACTTTTCCCTGGTATTGGGTGCGCGATCACGGAATAGATGCCAAAAGCCTCAACCCATCAACTCTGCAGCGTGAGACAAACAGCTTTGAGCTGGATCTGGATGAGGCTGCAAGGTCCATTACATTTGATGCAGAAAAACAGCTCATCGACATTACGTGGAATAATGGCCCATCTACGACTATCTCCGCCTATATGCTGGCAAGCGTCAAAGACCTCATGCCGGGCCGACATCAACTTGCCCCGCAAAAACCTCGTATATTTTGGGATAAACATAGTCCGCTGGAGGCCCTTCCGACAGTCGCTTTTGATGCCGTCATGGACGGAGATGACGGCCTGCGCAATTGGCTGGAAAATATATGGATATACGGCTTCTCCATGGTGGACAGCGTGCCAAGCACGCCGGAAGCCACCAAGACCCTCGCCGAACGTATTGGACATTTACATGAGACAATTTTCGGACGCATGTGGCCTTTGTCGTCGGAACTGACGGACCATGGCGATACGGCCTACACGACCGAATATCTCGAGCCTCATACAGACAACACCTATTACGAACAGGCAGCAGGCCTGCAGATGTTCAACTGCTTGCGCTTTGACGGCAAAGGTGGCGAAAGCATTCAAGTGGACGGCTTCGCCATTGCCAATCGCATCAAAGATGAAGACCCGGAGGCCTATCACACGCTCTCAACGGTGACGGTGCCCGGGCATTATATTGAACCGGGCGTTCACCTAAGGGCCGAGCGCACGCCTTTCCGCCACAATGATAAAGGTGAGCTTATTCAAGTCAGTTTTAATAATTATGACCGCGCGCCCTTCATCCTACCGGATGAGCAGATGCGAAAGTTCCATCATGCCTATGGTCTGTTTCACAAACACGCCAATGATCAGGACAATTGGATTAAGGTGAAACTCCAGCCGGGCTTAACACTGATTTTCGATAATTGGCGTAATCTGCATGGCCGTATGGGCTATGTGGGCAAACGGGAGTTTTATGGCTGCTATATCGGCAAGGCCGTTTGGGAGAGCAAGCTTCGGGTTTTGCAGGCTATATAATTCACTTCATCTAATGCTTCGCCGTCATCCCGGGCTTGTTCCGGGATCCATAGCAATGGTCAGGCAGGAATGCGTCGGCGATGCACCGAGCACCATGGATCCTGAGACAAGCTCAGGATGACGAGGAATTAAATGCGAATAATCAGTCTTCCAAATCTGCCAGACACGCATCAAAATCGGCGAGAATACGGTCACGGCGCATGTCAAAAACTGGGCGGACTTCAGGGTCGTTAAACACGTAAAAGCGCTTCTTTGCGATAGAGGTTAAAACAAGCTCCGCAAATTTTTCCGCGCTCATACCGTTATCCACGAGAGCTTTGGTGGATTGATACACCGGGCTCTGGGTTTGCGCATCAGCCTTGGCATCGGTCATGGACGGACTACCAAACGCGGCGTTGTAAATATTGGACTTCACCCAGGTCGGACAGAGGACGGATACATTGATGGGACTGTCTTTCAGCTCCATCTCCAGAGCCTCTGAATAACCAACCACGGCGAACTTAGTCGCATGGTAAGGCGGCATATAGGCTGTCGACAAATGTCCGGCCATAGACGCCGTATTGACGATGCAGCCCTCTTCCCCGTGGGCCTGCATGCCTGGAAGGAAAGCTTCAACCCCGTGAACCACGCCCATGAGATTAATGTCCGTAATCCACTGCCAGTCTTTGATGGCAATATGGCCGCTGCGACCCGCCAGGCTGACGCCCGCATTGTTAAAGAGAAAGTGCACTTTGCCGAAACGCGCAACAGTGGCGTCCCGCGCCGCCTCAACGGAGGCATAATCGGATGTATCGCAATGGATCATGGAGAGCTGGCTCGGCGCATTCATAGCCTCGAGCTCTGTCGTCAATCGGGCCGTATCTATATCGGCCATCATGACATTGG
>JAHDEZ010000060.1 GCA_020628425.1 Hellea sp. | reverse complement strand
TAAAATCCAAGCTCGCCAGATCCTTGGCCTGCCCCACCAGCAATCGGGCTTCATTCTGAAGCTGGCTCACCTGCTGCCGGATCTGCACCAGTGAACGGGAGGCCGAGTAGAGATTTTGGATATAATTCTTCGGATCAAAGACCACGCCGCCAAACTGTGCGGAGGCCTGAACCGGCCCCAGCAGGCTCAAGATTATCAGAACTATGGTTGAAATTATTCTGCGGCGTCGATCCATGGGACATACTCCTCGTTTTGGTCAAATTGTTCGGTGATAAGGGCGAACGCCCAAGTAAGGTTGTTTGCGGTTAGCCAATGCTGTGCGAATGTTTCGGCACCATATTCAGCCAGAACCTCATCCATCCGGGCATGATCAGCTTCTGACCCGGCCCCGCAAAAGGCGAGCGCCACAGGCCCGAGCTTGAGATCAAAGAGGCGGTTACCGCTCGCGCTTTGAAAATAATAATCCCGCTTGGGTTGGCTCGCGGCCAGGATAGACATTTGAGTCTTGTTCAGACCAAAGCGCGCGTAAAAATCCTGTTGTCCCGGCTCCAGAGAACGCGGGTTGGGCAAGAATATACGTGACGGACAGCTCTCGATGAGCGCGGGTGCAATATCGCTCTCGGCGATATCGGCCAGGCTTTGCGTCGCAAAGATAACCGAGACATTTTTCTTACGAAGCGTTTTAAGCCATTCGCGTATACGTGACGCAAATAAAGGATCATCCAGAAACAGCCAGGCCTCATCGAGAATGAGTAATGTCGGCGAGCCATCAAAGCGGTCTTCCAACCTGTGAAAGAGATAGGTCAGAACCGGCAGGACCAGACTGGGCCGATGCATCAGTGTTTCCATCTCGAAGCACTGGACGCGGTTATCCGACAAGGTTTCTGCATCCCCATCGAGCAAATGCCCAAAGGCGCCGTCGAGCGTGTAAGGCATGAGCGCGGTGCGTAAGTTCTGATCCTGAATAAGCGCGCGCAAGCCTGTCAGTGTGCGCTGCTCCTCTGCTGAAGTGGCAAGGCTTGCAAGCGCCGTCCAGACCGTCTCCTTGATCTCGGGTGTTAAGTCCACATTCTCGTGGGCGAGCAATCCGCATATCCAGTCGAGCGCCCAGGAACGTGATGCGTTTTCATCGATATTCTTAAGCGGCTGAAAGGATAAAGCTTCCGATACCCCCAGATCATGATGCGCCCCGCCCATGGCGAGTGTGGCCGCGCGCGCTGACTTGCCCTTATCAAAAATACAAACCTGAGCGCCCGCATATTTCTGGAACTGCAGCGCCAAGAGTGAAAGTAAGACCGATTTACCCGCGCCTGTCGGCCCGACAACCAATGTGTGACCAACATCGCCTTGATGGGTCACTAACCGAAACGGCGTGTGACCGTCCGTAGCGGCCATCAAAAGCGGCGGACCAGAAAAATGCTTATTCTCTTTCGGTCCGGCCCAGACGGCAGACAAAGGCATGATATGGGCGAGATTAAGTGACGACACCAAAGGCAGGCGGACATTGGCGTATGGATTGCCCGGCAAGCTCCCTAACCAGCCATCGACCGCACCGACACTTTCATGGATGGTGACAAAGCCCCGGCCATTGATGATGCGCTCAATGGCCCGTACACGGTTCTCGGCGATTTTAGGATCGTTGTGAGAGACAACGATTGAGGTCGTCAGATATCCATACCCCACATAATCTGCGCCCAGATCCTGCAAGGCGGCATCGGCATCGAGCGCTTTATTGTCCGCATCCGTATCGACAAGAACGGACGTTTCGCCCATGAGCGACTCTTTGAGGAGCGCGGCGATTGATTTTCTCTTGGCAAACCACTGGCGGCGCTGTTTGGAGATGAGCTTTGTGGCGTCCGCTTTTCCGAGCGGTAGAAAACGCGTCATCCAGCGATAGGAAAACCCAAGACTGTTTAGCTCATCGAGTATCCCTGGCGTTGTCTCTGCCGGAAATCCTTTGAGCGTGAGGACATGCAATGTCTCATCGCCCAGCCTTGGGGTCAGACCACCTGTCAGATCACAATCGCCAATGAGCGCGTCGATATAGGTTGGCTCGTCCGGCACATGGATTGGCTGTCGGTGGTTTGAGATTGTGCTGTGTAGATATATGAGGGTTTCAGCGTCTGACAGAAACCGTGCCTCCTGCATGACCCCTGTGAGCATATCGAGCACACGATCAGTTTCTGAGATAAACCGCGCCAGATGATCTTTAGCGGCCACATCGTTATCATTGTCGGGCGTCTCAATGATCAGCTTCTCGGCTTTTGAGGATTTATCCGCAGGGGGCAAAAAGGCCAGCGTCAGGAAGTATCGGCTTTCACAATAGGCCCTTTCGCGACCGATATGACATTCCTCAAAAGCCGCCTTGCGTTCCTGTTCCACAATCCACGCGGCTGGATTATCAATGTTAACTGATGGATACTCACTCGCTGGAATACGCTGGCATTCGGCGTAAACGGCCCAGCCGCTATCAAAACGCCGGAGCGTATTATTAAGCCGCGCGCAGACAGTGACCAGCTCTTCTTCCGTTGAGCTGCCTAAGTCCGGTCCCCGGAACTCCAAGGTTCTCTGAAGCGCCCCATCCTTGTTTAAGATAACACCCGGAGCAATGAGCATGGCCCAGGGTAGATAGTCGGCCAGCGCTTTGGGACGTTTCTGATATTCGGATAGATTTAGCATGGCAGATTCAACATTGAAGGTATCCTTTGTGTCGGATGTGGCGGATAAGAACTTCCAGGAATTGATCATCCCGCTTGGTCATGAAAACAGCGAGCGCGTGGGCGATGAGCCAGTAAAAAATACCAACCACCCAGAGCTGAAGGCCCAAACCGAGAGCCGCCGCCAAAGTGCCATTGACAATGGCGACACTCCGGGGTGCGCCGCCCAGCAATATGGGCTCGGTCAAAGACCGGCGCACGGGAATGGCGAAACCCTCAATGTGACCTCCTGACACCATTAAATCAGCGCGCCGCCGCTAAAGCTGAAGAAAGACAGGAAGAAACTGGTCGCGGTAAAAGCAATCGACAAACCAAACACGATCTGGATCAATTTACGTACACCGCCGCCCGTATCGCCAAAGGCCAAAGCCAGTCCGGTCATAATGATGACAATCGTCCCGAATATCTTGGCCACCGGTCCTTCAATGGATTGCAGGATTTGTGTGAGCGGGGCTTCCCAGGGCATGTTGGAACCGGCTGCATAGGCGGGTTCGGACATGAGAAGTCCAAGTCCGATAGCGAGCAGTGCGCCTGAAAAGTATTTCTGTTTAGGTAAAATAGTCGTCATGACGAAGTCTCCTTTGTGACGAGTTTGAGATGAGAAAGAGATGTAGGCCCTGCCAAAGGCTCGAACTGGTAATTCAGACCGTCAAATCCGATGAGCCGCGCTATGGTTTCAACGCGGCGTGATGAGCCTTTGCCGGATATGTAAACCAGCACATCGATGGCGTCTGTAATCAGTCCCGGCGGAACCGTCGGAATGGCTTCAAGAATGAGTTGCTCAATGCGGGACAGGCCGGCAATCGCGCTATTGGCGTGAACCGTTGCAATCCCGCCGGGATGACCCGTATTCCAGGCTTTCAAAAGGTCCAGGGCTTCACCGCCGCGAACCTCACCAATGATGATGCGATCGGGGCGTAACCTGAGCGACGAGCGTACAAGCGCGGCCACGGACACATTATCCGATGTCCGCAGCGCGACGACATCCGGGGCTTTGCAGCGGAGTTCTCTTGTATCTTCGAGAATAAGTATACGGTCATTCAGCCCGGCAATCTCAGCAAGAAGCGCATTGGCCAAGGTCGTCTTACCGCTCCCCGTTCCGCCAATAATCAGAATATTCAGCCGCGAATGGATGGCCTTGATCAACGCCGCGCATTGATCTTCGGACATTATTGCGTCCGCGACATAATCTGAAAGCTCCAAGACTTTCGCGCCCGCTTTCCGAATAGAAAAACTTGGCGCTGTCGTAATGGGCGGTAACAAGCCCTCGAAGCGCTCACCACCAGGTAGCTCTGCACTGATAATAGGAGATGCAATATGAGCACTTTCACCTTTAAAACTGGCAACCAAACGGATGATACGCTCCGCATCATCAGCCTTGATTTTGTGACCTGTATCCTGCCGTCCTCGCCCATGTCGATCCGTCCAAAGATGTCCGTCAGGATTGAGCATGACTTCGGTGACTGATGGTTCGGATAGAGCCTGGCTCACATGATCGCCAAAGGCAGACGCCAGCATAGCCAGGGTACGATTTTGAGAGATTTCATTACGCAGAGACATTGCTCGCCTCCTCGGAATGCGTCTTTGCCGAACCGGCAATAGTGGCAATCTGCTCTAGCTCTGCCCTTGAAAAGTAATCGCTATCCGTTGTTAGAACGTCTCTTAGCGCGTTCTTCACATTCTTGCCTCCGCCTTTCATTCGGGCGGAAAGCTCGGTCATAAAGTCATTGAAATGCGCGACGCCCTTCGCAGCGCGGAGCTCTTGATCCCCCGCAATTTGGTCCGGCATGACAGTGAAAAAATATTGAACAAACAAGGCCAAGGCTTCTTGAATAATGGCAATATCACGGGCCTGCCTGTGATCATGACGGCTCATACGTTCAAGACGTGTCAGTAGAGCCGCATTCCGCCCTTCATGGACCTCACCGTCGAAATAAGACCTTAAAGCCTCGTCAAGAATCTTGGGCACGGACATATCCGGGCGATCCGCGCGCACCATTAGACGTTCATAAATGTCAGCGGATAGCCGTGATCTTATACGAGGACGGAATTCGTTCATGCGCCCATCCCCAATTCATGATCCGCCGCCTTATCAAGGGTCTGCACCAGGCTTTGTCCCTGCTGCGACGTTGCGGGTCTAAAATCCGGGTCTTTCAAAGAAATCGTGCTTTCCTGTTCGTCCAGCTCCAACTCTGTTTTGTCTGTTTCGATATGTTTCTCAGGGCTCTTTTTGGTCGTTTCAGGCAAAGGGATGTCTTTGTCTTTTCCGCCCTTATCATTCAAATCGTCAGTATCTTGATCAAAGGCATGCTCTACCTTCTCATTGATTTTTTTGACTTCCACAGACCGCGTTCTGGGTTCACCTGTTTCGAGATACCAGTCGCTAGTTTGAGAGGGAGAAGGCGCGTCTGGATAGCGATTTGATATAGGGGAGATATCAAAGGCGCTTAGAACGCGGTCTGTGAAATTCTGGTCAGTGAAGTAACGTATTTTGCGTGCGCGTATGGGCGAGAAGCCGGCGAGCAGAATAAGCTCTGCATCTGACGGCAATTGCATCACTTCCCCTGGCGTAATCAGCTGGCGGGCGGTTTCCTGACGTGACACCATGACATGGGCGAGCCACGGCGCAAGTCGGTGCCCGGCATAATTACGCATAGCGCGCATTTCCGTGGTTGAACCTATGGCATCAGAGATCCGCTTGGCCGTGCGCTCATCATTAGTCGCAAAGACCACGCGCACATGACAGTTGTCGAGAATGGCGTTGTTCTGGCCGTAAGCCTTTTCGATCTGATTGAGGCTTTGTGCTATCAAGAAAGCACGCAGACCATACCCTGCCATATAAGCCAAAGCACTTTCAAAGAAGTCCAGACGACCCAGCGCTGGAAACTCATCCAGCATGAATAATACTTTTCGGCGCGACAGACCATCGGCTTCAAGCTTTTCCGTCAATCTACGACCAATCTGATTTAAGATCAGACGTACAAGAGGCTTCGTCCGGGAAATATCAGATGGCGGTACGACCAGATAAAGTGAGACAGGCTTATTAGCCGAAACGAGATCATTGATCCGCCAGTCGCATTGACTAGTTACCTCGGCGACGACCGGGTCTCTGTAGAGAGACAGAAAGCTCATCGCTGTTGAAAGGACACCGGAGCGCTCATTGTCAGATTTATTGAGGAGTTCGCGCGCTGCTTGTGCGACAACAGGATGGACTTCCATATTAAGGCCGTCACCGAGGTGTTGGGTCTGCATCATGATATCCAAAGTCTCTTTGAAAGAGCGTTCCGGATCAGACAGAAAAGAGGCTACGCGGGCGAGTGTTTTTTCTTCCTCCGCGTAGAGAACGTGTAAAATGGCACCAACAAGTAACGAATGGGCCGTTTTCTCCCAGTGATTACGGCGTTCCAACATGCCTTCCGGGTCAACAAGAATATCCGCAATGTTTTGGACGTCCCTGACTTCCGTTTCGCCCATGCGGACTTCCAGGAGCGGATTGTACTTAGCTGATCGTGGATTGGTTGGATCAAATAATAGACAATGGGAAAACTTTGATCTCCAACCCGATGTCAGTTCCCAGTTCTCGCCTTTGATGTCGTGAATGATGGCGCTATCCGTCCAAGATAGCAGCGTGGGAACCACGAGGCCGACCCCCTTACCACTCCGCGTTGGGGCAACGGCCATGATATGTTCGGCCCCGTCATGACGGATATAGTCCCGTTCCGTGCGTCCAAGGAAAACGCCTGATGGCTGGAATAGTCCTGCGCGCTTCATGAGCTTATTGTTCGCCCAACGAGAAGAACCAAACGTATTCAGTTTACCCGTATACCGGCCTCGAAAGACCGAACCGATAATAGCGAACAAGGTCCCAATAAAACCGCCTGTTGCAGCTATCTTTCCTCCGCGTTCAAAAACGTGAGGTGCATAAGGTTCAAATGAATACCACCAAATGAAAAACTTGTAAGGTGCGTAAACCTGATAGTCGCCAATTACAAACCATGGCTGCCCAAGATAAGGGTCAAAAGCCAAGGCTCCGGCTACCCACTGTGTCGCATACCAGGTAGTCAGTAGGATTGTGACAATCACCACGAATATCTGACCGATAAGTATGGATTGGGGTGACACTGGTTAAGTCCTCGTTGTTATTCGATGGACTCAGGCTGATCTATTTTAGACCAAATTGGCTAGATCAGAAGTATTGGGAAATGTTGGGAAAGTTTGGAAAGTGATTTAAAAATTGGGTTTTCCGTCTATGTTTAGAATAACAGAACTCACCGAGATTCATTTTCGTTTGTCTTTGTTAAGAATATCTTCGGGCCTTTGGCGAAACCTTCCAGCGCATAAGGTTCAAATTATATCACCAAATGAATAACTGATGTGATTTGCAGGAAAGGTAAGCCCACAGATAATGCGTTTATCAAAAGTATTAATGGTAGCCTCGGCGCGGAGTGTCTGAACACGCACTGTTCCTGAGCCTTGCGGATGCCCGTCAGAAACTGGAGGCTTGGCGAAAGCACTATAATGAGGTAAGACCACATAGTTCATTGGGGAATAAGTCCCCGATAATGCTCATAAACACCCACGGCGCTACCAGCCCACCAAAGGTGGTGAAACCGGAAAACTCCAGTTCTGTCTGGGGGTGAAAATGGGGCAAGTTCAAAAAATCAAATGACTCTACCAGAAAATGCTAGGAAGTTGGGGCTCAAGTCAGCTGCCTTACGCCCGGTCAGCGTAAGCATTATAATCTGCCTCCAGACCCACCTTGCTGGTGCCAAGAGAAAAACTATCCTTCTTTATCAGTCTGGGAGGAAGATTATATAGAACGCCACCCTAAACTTGATTTGAGTAATGATAATAAAGAATGGCCGGAGAATATTCAAAAACCCAATCCATTTACTCATGAACGTAACGACGGATGGACCTGCCCGTCTAAGGGCGAGGGCTATTCTGCTCCTTGGAACAATTATGACGATCTTAAAGCTCTTACATCTCGCGAAATTTTAGGCCCCGCTGATCAAGCCTATGCTCGACTGGAAGAACTCGGCGTAAATATAAATTGAATCATTCAATAATTTCAATATAAAAGTCCCGAGGAACAAAACATGTATTGCACAAATTGTGGAAATGAAGTCAACGACAAGGATAAGTTCTGTTCAACATGTGGAACTGGCACGAGGCATAATTCAAACAAAAAAAAATCGTTAAACGAAGGCCCAGAATTTTCTATTAACTTTATTCGATGGATGGCCGTGATTGTGGATGTTTGGCTTATTTTAATTTTGTGGTTCTTCGTTTTTGATTTCATACTCATCTATTTATTGGGTTTCTTCCCTACGGAAATAGAGGCGTTCCAGTTACTGTTTTTATCAATTTTTCCAGCCTTATATTTTAGCTGCTTTGAAGCCAGTCAATTACGCGCAACACCTGCTAAGCTGTTACTAAGATTAAAGGTTGTCGGTGCAAATGGCGGACCTGCCCCTTGGCATCTAGCCATGTTACGTGGGCTATGGAAAACAGTCCCTGTTTTTAATTTTATAAGCTTTCTATTCATACACATCAGAGTTGACGGTAGAGCCTTGCACGACGTGCTCACAGTTACAAAGGTTGCAAAAAAGACAACAGATTAAATTTATGAAGGAAAACCAAGAGTCAAAGCTATTAGAACTCTCGTAAATATAAAACATTTTATCGGCTAAGGCAAACTGAGTACATGTCAGACATCGATTTCAAATACGCAGCATTCATAAGTTACAGGCACACCAAGCAAGACAAAAAGTGGGCTAGGTGGCTCATCGAAACCTTAGAAACCTACCGAATACCCAAGGAACTAGTTTCTGCAGGCTATCCAGAACGAATTGGAAAGGTCTACCGAGACGAAGACGAATTTTCAGCCACGTCCAATTTAAGCGACCATATTGTTGACGCCCTTAAATTATCCCGGCATCTGATTGTTATCTGCTCGAAAGACACACCAGGATCCCGGTGGGTAAATCAAGAAATAGAGACTTTCCGCAACTTGGGGCGAAGCGATAAAATACTAGCTCTCTTGGTCGAGGGAGAACCTGAAGAAAGTTTTCCCAAGGCGCTCTGGGTTGACCTGGATGGTAATGCGGTAGAGCCGGTCGCGGCAGATGTGCGGCCAAGAGAAGACCTTAAAAACAAGGAAACGGAAGATTTAGCCCTGATGCGACTGGTTGCCAGTATCATTGGTTGTTCCTTTGACAATCTTCGACAAAGGGACCGGTTAAGAGCGCAAAAAAGACGGCGGCAATCTATCGCCGCACTTATCACGCTCATTGCATTTAGTTTGGTTGGCACCCTGTATTATTGGGATGCAAACCGGGTCAAAACCGCCTATTTTGAGGATTATGTTCTGGAATATGGCATCCCGAACGGAATCCAGAAAATACAAAATGGTGCCCAAAAAAAACGGAATCGCACCTGGCAGATCAAACAGCAAAAGGGTTTGGTCCGCTCGTTAGCCTACGTGGACTCATATGGTCGCCCTCAAAAACAAGAAAATTTTGACTGGTACGTACTCACCTTCATTTATGATGATCACAATAAACTTGTCCGTTCCGAATTTCTTGACCAGACAGGCACAGTTCTGAAAACTCAAGATTATGAATTTTCTGACGACAGTCGCCAGATGATTGTCAAATTCACAAAAGGGTTTGGAAACGTGGATTGGCAAGACAGTGGAACAACAAAAATATCCCTTGGACTATGGGATGAGCGATCTGAGCGAAAGACTGAGATTTCACGCCATCGACTGATTCTGATGGAGACAGGTCGGATAAAAGAACGTTTTTACGAAACTCCCTACGGGGTTCCGGCTCAGGATGGGAGTGGTATTTATGGACAATATTATGAATACTCTGACCTTGGACAACTCACGCTAAAAGGATCATTTGATCAGTCTTCAACCCCGGTTGCCACAAGACACGGCGTGTATAGCGAAATCAGAACCTATGATGAAAAATCTCGAATCGTCAGGAAAACTTTTGTTAATGAATCCGGGGATCTGACATTGGAGCCGGATTGGCAAGTAGCCGAAACGTCCTTTGAGTATGACCCCAATGGTAATCGCACCCTTGAGCTTAATTGGGGATTAAATGGCGAAGCCGTGTTTGATAGCCACGGACATCATGGAACAACCAGCGTTTATGATAATCGTGGTATGTTAATCAAATATATGAATATCGGCATAGACGAGAAACCAGTTTATGCGAATGATTTTGTCAGTAGGAAACTAAATTGGGACACTCGAGGAAATTTAATCGCAGTGTCCTATTGGGACGTAGACGGTCAACCTGTTCTTTATAAGAATGGCTATGCCCGGATAACACAAAAATATGACGCCCGGGGTAATGTGACCGAACAGACCTATTGGGGTGTGGACGGTCAATTTGTCCTGCTCAAGGGTGGCTATGCCCGGATGACACAAAAATATGACGCCCGGAGTAATTTGACAGAACAGGCCTATTGGGGTGTGGAAGGTCAACCTGCCCTCCAAAAGAATGGCTATGCCAGTCTCACAATAAAATATGACGCCCGGAGTAATGTGACCGAAAAGGCCACTTGGGGTGTCGACGGTCAACTTGTTCTACGCAAGGATGGCTATGCCCGGAAGACACAAAAATATGACGCCCGGGGTAATGTGACCGAACAGGCCTATTGGGGGGTAGACGGGAATCTCGTCCTCCAAAAAGAGGGCTACGCCCGGCTCACAAGAAAATATGACGCCCGGAGTAATGTGACCGAACAGGCCTATTGGGGGGTAGACGGGAATCTTGTCCTCCAAAAAGAGGGCTACGCCCGGCTCACAAGAAAATATGACGCCCGGAGTAATGTGACCGAACAGACCTATTGGGGTGTAGAACGTCAACCTGCCCTCCACAAGAATGGCTATGCCCGCATGACACAAAAATATGACGCCCGGGGTAATGTGACCGAACAGACCTATTGGGGTGTGGAAGGTCAACCTGCCCTCCACAAGAATGGCCATGCCCGGATGACACAAAAATATGACGCCCGGGGTAATGTGACAGAACAGACCTATTGGGATGTGGAAGATCAACCTGCCCTCCAAAAGAAGGGCTATGCCCGGATCACAAATCAATATGACGCCCGGGGTAATGTGACAGAACAGGTCTATTGGGGTGTGGACGGTCAACTTGTCCTGCTCGAGGATGGCTATGCCCGGATGACAAATCAATATGACGCCCGAGGTAATGTGACAGAACAGGCCTATTGGGGTGTGGGCGGAAATCTCGTCCTGCACAAAAATGGCTATGCCCGGATAACAAGAAAATATGACGCCCGGAGTAATGTGACCGAACAGACCTATTGGGGTGTGGAAGGTCTATCTATTTTGCTTAAGGATGGTTATGCCCGGATCACAAAACAATATGACTCCCGTGGGAATGAGATAGAACAGGCCTATTGGGGTTCCGATGATAAGCCTATTCTGGTCAAAGGTGGCTATGCCCGACTCACAAGGAAATATGACTCTCGTGGAAATGAATTAGAGTGGGCCTATTGGGGTATAGACGATGAGCCCGTCTTGAACAGAAATGGCCATGCAAGAAGTACATACAAATACGATGCCCAAGGGAATGTAATTGAACAGGCCAATTGGGGTACAGACGGGAATTTAGTCCTCCTAAAAGATGGCTACGCCCGGCTCACGAAAAAATATGACTCTCTTGGAAATGAATTAGAGTGGGCCTATTGGAGTGTAAACGGGAATCTGTTGCCGCACAAAAATGGTCATGCCCGGATCACACAAAAATATGACGCCCAAGGGAATGAGATAGAACAGGCTTATTGGGGTGTGGGCGGAAATCTCGTCCTGCACAAAAATGGCTATGCTCGTATCACAAGAAAATATGATTCTCGTGGGAATGAAATTGAACGGGCTCATTGGGATGTGGATAATAGGCCTATATTGCTCAAAGATGGCTATACTAGAAGTTTAAGCAAATACGATGCCCAAGGGAATTTAATTGAACAGGAATATTGGGGTGTGGATGATAAACTCATCCTCCTAAAAGATGGCTACGCCCGGCTCACAAAAAAATATGACTCTCGTGGAAATGAATTAGAGTGGGCCTATTGGGGTGTAGATGGTAAGCCCGCCCTGAATAAAGATGGCCGTGCGAAAAGTACATACAAATACGATGCCCAAGGGAATGAAATTGAACGGGCCTATTGGGGTGCAGACGGGAATCTCGTCCTCCTAAAAGATGGCTACGCCCGGCTCACAATTAAATATGACTCCGCTGGGCATGAAACAGAACGGGCCTATTGGGGTGTGGATAATAAACCCGCATTACTAAAAGATGGCTATGCCCGTCTCACAATAAAATATGACAGCCAAGGGAATGAGATAGAACTGGCTTATTGGGGGTTAGACGGGAATTTAGTCCTCCTAAAAGATGGCTACGCCCGGCTCACAAAAAAATATGACTCTCGTGGAAATGAATTAGAGTGGGCCTATTGGGGTGTAAACGGGAATTTAGTCCTCCTAAAAGATGGCTTCGCCCGTGTCACAAAACAATACGACCCCCGTGGGAATCATACAGAATTAGCCTATTGGGGTGTGGATAATAAACCCGTATTTCCAAAAGGTGGCTATGCGAAAAGTACATACAAATACGATGCCCAAGGGAATATAATTGAACGGGCCACTTGGGGTGTAGACGGGAATCTCGTTCTCCTAAAAGATGGCTACGCCAAGATCACAAATCAATATGACGCCCGCGGGAATGAAACAGAACGGGCCTATTGGGGTGTGGATAATAAACCCGTATTACTAAAAAATGGCTATGCTAGGTTCACAATAAAATATGATTCCCATGGGAATGAAATTGAAAGGGCCTTTTGGGATGTAGGCGACAAACCCGCCCAGCAGAAAGACGGCCATGCGCGGGTTACATACACCTATGACTCTCGTGGCTATCGGATTGAAGAAGCTTACTGGGGTACGACTGGCAATCTTGTGCTCTATAGAGATGAGTACGCGGTAATTTCCGTACTGAGGAGTGTATTCGGAAGGATCTCGAATTTACAGAAATGGGATGAGGATGGAAAGCTCTTATCTAGAGATAAGCGACGGGGAAAATTAATTGGATGCCATATCATCGAGGTTAATATAGGAGTAGAGCTTTCTCATGTTATAACAAATGGGCCTGCCTACAGGGCCAAGCTTCAAACTGGTGACGTAATTTTGGCCATTGACCAGAAAGAGGTCAAAACTGTTTCCGACGTGCAAGTGGCACTGTCCACAGCTAAGGATAGCGCTGTGACAATCAGATACATGCGAAATCAAGAAATCTTTGAAGTGAAGGTTGTCCCGGTTTAGACTTACTTGTTTATAAGACAAACCTTGCCGCATTATGTTCAGTAATAAACCGGCGCATTTCCTGATAGGAGAAATGTTCCATCTCTCTTAGTAATCGGATCTTTTCGTTCGCATTTGCAGCACGTTTATATCTGGAGTTTATCGATTGTACTGCGGCTAAATACCACTGATAACGGTGCGCCCCAACGCGCAAACACAATGCGTCGTCAATCACACGGAGCGAAAGGATAAGAATGCTTAGTACGGCACTACCACAGATGAACAACACCACAATCGGGCTATCCAGTTGGTAGTTAAATACCAATATAAGCATCCCTATGACCATCCCTATAATTACAACTAAAAACGTACTTACATCGGCGACTAAATCTACAAATCTCGATCGTGAAACTGGCGACCTGTAGCCAGGTTGAATTTTCTTTTTTGTATATTCCTCTTGTATTCCCAGCCGTTGCCTTTCTAATACGTTAAGTAAAATCTCTAGTTCGTCTGAGGATTGCAGTTCTTCATGTTGTATTTCCCATTTTTCAAAGACCCACGGCTCCGTATTCGCGATATCGCTGACTAGGTTCTGAATTATGTAGATGGTATCACCTTTTCGGTGGAGAAGACGTTCAAGTTCACTTCCACGAAGTTCATGATAGGACTGCCTCGCATCATCGTTTTTCATAGCTCTTGCGGCCAAAGAGAGGTTATTGATCAAGAACTGGAAATAAAACTGACGAAGCCTTTCAGTCCAGTACCGGTGAACAAGCCACACGCTACGATATTTTGCCCGCCAAAGATGCCATACACCGAACAATACTCCAAAAATCAACAGAAACTCAGAAATCATCCGGAGAGGCCCATGGAGATCAGCTTGAAACAACGGAATAATTGAAGCCATGATCAATCCTATGACACTCGAAACTATCGATAATAAACCCGTTCTTCGATTTGTCGCTTTAGCCTTAATACTCGGCGTCTCATGTTTTTCAAATTCATCTCGTAATTCCGGCCAGTCAAGTATTGGAAGAAGGTCAGGTTGTGTTTTTCGTACGAAGTCCCGACTTTTGGCGGACAATAATAAATCATCGTTTGGCCAACCATCCAAAGGATTTGAAAGTCCGCCAATATTTACGGTCTGCATTGGGTCTTTCTTTTTACGTGTCATATTCATCTGTCATGATCTTAAAAAGCCTATTCAATCTAAGATGTTTTCAAGAGATCTCAAAAATTCAAGCTGATAATGGCAACCAAATTCTTCAAGCTGGGACCGAAGCTTTGGCCCCGCCTCCGAGATTGGTTCAATATAATGAAAGCGAATCCTTGGATCTGTTGTTTGTTCGGTTGTAGACGTTTTCTGATATATCTCATCTATCATACTGTTCGATAACTCCATCGTCGCAAATTGTCCTTGTTCCTGGATTTCTAGACCCAGATCTCGAGCGTTTGTAGACCTGACAACCATCGGCATTTCAGCATCACTATTAGAATTGAATACTCTGACTTTAAAACCTCTATAAACACAAAAGTTTCCTTGATAATTGGAAGGTAAATCGGTGAGCATTTTAGAGTACTCTGGTCCGCTTGCGGAGGCTGGCACAATATTCAGGAAAAAAAGTATCAACAGCGGGCGATAAAGAGACATAGTTCCTAATCCTTATTTTCTACAATCATGTCTATGATTACAGCGGCTCCAGCAGCAATGTCGATGTAGCGTCTTAATTTTAGATAAATCTCCAGATCTGAGCTATGATAATAAGCCTTCCAGATTGGCCGCGAACCCACAATAATTCTAAGTTCCCCGCTAGCACTATAACTGCATTTCGCAGTTGTGGCGCCACACCAATCCATCGTGATATCAAGCGTATATTCGTCCTTGTATTCATTGTAGTCGAACGAATTCAAATCCCATGTGAGTTCTGTTCCGCCGTCATAGGTTTGAAGAAATAATTTCGGGATAGTATTTGAGGCGTAATCATAAGCTATTTTCTCATGATCTGGTGGCTGGATAAAAACCTCAGAAGGCGATCCACAAGATATGACCATTAAGCACATAAAAAGTGAAAGAATGGAGTGTCGAAGATCTGGTATCATACTCGTGTCTTTTCACCCCAACACTAAATCTCAACACCGGGTTAAGACAATTTTGCCGTATTCATTAGGTTGACATCTATTTTCGCTTTAACCGAATAGTCGCCTTATGAAAACTCCGTCACTCCTAGCAGTTTCATGAATACTAAATCAATTCCCTAAGTGAAAAAGGATATGCAGCATTAATTACTTTAAGCATAATATCCAAGCCGCAAAGGAAGGTTTTAGTAACCGTCTGAACTCGTCAGATCTCTCAGATACAGGACTTGCTGATTGCGCAGGTGAATTAGAGTGCTATTCGGATTTTGAAAGTTATACAGTTAACGCATGTCAGGAAGGCAGTTTGTGCAAGCGAGTGCCCGCAAAATATGGCCGTCAAGACTAATGATTAAGAAATTTCCAACCCTCGTTTCCGCCCAAACCTCCACATAATTCCGTTCGCGGACATACTCCCAGAAATCTCAAGCCCGCGTCGTTTCTCAAGCTCATTTCGCCATGGCACCAAAGTAAAATCTCTCGCCCTTTCGATGACAGCATAGTCCCCACTCGGCCTTTCAATTTTATCAACTAGGCGGCCTTCTACCGTCCCTCGTTTGGGCGCCACAGCGTAAGGCTTACCAAGCTTTCCAGATATCTTCTCACCAGCTTGTTCCAGATCTATGGCTTCCAATCGATCCAGATGCTTTGGTTGCAATGGCGAATTCTCATTTTCCAGAACTCCTTGGCCAGCCAAAAACTTCCGTCTAAGCTTTTGGGTTTCTCGGAACTCATTTGCAAAAACCGATGCTGCACTTCCAGCCCCAGTGCGTTCCAATGTCCGTAGATCTAGCCAGGTCTTTCCGATTGTTGAGGCCAGCTTGATCATCGGTGTTCGGTTGCGCCATTTAATTGACACCG
>JAHDEZ010000059.1 GCA_020628425.1 Hellea sp. | reverse complement strand
TGGTCATTTCCGGCGGTGAAAATATCTATTGCGCCGAGGTGGAGCAGGCCCTTTGCAAGCACCCGGCAGTCGAGACGATTACGACTTTCGGCGTACCCGATGAACGTCTGGGTGAACGGCTTGTGGCGGTTGTGTTTCTCAATGATGTCTCGACGGGCACGGATCATCTGGAAGCCTTTGCTAAAGTCGAGCTTGCCGCCTATAAAGTCCCCAAAGAATTTATAATCCGGAATGAGCCGTTTGAGATGAATGCTATGGGCAAAGTCGAGAAACGATTAGTCAGGTCGGAATATTTTGGGGAGGAAGAGTGAGCTATCCAAAGGACGTAGGTATCATTGATACCATGATGGGTATTCCGTCTCATGCTGATCGTTCCGATTGGTATGAGAGCTTTCGACCTCTGCTCAATGATCAGCAGAGCCGGGACATGTTCAAAATGCCGGCCCAATATATGTTCAAGGACATTCCGGATATGGGGGCTGATGTGTCCGACTTCGTGGCCTGGACCGTGGCTCAAATGGACAAGCACGGCATCGACAAAGCCATGGTTGGTTTCAATGAGGATGAAACCTCAAGAAAGGCCGCTGAAAACTACCCAGATCGTTTCTTTTTTGACGTGCCGTGTAATCCCAATAACGGCATGGATGAGGTGCGCCGGGTCAAGCGCCTCCACAGCGAATACGGCATAAAATCCGTCAGCGTTTTTCCGGCAGGCACAGTCCCGCAAGTGGCCATCAATGACGCCCGCATGTATCCGCTCTATGCGGCCTGTGTGGAACTGGATATTCCTATATGTCTGAATGTGGGTGTGCCGGGGCCGCGTATTCCCATGCAGACCCAAAAGGTGGAGCATTTAGATGAGGTCTGCTGGTTTTTCCCGGAGCTGAAAGTGGTCATGCGCCACGGGGCTGAGCCCTGGGAAGACCTGGCGGTTAAGCTCATGTTGAAATATCCGAATCTGTATTATTCGACATCGGCATTCGCGCCCAAACATTATCCCAAATCCATCATCGATTACGCCAATAGCCGAGGCGCAGATAAGATTATTTATGCCGGCTATTTCCCTATGGGGCTGAGCCTGGATCGTATCTTCAAAGATATGGACAACGTGCCGTTCAAAGACGAGGTCTGGCCGAAATTCCTGCACGAAAACGCCAAGAAAGTCTTCGGCGTTTGACCGATCATATTCTCATATCCACGGACGGGCCGGTCACGCGTATTACGCTGAACCGTCCCGAGGCCATGAATGCCATCACACCTGAGATGCACCGAGCGCTCGACGCTGCTTTTGATGGGTTCGCGGCTGATGATAGTCAGCGTATCGCGGTCGTCACAGGCGCTGGTGATAGGGCCTTTTGCGCCGGGAGTGACCTGAAATCCGGCCTGGGTAAAGATTATCCCAAAGGGGGTTATGCGGGCATTGGCAATCGCTTTGATTTGAATAAGCCGGTCATCGCCATGGTCAACGGGATTTGTCTGGGCGGCGGCTTTGAACTGGCGCTGGCCTGTGATCTGATCATTGCATCCTCCAAGGCCAGTTTTGGATTGCCGGAGCCTTTGGTCGGGGCTGTGGCGCTGGGCGGCGGCTTGCACCGTCTGCCGCGCCAGATTGGGCTAAAACAGGCTATGGAATTAATTCTGACGTCAAAACGCGTCAGTGCGAAAAAAGGTAAAAAGCTGGGTTTTGTGAACGCCGTCGTAGCACCCGAAGAGCTTGAGCAAACGGTTCAAGACTTTTGTGACATGATTTTGAAAGGGGCGCCTGGCGCTATCGCCGCGTCTAAGGCTACCGTTAATCGCGGTCTGGATGAGCCTGACCTGGAAAGGGCTATGAATAATCAGGAGAGATATCCTGAATTTACAATGTGGAGAAACAGCGAGGATGCCATGGAAGGCATCAACGCCTTCATTGAAAAACGTGCACCTGTCTGGAAAAACAGATAGGAAGGTAAAGGGGAGGACAACATGAAAAAGTTACTATTGGGAACAGCAGGCTTGGCGCTAGTGGGCGCTGCAGCGGCTTATTACTATGTCATGATCTACGACAATCGGCCCATCTATGAAATCGAGTATGAAGACAGACCGGAAGTCGAGGTCGAGATAAGTCCCACGAAAAATGCTTATTTCGGGGATTTGCATGTGCATACCCGTAATTCATTTGACGCTTTCATCACAGGGACAAGAACTTCGGCTGATGATGCCTATCGTTTCGCCAAGGGTGAGGCTATTGATAATGGAAACAATGTGAGTATCAAGCTCGATGGTCCTCCGCTTGATTTTTATGGTGTTACGGATCACGGTGAGTATATGGGTGTCGTACGGGCGATGCATCCTTTTAGTCAGGATCCCATTCGTAAATCCGATACAGCTAAGTCCATAATGGCCATGTGGGGCCTTACCGATGAAGAGCGGTATGAGGCGTTTCTTACGGTGGGAACGACTATCGTCACAGGAGATGCGATTAAAGATATCTATGATCAAGAGCTCATTGATAGTTCATGGGCGTTTAACATCAACGCAGCCGAGCGTCATTACGAACCCGGTAAATTTACCACCTTTGCCGCATACGAATATACGCAAATGAACGTTATTGGGTCTATCGATGATAACTTGGGGGCGACCAATCTTCATCGAAACGTCGTATTTAAAGACAAGGCGCCAAAGCGGTTGTTTTCAACCCTGGATTCTACCAATCCGGAAGACCTTTGGAGCTGGATGAATGATAAGCGTGGTGAAGGCTTTGATGTTATTGCTATTCCGCACAATTCGAATGCGTCTAACGGGCAAATGTTTGCAACGACGATGACTGACGGGTCCCCGCAAACCGCCGCTTATGCACGCAATCGTATGCTCAATGAACCGATTGTTGAAATGACGCAAATCAAAGGCACCTCAGAAACCCATCCGCTCTTGTCGCCAGAAGATGAATTCGCCGATCATGAGCTATACGAAATCCTGGTTGGAATGGCTGTTCCTTCGGAGAAGAGCCCTGGTAGTTTCGTACGGCAATCGCTAGCAATTGGAATGAGATTGGAAGAGCAGTATGGCGCAAACCCTTTCGAATTTGGCTTTATCGGATCATCGGATTCTCACGTTAGTGCGCCGTCTATTTCAGAAGAAAATCATTTTGGTAAGTTCGCTCACGACACCAATAAATATCAGCGCGGCTCCGTGCCTCCAGATGGACGGGAGGATTGGGAAAAACAAGGCGATGGCCCTGAACTTGATTTTATTTCGTCTGCACAATACGGGGCTTCTGGTCTGGCCGCTGTATGGGCAGAGGCGAATACGCGTGAACATATCTTTGACGCTATGCGTAGGAAAGAAAGTTTCGCAACGTCAGGCCCCAGAATAAAAGTCAGGTTTTTTGCCGGGGTTGATTTGAATAATAATATGGTCAACGCAACCGATATGGTGGAGCAGGCTTATGACAACGGCGTTCCCATGGGCGGTAAGATCTCTGGAGGAGAGGATGGTCCAGGATTTATAGTATGGGCCGTTCAGGACCCGAACGGATATCCATTGCAGCGTGTCCAGATCGTTAAAACCTGGTCCGAGGGCGGTGCGAATATGGAGGAAATTCATGATGTCGCCTGTGCCAAAGGAATGCCGGATCCAGTTACAAGGCGGTGTCCAGATAATGGTGCGATGGTCGATATGTCGGATTGTTCTACGAATGACGAAACAGGAGTCGCTGAGCTCAAGACTTATTGGACGGATCCAAATTATACTCCTGACCGGCAGGTCGCTTATTATGCCCGCATATTAGAAAATCCGAAATGTCGCTGGAGTACTTGGGATGCTATACGCAACGGCACGCCACCTAATCCGGAAATGAGTGAAACGGTTCAGGATCGGGCCTGGAGCTCGCCCATCTGGGTTGTACCGGGCTAGAAGTCGTATATGCGTTTCTGCCATTCCGGTTTTTCGAGCCTGGCTTGGCGCTTCGGGTTTAAAATATCACGAATATAAACATCCACGCCCCCGTCTTTTGCTGGGAAAAACATGATATTATCCCCGACATCCTGCGGGATAATATCAGCTGGAAACTGACCACCGAAACTCAGGTCATAGACGGGCATTTTGGTCTGATTGTTGACGGCCAATAAGGGCGAGCTCATTTCCAGTCCCGGATAGGTACGGCCATGACGCAGGCTGTCGGCTATGACATCAAGGCGACGACGCAGAAATTCAGGTGTCAATTCGGAAACCATAGACTTGAAAAACCGGGTCAGGCTTTCACGATCATAAGTGTCCATACGGGCTTCCTGTGTGTGGATGAGAATAGCGTTGCCGATAAAGTCTTTTTGCCGATTTTCGGTGTCCTCAAAATAACGGCTTCGCAGATCCAGTAATTGACCAATACGTACCGCTTTCTGGGGATTGCCGTCATGAATGAGATCTATCATGATGGCCGTGAAATGTCCGCAAAGGGCCGCGTTCGTACTAACCCAGTCTTCTCCTGTTGCTTTGAGCGCTGTGTCTTTTAGTTTCTGTACCTGTCCCGGCGATAGATGAATATGCAGCCTTTGCTGGGCCGTGATTTTTTTCATGGACCATAATATGAGGTTATAGGGCGTGAACCCCATCAGACCTTGCATTGGAAGTGGGGCTTTGATGTTTTGTTTCGACAGTTCCAGCTTTGTTTCTCGCCAATTTCGATGTGTTCCAAAATGAAATTCCGGTAGTTTGGTTCTGGGATCATAAACGGGTGCTGATTGACCAGCCAATAACGCATTATAAATCTCTGACAGTTGACGGGCCAGCTTGTGAAAGCCGCCAGCATCGGTGATCACATGATTGATGGCCAGCCCAAGCACGCAACCTTGGTCAGCCAATTTCGTCACCGTCAATGATGCGAGGGGCGCTCGCCCTGCCAGGACCGCGCGTCGACCCGGTTCGGTTATAAACTTAGAACGAAGCGGTTGCTCCCGGCTTTGGCGGTTGAATTCTGAGACTGTGAGTGTTGATGGCCGTTCAATAAGTTCCAATGGCGAAAAACTTCCAATGGATTTTGTGCGCTCGTCATATCGTCCTGCCAAAGGTGGAAACTGTTTTTGCAATTTTTCCCAGGCCTGCCTGAGCAATGATATATCGATGAGCTTTTCGAGTACATATGTCACACCGATGAAATTGCCATAGGTCATGTGATTAATGTCAACGAAATTGACCTGATACGGCTGAGCGATTATGAGCAGGCTGTCGCGCATGGTTTTTCATAAGCCAGATTGTTATGCTACCCAAGGCATTATCGATTTTGAGTCTCAAAATTACGCAAATTACGCAATTAAGTCTGGAAAATACAAGTTTTGCGTAGTAAAGTTCCGGAAAAAATACGCACTTTAAGGAATGGGAATGTCATCTGGCGCTTTCGAGTTTTCCGAACTCGACTTACAAATCATCGAAATCCTGAAAAAGGATGGTCGCACCAGCAACCATAAAATGGCAGAGGATTTGGGTGTGACAACCAATGTCATCGCGACCCGTATTCGTCGTATGGAAAAAGCCAAGGCCATGAAGATCGTGGCTGTGTCGGATTTTTCTGCGTATAACTTTGATGTGCTTTTGCCCATTGGCGTTGATGTGAAAGGGCGCCGTGCTAATGATGTGGCCGAGGATATTGCCAAACTGGATGAGGTCGCCAGTGTGCAACTTGTCAGTGGAAAACACGACATAGAAATTCTAGTTACCTTGCCGGGGCTGGAACATATGGGTGAGTTTTTGCTCCAAAAATTATCCCAGATCAAAGGTGTGCGAAGTCTGGATCCGTCTTTTGCGGTCGACATCATCAAATTTGACTTTGACGTGGCGCCAATCTGATGAGTGATTACCGAATAGATGAATTGGACAGTCAGATCATTGATTTGCTATCTGCCGATGCTCGGCTATCAAACCGCCGTATTGCCAGCGAACTCGGCTTTACCGAGGGTACAATTCGGTCTCGGGTCAAACGCCTGGAGGAAGAGAACTTTATACGCTTTACGGCCGTCACCAATATGGCGCAACTTGATAAGCCACAACTCGCTTATATTGGGATCCATGCTGAGCAGGGTCAGATAAAACAAGTGGCCGAACGGGTCGCAAAACTGCCGGAAATCAATGCCGTAATTATTCTGTTGGGACGTTTCGATATTTTGGCCATCGGCCTTTTTGAAGGCTTACCCGAGGTTCATCGCGTTGCCAGTAACCAAATTCTCGACATGGACGGGGTTCGGTTGGTTGAAACAACGGTCGCCGTTGATGTGGTGAAATATAATAATCGACTGGCGAAAATTATTGTGCCGTAAAGATAATCATATTGGGAGGAATATATGTCTGAACCAAAAGTCGCTTTAGTCACCGGAGCCAGCCGTGGTGCCGGGAAAGGCATAGCCATTGGACTGGCCGAAAAAGGCATGACTGTTTACGTCACAGGTCGGACAAAAACAAAAGGCACCGATAAAGGTTGGACCGGCGACATACTCCCGGGAACGGTTGATGCGACGGCCCAGGCTTGTACGGATGCTGGTGGTAAGGGCGTTGGCATTATTTGCGACGCAGCTGATGATGGGGCGACCGCCAAAGTGTTTGAGCAGATTATGGATGAACAGGGACGTCTGGATATCCTTTTTAACAATGCCGCTTACATCCATCATCAATTGATCGAGCCCAAACCCTTTTGGGAGAAGGAACTTGATGCCCAATATATTCTGGATGTGGGCCTGCGCTCCTCTTATGTGGCAAGCTGGCACGCAGCTAAGATAATGGCTGCGCAAAAATCCGGACTCATTGCTTTTGGGTCATCTTTTGGTGGTACTTGTTATATGCACGGCGCGGCTTACGGCGCGCAAAAGGCAGGGGTCGACAAATTCGCCAATGATATGGCGGTAGACCTCGAGCCGTTTAATGTACAAGCCGTGTCCATTTGGATGGGGCCGTTGCGGACCGAACGTGCCCTGCAAGCCGCCGAAGTGCATCCTGAACAATATAAAGAGTTCATGGCCATTGCTGAGAACCCGCATTTCACAGGTCATATCGTCCATGCTATTGCGTCGGACCCCAAAGCCCAGGAACTTTCCGGTAAAGTTCTAATCGGGGCTGAGGTGGCTCAGCGCTACGGCATCAAGGATGACGGCAAAGAACCGCCTTCTTACCGTGAGATGCTGGGCGCTCCGCCAGAGTTCTCCGAGGCCAAAGTTTACTAGCTTATGTTTAGGCTTCTTTTAGCGTCTGCCTTGGTTATGGGGTTGGCAGCGTGTAAACAAAGCACCGATCCCTCGAATGAAAAGTCGGTTGAACCGAATAGTTCTGCCGACAGGCAAACTTTGCCGCTTCCCGTCTTTCCGGACTATCCGGAATCTGTTTCGAAATTGTTTGCAGGCGATAATGGCGATATCTATTTCGCCACTAAAAGCCCCTATGATTTTTCGCGGGTCTTAAACGGTTACGATGCGCTGGCGGAACATGCAGGTAAAGGTACGCTGGTTTTGCCTGAGGGGGCCAGCGCCGACACTCCCGTTCCTGCAATTATTATTCTACATGGGAGCGGGGGTATCACTGATGGCCGTGAGTTTACCTATGCAAACTGGTTTGCCGAAAACGGCGTAGCTGGTTTTGTGGTCGATTATTACGAACCACGGGGCGTTACGGACGATACGCCTTATGTCATGAAGACGATGGCGGCAACTGAGGTTGATATTATTACAGATGCCTATGCGGGGCTAAAACTTCTCGGTACCCATCCGGCTATTGATAAAAATCGTATCGGTGTGACCGGCTATTCTTATGGCGGCATGGCAACCCGCTATACACTGGACAAACGTATAAAAAACATCATGGCGCCCGACGTACCACCTTTTGCTCTCCATATGGATATCTACGGGCCTTGCCACCAAAATACGGGCAGTTGGGAAACGACAGGTGCGCCTTATCTGGCCGTTTACGGGACGGCTGATAATTCGGTAGACCCGGTCAAATGCGAAGCCGTTCAGGAAAAGCTGCGCGCCGGAGGAAGCGAAGTGGAAGCTATGAAAATAGACGGTGCCGGTCATGCCTGGGAGAACACCGCGACAAAAAGCGAGTTTGGCGGCGCCTATATTCGCGGCTGCGAATTTTCCTGGCATCCCGAGACGGGTGTTTTCCTTGTTGATGGTAAGGCGGGGCGTTTTCAACCCGAGCCGGATATGAACCGTGAAGAGCGCGCCTTTGTGCGCAGTAGGCTGGGCGAACTTGTTGGAACATGCATCGGGCAAGGCTATACGGTAGGGAACGACCCGGAAGCGGATGCTAAAAGCAAGGCAAAACAACTTGATTTTATGGAAAAGCATTTCGGTTTGCAGTAAGAGCCGTCTAAAGCCTGACAAAAGGGGAAATCCATGTCCACTACAAAACCAGCGATGACACGTCGCAAACTTATGCAAACCAGCGCGGCTGTGGCGGCCTTTGGCGGGTTAAGTGCCTGTGGGCAGGGCACGGATCGTTCCATTAAAAATGACGACATGGTGCCGGCATCCGAGGTTCTGCCCAAAATCGATATCTCTGGTCTGATGGACGATGTGGTCGAGTTTCTGATTACCGCCTATCCTGAAACAGCGACCTCAATGGGGTCTGACAAAGGGGATAAATATTACCTCAAATCTCAACTCACCGACCGCTCTCAGGCCGGTCAGGACAAGATTGAAAGTGATGTGCGGGCGCTACTCAAGCGTATGCAGGATATCGACACGGATGAGTTGTCGGCTGATGACGCGCTTAATTTGGATGTAGTGCGGACGCAGTTTGAAACGGCCGCTGACGGGTTTGATTTTCCATATGGCGACATTGCGAGCCTGAACCTCAACTGGTCTTATCGAAACAGCCAGTACGCTGTGGCGCAAAACACGGGCGCCTTTGTGGAAATTCCGAGCTTTCTAGATAGCTCCCACGGGATTGACAATAAAGATGACGCCGACGCCTATCTCTCGCGTTTGTCCGCCTATGCGGGTCAATTGGACGGAGAAACAGAGCGCACGCGGGCCTTTGGTGATATGGACGTTATCCTGCCGGACTTCCTAATGAAAAAGACATTAGGTCAGCTCAATACAACGCTGGAACGTGACCCGTCAAAATGGGGGCTGGTCGCAGCTTTTGCGGCCAAGACCAAAGACATGGGCGGTGACTTTGGTGAAAAGGCTCTGAAAATTACGCAGGAAGAAATCATACCGGCCATGCAGCGCCAAATCGCTGTGCTTGAGGCGCAAGCCCCCAAAGCCACATCTGACGCCGGTCTCTGGGCCAAGCGGGATGGAGATGCTTATTATGAGTGGAATATCCGTGCGTCTACGACGACGGAAATGACCGCCGACGACGTCCATCAAATGGGCATTGATGAGTTAGCTGAATTGCACGGACGTATGGAACCTATCCTGCAATCTATCGGCTACACCAAGGGCACAGTCGGCGACCGCATGACGGCGCTAGCTGAAGATCCTCGTTATCATTTCTCTGATGGCGACAAAGGCCGTCAGGAAATTATGGATTTCATCCACGAAACTATTGCCGATATTCGGACGCGCATGCCGAACGCCCATGAGACACTCGTACCGGGCTTCCTTGAGGTTACGCGGATCAATCCGGAGGTCGAAGCAGGCGCGCCGGGTGCTTATGGCGGGGCGGGCACGGCCGATGGTAAGAAGCCAGGCCATTTCTGGATCAATCTGCGCACGCCAAAGCTTCATAATAAATTCGGGCTTATGGATCTGACCTATCATGAGGCTATTCCGGGCCATGTCTGGCAAGGCGAATATACGTTTAAGCTTCCGCCTATCCGGTCGCATCTGGCATTTAATGCCTATTCCGAAGGCTGGGCCCTCTACGCGCAACAGCTCGCCGATGAGCTGGGTGTCTATGATGACTTCCCGGTTGGGCGTCTGGGTTACCTGCAGGCTTTGGCATTTCGCGCCTGTCGTCTGGTTGTAGATACGGGCCTCCATGCCAAACGCTGGACGCGCGAAGAGGCTATTGACTGGTTCGTCAAATCAAATGGCTCAAGTTATGACGAAGTGCAGGGCGAGATTGATCGCTATTGCGCCTGGCCTGGGCAGGCCTTGGGTTACAAGGTCGGCCATACAGCCATTAACCGACTCCGCGAAAAAGCCCAGGCCGAACTGGGCGATAAATACAGCTTCAAACGGTTCAATGATTCCCTCGTCATGGGCGGCGCTGTCCCCATGACGGTCTTGGGTCGCGTCGTCGACGGTTACATTGAGCGAGAGCGGGGGTAGGTGGAAATAAGCGCGTTGAATTCAGAGCAGCGAAATGCTCTGAATGATGGCCTGAACTTTGCCGCGCGTATCGCTGGCAAAGTTAGACCAATAAATTCGGAAACGGTCCAAAAGTTATATGATGACTTTTTGAATGAAAACGTCACGAATACTGAAGCAATAATCTCGTTGGGACTGTCTTTTGGCCAACTCTTCGTTGAAAAGAACGAATTTGAATGGGTCCGTGTTTCGGATGAATACGGGGAAGAAACTGTCGTTTCTCCCAAAGGTTGGCGGACAATTTGTTCACCTATCAGTATGATCCAGAAAAGATTAGAGCGAAATGAGCACGTCGACATTTGTGATTTATATGAAAATACCGTGTCATCAATTCTGCAAATAATAGAGGACGGAGCAGATAAGCGGTAACGTTAGTTGTGCCGATACTCTGGACGTGGATCCTGCCTTTCGGCAGGATGAGCGATTTAAAGGTATTTGTTTTTAAGAGCAGTGTTCCGAGCTATCGCCAGTATTTCCGACTTATTCTTTGTTAATATCCCGGTCCGTCTAACTTCATCCACCACGGCTTTAGAATTATATCATCTTTGAACCTGGATATTCTGATTCAAAACTCATACCCATCTAAACCCAATGTCGCTCATCCTGCCGAAAGGCAGGATCCACGCGGTGTTGGAGAAATCTATAACCCCTTCACAAACAACCGCACCTTCAAACCCCCATGGGCAATCGGATCAGACACCTCATCCCAATCCAGCTTCGTCGTCTGGGCGAGGTTTGTATCTGATGTGACCATGCCGATCCGCCATCCAGTAAAGCGTTCGCGCATGATGTCGCCAAAGGCCCCATAGAGCGCGTAGAGATCTTTTTTCTTACCGACCCGGGCACCATAGGGCGGATTGACCATGACGAGGCCAGGCGGGCCGCCCGGTCTTTCAATTTGGGATAAAGGAATGGGGTGGAAGGTACAGAGCTGATTGACGCCAGAACGGGCGGCGTTGTCATTGGCCATTTGGATGACATTGACGTTGCGGTCTGAGCCGTAAAACCGCAAATCAGTTTCTTTGACCTGCATGGTCGATTTGATCATTTGGAAACGACCTGCCGCAAAAGAAGGGAGTTTTTCGAAAGCAAATGCGCGAGACCGTCCGGGCCAAATTCTAGAAGCCATTTCTGCCGCCTCAATTATAAAAGTGCCCGAACCGCACATGGGGTCAAGCACAGGTATGGTCCCGTCATAACCGCAGCCGCGCAAAAGAAGCGCGGCCATAGTTTCGCGCATAGGGGCTTTGCCCACACCCTGTTTGTGGCCGCGTTTGTGCAAGCCTTCGCCGGAGGTGTCGATGGACAAGATAACGTTGTTATTGACGATGCGGGCTTTGATGATCACGTCAGCATCTTCGGAGCTGCCCGCTATCTGCCCGCCCAGTTCTTCGGCTATTGCCCGTTCCAATCGTTCGATGGCGGCACCGGCATGATAGATACGGTTTTGTTTGCCTGTGGTCACTTCGACTTTGTAGCTGTTGGCGGGGGAAAGGAACCGTTCCCACGGGAATTTACGAGCGCGTTTATCCAGTTGCGCAGGGTGCATGGCTCGAAACTCACCTATACGGGCGAAAACTTTCGATGGTCCGCGCAAGACCAGATTGGCCCGCCATACATCCACCCAGCCGCCTTGAATTGTAACGCCGCCATGAATGCGTTTTGCTTTCTTGAAGCCATGATCGATCACGTCGGCTAATAGCCAGGGCTCCAGCCCTGGAGGGCAGGTGAGAAAGATCTCAAATATGTCATCAGCGATCAACACGCGCAATCCATGGCACGGTTTGTTCCTATGCGCTAGGTGCTTTCATAGTCTTGCATGCGTGTTGAGATTTCCGTAAGTAGAACGGCGATTTTGGGGCCATTGATGACCTATAGAAAAGACATAGACGGATTGCGGGCCATAGCCGTTCTCTCCGTCATTGTTTTTCACTTCTTTCCGGCCCAATTGCCGGGCGGGTTTTTGGGCGTTGATATTTTCTTTGTCATCTCCGGATTTCTGATCACCGGTATTTTATACGACCAGCGCAAGGCTGGGACATTTACCTATCGCGGGTTTTATGAGCGGCGTATCAGGCGATTGTTTCCAGCGCTGATTGCCATGCTTGTTCTTTGTATGATTGCGGCTTTGTTCCTCCTCAAAGGAGAGGAGATGCGTGATTTTGGCGGTTCACTCGTGACGGCCTTGTTCGGTGTTTCCAATTTCTTCTTTTACTTTGAGGCGGATTATTTTGGTGTGAGTGCGGCATCCCGACCTTTACTGCATACATGGACATTGAGCGTCGAAGAACAGTTTTATCTGTTATGGCCGCTATTGCTTTATGTGCTGGTGAAACTGCCTGTGGCCGCGCGCGTTCTTTTAGTTGTTTTTCTGATCGCGCTGAGTACGGCCATAGGTGAATATCAAGTCCGGACCAATGCAGATGCGGCGTTTTATTTGCTGCCCGCCCGTGTTGCCGAGCTGGCCATGGGCGGTCTCGTGGCTATTCTGGTGCGCGAATATGCGGTGGCTGATAGGCTCAAAGACAAGACTGTTTTGCTGACATTTCTGCACGGGATTTGTCTGGCGTTTTTGGTCTATGCGTTTTTCTCTTATTCCGGTGATTACTTTCCGGGATGGCTGGCTTTGCCGCCGGCGATAGCGACAGGGCTTTTGTTACTGGCACCAGCTAAAGGTCCTTTATCTTATTTGCTGACTAATCCGGTTTCTCGTTGGGTTGGGCTGATATCCTATTCCGCCTATCTGATTCACTGGCCGCTATTAGTATTTTACAAGGCCTATTCGCTGCGTAGTCCGAGTGTAATCGAGGATATTGTTCTGATAATTCTGACCCTCGGACTAGCCAGTTTGTTTTACATATTTATCGAGCAGCCTTTTCGATATCGTCAGGGTGAGGTCAAGAAAATTAGCAACAAAATGGGCGGCATCGGCGCATTGGCATCTGTCGCCTTGCTGTCCACATTCGCTGCAAGTGCTTGGACAGGACAGTCTTGGATGACGTCTTTGAATGTCCGCAAAAATGTCACTATGGAGCTAATTATGGCCAAGCGACAACAGGCCTTCGATGAAAGACTGAAACTGATAGATGTGGGCAATTGCCATCAATTTCATCATGAGACAGATAGGGACTTCTCTCATTGCTTTAAGCTGTCGCAAACGCAGTTTAATATCTTCGTCATAGGCAGTTCGTTTGGGGCCGGGGACTGGCTCATGCTAAAAGCCGCCTATCCAGAAGCCAATATTCAGCGCATCACAGTGCAGGGTTGCTTACTCACAAAAAAGCAGCCCTTAGCGAAGGACTATTGCCGCGCTCCACAAAAAGCTATCTGGGAAAATCAGGGTAAGATCAATGAGTTCGACCTGGTTGTTATTGCGCATAATTGGTTGACTGGCCTGAAACCTAATGCGCTGACGGAATATCTTAAGGGAATCGAAGCGCCGGTTGTTTTGCTAGGGCCCAGAGGCAAGCTCAATGTTGACAGCTATAAGCTCATAGAGACCCGCGGTCTGGATGGTGACCTAAACGTCGATGACACATTTTTACACGAGGAGGTTCAGATTATGCGGCAGCGGATGAGGGCGTTGAGTCTGGACCTTGGGCTGACTTATATCGACATGTATAGCCTCATCAGAGACGACGGGATGCTGCCTCTTCTGGTGTCAGAGGATGAGTTGATTTTTCATGACTATGGTCACTACACACCCAAGGGGGCTAAATATATAGGCCGCAGATTTAGAGACGTTTTTCCCACACCACAGGATATGTTTTCCGGCCTGTCGGGTGAACCATAGTTTAAGATGCCATCGCCCAAGATGAGCGATGGCGGAGGGCAGCCTTACGGCATTCCAATCAAGTCGGGTTTAAAACTTACCATTTTCATTTTTCCATTCTGAACGCGCGGGAATGGTTTCGATGATGTCCCAGTGCTCAACAATTTGGCCTTCTTCCAGACGGAACAGGTCATAGTAAGCGACGTGGTCGCCCGCACCAAACTTGCCTTCGGATACCGTCAGAACAAAATTGCCTTGTCCCAGCACCATATGGACTTTGTCATATTCCATGACGAGTCCGTTTTCTGCGAAATATTGCAAAGCCTCGCCAAGACCGTCGAGCCCGTCTGCTACGGCGGAATTGTGCTGTAGATATTTATTGGGGTTGATGTAAGCGACAGGACCAGGATCACCCGTATTCAGGCTTTCCAGAACCGCGATAGCTTTTTCTTGATTTGTCATTTGAATGCTCTCCATTTGTTTGGACGACTCTATGTTTGTAGAGTCAGTTGTGCAGGCTGCCAGCATGGGGATGGCTGCCGCTGATAAGATGAGTGTTTTGTCTCCTGTGCCTGCCGGGTTCATCTTTCAGAAAAAGGGAGAGAAAAAAGTCTCTGTAGAAGGCCGGCAAATAATCACCACGGACAGTATATTGGTCGCGAAAAATTTGGCGGAAGCCGGAGTGGGAGTCGCTGGAATTCCGTCGAGTTTTATCGAAAACAAAATTAAATCCGGAACACTGGTTCAGCTCTTGCCCAATTGGCAGGGACAGTCATTAGGTATCTATGCCGTCTGGGCGAAGAACACAGGGCTTAATCCGGTACATCGAAAATTTATGGATTACCTCACCCAATAAAGACCTGGCCGCCATCGAGCGCAATGGTTTGGCCTGACAGATATCTCGCCTCGTCCGAGCACATCATGGCGACGAAAGCGCCAATATCTTCTTCGCATTCGCCCACATAGCCCAGCGGAATGCTTTTCTGAAAGTGTTCGGCTTCCACAGGGTTGGCGTCCATCCAGCCTTTGAGCGCAGGGGATTTAGCGTGAGGCATGATGGCGTTGACGCGAATGCCGTCCTTACCCCACTCATTGGCCGCCGCCCGGGTCAGTTGCTGGATACTGGCTTTAACAGCGGCATAGATGCCGTAGGTCGCCACATCCCAGCGCTTCATGACGGAGGAACAGAGATTAATGACAGTACCGTTTGTCTCTTTGAGATAAGGGTGAGCCATTTTCATAAATCGAAAAGTCGCAAGGGGGCCTGACTCCCAGTTGCCGCGGAACTGCTCATCGGAAATGGACAAGAGAGGCCCGCGCGCCACTTCCTGCGCATTATTGACGAGGATATCCAGTCGACCAAATTCCGTGATGGTTTTATCGAGGCACGATTTGAGGTCGTCCGCGTTTTTGACATTGGCTCTTAGTGCCAGAGCTTTGACACCCCGGTCACGAATGAGCACGGCACTGGCTTGGCATTTCTCCAGAGTGCGCCCGGTGACGACGACATTGGCGCCTTTGGAGGCGAGGGCGAGGGCGATGCCTTGGCCGACCCCTTGGCCGCCGCCTGTAATCAGGGCTGTCTTTCCTGTTAGCATATCAGTCTCCTTTCGGTCCAAACAAGCGGTTGCGTTCGGTGAGGGCCGCCTTCATGCCTTGCTCGCGCACCATTTTGAAAAAGGCGAGAAAGACTGGGCTTTGGTGAAATTCCGCGTCCAGGCCCACGGCCGCATCCGTTGATGCCTGTACGCCCATATTTTCGTAAAAATTATTGGCAGAGGATTTGAGGATTTTCAAATGCTCAACCGGCGTGCGGGCCATATCTTCGGCAAGGGCGCGCGTGCGGTTCTCCAGTTCGTCATGAGGCACACAGTAATTTATCAATCCTGATTTTTCAGCTTCAAATGCATCCATAGACCGAGAGGTGTAGAGCATTTCCTTGGCCTTGCGCATGCCGATGAGGAGCGGCCAGAAAAACACGGTCGGCGGAATGCCCAGGTCTCGCCCGGCTGGATGACCGAAACTGGCGTTTTCTGAGGCCACAACAATATCGCAAGCCGCCAGGAGTTCACCGCCGCCCGA
>JAHDEZ010000007.1:32351-72383 GCA_020628425.1 Hellea sp. | reverse complement strand
CGGCAGAAACCATTGACGAGGAGCGCAACCGCCTCCTCTTCTGAGAGGCCGCGTTGACGGCAATAAAAGAGTTGATCATCTGAGAGCTTGGACGTTGTTGCCTCATGTTCAAACTGGGCGGTCGGCGTATCGCTTTCCACATAAGGCACGGTGTGGGCACCACATTGATCACCAATCAATAGACTGTCACATTGCGTAAAATTACGTGCGCCTTCCGCTTTGCGATGGGCACTGACCAGGCCCCGATAGGTGGAGTTCGATTTTCCTGCACTGATTCCCTTAGAGATCACTCGAGATCGCGTGTTCTTGCCTAAATGGATCATCTTGGTGCCTGTGTCGGCCTGCTGATGCCCATTGGTAATAGCAATCGAATAAAACTCGCCCTGGCTGTTATCACCGCGCAGAATGCAAGACGGATATTTCCAGGTCACGGCAGAACCAGTCTCGACCTGTGTCCAGCTCACTTTGGAATTGGCGCCTCTGCAATCGGCCCGCTTGGTTACAAAGTTATAGACCCCGCCCTTGCCTTCGCTATCGCCCGGCCACCAATTTTGAACGGTGGAGTATTTTACTTCCGCGTCTTCGTGGACAATGATTTCAACGATAGCGGCGTGGAGCTGATTTTCGTCGCGCATAGGCGCTGTACAGCCTTCCAGATAGGATACATAAGAGCCTTTGTCGGCGATGATGAGTGTGCGCTCAAACTGGCCTGTGCCCTGCGCATTCATGCGAAAATAGGTGGAGAGTTCCATAGGGCAGCGCACACCTGGCGGGATGTAAACAAAGGACCCATCCGAAAAGACCGCATTATTGAGAGTGGCGTAGTAGTTATCGGTGACCGGCACGACAGAGCCCATATATTTCTTCACCAGTTCTGGGTGATCTTTTACGGCTTCTGAGAAGGAACAGAAGATAACACCATGTTTGGCCAGTTCTTCTTTGAAGGTGGTCACAACCGAGACACTATCGAACACAGCATCTACGGCGACTTTAGGCGCACCTTCCACACCAGCTAACACCTCTTGTTCTTTTAGTGAAATGCCGAGCTTATTATAAACTTCGAGGATCTCCGGATCGACTTCATCGAGGCTTTTGGGGCCGTCCTTCTTCTTTGGTGAAGCGTAGTAATACATGTCCTGAAAATCGATTTCAGGATAATCGACCATGGCCCATTCTGGCTCTTCCAGGGTGAGCCAACGACGATAGGCCTCCAGACGCCATTCCAACAGCCATTCCGGCTCGTCCTTTTTCTCGGAGATAAAGCGAACAATGTCTTCATTCAGGCCTTTGGGGGCGAATTCCTGTTCGATGTCGCTGTCAAAGCCGTATTTATATTTCGCGGCCTCGAGGGCGCGGACACCTTCGACCGTTTCGGCATCAATACCGTCTTTTACCTTTGTGTTGTTATCACTCATGAGGCGACTTTCAGTTCTTTACGGCGAATTTTCGCCCAGGCGGCCAGAAACCTGTCGGCTTCTTCCATTGTGTTGTTATATCCCAGAGATAGGCGGATCGCGCCCTGTGGCGCATCGTCCAAACGCCCCATGGCGGTAAGAGCTTTCGATGCATCAGTTTTTCCGCTGGAACAGGCCATACCCCGCGATACGGATATACCTTCAATATCGAGCGCCATCATCAAAGTCATGGAGCTGGCGTCCGGAACGGCGAAAAAGCTGGTATTTGGCAGGCGTTCACACTCTTCTCCGAATATCACGATACTCGGCTCCATGCCCTTTAGGCCTGCCTCAATATAATTACGTATCTCTTTGATATTATTGAGGTTTGAAGTCAATTTCGCAGCTTTGCCAAAGCCCGCAATTCCGGCCACATTGATAGTCCCGGCGCGTCGTCGCCTTTCCTGACCGCCGCCAGTTAAATGCGAGGCATAAGGCGCGTCAGCCGCAACATAAAGTGCTCCTATGCCCATAGGTCCGCCAATCTTGTGTGCAGAAACAGAAAGATAGTCCGGGAGACACATAAATTCGATTTTTCCCAAGGCTTGAACCGCATCGGTATGTACGAGACCGCCGTTTTCATGGACCAATTCAATGACCTCTTCGACTGGCTGAATGACACCGGTTTCACTATTAACCACAGGTACGGAAACAAATAAACGTCCGTCATCCTCAATCCAATTCTCAAGACGATTTTTTAACCAGTCCATGTTCGTTAAACCGTTGGACAGCGCCGGAATATATTCGACCCTTTCGCCAAAACGTTCAGCGGCTGTGGAAGTTGCGGGGTGGTCCAGTGATGAAATTAGAAGTGTTTTACAGCCACCGGAAACGGCAGAATAAACCGCCGAATTGTCGCTTTCGGTTCCACCACCTGTAAAGATGATATCCTGAGCGCATAAGCCCAGTTTCATTCCGATGATTTCCCGGGCTTGCGACACAAGACTGCGAGCGGCACGCCCATGACCATGTTGCGCCGACGAATTTCCGCCTACCGTCATGGCATGGGCTACGGTCTCTATGACCTCAGGTCTAGCAGGCGACGTTGCGTTATGATCAAAGTAAATGCGCGCACTCATTCTGCAGGCTCCAGCGTAGAGCCATTGGGAACTGTCAAATTTTGCGATACGACGTCAGCGACAGAAACTTTTGCCAGAAAGTCCTCAATATGAGCTTCTAGGGCATCCCAAAGTGAATGCGTCAAGCATTGAGTCGTATGCCCGGTGCAATGTTGTTTGATCTCGGGTGTACAGCCATGCAGCTTGATATCTTCGTCGACAGCGGCGATTATGGCGTCGAGTTTTATCCCTTCAGAAGGTCTGGAAAGGCTATAGCCACCACTATGTCCTCGGTGGCTTTCAACCAGGCCTGCTTTACGGAGTTTTCCAAAAAGCTGCTCTAAATATGACAGAGAAATACTTTGACGTTTTGATATTTCAGTCAATGACACGACGGAATCAGCGCCTTGAGACGCCAAATCGGTCATTGCCATGATGGCATATCGTCCTTTTGCTGTCAGTTTCACCGTCTAAACCGTTGTTTTTTCTTTAAATGTGAACTTTATTTTGCTTTTTCCAAATCGCTTTGTTAAAGGCGGCCCACGTTATTACAGGCGGGGTACGTAGTAATCCCGACTATTTTAGTCAAGATTAAAGATAAGAACTAAGAGATTTAAATGCCAGAAGTGATTTTTGCAGGCCCTGAAGGTCGCCTTGAGGGTCGTTATCATCCGTCTGATGATCCGGCCGCCCCTTGCGCCCTCATCCTGTCACCCCACCCTAAAGCCGGAGGACATATGGATCACCGAATTCCGGTGGCCATGTATGAGCAATATAAGGGCCGTGGTTTCTCGGTTCTGCGCTTTAATTTCAGAGGTATTGGTAGATCAGTCGGCACTTATGATAACGGTCAAGGTGAGTTGCAGGATGCGGCCTACGCACTTGATTGGATGCAAAGTTTTAATCAGAATGCACCATTCTCCTGGGTTTCAGGTTATTCATTCGGGGCTTGGATTGGCATGCAGCTTTTGATGCGCCGCCCAGAGATTGCCGGATTTATTTCAATGTCGCTCCCGACCAATACGTACGACTTTGCATTCTTGGCTCCATGCCCAGCCTCCGGTCTTGTTACCTATGGCAGCGAAGACCCTATTGTTCCGGCCAATGACGTGGATCGCGTCATCGAGCGCATCCGGGTTCAAAAGGGCAAAGAGATTTCAACCCACCGTATTGACGGTGCGGACCATTTTTATTCCAATCACCTTGAGCAGACTATGGACGTGATTGACGATTATTTGGATGAACACTTAGACCCAATGTACTGCCCGCCGCGCGAGCCAAGAGTTTAACGCAGCCTTAGCTTTTGGCGGGAAATGCCATTCGTCCACCGGTTAATGGCTCGGGCACGCCTGTCGTCGCGGGAAATGACAAAGGTAATCCCAAATTTGACCGCACTGCAAAGTAGGCCAGTGCTTGAGCCTCGATACTATCGCCCATCCAACCTACACCCTCAGCCGTTTCAATTGGGCATTTAATCAAATCCCCCAACATTTTAAGAATGGTTTTGTTCTTACGACCGCCGCCACTGACAATGATCCGATCCGGCACGAGTTCTATCTTCCTGAAAGTGTGCGCGACCGAGGCGGCACAAAAAGCGGCCAATGTCGCCGCCCCATCTTCTGCTGACTTTCCAATGAGCTCACCGATGACGTCAAAATCATATCGGTCCGCGGATTTAGTGCCGTCCTCTTTAAAGAAGGGAATTTCTTTCAACCATTTCTCGATAAGTGGAAGGTCGAAATTGCCTTTCGCTGAAATTTTGCCGTCTTTATCGTAATCTAAACCAAATCTGAAAAGCCAATTGTCAAGCGGGCCGTTGGCTGGGCCTGTATCCGACGCTGTCATATCTTGCCCGTCTACGAGGGTGAAGTTTCCAACACCACCCAAGTTTAAGACAACTATTTTTCCTTTAAGCTTTGAATATTCGCATAGCGCTTTGTGGTATATCGGCGCCAATGGAGCCCCCTGTCCACCATGTTTCATATCATTCGTGCGAAAATCATAAACGCATGGCAGGTCGAGTGCATCGGCCAACTTCTGACCATCTCCAAGTTGCAACGTTTGGCCAAGCACACCGTTTTGAGGGGGCATATGGACGACGGTTTGTCCATGATAGCCAATAAGATCGCAATCGATTTCTTTGAGGATTTGCTTGCAGGCAAAAATATGCATTTCGTCTAGGAACTGTTCCGCAGTCTCTAGCCGACCTGGGCGCTTGCCCTCAAACCGCCATCGCAGCGCCGCTCTAGTTGCTTTCTCGAGCTTACGTTTTTGTAAAAGATCATACACGAAGTTCTTAGTCGGGCCGAAGCCAGTGATTTTTTCGCCGTCTGTTTTCAAGACAGCCACATCCAGCCCGTCCAGCGACGTTCCGCTCATGAGCCCCAATGCCGTGTAAATTTTCCCGCTCAACGCTTTACCTTTGACTTAACGATTCATGTTGTTAGAAGCCCAGATTTGTGAGTCAAGAAGGCTAAAACAATGAAAGCTTATAAATCGGAATTGATGAAACGCCTCACAGAGCGCGGATTCCTTTATCAATGCACCGATGAGGACGGGTTGGATAGTGCTGCAGCGAAAGGCGGTTTAGTTGGATATATTGGCTTTGATTGCACGGCGCCAAGTCTACACGTAGGTTCGCTTGTTCAGATTATGATGCTGCGCCATCTCCAACAGGCGGGCGGGCGACCCATTGTTTTGATGGGCGGAGGAACCACAAAAATCGGCGATCCAACCGACAAAGATAAGTCTCGGCCTATTCTGACCCATGAGTTTATCCAAAAGAACAAAAACGGTATTTCGCAGGTCTTCTCCAAGTTCTTGGATTTTAACGACAATGACGGTGCGATCATGGTTGATAATGCGGATTGGTTGGATAAGCTGGGTTACATTGAATTTCTGCGCGACATGGGGGTGCATTTCACGGTCAACCGAATGGTAGCACTTGAGTCCGTCAAACGTCGCCTTGAACGCGAACAACCAATGACCTTCCTGGAGTTTAACTACTCTCTCTTGCAAAGTTACGACTTTGTTGAACTTAATCGGCGGTATGGTTGCGCGTTACAGCTGGGCGGCTCTGATCAATGGGGCAATATTGTTGGAGGTATTGATCTGACCCGACGTGTGGAAGGTAATGAAGTTTACGGGTTTACAACGCCTTTGATTACGACAGCGTCAGGGGGAAAAATGGGTAAAACAGCCGAAGGTGCGATGTGGCTGAATTCAGATCCAGGCTGGGGCGCGGATTTCGTTAAAAGCCCTTATGATTACTGGCAATTTTGGCGCAATACCGAAGATGCGGATGTTGGTAAGTTTTTACGCTTGTTTACAGATGTATCTCTTCCAGAGATCGAAGAACTTGAAGCTCTTGAGGGCGCAGACGTCAATCTTGCCAAAATCAGACTTGCCAATGAGGCGACGACTCTTCTTCATGGTGTCGACGCCGCGAAAGGCGCCGAGGAAACCGCGCGCAAGACTTTTGAGGAAGGTTCGACAGCAGCTGGTCTTCCGACTTATGACTTAGCTTCATTGGACGGTGTGTCTGCAGTCGACGCTGCCGTTTTGGCAGGGCTGGCCAGTTCAAAAGGTGAAGCTCGCCGTCATGTCAAAGGCGGGGCTTTAAAGGTCAATGACGTGAAAGTCTCTGATCCGTTTCAAGCGCTTGAGCGTTCGGATTTGCAGGACGGGGTTATAAAAATCTCAGTCGGTAAAAAGAGACATGCACTTATACGAATAAGTTAAAAGCGAGACTAAAATGATATTGAACATTGGCGATAAAGCCCCCGATTTTACTATGCCGGCAGAGAACGGAAAGGTCGTCAAGCTGTCGGACTATAGCGGGAAATATTTGGTGTTGTACTTTTATCCTAAAGATAACACGCCGGGTTGTACAATCGAGGCGAAAGACTTCTCAGACATGAAAGACCATTTTTCTAATCACAATACCGCTATTCTGGGTGTTTCTCGTGACAGCGTCAAAAAGCATGAAAACTTTATTGCTAAACAGACATTGACTATTTCTTTAGGGGCTGACCTAGAGGGAAAAGTTACGGAAGATTATGGCGTCTGGGTCGAAAAGAAAATGTACGGGAAAACCTATATGGGTATACAGCGGTCTACTTTTTTGATCGGTCCAGATGGAAAGATTGCAGCCGTTTGGCCGAAAGTTAAAGTCAAAGACCATGCGGCAGATGTGCTAGCCACTCTACAGGAGCTTCAAGGATAAATGGATTTTCCAGGCGCAGTTCTATCCGCTTTATCTTGCCCCGATCCCGTAGAAAAAATCCACCTGACAAAGGCGCTTCCCAATATAAAATCTGGCCGTTTTTCTGAGTATCCGTTAGCGCCTGAATGGCCGGGTCGCCCGGAGAAGCCTGAATTGGTAGCGCCAAAGCTTGTACCAAAGCGCGGTGTTGGCTCACAACGGGGTGTCGCCGCGCTCATGCACTCGGTCGCACATATAGAATTTAATGCCATAAATCTGGCATTGGATATGGTTTTGCGATTTGCCAATAGTGAAGTCCTTGAAAACTCAGATATTAGAGCGGAGTTTATCGATGATTGGATATCTGTTGCAGTAGACGAAGCTCGACATTTCGAAATGATAGATTTGTTTTTGAAAGAGCAAGGATATGGGTATGGCATATTTCCTGCACATGACGGCTTATGGGATGCGTCACGTCAGACCTCTCATGACATTGCGGCTCGTCTCGCTGTCGCGCCTATGGTTTTGGAGGCCCGTGGGTTGGACGTAACGCCACTAATTATCGAAAAATTAAGAAAAAACAACGAGCCCAAGGCTATGGAAATACTTGAAGTGATTCTGGAAGAGGAGGTTCAGCACGTTTATTTTGGTACAAGATGGTTCAATTATGTTGCTGAAAAAAGAGGTAAAAAGCCTGAAAAATATTTCCAGCAGCTGGTTCGTTCTCATTACAAAGGAATTCTGAAGAAACCTTTCAATAAAACTGCCCGTTTTGAAGCCAAATTATACGAAGATTTCTACCTGCCATTGTCATGAAAGATTACAAAACCGAAATAATAGAATTAACATCGAAATTTGTCTTGAAAAATTGTTCAGAATTTCATGTTATGCGAGAAAATAGATTTGCCCCGGGGAAAACATGTTAATTAACGTTGTCGAGGAGACCAGGTCAGCGATCATGCGCTATTTTCCAGAACGTCAGATTTATCTGCGTTCAGGTGGTGAGGTCAGCTATTACGTTCTGAAAACCCGGACACAGGTCATTGCAACATCGATCGCTGCCCTAACGGCCCTCTGGTGCCTTGTTACGATTTTTAATTTGATTTGGGGTCATAACCCTCTCGCCGGGACGTTCCAACAAAGCCGTGCCGCGGAAGCCGAATACCAACGAATTCTTCAGGAAACTAAATCACGGTTGCAGACTGCCGAATATAAGCTTACGCAACAGCAAAAGGATTTCGAACAGTATACGCGCAGCATGCAAGACAAACATGCTACCATTGCGCAGGCATTGAATCAGCCTGTTATCAATACTGAATTTCCTCAACTGGAAATTCTTGGTGTGCAGAAGTCTAGCCTTCTCAGAGCTCCAAATGTTCGCGATACCGCGCCTCGACTTTCCAGAGTCAGTTCCATTGCGTCCGGCGCGATTGAGGTTGGCGTAAATGTCGACACGCCATTGATGAACCTCGATTCAAACCAAAATAATATTCTGATGGCTGCAGAGTATGATACTCTTGAGAAAATTGAAGCTAGTCGCGCTATTATCGAAGCTACCGACTTGAATGTTGATGATGTTTTAAGGGCTGGCGGCTTTGGCACTGGCGGGCCTTTAATGGCTATGGTTGCGGATGATGTGACCGATAAGCGCGTTGGCGCCATTCAAGCTCGTGTGGCTGAGTCCAGAATGCTGGATGATGCGTTGGAAAGTGTGCCTTTGGGCTTTCCTGTTCCGGGAGTAGCTCGGATGACAAGTGCTTTCGGAGTTCGAAAGGACCCATTCACCCGCCGTCCAGCGATGCATCAGGCCGTTGATATTGGCTCCGGCATGGGAGCTCCAATCGTCGCTACAGCCGATGGTACGGTTATATATTCCGGTCACAAGAGTGGCTACGGGAGAGTGGTTATCGTCGACCATGGTCACGGGTTCAAAACAAAATACGCTCACATGTCGAAAACGCTGGTAAAAAAGGGACAAGTCATTAAAAAGGGGGATAACGTTGGAGAGATGGGAAGCACTGGTCGCAGTACAGGCCCGCACCTTCATTATGAAATATTATTCCAGGATCGGGCGTATGATCCCGACAAATTTTTAAAGGCCGGCCTTTATGTTCAGTAAAACAAATTCAAACTCTGCTAAACCTACTCAACCAGTGGCAGATCCTGCGAAGAAATCAGCACCACGGCCTGTTGCTGCAGCCCCTTCAATTTTGGGCCGCGATATTACAATCATTGGTGAGATTCGTACAGATGGCGATATTCAGATTGATGGCCGTCACGAGGGAAATGTGACAGCCTCTTCAATTACGATTGGAGAACAAGGTGCAATTAGTGGGGAAATCAAAGCCAAGTCAGTGCTCGTGCGCGGTAAGGTTACGGGCAAAATCAATGCGAGTCTGGTTGAGTTGGCCGATACCGCCAATGTCCAAGCCGACATTGTTCAGGATAAGTTGACTATTTCCAATGGCGCGTTTTTTGACGGTAAGTGCTCACGTCGCAAACAAGCTGCGGCTCCAGTTTCTAAGGCAAAGCCTGCGCCGCAAGCGAAGCCAGCTTAAAAATATTACCCTAATCTTCTGAAGACTCGGAGGTCGCGTTTTGACTAAGTGCGGCCGATAGGAATAGGTCTATTTTTCCATCCAGAACACCTCCTGTATCCGAGGTCTCAACGCTTGTACGCAGATCTTTGACGAGTTGATAGGGTTGCAGAACATAGGACCTAATCTGATGTCCCCACCCTATTTCAGATTTGGCGTCCGCCTCAGACTGGGCTGCTTCTTCTCTACGTTTGAGCTCTAGTTCATATAGTCGCGCTCGCAGCATATCCCAGGCCTGAGAACGGTTCTTGTGCTGAGACCGATCATTTTGACATTGAACTACAATTCCAGTTGGAATGTGGGTAATTCGGACGGCACTATCGGTCTTGTTAACGTGTTGACCACCCGCGCCCGAGGCACGATAAGTATCTATACGGCAGTCGCTCTCTGCTACATCAATCTCAATAGTATCGTCAATTTCAGGATAGACCCAAACACTCGCGAAACTGGTATGGCGGCGCGCGTTAGAATCAAATGGTGATATGCGGACCAATCTGTGGACGCCGGACTCAGTTTTCAACCACCCATAAGCGTTTTCACCTTTGACTTTGATGGTCGCAGACTTAATGCCAGCTTCATCCCCGTCTTGTTCTTCTAAAACTTCGGTTTTCATGCCGCGCATATTGGCCCAGCGCAAATACATGCGAAGTATCATTGCAGCCCAATCTTGGGCTTCTGTCCCACCCGCGCCGGGATGTATCTCAACAAAGCAATCATTGCTATCCGCTTCGCCAGACAGCAAAGCCTGAAGCTTTGCATGGTCGCTTTTGTTTTTTAATGCCAGTAGCGCGTCTTCGGCCTCGACCAGAAGCTCTTCATCGCCTTCAATTTCTGAGAGCTCTATGAGTTCTATGGTGTCTATGAGGTCTGTTTCAATGGTCTTGATGTTATCAAAGGAAGACTCGAGCTGACTGCGCTCGCGCATGAGCTTTTGGGCTTTTTGAGGCGCGTTCCAGAACTCTGGATTTTCAGACAAGGCGTTTAATTCGGCTAGACGCCTTTCAGCGGTTTCCCAGTCAAAGACGCCTCCGTAGTAGGCGGAGCGTCTTCTCAATATCTTGTTTTAGTTGTTCTGTTTGCGCGCGCATGAGCCACCTGGTCTATTTAGTAAAGACCGTCATCAATGTCTTCTTCTTCAGGGTCTTCCGTCTCTGGTTGAGTTACAGGTGGAACGTTGTTTGGCGGGCCTGAGTTTTCCGGTGACTCTGTTTCTGAAGCAGTCTCTGACGGGACGATTTCGCCGTTATTATCAGGTTCATTCTCCGGGTCAACCGCACTTTCAATCACGCTTTCTTCAGATGTTTTGACAGGTGTGATATTGCCAAAGCCACCAACAAAAGAATCTGTCCCACTACCAACGCGTATGGTAGAGTTGACCTCCTCTTTCTTGGGTTCTGTTCCGGGTCTGAAGGCCTCAAGAATATAGTCAGGCGCGCCGATAAAAGACGGCTCGCCCGTATTGCGATTAACAGGAGAGAAGGACACACCTTCGGGAATTCTAAAAGGTACCTTGGCTTCGCCGTCGAGTGCTTTCGACATGAACTCTTTGAAGATAGGCGCTGCGGCCTTGGAGCCTGCTTCATTATTCAGGCCACGCGGGGAATCATACCCGACATAGACACCCACGACGAGGTCGGGTGAGAAGCCCATAAACCAGGCGTCTTTATAGTCATTGGTTGTCCCGGTTTTCCCGCCCAGCGGACGTCCTAGCGACTTGATGATGATTCCTGTTCCGTTTTCCACAACGCCTTGCATCATATACGTGATTTGATAAGCGGTGACTGGGTCGATAATTAACTCTCGTCGGTCCGTCAATTCTGGCGGAGCCCCCTCGTCCCATTCATCAATCATGCAGAGTTCACACTTTTCATCGGCATGTCGATAAATGGTTTTGCCCTGCCCGTCCTGAACCCGGTCAAGAATGTATGGCTCAATTTTTTTTCCGCCATTGATGAGTGTGGAATATGCTGAGGCAATTCTTAACATAGTTGTCTCACCAGCGCCAAGTACCCAGCCAAGTTCGGGCTTGGCTTCGTCGTAAATCCCAAAGCGCTCGCCGTATTCCATAATGGTTGTCATGCCAATATCATTAGCCAGTCGAACTGTCATAGCATTGCGAGACTTTTCGAGGCCTAACCTAAGGGTGCTTAGGCCGTAAAACCGCCCGGCAGCGTAATTACCAGGTTTATAAAAGCGCTCGCATTCCGGGTGATCTTCTTCGGCCGGAATGTGGTCTTCGGAGAATGGTTCCACCTGACCGTCTTCGTCAACTTCCCGTAATTCCAGCCGTCCTAATTCATTCTCAAGGCAGTTTTCATCATCCCGCTTGATTACAAATGGCGCGTCCAAAATCTGGGATGCTGGTGTATAACCATTATCCAGTGCAGCAGCGTAAACTATAGGCTTAAAGGATGAACCAGGTTGGCGCATGGCTTGTGTTGCCCGGTTAAACGGGGCTTGTCTGAAACTGTAGCCGCCGACAAGGGCTAGGATGCGGCCTGTATGGGGATCCATAGCGACAAGGCCGCCATTTACATCAGGAACTTGTTCTAATTTGTAAGCTTTTTCTGCATTGGGTTTTTTCGAGACTAGAATTATGTCACCCAGCTCAAGTACTTGGTTTAATGTTTTTGGCTCTGGACCGCGTTCAATGCCATCGACAACTCTGGCCCATTTCATATCTGAAAATGCCAATGTGCCCTGATCTGGCCTCGCCTCGTCATCTTTTTTCATGGCAAGACCAATCTTGGCTGATGTCTCGCCGGCCTCTAACACCAGCGCCACACGCCAGTCCTCTATATCCAGTGGGGCTTCGAACTCATCGAGACGTGTTTTCCAGTCGTCAAAGGTCTCAAAGTTGCCAAGTGGCCCCCGATAACCATAACGTTTGTCATAAGCTTCTAAGCCATTTCTGAGCGCGCGACGGCCAATTAGTTGTAAACGCGTATCTAATGTGGTCCGAATGGATAGGCCGCCCTCATATAACTCTTCTTCCCCGTAGAGTTTGGCGATTTCTTTCCGGGCTTCCTCAACAAAATAGCCAGAGGCAACGACCTCTTCGCCCGTTAATCGTTTAATATTGGTCAACTCAATAGTTTTGGCCTCATCGGCATCTGCTTGAGCGATATAGCCGTCTTCCACCATGCGGCCAAGCACGTAATCCCGGCGGTTCATGGCACGCTCACGATCTTTTTCCAGGTCGTAATTATTCGGTGCTTTTGGAAGAGCCGCCAGATAAGCAATCTCAGAAAGATTCAATTCTTCCAATGACTTACCGAAGTAATTTAAAGCAGCTGCCGCAACGCCGTATGATCTATCGCCTAAATAAATTTCGTTGAGATAGAGCTCCATGACATGGTCTTTATCCATGGCCCGTTCGATACGGCGAGCCGTGATAATTTCACGGATTTTCCGATCTATGGTTCTGTCTCTGTCTTCGAAGATATTTTTGGCAACCTGCTGGGTAATTGTGGAGCCGCCTTCCATTCGCTCACTTCGCCACCAGTGCCCGACATTGGCCACCATAGCCCGCATAAAGCCACGACGATCGAATCCATCGTGTTGATAAAATCTTTGATCTTCGGCGGCGACGAAAGCGTGCTGCACTTTCTTGGGGATCGATTCGATGGGAACGAAAACACGGTGCTGTTCTGCGTATTCCATAATCAGATTGCCGTCCCCTGCATGAACACGTGTCATGACAGGCGGCGCGTAATCTGATAAAAATTCTACGGTGGGTGAATTCTTTGCGGCGCGAACAAAGATGATGGTCGCGAAGATGGCAGCGCAAACAAACAAAAACAGTCCGCCCAATAGGAGCCATTTAAAGACACGCCACGAGAAAATTTTTCGAACAGCTGACATAATATCCTTTTCGGTTTCCCGAATTTTTCCATCACTTTGCGGCTCAATTATGACCGCACTGATTCAGTTTCCGCTAGGTTAGTGATATTTTCTGCTGTGTCACGGCTTTTGGGTGTCAAAATATTGGTTTATTGCTTTCGTTACAGACCGCATAACCTGCTGCCTATGAGACGTGGATTTCAGCAACTTCTCATCTTCAGGATTGGATATAAAACCAAGTTCCAACAAGACGGCTGGAACATCTGGTGCTAAAAGGACATAATATCCCGCCCGCCTGTGGGTGTTCCGAATAAGTGGGGTAGTGTCTCCCAGATTATTGATGAGGATATCAGCAAACTTAGTAGACTGAGAGGCCGTAGTCCTCTGAGCGAGATCAACTAAAATATTTCCAACATCAGAATTCTGTTCAGACAGGTTTACGTCCATAATCCAGTTTTGATTGTTTACGATACCTCTGGAGCGGTTTTTGGCTCGGTCTGCCAAGGTATACACTGAGGCACCTCTAGCTGTTTTCCCCGCCGTGGCATCTGCATGAATGGAGATGAATAAGTCGGCGTTGTTGACACGGGCAATGCGTAGTCTGTCATCGTGTTCAACATAGCGATCATCTGTACGTGAAAGCACGACCTTATATCGGCCAGTATCCTGTAATTGTGATTGGAGCTCTTTGGCGGCTTTCAGTGTAACGGACTTTTCTTGCAAACCTGTCCCACCCAGAGCCCCAGGATCACGGCCGCCATGTCCAGCGTCTATTACAATAATGGGCTTACTTTTACGTTTTGGTTTGATGCGTGGTGTCGGAATATCAGATGTGTCGTGTTGAGACGGAAGATTCGTGACAGGTATTTTGGGGGCTGGATTGTTGGAGGCCTGTATGATGGCGGGCGTCGACGTTTGGAAACTTCCAGCGATTGTTACAGAAATTTTGGTTTTTTGAATGGATGTGTCCAGAAACTGGCTTCCATCTGTTAAATCAATAACAAAACGAATGTCATTGCCATTTCGTTGCGCCGCTCTAATAGCCCGGACAATACTTTTGTGAATTTTTGTGTAGGCCCCGTGTTTTAACAAAGGTGATGTGCCGTCTTTGATATCTATGACGACGCGGGGGTTTTCTCCTGAGATTTGGAAAACATTGATCTTAGCGACATCAAAGTTTTGACCTTGAAAAACGATAGATGCGTGGCTTGCGCTGTCGACTTTCACTTCGACGGCGCTAATGTCGCCCGCAAAAGCGACTGTATGGTGTAAGGCCCATATAAATATTCCCAAAAGGAAAACGCGCACGCAGTGGACTTTCTATTGCTAAACAAAATCTTAACTGGGGGAATAATGTTATTTTTCTGTTACCAAATCTGCCGAGGTGAGAATTTTTGACAGTCTCGTCACAAATGTTTTGCATGCTCCGCGATTTAAGTGTTATGGCGTCGTAAGCGGATTCTATTTTACCGCTATCTCCGGCTAGGCGCCGGATGAAACACAGGATTACAATGTTGAACGCGCGTCATATGATTTTTGAGAGGCAGAGTTTTGCACCACCTCTCCGTGCGTCGGCATTTTTCAAACTCAATTTAGTAACACAAAGCCCTCTCCCCGCCATGTCCGCTGCTCTTGGAGCGCGAAACGGGGGACGAAACGGGCCTATCGGAGAATTTAATGTCAAAAAGAATGTTGATCGATGCTGGCCACCCGGAAGAAACCCGGGTCGTCATTGTCGACGGGACCAAGGTCGAAGAACTTGATTTTGAAAGCGCTGCCAAGAAACAATTAAGGGGAAACCTTTATCTGGCGCGTGTCACACGGGTAGAACCTTCATTACAAGCTGCCTTCGTTGAATATGGCGGAAACCGCCACGGGTTTTTAGCTTTCAGCGAGATCCATCCCGATTACTATCAAATACCTTTCGAGGACCGAATGGCCCTGCTCGAAGCAGAAGAAGCGGAAACTCTGGAAGAGGCAGCTGAAGAGGAAGCCGAGGACGAGGCCAAGGAAAAAAAGAAATCCAAGAAAGGCTCAAAGTCTGAAAAATCTAAAAAAACACCTGAAATCTCAACCGAAGCAGAGGGCGAGGCTGATGAAACCACTGCGGAGAATTCCGAGGTTGACGATACGGATAGTGAAGAAATAGAAATTGAAGGGGTAGATGCGGACACTACTGATGGTGAAAAATCAGACGTGGAAGATATCACCGCTGGTGACGACGAGGTCGACGACGAACAGGAAAAAACTGCCAAAAAGCGTAAAAGCCGCTCATACCGGCAAAGATATAAAATCCAGGAAGTCATCAAGCGCGGCCAAATCCTTTTAATTCAGGTCGTGAAAGAAGAGCGCGGAAATAAAGGCGCTGCGATGACGACCTATTTGTCGCTTGCTGGACGCTATTGCGTTTTGATGCCCAATACGCCAAAGGGTGGCGGGATTTCCCGGAAGATCGCCAATGGATCTGACCGGAAGCGTCTGAAATCAATTGTTTCTGAATTTAAGGTGCCACAAGGCATGGGCGTTATTGTCCGAACAGCTGGCGCGAAACGTACCAAAACCGAAATCAAACGGGATTATGACTATCTTTGCCGATTATGGGAAACCATTCGAACGACAACATTAGAATCTATGGCCCCTGCCCTGATCCACGAAGAAGGCAATCTGGTTAAACGCTCTATCCGTGATCTATACAATAAGGATATCAAAGAAGTGCTGGTACAAGGTGATGAGGCCTATAAAACGGCCAAAGATTTTATCAAAATGCTTATGCCGAGCCATTCCAAATATGTGAAGGCTTACAAAGACGATATCCCTTTGTTCCTGCGATATCAGGTGGAAAGCCAGATCGAAGACAGTCTGGACTCAGTCGTTCAACTAAAATCTGGTGGCTATTTGGTCATTCATCCCACTGAAGCTTTGGTTTCTATTGACGTAAACTCTGGCCGTTCGACTAAGGAACGTAATGTTGAGCGAACGGCGTTGAAAACAAATCTGGAGGCGGCGGTCGAGGTTGCCCGCCAAATGCGTCTTCGGGACCTGGCCGGACTGGTCGTCATCGATTTTATTGATATGGATGAGTACCGAAATAATCGGGCCGTTGAGAAGAAGATGAAAGAGGCTCTCGCTAAGGATAGAGCGCGGGTACAAGCGGGACGTATTTCGCAATTCGGTTTGATGGAAATTTCTCGCCAGCGCCGTCGGCGCAGCCTCCTCGAAGGGTCATCTATTTCGTGCCCGCATTGTGAAGGTGTCGGACGCAAGAGGACAATTGAATCGAGCGCTCTTAAAGCATTACGGGCAATTGAAGAAACGGCCGCACGCGGTCAAACAGCGAAAGCTCGTTTGACTACGGCACCCGAAGTCGCGGCTTTTATTTTGAATGATAAACGCGAAGAGCTGAATCGTATTCAGGAAAAATTCGACATGTATGTGGTTGTCGAAGCGGATCCTGAGCTGTACGCCCCGAATTTTGTTATTACTGAAGAAGCCAAGGCCAAAGGGAAGAATAAAGATCCATTGGCTGAAATAGAAAAAGAGCTGAAAAAAGCAAAGGAAGATGAAGCCAAGAAGTCAAAGTCGAAAAGTAAAAAGTCCAAATCAAAAAGCGACGAGGACGAAGCAGAAGATGAAGACAATGACGAAGAAGAGGCAAAGAGCAAGAGCCGCCGTCGTCGAGGACGCCGTGGAGGGCGCAAGCGTAAGTCCTCGCAAACCACTGCGGGGGCAGATGTTGATGTAGACATATCAGAAGACAGTAAAGGAAGCTCTGAAACATCTAAGGATTCGGAGGAAAAATCGGAAGAAGCGCCGAAGAAAACACGATCCCGTCGGTCACGAACACGGAGTAAGAACAAGACGGATGAAAAGACTGAATCAGATTTGGATACTGAGTCTGATGATGCAGCAAATGCGTCTAACGCGAAGGATGAGGACAAAGACGAAAAAGAAACTAAAAAGCCGGCGCGTAGAACTCGATCCCGTAAATCCATAAAGAAGGATAACAACAAAGACGAAACCGTGAAGGATGATATATCAGTGGAAGCTCCGGTCGAGACGGTTGAAGAGGCAAAACCGGATAGGAAACCTTCTCGCTCGACGACACGTCGCAAAGCGCCGTCCCGGAAGTCAGAGGCTGAGGCTACAGACACCCATTCAACGGAGGACGCAGAAAAGAAAAAGACTTCACGTCGCCGTAAAGCGTCATCCACAAAGACTGAAACAGCGAAAAAAGAGACAAAAAAGGCATCAACTTCAAAGAAAACTTCAGCGAAATCCGGGGACGACCCCCAGGAAGGTTCCAAAAAACGTGGCTGGTGGCAACGACGAAGCTGATAATTAAATATCAGTCATTTAGCTGTCTGATCGCAGTATTGTTACCCAATATTCAGTTGAAACTTGCTATATAGGTGTTGAAATTGAGCGAAACGGAACAATCAAATGAATGAAGAATCGATTCTACGCCGGATAATCGCGCCGCTGACTCTTTCCTTTGCCTGGCTGTTATTGTCGGTAAATACAGCGTTTGCCCAGTCTCTTATCCGAGACACGGAAATCGAAGAAGTTCTGAGAGACTTCTCGGAGCCTCTCATCCGGGCCGGTGGTCTGGATCCCAAAGCCGTCGATATCTACATCGTAAATGATAACAGCCTCAATGCGTTTGTGACCCGTGGTCAGAACATTTTTCTGCATACGGGGTTAATCCTGGAATCGAAAACACCCAACCAACTTAAAGGCGTAATAGCCCACGAGACGGGGCATATTGTTGGTGGTCATCTCGTACGATCGGACTACGGACGCCGCAGCGCATATGGTTCAATGTTGATTGCAGCAGGTCTCGGATTGGCGGCTATTCTAGCCGGAGAAGAAGGTGCGGGTGGTGCCATTCTGGCGGGCGCACCACAATTTGGTGCTTTGGAAATACTGGCTTACACGCGGGTCAATGAGTCCGCGGCAGACCAATATGCGGCCCAATATATGGAAGCCACAGGTCAGTCAGGCAAAGGCCTTATTCAATTTTTTGAGAAATTCCGATATCAAGAAGTTCTATCTAATGCCAAACGCTACCCCTATTTCCGCAGTCACCCACTCTCCAGTGAACGTATTGATGCCTTACGCGAGGTTGTCGATGAGAGTCCCTACACAGATGCTTATGACAGCGACGAAGATGTCTATCGTTTTGATATGACTAAAGCCAAGTTGAGGGGTTTTCTCGAAGGTCAACAATTAGTGTTCAGTCGTTACCCGGCGGAAGACACATCCGATATGGCCCGCTATGCCAGAGCGGTTGCTTTTTACCGGAGTGCCGAGCTCAAAAATGCAATTTCTGAGATTGATGCTCTTATCGCAAAGTACCCAGAAAACCCTTATTATCATGAATTAAAATGGCAAATTCTTTATGAGAGTGGCCGCGGTGAAGAATCCATTCCACCCATGCAGCGTGCGCTAGAACTAAAGCCCGACGCGCCATTATTCAAAATTTCTTTGGCTCAGGCGCATCTCGAATCTACTAATCGTGAGGACACAATGGAGGCTATACGTCTATTGAAGTCCGCCTTGGTGACAGAGCCTAAAAATCCAACGGCCTGGTATTATCTGTCTCAAGGATATGGTAATATTGGCGAGGAGGCTCTTGCGAAATATGCGATCGCTGAACAGTCTTTTGCAATGAGTAACTACCAAAGAGCCCTGTCATTTGCGAAGCGTGCTCAACAAGATATGAGACGAGACATCCCGCAATGGCGCCGCGCAAGTGATATTGTGGTCATATCTGAAACTCAGCTCGCCAAGAAAAAGAGATAGAGCCAACTAATATTTTGATAACCATTATAATATAACGCGTGGAGATAATCGTGGAGACAAGCATGAAATATTTGAAATCAGTTTTTTTGGCTACTTCGGCCTTGGCCCTGACTGCCTGTGCGCAATCTGTTGCCGATCCAGGCAAATCAGTCGGCAGTTCAGATAAGGCGGCCATTGAGCAAATCGTTCATGATTATATTATGGAAAACCCTGAGATTGTCATGGATGCCCTCCTGCAACATGAGAAAAATCAAGATTGGAATTCAATAAACGACGTTAAGTCCGCTATTTATTCAGATTCCAGAGATATCGTTTTGGGGCCAGATAGTGCCAAGGTCACAATAGTCGAGTTTTTCGATTACAACTGTACCTATTGTAAACGCACAACGGATTGGGTTTCTGGCGTCCTTGAAGAGCATCCCAATGACGTACGTGTCATCTTCAAAGAGGCTCCCATTCTGGATAGTCGTTCAAGAACATCAAAGAATGCTGCTCGTGCTGCTCTAGCCGCTGCGCGTCAGGGAAAATATTTGGATATGCACATTGCGCTCATGAATGCCTCAAGATTGACGGATGACAAAATTGATGAGTTGGCCGCAGAAAACGGTTTAGATGTCGCAAAATTGCGAAAAGATATGGAAGATCCAGCCATTGTTGAACATGTTGACAATACAATGACACTTGTCGGAAAAATTCGTCCCTTTAACGGCACGCCCTTCTTCTTGTTTGAAGATGAATTTGTTGCCGGTGCCAGTGTTCAGCGCCTGGATGAACTCCTTGACGCTGCCTTGAATGGCTAGTTAACGACTTACCTAAAACGGGATTTCATCATCCAGTTCAAAGCTTTCCATTGGCCCTTCCTGGGCCGATGCTGATTTCTGACCGCCGGAACTATAATCGCTGACATTGCGCGACTGGTCATAACCGCCACGGTCTCCACCACTACCTCGACTATCCAATAGAACCAATTCACCCCTAAAGCGTTGAAGGACAACTTCGGTCGTCCAACGATCATTGCCGTCGCGGTCCTGCCATTTGCGGGTTTGCAGTTGTCCCTCAAGATAAAGCTTCGTGCCTTTATTGACATAATTCTCTACAACCTTGATCAGGTTTTCATTGAAAATTGCAATGTTGTGCCATTGTGTGCTTTCGCGACGTTCACCGGATTGTTTGTCGCGCCATGTCTCGGAAGTGGCAAGCGAGAAATTACATACCTTTCCACCATTTGAGAATGAACGGGTTTCCGGGTCTTTACCTACATTCCCGACTAAAATTACTTTGTTGACTGAACCGGCCATAAATTCACCTTTAGCTTGACTCGCTTTATTATGTTCACATTATGTTCTTGTTGGCAAGTCCTGATTCTCACTTGCACAATACACAACGATATTGTTTTGTCTGAAGCGGTTATTCAAGTCTTTGAAGCGCTCTGATCCAAAACTGTCCACAGTTCGAATAGGTTCTCATGTCCATGCTTAAATCCATACAGGTCCGCGGCGCCCGAGAGCACAACCTGAAAAATGTCAATGTGGATATCCCAAGAGATAAGCTTGTGGTCATTACCGGTCTGTCTGGTTCAGGAAAGTCCTCTCTGGCCTTTGATACTATCTATGCCGAAGGACAGCGCCGTTACGTTGAAAGTTTGTCTGCCTATGCGCGCCAATTTCTAGAGCTACAGGGCAAGCCGGATGTTGATTCGATTGAAGGGCTCTCACCGGCTATTTCCATCGAACAAAAAACGACCTCCAGAAACCCACGTTCGACCGTTGGAACAGTCACGGAAATCTACGATTATATGCGCTTGCTTTGGGCGCGGGTCGGTGTGCCCTATTCACCTGCAACAGGATTGCCTATTCAAAGTCAGACTGTCAGTCAGATGGTCGACCGGGTTATGTCCCTGCCTGAAGGGAGCAAGCTCTATATCCTTGCCCCAATCGTCAGGGGCCGCAAAGGTGAGTACCGCAAAGAATTCGCTGATCTCATGAAACAAGGTTTTCAGCGCGCGAAAATTGATGGCGATTTTTACCGAATCGAAGAGGCGCCCGCCCTTGATAAGAAGTTCAAACACGATATCGATGTGGTGGTTGACCGCGTTGTTGTCCGATCTGAGCTTGAAACCCGCCTGGCTGATAGCATCGAAACGGCACTCAAATTAGCTGACGGCCTGGCAATTGCCGAAATTGCTGAGGATGACGGCGAGCGGATCTTATTCAGTGAAAAGTTTGCTTGTCCGGTCTCGGGTTTCACGATTCCGGAAATCGAACCGCGCTTGTTTTCATTTAATAGCCCCCATGGTGCCTGTCCTGTATGTGACGGCCTGGGCCAAGAGCTGAAATTTGATGCTGGTATGGTTGTGCCACAGGAGCATAAGTCCCTCGGCGGCGGCGCAATAGCGCCTTGGTCCAAGACCCCCAGCAGTCTTTACATGCAAACGCTGAAGGCGTTGTCCGAGCATTATGGGTTTTCCACCGAGACGTCTTGGGAGGAATTGGCCGACGGTGCTCGTGACGTAGTCCTTTACGGAACACAGGGACAGTCAATTAAATTCGTCTACGAGGATGATGGAAGGCGTTACGAAACTACTAAACCCTTCGAGGGTGTTATCCCAAATCTAGAGCGGCGATACCGTGAGACTGAGAGCACATGGATGCGGGAAGAGCTCTCGAAATATATGTCTAATGCAAAATGTACTGCCTGTGAGGGCCGTCGTCTGAAGCCAGAGGCCTTAAGTGTCAAAGTCGCAGGAATGCCGATTTCTGAAACTTCCGAAATGTCCATCAAAGATGCCAAGGTTCGTTTCGACACTCTAGGAAAAGAACTAAGCGCAAAAGACATGGAAATTGCCGAACGCATCCTAAAGGAAATCTGCGACCGGCTGGATTTCCTAAATGCAGTCGGTTTAGATTACTTGACATTGGGGCGTGGCTCCGGGTCTCTATCCGGGGGTGAAAGCCAGCGTATTCGACTGGCTTCGCAAATCGGCTCAGGTCTGACAGGCGTATTATATGTTCTGGATGAACCGTCTATTGGTCTTCATCAACGTGACAATGCGCGGCTGTTGGAGACGCTCCAAAATCTGCGAGACCTCGGCAATACAGTATTGGTCGTAGAGCATGATGAGGATGCCATTCTAACGGCGGACCACGTCATTGATATGGGGCCACTTGCGGGTATTCACGGCGGTCAAATCATAGCTGAAGGGACACCTAGCCAGATCAAAAAGAATAAGAAATCTGTGACGGGCCAATATTTGGTTGGCAACAAACAAATATTTCTTCCGGAGGAACGCCGCCTAGGCAAAGATGGCAAGAAACTGGTTTTGAAAGGTCTTAAGGGTAATAACCTCAAAAACGTAACGGCAGAATTTCCACTTGGCATGTTCATTTGCGTCACTGGCGTATCCGGAGGCGGAAAGTCTACTTTAACCGTGGAAACTCTCTACAAAGCCGCGGCACGGAAACTCAATAATTCGTCGGTACAGCCCATGCCCTATGACAGTGCTGAAGGGTTTGAACATCTGGATAAAATTATTCAAATCGATCAGTCACCTATTGGGCGGACTCCACGCTCTAATCCAGCGACTTATACAGGAGCCTTCACCCCCATCAGAGACTGGTTCTCGGGCCTGCCCGAAGCCAAGGCACGCGGCTATAAGCCGGGGCGGTTTTCCTTTAATGTCAAAGGCGGACGCTGTGAGGCCTGCCAGGGTGCAGGCGTCATCAAAATTGAGATGCACTTCCTGCCGGATGTCTATGTCACCTGTGATGTCTGTAAAGGCGCACGCTATAATCGTGAAACTTTGGATATTAAGTTCAAAGGTAAATCGATCTCAGATGTTTTGGATATGACTGTTGATGAAGCAGCCGACTTCTTCAAGGCCGTTCCTAAAATTCGCGATAAGATGGTAACACTGCAACGGGTTGGACTTGGCTATCTCAAAGTTGGCCAGCAGGCGACGACTTTATCGGGGGGTGAGGCTCAACGAGTTAAGCTTGCCAAAGAGCTCTCTAAACGCTCGACAGGGCGGACGCTTTATGTTCTGGATGAACCAACAACGGGGCTGCATTTTGCCGATGTAGAGAAGCTTTTGGAGGTTTTGCAGGAGCTCGTTGAAGGCGGCAATACCATGGTCGTGATTGAGCATAATCTGGACGTCATAAAAACCGCGGATTGGATTATCGATTTGGGCCCGGAAGGCGGAGACGGCGGCGGCGAAATTGTAGCTGTCGGCCGCCCCGAAGATGTGGCCAAGTCCAAGGCCAGTTGGACAGGGCGATTTTTAAAGCCTATTTTAGAACGTGACATGGCGCGGCAGTCTTAAGACTTGCTCTCACCTCTCTCCTACATTAAAGCGCCGCGATTATGACAAAACCCGTATACATTATTGGAGCCGGTCTGGCCGGTTCAGAAGCTGCGTGGCAGGTCGCACAAATGGGCGTTCCGGTTATATTGCATGAAATGCGTCCTGAGCGGATGACAGACGCTCACCAAAGCAGCGGATTTGCAGAACTGGTTTGTTCTAATTCCTTTCGCTCTGATGATAAGCACGGCAATGCGGTAGGACTATTGCACGAAGAGATGCGTCAGGCTGATAGCCTGATCATGGGCATGGGCGATATGACCAAACTGCCAGCCGGCGGAGCTTTGGCCGTAGACCGGGACGGGTTTTCTGATGCTGTAACAACGATCCTGACACAGCACCCCCTCATCAGTATTGAATACGGTGAAGTCAAAGGCCTGCCGCCCAAGGAATGGGGTAATACCATTATTGCCACAGGCCCCCTCACCGCACATGGCTTGGCGCAAGATATTTTGAAAACAACCGGCGAAGACAGCCTTGCCTTTTTCGATGCCATTGCGCCTATTGTTTACAAAGACTCAATTGATTTTGATAAAGCCTGGTTTCAGAGCCGTTATGATAAAAAAGGTCCAGGCGGTGATGGCGCCGATTATATCAATTGTCCGTTGGATAAAGAACAATATCTAGCCTTCATAGACGCGCTAAACCAAGCAGAGAAGACGGAGTTCAAGGATTTTGAAAAGGATACCCCCTATTTTGAAAGTTGCCTTCCTATAGAGGTAATGGCATCGCGTGGTCCGGAAACATTGCGTTTTGGCCCAATGAAACCTGTGGGACTGACCAATCCTCATCAACCGGATGTGAAAGCCTATGCGATAGTGCAGCTCCGTCAGGATAATGCACTGGGCACGCTCTACAATATGGTCGGGTTTCAGACCAAAATGAAATATGGTTCCCAAACGGAAATCTTTAAGCAAATTCCCGGGCTCGAAAATGCGGTCTTTGCACGGCTTGGCGGCATTCACCGCAATACCTTTATCAACAGTCCGAAGCTCTTGAACAAGCAGTTACAGCTCAAAGTCCGCCCTGACCTTCGATTTGCCGGGCAAATCATGGGCGTAGAAGGCTATGTGGAAAGTGCAGCTCTGGGGCTTGTGACAGGCCGCATGGCCGCCGCGCAAGCTTTAGGCCGAGACTATGCAGCACCTCCAAAAACCACGGCGCTTGGCGCACTCGTCGAGCACGTAACCGGCGGGTTTATGGAAGGACCTAAAGCGAAATTTCAGCCAATGAATGTCAATTTTGGGTTATTTCCGCCTATTGAGGGCATTGTCTATAAGGACGAAGACGGTCAACGCATTCGCGGTAAAAACAAAACCCGATATCGTAAACGTCTTATGGCACAACGGGCTCTAAAAGACATTCAAAACTGGGTGTAAGCCTCTGTTTTAATACGGCATACGATAGCATTCATCGATGCTTTTTCCTGTGGACAGTAACAAAAAAGCCCCGGTGTGTACCGAGGCTTTTGGAATGCGTTTAATTGTGCTTATGCACCGGCCGTAGGATCGATGCTCATTGGTGCACCTGGTCCAAGATCCAGCCCCAGATAGACCCAGAGCATAACCAGCAGGACACCTGTTACCAGCATCCATATGGAATAAGGGATCATCATTGCGGTCAGAGAGCCTACGCCAAAATCCTTTTTCCAGCGTTGCGCGAACACAAGTATCAGCGGGAAGTAAACCATGAGCGGCGTAATGATATTGGTCGCGCCGTCACCCACGCGGTAAACGGCGGTCGCTGCATCTGGGCTGATGCCATTGCCTTCGATTAGCATCAGCATTGGAACCATAACAGGTGCCAGCAGAGCCCACTTGGCTGAGGCAGAGCCGACAAACAGGTTTAGCAAGGCTGAAAAGAGTACAATGAGACCCAATGCAATTGGCAGAGGCAGGCCACTAGCACCAATGCCCGCAGCACCGTGTACAGCTGTAATTAGTCCAAGGTTTGACCAGTTAAACATGGCGACGAAATGCGCCGCCGCAAAAGCCAGGACCAGATAATATCCCAGATCCTTCATGGCCTCAGTCATCATCTCAACCAAATCTCTATGGTTTTTAATGGTGCCTGCGGCCTTGCCGTAGAACCAGCCTGCGGCCAGGAACAATATCATGAATCCAGCCACCAACGATTTGAAGAATGGACTAAGCTCAGTATACCAAGGCAAATCTGCGTTCTCAACATCTGCCTCTGTTATTGTATGTGTCCAGGTGGTCTGACAGGTATTCTTGGCGGTTATTTCGCTGCAACCGACGGTGATATTTGACCCTTCTTCAACGGGTATCCGGACATTTGTCAGGTTTACTGAACCCTTATTCTTTAAGTGAAAGACATATGTGAGCGTATCGCCCGCCGATCGGGCACCGTCGCCATCGACGTCATTATGTTCAGCTTTGCCTTTGATGACTTCCAGTTCCAAAGGCTTCACAGCCTCTATCGCCGGGCTATTCGTTCGCAGAGGCGCTTTATCGATGCCCGGAACGAGGTTGATATATGCCATTGCAAACCAAGCAAAACAAACTCCCAAAACGGCCAGTCCCGCGTGGCGAAGGCCTTTTCTTTGACCATCAGTTAAAGGCTTGTTTTCGTCGGAGTATTCATCGGACAAATTTTCGTCAGGCTTCCATTTACCAAGACGTGGTTCAATAACTTTGTCGGTAACATACCAGATCACTGGCAAATAAATGAGCAGAAGAGCAATAATAAAGTAGGTGTTACCGGCGATATTTGATGTCCAACCGGCTTCAATCGAACTAGCGTCATAGGCAGCTTCTGTTATACCGTATAGGAGGGCGTCAAGCTGTCCAGGCGCGATGTTTGCAGAAAAACCGCCGGAAACCCCGGCAAAGCCACAGGCAATACCCGCGAGCGGATGACGTCCAGCAGAGGCAAAGATAATCGCTGCCAGCGGAATCATAACAACATAACCAGCATCTGCTGCGTGGTTAGACAACATGGCAATCAAAGCTACCATCGGTGTCAGTAATGATTTTGGAATATTGCGAAGAGCTGCTCTGATAGCACTGCCAAATAGTCCTGAGCGCTCAGCGACTCCCGCCCCCAACATGACTACAAGAACATAGCCCAATGGATGGAAGTGGGTGAACGTCTCCGGCATTTTCGTCCAGAGTTTTTGAAGATTATCGGCACTTAACAGGCTTTTGGCGGTTTCTGTTACCGGTTCCCCTGTCAGTGGATCCGTTTTGGTCGGGTGGACGGCTGAATAGCCGAGCATTTCGGCGATGAACGAAATGACCATCAAGGCCAAAATCAAATAGAAAAAGATAAAGACCGGGTCCGGCAGTTTATTACCTGTTCGTTCCACCCAACCTAAAAAGCCCTTTTGGGTCTCGTTTGCCTGCGCATCCGCCATAATATTCCCCTCGGATTTATGTTTCCAAAAAAAAGAGTACGGATTTTTGCGCGCAAGGCAAGGCGCAGAAAGATTAAATTTGGCCGGATAAAGCTGTCTTCATCAAGCGCAGTTTCTTGCGGAGTTGGGAATAAGTCGGCGCCATGGATTTTGGGTCATAATCGGGGCTTTGCATTTGATTGAGATAGAGTGGAATAAGGCATGTGTAACCAATAGCAGGAATCAACGAGGCTGGTATACGGCCCTGGGAACTAATGGCCGTATAGCGGGTATCGATGTCATCTAAGAGTTCTTTGAAATTCAAATTTGATAGCATGCCATTGGTGTAATAACGCCAGCTTCGGGCGAGGCCAGTCAGCCCCCAAAGCGTCCCAAGTTCACTGGCTGTCTCCTGTTCTGACGCTGACATGAGTTGCGCGCTCAATTCGGCTAATATGCCAGATGTAGACCGACTATATTCAGAGGCCTCTTGCAAGTCGGCAAAAGGCGTCGGATCGAGGTCTCTTTCCCGCCCGTCTATGAGTTGATCTAGTTTGAAGCGGGACAATTCGTTATCTTTTACAACGCTGCTCAGCGGTGTGGAAACTTCGTGGGCCCTGACGGGCTTTCCAAGATATATTTCTTCGAGGGCATCCCGCCACCATTGATAGCGAATATTCCCGATCATGGTTTCAGACACAATTTCTGGGACCTTAGCCAACTCACAATGGAACGCATATATCGTCATCAGCGCATCCCGCTGGTCTCGCGCGGCTAGCAAGGCTGCCCGGTAGCGATCTGGATCAACGCGTTTGATGTTATCAGTGATAGACTTATCCAACATAATTCTGTGCCATATTCCCTCACCCGCTTGCGGTCAAAACCTATTCCACTTATCATCCGCGGCATATTTTAAGCAGAAGAGGACATTATGAAACAACGCATCCTAAAGAGCGCTGCTGTTACGGCATTGGCTGCCCTGCCCGCCGCGAACGCATTCGCCCACAATGGGGACCACGGAGACCACTTCGTCGCCACAATTATTCACTGGCTCTCAAGCCCCACACACAGCCTGTTTGCAGTTATAGGTGGCGTTGTTGCGTCAGCTATGATTGTCCGCATGGTACGCAAGAAGCGCGCGTAAGAAGGAGACCGGAATGTTATACGATCTGATTTCAAAATTTGACGATAAAATCGAAGAAGCATCTGCCCACTGTGATATCCCTTGCGGCATCTACGATCCTCAGCCTGCGCTTTATCACGCCCTGTCCACTGTACGACAAATGGACATTTTGATTGGCTTGAAGGACAAAGACATGAGCGTTTTTACGGCCATGCAGGTTGCCCGGAATACAGCTGAGAAAGAAAAACAGGCTGAAAAGGTCAAGCACGAAATTCGCATTATCTGGGGTGACTTCATGAAAGGCGATAAGCTTGAGAAGTTCCCGAATGCTCATGATTTGGCCCACAAGATTATGATGAAAGCCAGTGCCTGCAAACAGGATTTGCACCGCGAAGACGGCGAAGCCTTAGTAGAGCTGGTCAATGAGTTTGCTGAAATGTTCTGGGCTATGAAAGGCGTCAAAACCAAGCGGGTTACAGCGCCTTATGCGCCGGCGCTCGAAGTGGTTTACCCAGACCTTTAGGACATTGGTCTTTAAACTCATCAGAGTTTCCGGAGACAGTATGTCTCCGACTTTAAAAGATGGCGACTATGTCGTCACAAATAAACCCCGGTCCATTCGGCCGGGGTTTATCTATGTCATTGACCATATTGACCTAGGACGAATTATTAAACGACTTAATCGCGTTGAAAATGGTCGGTACCATTTTGTAGGAGACGGTGAACTGTCTGTCCCGGAGGCTATTATCGCGCCCGTTAGCAAAGAGCGCATAAAAGCCGAGGCCCGATGGGCAATCGGACCGCAAGGCTTTAGACGTCTTAAAACTTAACTGGTTGCCAGTTCGCCTGCATCCTCTCCGGAACGTACATTGCGAAGCTTGAAGAATAGCAGTAATGGCGAGGCCACGAAGATAGAAGAATAAGTTCCGATAAACACGCCCCAAATCATGGCGAAAGCAAAGCCTTCAAGTCCCGGACCACCCAGCAGATAAAGCGCAAGCAAGGCCATCAAGGTGGTGAATGAGGTCATGATCGTTCGAGACAGCGTGTCATTGATCGACAGATTGATAAGCTCCTTCATCGGCATTTTCTTATACTTTCGCATATTCTCTCGAATACGGTCATACACAATCACGGTATCGTTGAGCGAGTAACCGACAATGGTTAGAATAGCAGCGATAATAGAGAGGTTAAACTCAAGCTGTGTCAGCGAGAACACGCCAATGGTCAGGATGACGTCGTGGAATAAGGCGACGACGGCACCCAGTGCAAACTGCCATTCAAATCTGAACCAGATATAGGCCAGAACCATGAATAGTGCTAATACAACAGCCATGATGCCTTTGCGGCGCAGCTCGCCTGAAACTTTGGAACCGAGAACGCTTTGACTGTTAATTCCAAAAGATCCGGTTTCTTTGGCCAGAGCCAGTTTCGCGTCACCCAAAGCCAGTTGTTGCACGGTCGCTGAAGCTTCTTCTTTTTCCTGATAAAGTATTTCTGCCAGATTTTCACCGCGTTTGGTGACATCCGCATTGTTCAAGCCTAGACTATTGATAACTTTTTGTATTTCTGTGATTTTTGGGTCTTCTTTCTCATCATCTTCTTCACCGGGAGCAGCGTCAACTGATCCTGTTTCTGTGGTGACGGCCTCGGTTGTGATGAATTCTTCGGCCAGGGGTTCATTACCGTGACGAACCATAACCGACGTGAAACCACGGTCATTTGTGTTTGTGCTTTCGATGACGAAATTATCGCCCTCCAGCTCATCCAGAGAATTCAACAACAGTCTTGTCAGTTCGTTTTCGCGTTCGACGGTTTCTTCTTGAATGGGAATCGTAATTCGCAAGAAGTTGTACTTATCGGCACATGTATCATTGGCCCTTTCGTCATCGGAGCAAGGCGCTTTGATAGTTTGAATGCCAACATTCCCTAGATTTAGAGAGTTCATCAGCGCACGGTATTTATTAATATCGTCATCTGTGGGGTCAGAGCCTGTATCAATTTCTAGAACTGTACCGCCCGTAAAATCGATCCCGTAATTCAAGTCCTTGGTAAAAAACAAGAATACAGATGCGATAACGGCCAAAACGGAAAGAATGGCCGCAATCTTGCGCCCGGATATAAAAGGGACCCGGGGCTCAATAGGTAGAAATTTAACGAGTGAAATATCGCGCATGGTATGATCCTAAATTGGCAGCGATTTTGGTCGCGTACCGCGTAACCAGGTGGCGGTAATAAGACGGGCAAAGACGACGGCGGTAAAAACGGACATTACGATACCGATGGCGAGCGTAACTGCAAAGCCCCGGACTGGACCAGAACCGACGAAATAGAGCGTAACCGCCGCAATCAAGGTTGTGATGTTCGCGTCCAAGATCGGCGCAAAGGACCGACGATAACCTGTTTCAATGGCATTGACCGGCGGACGACCATTATGGGCTTCCTCGCGAATGCGCTCAAAAATCAGAACGTTTGCATCAACTGCCATACCAATGGTCAGGATAATTCCGGCAATACCCGGTAGTGTGAGCGTAGACCCGAGGAATGACAATGCGCCGGCTATTAGAATAATGTTGGTTGCCAAAGCCAGATTGGCGATTGTGCCAAATCTAAACCCGTAAGATAGCCACATAAAAAAGGCGACGCCGAAAAGGCCAATCATCGAGGCGATCTTACCGGCTCGAATAGCATCCTGCCCTAGTTCCGCTCCTACGGTTCGTTCTTCAACGATGTTTAGCTTGGCCGGAAGTGCACCCGCATTAATAAGGAGTGCCAGTTCACGGGCTTCCTGAATATTAGCAAAACCGCCCTCTATAAATCCGCGACCACCCCGGATGGCAACCCTGATGTTCGGGGCCGTAATAATTTCCTTGTTCAGGACGACGGCAAATCTCTTGCCGATGTTGCCTGATGTCATCTTACCAAATTCATTGGCGCAGCGATTATTGAACTCAAAATTCATAATCGGTTCTTGGCCACGCTCAGGGTGAAAGCCTTCTTTCGCAGCTTGAACGCATCCACCAGTAATCCGCGTCCGTTCCTCGATTAACATTGGCTGTCGGTCTTCTTTTGAATAACGAAGAATGGTTCCAGTAGGATAAATTCTTTTTTCTACAGCAGTTCGCAAGACCGTAGGGTTGGCCTCATGGACAAGATGGAAACTCAGATTGGCGGTTTTGTTGATGCGGTCTTTGATTTCATCGATATTTTTTTCGCCGGGAACCTGTAGAAGGATCCGTTCTGAGCCTTCTTTGGCCAGGGTCATTTCAGTTGTACCTTGGGGGTCAATCCGACGACGGAGAACTTCGATAGACTGATCAATCGTGCGATTTTTGATATATTCGATGTTTTCTTCGGTAATCGTGACTTGAATTGTCTTTTCCTCGCCACGTTCAACATCGACGGTCTTCCCGCCGCCGCTATCTAGATCTGTTTCAAGTCCTTTTAATACGTCAACAGCTTGGTCCATATCGTCAACATCGCGGATATTGGCAATCAATGTGTCGCCATTTTCGCCGATAGTGCCATAGCTAATGCCTGCATCTCTGAGTGAGGTTCTGATATTGTCTTTCTGAATGCGGCGCTGATTGGTCAAAACAGACGCTGAATCCACCTCCAAAAGCATGTGTGCTCCGCCCTGCAGGTCAAGACCGAGATTGATCGTATTCTGCATCATGCCTGGCATAGATTTTCTCTGTTCTTCGCCAAGAGCATTAGGTAAAGCGAAAAAAATGCCGATCAAAACGGCTGCCAGGATGCCAAATGTTTTCCATTTGGAGAAATGTAAGAGGCTCATCAGCGTTCTTTCAATTATCTATGTCATTAGGATCAAAATCGAATGTGTCCCATTAGACCTAATATTTCAGGTCTATTTCTTTTTGCCGGTATCGTTGGCTGGTTGCGTGCGGTTTATGACGTCTGCAATCATGCCTTTGCGAATTTGAACCTTGGTCCCTTGTGCGATTTCAACAGTTAGTTCTTCATCGGTAACTTTGGTGACTTTGCCCAAAATGCCGCCATTGGTCATGACCTTATCACCTCTTTGAATGGCAGCCAGCATGGCTTGATGCTCTTTCATGCGTTTTGTCTGGGGTCTGATAAGCAAGAACCAAAACAAGACAAAAATCAGTAACATGGGGAGAATAAAGTCAATAAACAGACTGCCCCCCTGAGCTTGCATAATGAGAGTACTCATAAATCCCCGCAAATAAAAAATGACGCCCGACTCATAGTCGCCGGTTTTAGTGTTGGCGACTATATAGGGGCGTCATAAATTATTTCAACGCATATAGCTAAAAAAGAATTAGTTCAAACAATGACCATTTGGCATGGTAAGACGCTGTCCCGGCTGTATAGTGGTGGTGCCCAGGCTGTTTACACTTGTGACCTCGTCGACACTTACGCAAGCACGACGCGCAATACTGTACAATGTATCACCCGGCAGAACGGCATAGATCCCCGTGAACGGGATAGGCTCGACATTGCGAACTAACGTAGCCCGTGAACCGCTTTCATATGGCTGAGAATTAATAGTATATGACGAGGTTGGCGCCGGCGCTGAATAGGTCTGGGCATAAGATGTCATTGCCTGCCCAGGCACTGACAAGACCTGACCAATACTGATTGTATTAGATGATAGACCATTGCGTGACTTCAAATCTGACAGCGAAACACCATAACGACGCGAAATACTATACAACGTGTCACCGCGCATAACTGTATGACCGCCGGAGGTTGTGTAAGTTGCGGTTGGTGTGACAGGCGCTTGAATAGGCTCATCATAAAGTTCTATCTGATAACCTTGATTTGTTGTGATTGTCGTAGACGGGCGGCCATCATATGTGGGCATTGTCTGATAAGTGGTCGCGCTTTCAGAGTATACAGGAGCGGTATAGCCATGCCCCTGGTAGGCACGAATTTTATCAGCCTCCTCCATTAGGCGTGCATATTCTTCCGGACTAACATCACCTGCCCTGATAAATTGCGCTCTAACACTGTCGCTTAACTGGTCAGGTTGCGGGACTGGCTCCACAACCACATCATAAGTCTGAGCGCTGGCTGTTACCGAAAACAGTCCGGCGACAATGGCACCCCCCAATAATCTTTGAATAGACATAGAATCCTCCGAGGCCTTTTAGATCTCAAGGATAGTGATAGATCTTGGTTAATGATTTATAAAAAATGGGTGGTTTTGAATGAACAAATTTATACCCAATTCTATCCACAGTATCGCCGTATTCCTGCAGAAAGTTCTTGTAAGTCATATAGGAAAACGAAAGAGCATCTTCATTGAGAAAACGACTCCTGTTAAACACAGCACATTCGCAAAGGGTTGGCATGGTTTCCATTACTGAAAGTAGTGATTATTCCTCTCTATCACAGGAGGACACAACGCCTCACAGCCTTCCGGCTGAACAGGCTTTGCTGGGCGCCATTCTCTACGATAATGAAATTTATCACCGGGTCAGCATGATAGTTGACGAAAAGCATTTCTATAATCCGGTGCACCAGCGGATATATGCGACAGCTGCTCGGTTGATCGAAAGCGGCAAGCTTGCAGATGCCATTGTTCTTAAAAACCGGTTCTCTCAAGATGAAACGCTTGTAGACATAGGTGGAGAGCAATATTTGGCCGAATTATTGCTCTCTGCACCGTCCGGGGCGACATCTATCGAATATGCTAAAATGATATTTGACTTGGCCATGCGGCGAGAACTTATCCGGCTGGGCGGTGATATCTCGACTGTAGCGGCCAATCCGGAATATGAGCAGGACGCCCTCGAGCAAATCGCAGAGGCCGAAAGTAAATTATACAATCTGGCTGAAATCGGTTCAGTACAAGGCGGCTTTGACAGTTTCAGCGAAGCTATGGTCAAGTCGATCCAGATGGCATCTGCTGCTTATGCACGGGACGGTGGGTTATCAGGGGTGTCGACAGGTCTTATAGATATGGACAGACAGCTTGGTGGCTTGCACCGGTCTGATCTGATCATACTCGCTGGACGGCCTTCCATGGGTAAGACCTCATTGGCGACCAATATTGCATTTCATATAGCCAAAAAATTCAGAGAAGAAAAAACGGAAACAGGGGTGTCCAAAGCTGCGGACGGTGGACGGGTTGGATTTTTTAGCTTGGAAATGTCCTCAGAGCAGCTTGCAACACGTATCCTGGCGGAACAATCAGGCATACCTTCTCATAAAATTCGGCGAGGTGATATCAATGCCACAGAATATGAACATGTCAGAGACAGTGCGGATGACATCAGTAACATCCCCCTATTCATCGATGATACGGGCGGAATATCAATCGGACAGCTCGCAGCCAGGTCCCGTCGTCTGAAACGTCAACACGGGCTCGATCTTATTGTCGTTGACTATCTGCAGCTCCTGACCGGCGGTAAGGCCTTAAAGTCTTCGGACGGTCGAGTGCAGGAAGTCAGCGCTATTACACAAGGCCTGAAAGCCATTGCCAAAGAGCTTGATATTCCCGTCCTTGCCCTCGCCCAGTTATCCCGCCAGGTAGAGCAACGAGATGATAAACGTCCACAACTCTCAGACCTCCGGGAATCTGGCTCTATCGAACAAGACGCGGATGTGGTTATGTTCGTTTTCCGCGAGGAATATTACAAAGCTCGCTCTGAGCCGAGCGAAGGCACGCAAGAACATGAGACGTGGATGCAGGAAATGGAAATGCTGCATGGCAAAGCTGAAGTTATCGTCGGCAAGCAACGTCACGGCCCTATCGGTACGATTAAACTGTCTTTCGATGCCAATATCACCAAGTTCGGTAATCTGGCTCAGGATGATCGCTATGACGACTTTTCGCATTAAGGCGAGCTTATGAGCATTCTTGGTCCTAACTTTTCGAGCCGGCCTGTCGTCCGTATCGATCTCAAAGCCCTTAAAAGAAACTATAATAATTTAAAAACCCTGGTTGGTTCTAAAACCAACATTGCTGCGGCCGTTAAGGCAGACGCCTATGGATTGGGGGCGGACAAAGTATCTCGCGCACTTTACGGGGCAGGCTGCCGTATATTTTTCGTGGCGACTGCCGGGGAAGGCAAAGAAGTCCGCGCAGCTATTGGTGATCGTGCTACGATCTACGTCCTGAATGGTCCGGCACCCCGGGACTTAACTTTATTCTTTGGTTCGCAGCTTAGGCCTGTGATTAATTCACTCACCCAGGCCCGGATTTGGGAAGAGGCTGTTTCAGGTGTAAAAGAGCCCCCCTACTCAGCCCTCCATATCGATACGGGCATTAATAGGCTTGGCTTCCCTGAGAATGAGTTTGAAAAACTCGTTAAAAACGAGGCTCTACGAAAAAAACTCCATATTGATTTGGTTATGAGTCATTTGGCTTGTGCCGAAGATGAAACTTCGGCCTACAACAAGGCGCAGCTTGGAGCGTTCAAAGCCAAGGCCGCGCGATTGCCTATGCTTCCAATGAGCATTGCGAATACAGCGGGTATTTACCTAGGAAAGGAATATCACTTCCAACTCGTTAGACCTGGGATCGGAATTTACGGCGGCATTGCCACAACAAACCCTAAAAAGGAAAAAGTTGAACCGGTTATCTCTTTGATGGCGCCTGTGTTACAGGTGAAAGTTTTGAAAGCTGGACAGAGTCTTGGATATAATTCTACTTTTACCGCGACCAAAGACACATCTATTGCAATTGTCGGCGCGGGTTATGCAGACGGAATTCCGGTCGCCTCAAGTTCTGGAAAAGGTACTGGTCTGAGTCATGCAACCCTTCAAAGCAAACGTTGCCCGGTCATAGGGCGAGTATCCATGGATTTGACCGCTTTAGATATTTCAGATCTTAAAAAACGACCGAGAATTGGTGATTGGGCTGAGTTCTTCGGTCCAAATCTCTCGGATGACGCAAGTGAAGCGAATACAATCAACTATGAACTTTTGGTGCGCCTGGGTAGTCGTGCCAGAAGAGAATACAGGTAATCATATTATTTTACGTCACCTGCTTTTTGAGGTCTTTCAAACCAGAGACGGTTGTCATGGAAGTTCAAATAGAAACTTCGCTTTTCGAAAAGTCCGATACCGCCGATAACTAATGCTCTGTCCTTGAAGCCGATGGCATTCATGTGGTCAAATGTCATGACAATGAATTCACTTTTTTCCCAACGCTTAAGGCCAGCCTTCATGTTCACAACATTAACTTTAGCCGTTGGTTCAAAGTTTCCGATCGCGCCTTGAAACTCCCAGTCTTCCTGAAGGCGGCGGCGTAATCGGCGTAGTTCCGGCACGATAGTGGCGTTCCAGCTAATTACATTAAACTCAATGCCCGTATCCAGAATTGCGGGCATAAGGTGAGCACCGACCCGAATGTCAAAGAAATGCAGGTCCTTATCCAGTTTGGAATATGGGTTGTGATAGAGATCTACGGGTGTCCATGCGCTCACTGTGTTTGGTAAAGGGTATTTTGGCGGGATAAAATAGACAGTATCATCGTTGGTATCAACGAACAGATTATATCGCCCCAGCAGGTCCATGCCAATTATTCCGGCAATGTCCAGATTATCCAACTTGTCTATCTCTTCATCTCGTCTGGGAAGAATGGCAAACTTTAGCGTTCCAATGTTGTAATCAGCAAGCTTAATTCCGGATATCTCAGTGATTGGGAAAAGGCCGGATTGTGTAAGTCCGAAAACATTGGCGGTTTCTGTTGTTTGTTCGGCAACAGAATGAATATCAACTTTACCTTTGAAAATTGCTGAGCGGGTTGCGCCCGTATCAATTATGAAGTTTTGATATCCGAAGTCAAATTCAAGAGGGATGACGATGAGGCCTGTTTTCGTATATCTAAGTTTTGTTTTTAAAACATCTTCAGCCTTTTCTAGCCGGTCTTGAGAAATAGATTTTCGGTAATATGCTTTATGGGTCGCACAAGCTGACAGTAGAACTGTCCCCGTCAGTACGAACGTGGTTTTTGCATATTTTCTGAGCATGCAATCCTCAATACACCGGAACCTGCCAAGTGTAAATTGAGGGTCTATAAGCCGGGTTCTGTACTGCTTGTGCAGCGGCGATTATTCATCTCGGATTACAGTTGCCTGCAATCTCTAGCAACCAACCCGGACAACGATAAACAGGCTTATCATGTGTTGTCCCTATTCGGTTTTGCTCCGGATGGGGTTTACCCTGCCACCGGATTTACACCCGGTGCGGTGCGCTTTTACCGCACCTTTTCACCCTTACCATAAAATGGCGGTTTGTTTTCTGTGGCACTATCCCTAAGCTTTCGCTTGCCGGTCGTTAACCGGCATCCTGCCTGTATGGAGCCCGGACTTTCCTCAAACAATGTTTGCAATCGCCCGACCCTCAAGAAGTGATGGAATACAACTACTATCATTAGTCAAGAGGCTTGTTACGATTTTACCGAATATTAACCGTAAGATTTGCCCCAACTTTAAACTTTTTAGTTTAAGTACAACCTTAATTGGGGATAATTATGCGTAATGCACTTAAAAAATACTTGGCGAATGACTCCGGGCAATTCGCACTGATGACAGCAATTTTCGCTGTTCCGATTACGATTGCAATCGGCATAGCTATTGATACAGCCTATCTGCACAATAAATCCACAGGATTACAGGGCGCACTAGATAGTGCGGCTTTGGCGGCCGTTGTTCCGGGAAATCTTTCAAATGATGAGCGTGCGGACTATGCCGCAAACATCTTCAAACAAAACTTTGACGCAGACATACCGGTGGAAATAAAAGTCGTAGCCTCCGACGCCAGGGTCGATATTCAGGGCACGATTGAAAAAGAAACAATTTTCATGGGAATTGCGGGGCATAATAAAGTGACGCAGAGAAATCGATCCGCAGCTATTAAGACAATCGAAGATGTTATCTGTATTATGACTCTGAGTGAAGACGCACGCGGGTCGTTACGGTTTGAGAAAAATGCCTTAGTTCAAGCACCTGGTTGCTCAATTCAGGTGAATTCAGGCGATCAGAATGCGTTGATTGCATCCGGCAATTATCAGCCAAACGCCAAAAGAATTTGTGTTCATGGTGGTGTTAACGGTAATGTTGGACCTTATGCTCAAGCCAATTGCTCCGCCCTGCCCGATCCGTACGCTCACATTACCGTTCCCCAATTCACTGGCGGGAATGACGAATGTAATTTTGGGCCCATAGATACCGTTATTCCTTCAGTCGTTGATGCGTTTTTTCAGTATCATTTTTTCGGATCAGTCAATCAGACAACCGTCGATGACGTTATGGAGATTATGGACACGACTTTTGCCGTAGGCCCAAATAATGATGTGCGCTTCCCAGGTGTCTATTGCCATGGCCTCCATTTTTATGACGCTGAGACGACTTTGATGCCTGGAACTTACTACATACATGATGGGCCATTATCGTTCGGCGCTGGAGCGTCAGTTGTCGGGGATGGTGTTACATTCGTATTTACGGGCGAGGATTCATATCTTTACACTTATGATGAAGTCTCCCTGGATTTAACGGCGCCGCGTACGGGCGACTATGCAGGACTGCTCTTTGTTCAAGATCGTAATTCCAGTCCCGATATGACCTCAATCATTAAAGGTAATGCAAATATCCGTCTTGTTGGAACGTCTTATTTCCCAACGCAAAATCTCTTTGTGGGTGGATTAGGAGAAATGGGAGCAAGATCACCGGCTATGGCATTTATTGCTGAAAACATGGTATTCACATCGGACATTGACGATATTATCTCGGACAATGAAGCGGACTTTCAGTTCTTTAAATATGGCATGGAGCAAGCCGCTGATCTGCTATACGCGATGGGTTTTTCTCCCTATCAAGTTGACTATTCTTCGGCTACAGGTGGCGCAACGGGAACCAGTATTCAAACTTTCACGACTACCGTTCTAACAAACATGGGAACGCAGGCAGCCACCGGAATGCCAATGCCTATGACAGATGCAGGCGCGCGCCTCGTCAGCGTTGAGAATACTCCGCTTTAGTTTCTTTGTTTTTCGCCTTTGCACGGCTCAAAAATTAATGCATCCTGCTAGGGATGCAGCCGAGTCCCCTTGATGATTTTATCCTGATAATGTCGGAGCCAGCTAAGATTGGTCTGGCTATTTCATTGTTCATTATAATGCTTTCTGTGGCGCTGAGCTTGCGTCTTTCGCATTTCACGCAAGTCAAAGATAACCCCAAGCCGTTTTTCGCGGGCGTCATCGCGCAACTCATCGGGTTGCCGCTAGCAACTTTCTTGCTTTGCATAATCATATCCCCGCATCCAACGATCGCGCTTGGCATGTTAATAGTTGCCTGCTGCCCAGGTGGAACAGTTTCCAACCTGCTCACGGTATTAGGACGCGGCAACGGAGCGCTATCCGTATCATTAACAGCCACCTCAAGTCTATTTGCAGCGTTTATGGCTCCCATTACCATTCTGTTTTGGATATCTATTTATGGACCCACGGCGGTTCTTCTTAAGACGATCGAGTTCAGCGTGAGCGAGTTTCTGGTAAACACATTTGTGTTGCTGGCCGCGCCTCTTACACTCGGTATGATTGCCCAAAGTCGGTTTCCGAACGCTATGAATAAAATTTCCAAACCCCTGAGTCTTATCGCATTTTTGCTGTTGTTCGTTATAATTGGTATCGCGCTTTATACGAATTGGGACGGGTTCATGAAGCTGGGGTTATCGACGCTTTTCTTGCTTGTCGGATTTACAGTATTGCACAACGCCATTGCTTTTGCCCTAGGTTTGTTTGCCGCGCTGCTGTCAGGGGCGAACAAATATGACCGTCGGTCCTTGATTATGGAAGTAGGCATTCAAAACTCGGGACTGGCGATTGTCATTATTTTAGGCGTACTCAGTGGTCTTGGCGGCGCTGCCGCAATCATCGGTCTGTGGGGTACCTGGCATATTATTGCAGGATTGACATTAGTTGCTATATTCCGTGCTCAAGATCGGGCTAAAAGCTGAAAAGATCGGGGAAAATGATATGTATGACACCATTATTCAGGGCGGCACCATAATAGACGGCTCAGGCGGTCAAGCCATTGAGGCTGATATCGGCCTTAAAGACGGGGTGATTGCCGCTATCGGACAAGGGCTTGGAGCTGCGGACAAAATTGTCGACGCTAATGGTTGTATTGTGACCCCAGGCTTCATCGACCTCCATACACATTATGATGGCCAGATCAGTTGGGATCAAGAAATGAAACCGTCGGTCAATCATGGCGTTACGACGGTTGTTATGGGCAATT
>JAHDEZ010000007.1:0-32341 GCA_020628425.1 Hellea sp. | reverse complement strand
TGCACCCTGCCGCAAAGGCGATCAAGACCGACTTGTCAGGCTCATGGAAGGTGTCGAGGACCTTCCCGGTACTGTTTTACATGAAGGTATCAGCTGGAACTGGGAAAGCTTTGGGGATTATCTGACGGCCATAGACGACATACCTCATACCATTGATTTCGCCGCCATGGTCACCCATGACCCTATAAGGGTCTATGCAATGGGCGAGCGAGCGATGTTTAATGAAGTGGCTACGGATGACGATATCGAAGCCATGAAAGAACTGGTTCGCGAAGCGTTGGACGCTGGCGCCATCGGACTGTCCATAGGCCGTTCTGATGCCCATAAAACAGCCGATGGCGACTGGACACCTTCGTCAGAGGCAGATGAAAAAGAATTGGTCGGGCTGGCCAGTGTTCTGGCGGAGAAGGACAAAGGTGTTTTGCAGGTCGTCAATGATTTCGACATGATGCGCCCCGGTCATACATTCGACAAAGAATTTGACCTGATGGAGGCCTTCTTCAAGGCCGGTAAACGACCCTCCTCCATATCGCTTATGCAGCGAGATTTCGCGCCGCAAGACTGGATCAAAACCATCAAACGTTCCGAGAAGCTCAATGCTGAAGGCTATGATGTCAGCTTTCAAGTGGCCCCCCGCGGTATAGGCGTCTTTCAGGGACTGGATTTGACTTTCCATCCGTTGATGGCCTTCCCGAGCTATCTGGCTATTCGGGACCTGCCATTAGCGGAGCGCGTCGCCATTATGAAAGACCCGGCCTACAAGGAGAAAATGCTGGCCGAAACACCGGTTCAGCTCTCTGGCGAAGGGTCAACCGTACCTCCCATGACGGATGTTCTGATTGCGCAATATGAGGCTTTCGCGGAAAAGAATTTCGTGCTCGATCAAAATGGGAAGCCTCATTACGAACAGAGCCGCGAAAATTCTATTGCCGGCCTTGCCCGTAAAGACAATATGACAGCCTTTGAAAAAGCCTATGACCTCCTACTTGAGGATGAGGGTAAGGCCATGATTTACTATCCGATTTATAACTATACGGATTGGAATTATGACGCTGTCTATCAGATGATGAACCATGACAAAGCCCTGCCCGGCTTGTCCGATGGCGGCGCGCATGTGGGTTTTATCTGTGACGCCAGCTTCCCGACTTATCTATTGTCTTATTGGACACGTGACCGAAAACGCGAAGGCCGTCCGGGCATGGAACTGTCCAAAGCCATACATATGCTGACGGCGAAAAGCGCTGACTATCTGGGCCTCACAGATCGGGGCCAAATCAAAGTCGGTATGAAGGCGGATATCAATGTTATTGACTATGATAATCTGGATCTGGGTGTACCGGAACTGGTCAAGGATCTGCCAGCCGGGGGTCAAAGGCTTTTGCAACCGGTTTCAGGCTATAAGGCAACATTCGTTTCGGGGCAGCAGGTTATAGACAATGATCTGGTCACAAGCGCCCGTCCCGGCAGATTGGTAAGAGCATGATGTACGACATTGAACTCAAAGAGAGCTTTTTTCCGGCTCAAAGCGAAGGCGGATGGGAACCTATCACAATCCCGGAAATGCTCGAAGATTGCGCGCAAAAATGGGGCGACGTCAAAGCTCTACGAGAGCTCGGCTATGACGGATCATTCGGTCGCGAATGGACATATTCGGAATTGCTTCGCGATGCCAAAAAGCTCTCAAATGCTCTGGCCTCTCGTCATCGACAAGGCGCCAAAGTCGCCGTATATGCCAATAACATTCCAGAGTGGGTCATCTTTGAATATGCTGCCGCTATGGCAGGGCTTGTTCTTGTGACGGTTAACCCGTCCTATCAAGTGGCGGAGCTTAAATATGTGCTGGAACAGTCCGGCTCTGAAGCTGTCTATTTTACGGAGGAATATCGCGGCAATCCCATGGGTAATATTGTTCGCGAAGCCACCAAGGATATGTCTGCGATCAAACACAGAATTGAGATGACCAATGCAACGGCCATGTATAACGGCTCCGAGAAAATCCACAATCGTCTCGTCAAACATGATGACGCTGTTCAAATCCAGTATACCAGCGGGACAACGGGTTTTCCCAAAGGTGCCCTGCTCCATCACAATGGGCTGATCAAAAACGGCAAAGATTGTTTGGGGCGTCTTCAATGTGAAGCTGGCGATCAAATCGTTCATTTCATGCCTATGTTCCATACCACCGGCTGTGCCATGATGGTGCTCGGCGGCATGTCCGTGGGCCATACGGTCAACATTTCACCTATATTTGATCCAGTCATGTTGGTCGATGTTATCGAGCGCGAGAAACCCCGTATGGTGTTTGGTGTGCCGACCATGCTGATGGCGTTGATTCAGGTCGTTAAGGCAACAGGCAAAGATCTGACGTTTGTTGAACGGTTATGCTCAGGCGGCTCTATGGTCTCCCCTGAGCTGTGCCGTGAAGTTCGCGAAGTCTTCGACGCGCCGCTGAATATTGTTTACGGTCAGACAGAGGCCTCTCCAGTCATTACCCAGACCTATATCGATGACAGTTTCGAGGACCTAACACAAACTATCGGCCAGCCCCTGCAGGACATGGATGTGGCCATTCTCAGCACGGACACTAATGACGTTATGCCGCTGGGTGAGCAGGGCGAGATCTGTTCGCGCGGCTATAACATTATGCATGGATATAATGATAATCCTGAAGCAACGGCTGCTGCGATTGACAAAGACGGTTGGCTGCATACGGGAGATTTGGGCACAATGGACTCCCGGGGCTACCTAAAGATTACAGGCCGGGTCAAAGAAATGATCATTCGTGGCGGCGAGAACCTCTTCCCGGTTGAGATCGAAAACGCTATCCAGGAACATCCGGATGTGGCCGAGATTGCTGTCGTCGGCGTCTCCGATCCACGCATGGGCGAAGAAGTCGCCTGCTTTATGAAAAGCGGCACCGGCCATCAGCCAGATGATGCGGACATGAAAGCCTTTGTCCGCGAGCGCTTATCCCCCCAAAAAACACCGAAATACTGGATCTGGGTCGAAGACTGGCCGCTCACAGGGTCGGGGAAAATCCGTAAATTTAAACTTGCAGAGATGTTTGAGGCGGGTGAGTTTAGTTAGAGTCCGACAGACTGCTGGCGATTTTCCCAATAACATCAAGGGTTTGCAGGTCAATCCTGCCATCAATTTTTGACGGACGGTAGCGTCTTTGAAAAGCTTCAACCAATGCGATTGTCTTTCCATCCATCACCCCGGTCACTTCGACACCATATCCAATGCTAGCCAATCCCGTCTGAGCGGCAGCTATGCCCCGGTCTCGGTCGCCTGCGTCAAACAGAATGCGCTGATCGGCGATGACCCCTTCCGGCCAAAGCCCTATCCCTTCAGCTGCCAATAAGTGCCAGGGAAACTTCTCACCGGGATCGATTTTTCGGCCCGGCGCCACGTCACTATGACCAACCACATTACGGGGTTTGATATTGTGGCGCTTCATTATCGCTTGAGACAGCCAAAGCACGGCGCCAATTTGCACATCAGGGAAATCCGGCAAGCCAAAATCATGACCGCCATTGACGATTTCGATACCAATGGACGCCGAATTAATATCCGCTATCCCGTTCCAACTGGATACGCCCGCATGCCAGGCGCGCTTGTCTTCGTCCACAAGTTGAATGATATCGCCGTTTTCCTCGACCACATAATGGGCGCTAACTTTGGCCTTAGGATCGCATAAACGGTCTATTGCTGCCTGGCCCGACTCCATACCTGTATAGTGCAGTACAAGTATCGAAATCGGTAGTTTGCGTTCGTCAAAATTTGGACTGGATAATCGCCTAATCTTCAAGGGGATATTTCTCCGCCATGATATCCAGGCCTTTTTGCAAAATTTCTTTCAATACACCCGTATCTACATCTGACAGACGATTAATATAGAGACAGGATTTCCCCATTTTATGCTTTCCGAGACGGGCGAGCTCGTCGCCAAAGTCCTCATATCCCGGCATGATATAGATAGTGATGTTTTGAGCGCGGGAGGAATATCCGAGGCGAAAAAAGTCCCCTTCTCTGCCGCTATCATATTTATAATGATAATCGCCAAAGCCGACGATAGATTTACCCCACATTTTCGGTTCCCAGCCGGTCATATCGGCCATCATATCATTTATAGCCTGAACATCATTCCGGCGGCCATCTTTAGCAATAGAAGCTATATAGCTGTCAACGGACCCGTCATTTTTGACCGTCTTATTTTTAGCTTTGGCCACTTGTAAACACTCCCGTGATTTTGAGGGCAGCCTAAACGGAAATCAAAAGTGAGTGAACCCAAATCTTCGAACTAATCTTCGACCGACCAGCCATCAGGTGTTTTTTGCGCGTCCAGAACCGGACCGTCCATTTGTTCTTTATAAGCTTTGAACTGGCTTTCCATATCTTGACGTGCCTTTTCAAACTGTGCCTTGGGGCCGAATGGTTTGCCTGTAACTTTCGCCTTGGCCCAGAAAAACGTGAACGCCGCCAGACTAAGTGTAATCAATGCTGCCAAAACAAAAAATGCAACAACAGCACCGGTAACAAGCAAGAATATACTGCCCATGGCAGCGACAATCAGAAATACCGTGCGCGCAATCGAGCCAAATACACCTGTTCCACCAGCAATATATTTTGTTTGTGTCATATACCTAATGTCTGCATTAATCGCGCCAAGGTCAAGAGTAATAAAGATGTATTCTCTTTAATGTGATAAGTTTGAACGTAATTGTTTAATTTCCGTATAAGCCTTGTTGACCATTGCCATCTTATGATTGGCAAGGCCCAGCAATTCTTTCGGTAGGCCCCGGGCCATCAATCGGTCAGGATGATTGGCGGCCGCCATGCGCCTGTAGGCTTTCTTCAGATCTGCGTCGGAGATATCTTCATCTACCCCTAATATTAGATAAGGGTCATCGGCGGCGCGTCCCATATGGGCAATCTTGATGCGCTCAAACTCCCGCTTCGAAAAACCGAATATTTCCCCAGTTGTCTCTAAAAATTCCATTTCATCTTCGGTGACTACGCCATCAGCGAGTGCGATATGAAACAGACCATCTAAAACGTCTTCCAAGGCGGCGGGTTGTGCGCGGTATTTTTTGGCAATAATCTGGGCATACCTCTGATACCCAAGCGTGGTTTGTCGAGCCAGGTCAAAAAACCGGCCAATATCTCTATCATTGTCTTCAGATGCTTGAAAGACACGCTTGAAAGCGGCCACCTCGTCTGCGGTAACATGACCGTCTGACTTTGCCATTTTGGCGCCAAGCGCGATCAGCGCAGCCGTCACCCCGGCAGGTTCAATGCGCCCGGGTTTGCCATCCGTATCGATAGCTGGGGGCGGTCCGAACAGACGTGCGGCCGAGGTCATGATGCGTTCCCACAAATTCATCCAGAGTTCTTAGCCGAGTCGGTTGCTATTCGTAAACGACATCCGCCTCTGTTTTGGATTTTATTTCATCAATTGTGACATTCGGGGCCATTTCCTTGAGGCGAAAGCGGCGTTGCTCCCCTTCCCTGGCAAAAACACCCAGATCCGTAATAACCATGTCGATGCAGTTCTGACCGGTTAGAGGCAACGTACACGCCTTGAGGAATTTTGGCTCACCGCGCTTATTGGTGTGGTCGAAAACGGCGATACAACGTTTGACGCCAGCCACCAAATCCATAGCCCCCCCCATGCCTTTGACCATTTTTCCGGGAATCATCCAATTGGCGATATCGCCATTTTCCGCGACTTCCATGGCTCCCAATATGGATAAATCGATATGCCCCCCCCTGATCATGGCAAAGCTGGTGGCGCTATCAAAAAAGGAAGATTTGGCCAGGGTTGTGATCGTTTGTTTACCTGCATTGATAAGGTCTGCATCTTCGTCACCGGGATAAGGGAACGGTCCCATACCAAGCATACCGTTTTCACTCTGCAATGTGACATCCATGTTGTCTGGAATATGATTGGCCACAAGGGTCGGAATACCGATGCCCAGATTAACGTAAAAGCCGTCTTCCAGCTCTTTTGCGGCACGTGCCGCCATTTCGTCCCTACTCCAGGCCACTATTTTTTCTCCCGGGTTGTTAGCTGTTCGATTCGCTTCTCGCATTTGGCTTCGATAATGCGCTGCACGAAAATGCCGGGCGTATGAATAAAGTTCGGGTCCAGTGCGCCAGGCTCAACTAGTTCATCAACTTCCACCACAGTGACTTTGCCGGCTGTGGCCATCATAGGATTGAAGTTCTTGGCTGTCGATTTATAGATTAGATTTCCTTCGGTGTCGCCCTTCCAGGCTTTGACGATAGAGAGATCAGCCACAAGACCAGTTTCCATAACATAGGTTTCTCCGTTGAATACCTGATGGGGTTTACCTTCAGCAATCACGGTTCCGACACCGGTTTTAGTATAGAACCCCGGAATGCCGGCACCGCCTGCTCGAATGCGCTCTGCCAACGTTCCTTGGGGATTAAATTCGAGTTCAAGTTCGCCCGCCAAGAACTGCCGTTCAAACTCTTTGTTTTCTCCGACATAAGAGCTCATCATTTTCTTGATTTGTCGGGTTTCCAGCAAAAGCCCCAATCCAAATCCGTCGACGCCTGCATTATTGGAAACAGCCGTAATATCTTTCACACCAGTATCGCGAAGAGCAGCAATGAGGTTTTCAGGGATGCCGCATAGACCAAATCCACCGGACATTACCATCATGCCGTCAAAGGCCAAACCCTTTAACGCCTCATGGGCATTTTTAAAAATTTTACTGGCCATATGTCCTCATTGTGATGCTTTGACTGTTATTATAACTTTGACCGGATATCCAACATATTTCTCATCTGCGAATGATCCGACACCGATTTTGTAATCAAGTCGATTAAATTCATAGGTCGCTCGAGCGAGCGTTTCATCTTCGTTTTGCGACAGTGTAAATGGTAAAACAATCTCTTTTGTAACATCTTTGATGGATAATTTTCCCTTAGCTTCAAAAGAATTAGGACCGGTTCGACGAATATCGTTCGAAATAAATTCCGCGATTGGGAATTTATCCAGATAAAACCATTCAGCCGTTTTTAAAACATCATTCCGATCGGCATTGCCTGCGTCTGCGCTATCCAAGTCTATGATTGCCCGAATTTGTCCATTTGACGGATTGTCCAAATCCAGTGTTACGCTGACATTAAAACGCGAAAACTGACCGGAGAAGATTTTGCGCTTCTCATAGGCTTCAAAGGCGATCTCGGAATCATTCAGATCGACCGTCCATGCGTGCAGGCTCTGTTCCGTCGGTATCGCAATATCGGCTGGCGCGTAATCGTTTTTTTGATCGGGCTCAACGGCACAGCCACACACAATCAGACCTGTAATTATCAAAGACTTTCGAAACACTTAGCTACGGCGTTGGTTTAAAAGTTGAAAGACAGCCATAGACCCAATCATTCCGGTCAGAAAATATAGTATATTGGCGCCACCAAATGTCGAAACCGACAAAGCCGGACCAGGACAAAGTCCGGATAAGCCCCATCCTACGCCAAATAAAGCTGCGCCGCCTGTCAGAGACAAATCCACATTTCTATTAATCGGCAATTTAAACTCAGGCTCTAACGCCGGTTTCTCTTTTCGCAGAACGACGCGATACCCAAAGAATGTCACGACGAGCGCACCAATCATCACAAAAGCCAAGCTGGGATCCCAATTCCCCATAATATCTAAAAAAGCTATGACCTTGGAAGGATTGGTCATTTGCGAAATGAGCAGGCCTGCACCAAACAGTCCGCCCGCGATAAATGCGAGTATTACCTTTCCCATCAGTAAAGACCTAAATATTTAGACAGAAAAACAGTCATCATGCCTGTGCCCATAAACACTATTGTCGCAATAATTGAACGCTCCGACATGCGCGCATTGCCACAGACGCCATGTCCGCTGGTGCAGCCATTACCAAGCTGTGTCCCCAGACCAACAATGATACCTGCGAGCATAATGGTCCAAGCATGGGTTTTATATTGGACGATATTCAGTTCGGGTTTAAAGCTAATCATGACAAATGGTACCAAAACTAATCCCGCCAGAAATGCCAAACGCCAATATTTTTCGCCCAGATCAGATTGTTTGAAAAGGCCGCCAGCAATACCACTGATACCAGCAATGCGTCCTAATCCACCCATGAGGATAACGGCAGAGAGACCAATTAAGGCTCCGCCTATGGTGGCACTAATGGGCGTAAAATTCTCCATAACCGTAAGTTTAGTCGACCGTTCTTATTTGTCCAGTATTTGCACCATCAATGATAAAAAGGCCCGCGGTAATCAATTGGGGCCACATCTCTGAATGGAAGTCGGGCAATGTAATAAGTGATGTGATATCCAGTTTCAGGTGCGCACCAGTCTGGTGCTATTTCTTCAAGAGGAAGCAAAACAAAACCCCTAACTGTCATTCTGGGATGGGGGATAGTGAGATTTTGTTCATCCATGACTTGACCTTTGAAATCCAACAAATCCAAGTCTAGCGGCCTTGGAGCATTCTTAATGGTTCTAATCCGTCCCATTTCAGCTTCAATATCGTGCAGCATTCTGAGTAATACTTTCGCATTGCCATTAAATCGGACTTCGGCAACAGCATTCAGATAGTCAGGATGGCCTTGACCGGGTGGCCATGACGGGCTTTGCCAAAGCCCCGATGTTTTGATGATGTCAACGCCTTTGCCGTTCAGCATATTCAAAGCTTCTGTGAAAGTTTCTTTTGGATTGGACAAATTAGCGCCCAAAGCGATATATATGGAACTCATAATTCGTTCTTATCATCCAAAATCGTAAAGACCAGACAAAGTGTTTCAGGAACCCCACAGAGATTGTGATAAATGCCCAAGGCTGCGGAGCTTTCTACTTGGGCTGCGTGAGACCCATCCGGACTATTACAACGCTCCGGTTCCCAGCTTTGGCGATCCCGAACCGGAACTGCTAATTGTTGGCCTTGCACCCGGTATGCACGGTGCAAACCGGACAGGCCGTCCCTTTACTGGCGATTGGGCCGGAGATCTACTTTATGCAGCTTTAGAAAAGCACAATTTTAGTAAAGGGCAATATGGTGCGTCCATCGATGACGGACTAACGCTCAACAAGGCCATGATTACAAATGCCGTCAGATGCCTCCCACCTCAAAATAAACCCGTCGGCGCCGAGGCCGCCGCTTGCCGTCCATTTTTGACCGACCAAATTGCCTCTTTAAACTCTCTGAAAGTTATTTTGACTCTGGGTAAAATATCTCATGATAATACTGTGCGGGCCTTAGGTTTAAGGCTGAAAGATTATCCCTTTGGCCATCATAAAGTATATGAAATTCAGGGTGATAGACGTATCTACTCAAGCTATCACTGCTCGCGCTATAATACCAATACGCGCCGCCTAACTGAAGAGATGTTCTTTGAGGTGTTTGCAGATATCAGGAAATTCCTGAGTCTTTGATTATAGACATCGAATCGAGTGTTCTACTGAATTTCTTTGGCTATGCGTTCGAACTTATTGTCCAAAGAATCCAGACAAGGCTCAATGGCATCGATAACGTTTGAATACTCCTCGTCGGAAATTTCATTTTCATATATTGGTAAAACGTCCAAAAAATCCACATCGGCCTCAGACGAACGAACATCATCCGCTATATTTGAAAAATTCTTTGGACTAAGGCCTTCTCTAAACCCCTTGACAATGCAACCGCACATAACAGGGTCTTCCGACGTTATACATCGTTCCACCAACATGTCTTTATCGCTCTGACCGCAACTAGCTAGAAGCGTAAAAATCCCAATCATCAAGAATTGTCTTCTCATATTTTCTTCTAGCCCTTTTCGCGCATAAGACGCGCCTTTTGCTTCTGCCAATCTTTTTTCTTTTTATCTTCACGCTTATCAGTCGTTTTTTTACCAACTCCAATGCCAATGAGAAGTTTTATCAAACCGTTTTTGGTGAAATACATCTTCATGGGCACAATCGTACGGCCTTTGCGCTGTGTTTCGCCCATGAGCTTGTTGATTTCCCGGCGCTTCAACAGGAGCTTTCGGGGCCGCTTAGGTTGATGATTGAATTGGCTGGCCGGGGCATATATGGGTATATTGGCATTGATCAAATAAGCCTCATTGCCTTCGATTGATGCGTAACTTTCGGCGATATTAGCCTTCCCTTCTCGCAAGGCTTTTACCTCTGTTCCCAGCAACTGGATACCGGCCTCAAAGGTTTCTTCGATCTCAAAGTCAAACCGTGCGCGTCGATTTTCTGCGATGAGCTTACTTTGAGAGCTTTCCTTCTTATTTTTGGCCATGCCTCAGTCCAGCTTAAAATTTCACCCCTGCCCGGGTCATTGCAGATTCCACAGCGTCCTTGGTTGTCTGAACACTGGGCGTGATAGGCAGGCGGACGTCCGTTGTCATTCGACCTAGCAAAGACAGTCCGTATTTTGTTGGTGCGGGACTTGGGCAAAGAAAAAGATCTTTGTGCAGGCGATCCAGCGAATCATGGATTTTAACTGCAGTGGTGTAATCCCCGTTGAGACAGGCATTATGGAAATCCGCATATTCCTTAGGTGCAATATTAGAACCAACTGATATGGCACCCATCCCGCCATGGAGCGAATGCCCCAAAGCTGTCGGATCATCCCCGGACAACTGGATAAAGTCCTCGCCGCATAAATCTTTGATAGTGGTAACTCGAGAAATGTCACCTGTAGCATCCTTACAACCAATCACAGTTGGAAGCTTGGATAAACGTCCCATGGTTTCGTTTGTGATATCGATAACAGAACGACCAGGAATATTATAAACAATGATCGGTATATCGACCGTATCCGCGATGGCTTTGAAGTGCTGGAAAATGCCTTCCTGATTGGGCTTGTTGTAATATGGAGTCACAACGAGTGCTGCATCAGCCCCAAGTTCCTTGGCGTGTTTTGAGTATTCTATAGCCACACGTGTCTCGTTTGAGCCAGCCCCGGCTATTACCGGAACGCGGCCGGCAGCTGCTTCAACGCACAACGCAATTACGCGCTTATGTTCTTCATCGCTGAGAGTTGCTGATTCTCCGGTCGTCCCACAAGGCACAAGGCCATGGGTTCCACAGTCGATTTGCCACTCTATAAATTCTTGAAAAGCCTTTTCATCCACCTCGCCATCACGGAAAGGTGTTACAATCGCTGTAATTGATCCTTTTATCATATTGCTCTTTCGCCTTTATAGTGCATTTTAGTCATGTGCTTCGGCATTCGATTTGCGAGCGTTTAACGGTTTTTAACGATAACGTGCAAGTCGATTCCTTATAAATTTGTCGTCAAGGTGGGGCTCAATGTCTTTAAGACCCGGCTATATAGTCATCAGCATTCTGGCAGGATTATGTCTGTCCATGGGCAATGCACAGGCAGACATTCCAACACCACGTATAAAACCGCCGCCCCCAAAGCTTTCCACAATATTGGTCAGCAGTGACGCGAAGGCGTTTAAGTCTGCATTAAGCGCAGCAGATCGACGACGTTGGTCCACCTTTGAGGAGTATAGGAACAAAGTTAAGGACCCGATAGCCAAAGACGTTCTTTATTGGATTCAAGCAATGAAAGATCCCAATGTAGATACGGCCGACCTGAATTATGTAATACAAAATCTGTCTGATTGGCCGCGTATGGTGGGCATTCAGGCCAAAGCAGAATACCGTTTATTTGACAAACCCATGTCCGCTTCTGATACCATAAGATGGTTTGAAGGGCGCGAACCTGTATCTGGGGAAGGTCGAATTGTTTTGGCGAATGCCTATTTTACCCAAGGTGATACAGTCAATGGTGATAGATGGCTTAAATATGCTTGGCGCGAATCCAAGCTCACACGAGATAGGCAGAAAAATATTTATAGGCGGTACAAAGACCGGCTGACGCCAGAAGATCATGCTATTCGTGGTGATTATTTGATTTGGGAGGGTTCCGCCCATTTCTCAAAGGTAGAGGGGTTGCTATCATTAATGCCAGCTGGTGAACGCGCGGTCGCAACAGCTCGAATGCGTCTTCTCCGCAATAGCTCCGGAATTGATTCAGCCATTAAACGAGTGCCGCAATCATTACAAAATGACACGGGATTGCTCTATGCACGCGCTAAATGGCGGCGACAAAAACGCAGTAAAAACTATGCCTTAGAGACCTTTCTTCAGATTATCGAGCCGCCATCTACGGAAAAAGGCAAAGAGCGACTTTGGCGCGAACGCAAGATAATGACCTATTGGGCCATCGAGGAAGGCAAATTCGGAGAAGCCTATAGGTTGACCCGCAATCACGGCATGAATCGCGGTGCTGGATTTGCTGAAGCAGAATTCTTAGGTGGATGGTTGGCCCTCACACAGCTAAATAAACCTGATTTGGCCGCCCAGCATTTTCAAACGCTTCGCAATGGTGTCACAACGCCTGTTTCCATGTCACGCGGAAGTTATTGGTTGGGGCGCGCCCATGAAGCTCAAAACCGCGCCGAAGCTCAAACGCACTATGCAGACGCTGCTCGGTTCACGAATACTTATTATGGTCTGCTGGCCGGAGAGAAATTGAATCCGGGTAATGCCGTGAATGTGTTACCCGAGGAGCCTCTTCTACCCCTCGAATTTTCTGGCATGCATCAAGATCGGCGCATTAAAGCTATGACTTTACTCGCGGAAACAAAAGAAGAGCACTATTATACGCTTTTTTCTTTCCATCTCGACGATGTCGTGGACAGTCTGGAGGACCTATCCTACCTATCCCGGCATAGTGCACGTTATGACATGATGAGGCCCTCCGTTAGAGCCGCCAAACAGGCCTCTAGGTTTCAATCAATGTTAACTGAGTCCGGCTATCCTATGCCCCGCTCTATACTGAACCTTCCGGATAAATTTGATAAAGCGTTTGTACTTGCGATTGCCCGTCAAGAGAGCGAATTTAACAATTCCGCTGTGAGTTCCGCCCGTGCTTATGGTATGATGCAGATGATCAACGCTACTGCATCGGCAACAGCCCGCAAACATCGTATTCCATATAGTAAAAGTAAACTCACAACCGACATAAATTACTCGGCAAACCTGGGGGCGCTGCACTTGCATGACCTTCTACGAGATTTCGATGGCTCATATATATTGGCGGCAGCGGCCTATAATGCGGGTCCACACAGGGCCAAGCAGTGGATAAAAGCTTATGGTGATCCGCGTACGGGCGCAATTGATCCTGTTGACTGGGTGGAAAGTGTCCCGTTTTCGGAAACACGTAATTATATCCAACGGGTTATGGAAAACATGCAAGTTTATCAATCCCGCTTGCAAAGTAATAGCTCGCCGAATCGATTGCATTACAAGCTGACAAAAGGCGCTTTTAAATAAGCTCCTAAACGCCTTTAGGGCCATGGGGTCGTCGTTTTCCTGGGACACGAATGTCCTCGACCAAGGTTTGAATATGAGCGGGTGGTGCTTTGGTTGCGAGTGCGACAGTTACACCGACGCCGAGCGCTAACCACATAAACAAAAAGCCTATTCCTTCTGGTGATATGCCGAACCACCAATCTTCTTCTGGTTTTGTACCAGCCTTAGGAACATAAATAAATTTGAAATAATAGATGTAGCTAAATGTGGTGATGAGACCCGTCAGCATTGATGCTATCGCGCCTTCTTTGTTCATTCGTTTCCAGAAAATCCCCAAAAATATTACCGGAAACAAGGAGGCAGCCGCAAGACCAAAAGCAAAAGCGACAACTTGAGCGACAAAAGGCAAAGAAGTCGCAAATATTCCCAGCAAGCCAGCCGCTATCACTGCGCCGGCGGCAGAGATACGAGCGACAAGCATTTCCCGCGCTTCACTCATATTCGGGGCAAGTGTACGTTTGCACAGATCATGTGAAACCGCAGAACTGATAACCATGAGCAAACCCGCCGCCGTGGAAAGTGCTGCGGCCAGACCGCCAGCGACGACCAGCCCAATAACCCAGTCAGGTAAGCTGGCAATAGTCGGATTGGCCAGGACAATAATGTCGTTATCAATATAAACTTCGTTGTCGTTCTCATTGATGTTATTGCATTTTTCAGAAACTATGTCCGTGCAAATCTTTAGGAGGCGTTCCCCATTTTCGCCTCGATTATCGCCGTCAAATATTGGCTTCTTTTGGGCGGCTATAAGGTCGCCATTCCGGTACTGAACTTTACCGTCACCATTTTTGTCAACCCAGGCTAGGTATCCGTTATTCTCCCAGGTTTTAAACCATTCAGGTGTGTTTTTTTCATTTTCGATGGCCTGATAGTTCGTGCTCTCAACCGTATTGACGAAATTTAGGCGGGCAAATGAAGCGACCGCAGGTGCTGTGGTGTAAAGTATAGCAATAAACAGGAGTGCCCACCCGGCTGACATCCTTGCAGCCTGTGCCGATTTAACGGTAAAGAACCGAATGATAACATGTGGGAGTCCTGCAGTACCGACCATTAAAGCTGCCGTAATAAAGAAAATGTCTGTATAGGACTTTTTCCTAGCTGTGTATTCTGGAAAGCCGAGCTCAGTAATTGCGGTGTTTAGTTTCTCCATGATTGGAACGCCGGCATTTTTTGCATCCGATAAGAAACCCAATTGCGGGATAGGATTGCCAGTTATTATCAAGGAAATATATATAGCAGGCACCGTGTAGGCGAAAATCAAAACACAATATTGCGCGACCTGCGTGTAAGTAATTCCCTTCATTCCACCAAGAACCGCGTAGAAAAACACGATTACCATTCCGATGATAATACCAATGGTGGCATCAACATCTAAAAAGCTGGAAAAAGCAACACCAACGCCTTTCATTTGCCCTGCAATATAAGTGAACGAAACAAACAGGGCGCAAATAACGGCGATTACGCGTGCAGTGGTCGAATAATAACGGTCTCCAACAAAATCTGGTACCGTAAATTTCCCGAATTCTCTCAAAAACGGAGCCAACAGCAATGCCAAAAGAACATATCCTCCCGTCCAACCTAAAAGGAAAACCGATCCGTCGTAGCCCATAAAAGCGATTAGACCGGCCATGGAGAGGAAAGACGCGGCACTCATCCAATCTGCTGCAGTGGCCATTCCATTAACTGTGGGGTGAACGTCATGGCCAGCCACGTAAAATTCGTTAGTCGAACCTGCCCGTGAACGAATAGCTATCAGAACATAGGCGCCGAAGGTGAGAATAACCCAGAAATAGGTCCAGAAATTCAGTTCCATGACTTAATCGTCCTTTATTCCGAATTTCTTTTCGTAGCGCTTCATCATGAAACAGTAGACAAAGATTAGAATAACGAAAACATAGATGGCTCCGTTCTGTGCAAACCAGAAGCCCAGCTTAGTCCCACCAATTGAATAGCTTGCATCAAGATATTCCCTGAACAGAATTCCGGCGCCGAATGAAACCAGGAACCAAATCGCAAGAAGCACCAGAGTTAATCTTAATGTTGCACGCCAATAACCTTTTGGATCTGGCTGTTTTTCATCGCCCATATTCCCCTCCCTTTGCTTTGAAGCGTAAGGAATTTTCGATATTTCTCAATAGAGATATAATAAATGTGATAAGTCAGTGATTTCGCGTGAAATTTGTCTTGACGGACGGCTCTGCTTGTCGCAAATGCCCTCCACCAATCACATGGATGCGGGTGTGGCGGAATTGGTAGACGCGCTGGATTTAGGTTCCAGTGCCGCAAGGCGTGGAAGTTCGAGTCTTCTCACCCGCACCAAATGGGGCAAGGATTGTATTTTCGATGAAAAATCAAATCACATTAACACTTCATAAACCATAACCCCCCATCAAGCTGTTATGGTGCGTGGGCAATCAAATATATGTTTAAGTGGCGTTCGAATGGTCTCGCAAGCTGTGTTGTTGTAGCTATATCTACGGCGGCGCCGGCATTAGCGCAAACTGAGGCATCGGACACTCCCATAGCTTTAAACTTGCCGGATAATTACAAAGTTGATGTTTCTCAGCCAGTCTTTTTTCCTAAAATTATTCAATCAATTCATAGAATTAAATGACCGTCTCGCACCGAGATATTCATCGCTTCGCATCTCTATCAGACGACTGACAGTTCGCTCAAATTCAAATGCTCCGTCCCCTTTTTTGTAGAGGTTATGAGGATCAACTTCAGCACTCATGATTAATTTTGTTCGAGTTTCATATAAAGCATCTATCAATGTCACGAATCTCTTGGCCTCGTTTTTCATATCTCGGTCCATTTGAGGTACGTTTTCGAGTATCAATGTTTGAAAGCTATGTGCGAGTTTAAGGTAGTCCGCTGCCCCTAGAGGTTGCCCGCATAATCGATTAAATGTTGTTCGTGCAGTACCCGCTGCCGTATTTTCGAGCACAAGTTCTCGTCCCTGCACTTTCAACGTTGTCGAACGTGCGATAGCCATTCCAGTCAATCGGTTCCAGGCTGCCTCAATGGCTGTTTCTGTACCTTCCCCAAGAGGCATGTAATAAACAGGAGCCGACGTCAGTTGCCTGAGACGATGATCTGTTTCACCCGCAAATTCGTGTATCTCAAGATATTCAGGCATTAAATCTATAAAGGGTTCAAACAATTCCCGGTTTAGTCCATTTTTGTATAATTCTTCAGGTTCGCGGTTAGACGTCGCGACAACAACGACACCATCGTCCCACATAGCCTTAAATAACCGGGATAATATCATTGCGTCTGTGATGTCGGTCACATGGAACTCATCAAAACAAAGTAAATTTGATCGGTCAGCGAAGTATTTAGCCACTGGCGGTATAGGGTCGTCTCCAACGCCACGAACGTAATGGTCTGCTGAGCGGCGTTCGGCAGATGTCATTTTACGCCACTCACCGATTTTCTCATGAACCCGGAGCATGAATGCGTGGAAGTGCACACGTGATTTGCGCGAAACTGGAGCCGCATCAAAAAACCAATCCATAAGCATGGATTTACCGCGTCCTACCCCGCCCCAAAGATACAGACCTTTCAGGATAAGCCTTTTCTGCCAAAAGAAGAATTTTTTGTTTGAATGAGTATCCAGTCGGATCAAAAGATCATCCAGCGCTTTTGCCGCTGCAATTTGGGCATCGTCGTAAATTAGATCGCTTGCATCAATCTGGCGGATTAGTTGTGAGTGCACACCTTCCATTTAACCACCCGGTCTTAAAAAAATGATGGCAATTGCAAGCCCTCCGAATGAAAGCACGCTGAGAAAGATAAGCAATGGCCGGTTTTTAATGGGGTTAGACATATTCGCCCACTATCAATTGCGATGTAAATATCAAGTAATTCCCTGTGAGTTCTGTTCATTTGCCGTTTATCTTAATGTTACTAAGTGTTAACAGTATATGTTCGCGCCAGTTGCGCGCGGCTATGTATGGAGTTTTTTTACGGGGGGCTTCCGAGTGGAGCCTTTATAACAAATAATTGGAGGTTCCTAATGCAGGATACTAATCTTTCTGACAGAGTTGGAGATGCCATGGGCATCAACTCTCTCACAAACTGGCTCAAAGATTTTTTGCCAGATTCCGTTGATCGGTTCGCAGGCTTAATTGTTGCAGCTATCGTAATTGTTCTCGGCTACCTTATTGCTAAGTTCGCAGCAGCCTTAGTGTCAGGTGCAATCAACCGAACAAGTCTCGGCCAAAAAGCCAAGTCAACAGGTGGAAACATCGGCCGCTCACTATCTAAAGCCGTTTTCTGGGTGTTGTTCCTAGTATTTATTCTACTCGGACTTAAGCAATCAGGATTTGGCGGAGAGTCTCTCGGGTTTGTTGACGATATGTTGACGTCAATTTTCACTTATGTTCCAAACATCATTGGTGCAGCAATCATTCTTGGTATAGGTACAATTCTGGCCCGCGTCGTAAAAGAAGCTCTTTCAAGTACGCTTGAAGTCGCTCAGGTTGATAACCTGGCCTCCCGTTTTGGTTTCGCTGGTGCGGACGCGCAGCCAACTAATAACATTTCACGGAGCCTGGGTGGCCTTGCTGGTGCTTTTGTTCTACTTCTGGCTGGTGGTTCAGCTATTGACAAGCTGGGCATTGAAACAATCTCAAAACCAATCAACGAACTTGTTGACACTATTATTGCATTCACTCCGGATGCCTTGATTGCCGCTCTTATTATGGCTGCAACAGTATTTATTGGTCGATTTGCTTCAAACTTGGTTCGTAACACACTTCCAGCTCTAGGTGTTGACGACTCACTAGGTGCTATCGCCAGCTTGGACGGAACAAGTCGCCCAGGCTTTGTCCCATCAAAGCTTTTGGGTACCCTGACATTTGTCGGCATCCTGGTTATGGGTCTGACTGCGGCTCTCGCTCAGTTAAAAATCCCTCAGCTGACAGACGTCTTCGAAACTATCCGGAACATCGGCGGTAAAATCATTCTTGGTTCAATCATCATCGGTGTTGGCCTATTCATTGCTAGCTTTGTTGCCAAGATTGTTTCTCAGACTTCTGGTGAACTGGCGGGTTCAATCGTTAAGTATGCAACGCTTATCCTGATTACCTTCATGGGACTGTCTCAAATGGGTCTGGGTAACGGTATCGTTGAGAACGCATTTGAATACCTGGTTATGGGTACAGCTGCTGCCTTCGGTATTGGTGGCGCGATTGCCTTCGGTCTTGGCGGACGTGAGTGGGCTGCCAAGAAACTGAACAAGTGGTGGAAGTAATTTCCCACTGATATCAAAATTAAAGCCGCCCCAATCGGGCGGCTTTTTTATTGGAAGAAATCTCGACTATTTAATATTGCCGATGAGTTGCAAGGCTTCTTGGTTCCTTAGTTCTTCTACCGGCAGTAGCAACAAAGCTTCTATTCTGGCCCGACATAAATCATAAACGTCTGAAAATGCAATTTGACGCGCCTCTAATGGCTCTATGTAAGCAGGGTCCTCAGCGCCCCAATGTACTCTTATTGGTGCTTCTCTGGCTTTCTGTGGCCATACGGGGCATGTTTCACCAGCCGCGCTGGCACAAACCGTTACAATCACATCCATAATGGGGGCGTCTGAAGTTGAGTAGACGTCCCAAGATTTTGAACTAACACCCCCAACGTCGTGTCCACGCTTTTTCAGTTCAGCAATACCCTCCGGGTGCGGTTGGCCGCTCGGACGGCTACCAGCGGAAAATGCATTAAATCTACCGCGCCCCAACTCCCGCAATATGACTTCAGACAAAATTGAACGGGCAGAATTGCCGGTACACAAAAATAAGACGTTTATCATTGGCTCTAATATCTGTAATTGATTCCAAAGAATGCTAATAGAGGCGGATATTTTCACACGCAATGCATATTGTTGATGAATTAATTGCGGAGCGCGCCCGGACTCTAATGTCCAGGCCCAGATTATTTAAAACAATTAAACCGCTACTTTATAAGGCCCTTCACTATCGAACGGCCGTCGAGCTGGCTGACACAATCAAACCGTTGTCTGGACGGAATGCCTTTGACCGGGTTGCTGAGGTCATGGCGCCCCGTTTAAATATAGACGGATTAGATAATCTTCCAAAAGATGGTGCATGTATCATCATATCCAACCATCCAACAGGTCTCGCGGATGGGATTGCTGTCCATCATGCTATCCAAACAAGACGACCTCAACATTTATTCTTGGCCAATGCCGACGCTAAAAGGGTCATTCCCCATTGCGAGGATCTAATAATACCAGTGGAATGGGTGCTGAGTAAAAGAACTCTGTCTAAAACCCGGGAAACTTTAGCCAGAACGCGACAAGCCTTCAATGAAGAACGATGTGTGGTCATTTTTCCTTCAGGTAAGTTAGCTTTTATGGGCTGGACGGGTTTGATTGATAAGCCATGGGAAAGTTCTGCAGCGATGCTGGCTATTAAGTACAAAGTTCCTGTCATACCATTGCGAATAAAAGCTAGAAATTCGCTACTTTACTATTTCTTCGAAAAAACAAATGGAGAACTCAGGGACATTACTTTGTTTCGAGAACTCTTGAACAAAAAAGGTCAAAGATTTGATTTGACTTTTGGTCGCCCTATTGCACCAGTTGAACTTCCAAAAAATGCTGAGGCAGCGACTGCCTATATCCGCAATGTTGTGGAAAATCTGTAGAGACATAAGACTATGATAAGAAAACCATTTCTTCTAATAACACTGTTTTCAACGCTTTATGGGATCTTTTGGCTGGCGGCCCTTCCTAGAGACAGAGAAGGGCCTGTACTGAGCACGCCGCAAGGCCCCGTTCAGGGGGTTATAACACCAAACGGAATTCACAATTTTATGGGCATTCCTTTTGCGAAACCTCCGGTTGATGAACTGCGTTGGAAGCCACCGCTCAAATCCGAAAGCTGGAGCCAGGTACATGACGCGACATCTTTCGGTAATATGTGCATGCAGCCCTCCGCAAGTGGAGGCACGTTTCTGGATTTGATGATTGAACGTCATGGACTTTCTACTCCTCGTAAAACATTGATTCGCTGGGCGGTCAACGCGTCCGGGCCGTCAACAATGAGTGAGGACTGCCTCTATTTGAATGTTCGTACGCCCAATCTCGACAACTCCGGAAATGTCAAGGGAGGCCCCCGTCCTGTCATGGTTTGGATCCATGGCGGGGGTCATCAGTTTGGTTCGGGGGACTTTCCTATGTATCAAGGTGATGCTTTGCCGATGAAAGGCGTGGTGCTAGTTACCATAAATTACCGTTTGGGAGCGTTTGGTTATTTGGCCCATCCAGCATTGTCAGCGGATGACTTTAGAGGCGTGTCTGGCAATTATGGTACATTGGACCAAATTGCTGCTTTAGAATGGGTCAGGGATAATATTAGTGCATATGGCGGAGATCCAAACAATGTAACGATATTCGGAGAAAGCGCAGGTGCCTGGTCAGTCACTGAGATGATGTCTGCACCCGCCGCAAGAGGATTGTTTCATAAAGCCATTGGACAAAGCGGCGCGTCTACTTACCACTTGGGTCAAATGTCTGAAGAACCAACTGACTGGCTAAGTGGTTATGAAGGTGGGCTAATGCTAGAGAGTGCAATTGGACTGAGTAACCCATCCGCGGAAGACTTGCGAAATGTCAGTGCAAAGCAAATCAACGATTCGGTCAACGAGGAAATGGCTTGGGCTTTTCACCACATTAGAGACGGCGTCGTATTCCCCAAAAATGTCGGCCATGCGTTTCAAGATAATGATTATTATGCTGTCCCTACATTATTCGGTTACAATAGTGATGAGGCGACCGTATTCTTCCCTGGAGATGAAAACCCAACGGTTTGGACCAAAGACGTTCCCAAAGAAGGCCGTAGCGCTCAAATAGCTGCGCTACGTCCTCACTACGATAAAAACGCAGAGAAGCTTATCGATATCTATAGCCTGGACATGGATTTTACGACAGGTGGCGAGCAAATGATGGGCGACGAAATATTTGGCGTTAATGTGCGCTTTATTTCCAAGATTAACAGTGCTCGTGGCTTGCCAGCTTATAGTTTCATTTTCACTCGGGTGCCACCAAATGAAGAGCAAACTATTGGCGCGTTTCACTTTGCCGAAACTCAGTTTGTTTTCGGCACGCCACAAAAAATCTTCGGTTGGTCCGACGAAGACGAACAACTTGCAGAACTGATGCAAAATTACTGGGTCAATTTTGCTACTAACGGAAACCCTAACGGGGAAGGTCTTCCGGAATGGCCGGAATATGAAAATGGGACCTGGATGCAGTTGGCGGCAAATGATGAATTAAGAACTGGCGCTATATCGAATCACCGTCAAGAAAAACTGGATCTGTTGGAGTATGGATTGCTGAAAAAGCTGAACGTCATTCGTCCTCAAAGCTCGCAAGGGCCTGACGTTGCCGGTTCACCTTCAGCTGAGTGACGTCGGGTCTCGAATAATGACCTGCCGCATCAAAATTATGACGCTCCTTTCGGACCTCAACCGGATTCAACTCGGCATATCTAATGCCCTCTATTCCGGTTTCCGGTTCCAAAAGCCAGTTGCCGTCAGGGGCAGCTATACAGGATCCTCCATCCGCCGCAAGACTTGGCATTAAGCCTTTGATTTTATTTGCATAAGGAATGTGGCTTGGGATGTCAGAAGGACGCATTAGGCTTGATACTGAAACGCTATAGCTACGACCTTCTTTGGCCAAGAAAGGTGTAATATCTTGGGTGTTTCTAATACTGCCTGGCCAGCAAGCAATATGTAAATCTTCGCCTTGCGCATAGAGCGCCGCTCTTGATAGCGGCATCCAGTTCTCCCAGCAGTTCAACCCACCAACCGTAAATGCGCCGAGTCGATGGGTGACCAACCCATTGCCGTCTCCCGGAGACCAAACCAGTCTCTCTTCATAGGTCGGCTGTAATTTTCGATGGGATGATTGGATTTGCCCAGACTGGTCAATGTAAACAAAAGTGCAATAGAGCGAATGCCCGCTTCTTTGGCGGGGCCGTTCGATAACACCCAAATAACAGGCCATGTTTGCAGTCTTGAGGGCCGCGCATAACTCGTCTAAATGTCCGTCCTCTATGGTAACGGCCTGATCAGAATAATACGCGAATAGTTCTTTCTGCTCGGCATTATTAAACTTGGCACCATCGGTTAAATCCGGCCAAAATGGATATCCCGGAACCAGACCCTCTCCAAAAACGATGAGTTGAGCTTTTTGCTGAGCTGCTTCTTCAACGTAGGCAACAACCTTTTTGAGTGTAGCTTCACGGTCAAGCCAAATCGGCGCTATCTGTGGTAATGCGATCTTTAGAATATCGGAACCTGACATAACCCCTCCTGCTATCGCTGCATTACGCCGCAACAGATGTGAAGTCAAAACACGAAAATTCTATATCTCGTAATTAGGATCAGTAATTGCGTGGAAAACGGGTTTTGGCTGAGCGTCTCTGTCAAACAGTAGCGGGTAATTTGTCCTTTCAACAGGAGATGAGTTAAGCCAGCTATCACTATCACGCACACCCCAAAAAGAGACCGATTCAACTGATGAGCGCATAACGAGCCCATCAAACAAATCCCTTAAAAGCCGTGCCTGTTGCGCCAGCATTTCCGGTGGTGGGGCGACCCCGAGATCCGCCAGGCAATTGGTCCTGCTTTGCCAGCACTCACCCGGATCCCTATAAAATGATACATCAATTTCAGTTGCGTGATTTATAAGACCCAGAAACTCATTATCAACGGCGTCTATAGCGGCAAGGGCCTGATTGGGGTCTGTATCCAGGAAAAAATGGAACTGATGTCCAACACCGTCAATTGGAACTCCACGCGAATTCAAGCGCCTTAGGATTTCAATAAGCCAGTCGCGTTTGAGTTGAGTTTCTGTGTCATATTCACTGATAAACAACAGTGCGGCCGGATCCGCTGCCCGCGCGGCCCTGAAGGCCCAATCGATATAATCGGCGCTCCCAATCGCATTAAACATTTCGCTGCGTCGGTCAGGCCCTATACCGTCGGCACCTCGGTAAACATCGGCAGAAACTACTTCGTTGACAACATCCCAAGCGGTTACGCGGCCTCTGAAATAATCAACTACAGTCGTAACATACTCTTCCAATCGCGACCGGATTTCAACAGGAGTCCCTTGATAAAAATGAGCTGGCATTGATTCATGCCAAACAAGCGCGTGACCTCGGACTTCCATGCCGTTTTCCAATGCCCAATCAACGACACGGTCACCCTCTGAGAAGTTATAAACGCCCGGTTCTGGCTGAATAACATCGGGCTTAAGTTCCCATTCCGGCGTAATACTTGAATACTGCTCTAAAGCTAGCTGCGCCGACGGGTCCATTGCGTCGACTCGTTGGTTTGATAATGCCGTTCCGACTGTGAAGTTGTTCCGGAAGGTGTCCCGCAATAAACCGGGAACCAGCTCTGTGTTGCCGCTTGGTGGAGGCGGCGGAGGTGGAGGTGGAGGTGGAGGTGGGTTTCCACCGCCCCCTTGAAAAATACTGCCTGACGATGGCGGATTATTGCCACCGCCACCACATCCAGTGAGAACGAATGCTCCACTTCCCAATAGCAATCTAAGCCTTTCTCGGGCTGAAATATCCACCATTATGACCTCTTTTATTATGGCAGGACCTTACCAGTAATAAGTAAATTAACCGTGTAATCAGGGACTAAGCCAAATAGTTTGGATCTGTGATGCCGTGGAACATATGCTTGGCATTACCATCCCTGTCAAAAAGCAATGGGTGATTATACCGCTCTACGGGCGATGTGTTGAGCCAGCTATCACCATCCCGAACTCCCCAAAATGATACTGATTCAACAGAAGAGCGTTGAACTAGGCCATCCATAAGATTTTTGATAAGTCTAGCTTGCTCAAACGCTACGTTCTCGGGCAAGTCAGGACCATAATCGGAGTCACAGTGAGTGCCCTGCTCCCAGCATGAACCAGGATCATGATAGACGCTGACGTCGATTTCTGTCACATGATTGATTAGACCCAAATATTCATTATCCACCGCATCAATGGCAGCCAAAGCCTCATTGAAATCTGTGTCATAAAACATGTGCATTTGGTGTCCGACACCGTCAAAGGGAACGCCGCGTTGTTTCATACCTTGCAGAATTTCAATCAACCACTGGCGTTTCAAAGGGGTTTCAGTGTCATATTCGTTTATAAACAGTTGAACATTCGGATCAGCGGCTCTCGCGGCGTGGAACGCCCAATCTATATAGTCGGTATTACCGACGGCATTATACCAATTGCTACGGCGATCGGGGCCAATGCCGTCATTACCCCGGTAGATATCCGGAGAGACAACTTCATTGACAACATCCCAGAGATGAATTCGTCCTCGGTAATGGTCCATAACCCGCCAGATATAATCCTCGAGGCGCAATTTTATATCTTCGCGATTTCCCTCAAGGAAATGATGGGGAGTTGATGCGTGCCAAAGCAGAGCATGACCTCTTACGGCCATCCCATTTTCCAAAGCCCAATCAACAACACGGTCACCTGAGCTAAAATCATATACGCCCTTTTGTGGGGATATGACTGATGGCTTCAATTCCCACTCAGGCGTAATTGAGTTGAATTGTTCCGCTGCAATTTGCGCAGAAAGGTTTCGGTTATCCACCTGTTGGTGATTCACCGCAGCACCGATTTTGAAATTGTTTCGATAAGTGTCGCGAAGCATCCCGTTCACCGGAGACCTGGTCCCTGCCGACGGAGGAGGAGGAGGTGGTGGAGGAGGTGGAGGAGGTGGAGGAGGTGGTGGATTACCGGGTTTTCCATTAAATGCACCAGAGGAAGAACTGCTACTTCCCCCGCCGCCGCAGGCCGTTAACATTAGTGTGCCACCACCCAAAAGTAGCTTTAACCTGTCTCTTGCCGTAAAATCCACCATGGCCCAACCTCTTATTGCTTGGGTGGACCCTACCAAGTTCTTGTAAAACTTACGTAAATTAGCATATTCGCTTCAGAGGAGAAGTTGAACCAAAACGAGCCAAGAATATTAAAATTCACCGCAAGATTGGTTTCTAAACCGTAAATAAATCTTAGCCCGATGAATTTAAATGTTAATTATTTCAGGCTTTCGCAGTTTCTACGATGAACAATTCACAGCGAGCATGCCGATTAAAATCTCAAGCTGTTTCGTGAAGGATTTGGTACCAGGGGAAATCAGTTCTACATGGCCTTCATGGGGAATATTATGAAATTCCGCGTCATTGCCTTTTGCCTTCGCATTTGCTGTGAAACTTTCACCAAGATGTGGTGGAGCTATTTCATCTTTATCACCATTGATGCTGACAATTTTAACATCCGTTGGCAATAAACGGTCACTTGACGTATCAGATAATGGATCAGGACGGTCTCTGGTAGGGGGGCCTGTGAGCAAAGGTTTGATATCCGCTAAGCATGAGGACAAAGTTACAGACTCCGAAGCCTTCAGGTCAGCGAGCCCTCCGGAATTAATGACGCCGCGCATACATATTTCACGTCGACAAGATATCTGTGACTGAACTGATAAATTAGGAGAAGCCGCATACCAGGTCATAAGGTGCCCACCAGCGGAATGACCAAACCCTGCTACCCTGCCCATATCGAGGTGGTATACATGGCAAAATGAATGCATAAAGTTTGCTGCCTTCGCCACATTATTGAATGTTCCTGGGTACCCACCGCCGTCTTCATCAACGCCCGGATATTCAATATTCCAAACTGCCAAGCCTGCTTCTCGAAGTGAACTTGCGGCGTAATTCATCAAAGTGCGGTCGGCAATTGACTTTTGCCAGCAACCTCCATGAACCATTATTACGACTGGATGGGGCCCTTTATCCGCAGGCAGCCATAAATCAATCAGTTGATAATCGCGATGACCATACGGAATTATGACATTTGGAGACGGCAAGTCACGAGATTTCAAATCTGCCCATACCATTGTCTCAGAATTTCCAGTCATAAGCTTACAATTTTTGTTTCTGCGTTATTTTACTAGTCTTCTATTCCTCCATAATGCAAAAGCAACATATGGATTTCCCAAATACTAGAGACGATGCAATTCAGTTGGACGATGAAGACCTGTTACGGTCCGCGCGTCCACGATTTTTAATACCAGAGAATGTTGTCTATCTTGTTGGCCATTCTTTAGGGCCTGCAAGCTTAAACGCCATACAGGCAACGGAGAATTGCCTGCGTGAAGAGTGGACAAATGGTTTAGTAGGCTCTTGGAACACGGCAAGTTGGTTCGATATGGCAAAAACAGTCGGAGACGTTTTAGCGCGTTTTATCGGCGTAAATCCGTCCGAGGTCATGGTTACTGATACTGTTTCGATCAACCTGTTTAAGCTAGCAATGGCTGCACTTCCAATGGCTAAGAAAAAGGTTCTCTATATCGACACCGATGAATTTCCGACAGATCAGTATATGGCCGACAGCGTAGCAATACTAAAAGACATTCCTTGTCATCGAATAAACGCTTTGGAACAATCCAAAGCTCTCTCCTCGGGGGGTATTTATATTAAAAGCGCTGTCTGCTTTCGGACAAGTCGCCGGGTCGACATGGCACGCTATGAAGAAAAAGCCCGCAAATCAGGTGCAATTATCATTTGGGATCTATCGCATGCGACAGGGGTAATTGAATTGGAGCTAGCGGCCATCGGCGCCCAGCTGGCTTCTGGGTGTACCTATAAATACCTAAATGCAGGCCCAGGCGCACCCGCATTTGTCTATATATCCGAACAATTGCACGGAAAGATTACAACGCCTTTACCGGGTTGGATGGGACATGCACGCCCTTTTGCCTTTGAGGGCTCATATTCGGCCGCTCAGGGCGTTTCCGGCTTTGCTTCTGGTACGCCGCCCATTTTGTCTCTGAGCGCTCTCAAGGGGGCTCTAGAGTGTTTTAAGGGCATAAAAATCAAGGAGCTTGAGGCAAAAGCGGGTCGCCTTGGGGATATGTGTGTTCATTTTGCTCACAAGCAAGGTCTTAGCGTAACCTCTCCGGTCAACAGGAAGCTACGCGGCGGACATGTGAGTATTGAGATAGAGAACGCTTACCCTGTATCTCGTACTTTGCACGCTAGAGGGTTTCATACAGACTTTCGAACACCATCAACCATCCGTTTTGGATGTTCACCACTATTTATCCGTTATGTCGACATCTGGGATTGCATGCACACGCTTGGTGAAATAATACTTAAAAAACAATGGGATAAGCCGGAATATTTCAAGTTAAGTAGAGTAACTTAGGCCCGCTCGACCATCATCTTTTTGACCTCAGCGATAGCCTTGGCCGGATTGAGACCCTTTGGGCAAACATTCGCGCAGTTCATGATCGTATGGCATCTGTAAAGCTTAAATGGATCCTCAAGGGCGTCGAGGCGTTCATTCGTGGCGCCGTCGCGGCTATCGATTAGCCAGCGATAAGCTTGTAAAAGTGCGGCCGGCCCCAAATAACGATCGCCGTTCCACCAATAACTCGGACAACTGGTTGAGCAGGATGCACACAAGATGCACTCATATAAGCCGTTGAGCTTGTCCCGATCATCGATAGTCTGCTTATGCTCCCCTTTAGGAGCGGCCTCACTGGTTTGCAGCCAAGGCTGAATTTCAGCATATTGAGCATAAAACTGCGATAAATCTGGCACTAGGTCTCTGACAACTGGCATGTGAGGCAAAGGGCTAATTGTAATAGTACTACTTCCAACCTCATCAATACCTTTGGTGCAGGCTAATGTGTTGCGACCGCCAATATTCATTGCGCAGGAACCGCAAACCCCTTCTCTACAAGAACGTCGGAAGGCCAGTGATGGGTCAACTTCGTTTTTGATCTTGATAAGGGCGTCTAAAACCATAGGGCCGCAATCATCCAAGTCAATTTTATAGGTATCCCAACGCGGTCCCTGCCCGTCAGCCGGATCAAAACGATAGATTTTAAACGTTTTGACGCGTTTCGCACCGGAAATTGCCGGCCAATCCTTGCCTTTCGACAGTTTTGAATTTTTTGGAAGCGTCAGCTGAACCATGCCAGAATCCTTGAATGTGATTTCATTGTTATAATCATCGCTCTCCTGAAAGCGAAGGCTTAAATTTCTATCAATATGACCAATTTTGTCGCGGCTTCGGACTAGGGCTCTGGTACGATATGATAGACGACTGCGTCACTACGATCAAAAATTGATGGCGCAACGGCAATAACGTCTTCAAAAGTCATCTCCCGGTAGGCAGCATCCCGACGACGGTGTCGATCGACAATTTCGGGATCGGTTTGAGACCTTGAAATGATATTCATCCAATATGCATTGCTTTCTAGTGTTTCCTCTATCGATTCCCTAATAGGAGAAATCGCCCTCTCAAATAAATCCGTTTCGATGTCTCCGGCTCTAAATTCTTCTGCCAAGGCATGAATACGGGCCTCTGCTTTGGCAATATCAAAAGGGTTTATCTCTAATGAAGCCGCAAAATAGCCAAAATTTGGATAGGTACGAGGCGCTGTGTTAAAAGCTGTTGGCGAATAAGATGCGCCCAATTCCTCCCTTAGGACATCCGTCATACGAATTTTAAACATAGCCCGCAGGACATTAACACGACGCAGGACCATGTCATCACGACCATCTGGTGACGGCCAATAAACCCTTAATAGCGCGGTATTCTTTTCCCCAGCATGGGTCAAAGTTATGGGCCGGCCGCCGCCCTCAGCAAATTCAAGTTTAATCATTTCAGGGGGCGCAACAGGTGCTGCCTCCTCAACCTGAGGCAAGGTTCCAAAAGTGCGCGCAATTTCAGCAATTACGGCCTCTTTATCGAAGTCGCCAACAACACCAATTTCAATAACCTGCTCCCTTTTTGTTACACTCAGCCAATTTGAAACTTGTTCCAGCGTCGTATCCCGCAGTGTTTTCTCCTGGGGAATGCCAAATCGAGGATTATTATTGCGAATGAGCCGCTCTAGGTCTCTTGAAGCGACCCCGCTGGGTGTTGAGTCAATTGTTGGATAAAAAGAGTTGATCCACTTATCATATCTTGCCTTGGCCTCTTCTCTAAAACCGGGCTCCAGGTAATAAGCCATCATCAAATTCATTTGGGTCCGTAAATCATCCTGAGTGGTTCTGCCACTCATAAACATTTGCCGCGTCCCCATATTATGTCCGGCGCCAACTGTCTTCCCCGCCATGATTGAAGTCAATTCATCGGCGGAGTGCGCCTTGAGCCCCCCCATAGACATGGCATTCCCCAACAGCCAGCGCAGGCCCTGCCCGTTTTCAGGTAAAAACAACTCGCCTTTCCCATAGGCAATGTCGATAGATATAGTGCCTTTCTGGAAATCAGTCTGTTTGAGATTAAGCCGAACGCCGTTTTCAAAGACCAATTGCTCAAAATCCAGATCTTCTACGGTTGCCCGTGACTTAACTGCTCCCGCAGGGCCGAATTCTGAATATGCAAAGTCAACTTTTTCCTTTTCAGCGTTTTTTTCAACCTCAACCGATTGGCTATTTCTATAAGCCGCCATGATGCTGGAGTTTGCGTCTGGAATAGCGAGCGCTGTCGAGACATAAATCTGTGGCTCTTCATAGCCCTCCCAGTGGTTTTTAAAAGCATTGTGAACACGTTCTGGCGTAATCGAATCGGCATATTCATCAAAAAGTTCCAGATTGAATTCTGGACTGGTCATTACATAGTCGCTGGCGATACTGCCCATTATTCCCCGGGCAAGCGATGGCGTGCGACGCGTTTCAGCGCGGTCAACGGAAACTTTAAGTGTCTGTCGCGTATTAGCAATCTGTTCGTCAAGCTCAGCTTCAGTAAATCCAAAAAGATAGGCTCGTCTGAGCTCTTTTTCACCAACAGCAAGAGCATCTGCCCAGCGTTCGGGCTGGCTCGAAAGGCTAAGAGATGACATCTGAACGGCGTCAAAAGCGGTTGATGTGCTGGCCCCAGCTGAAATAAACGGAGAGCCAGTGGTTTGAGCAACTTGGGATAATCGGCGCGATAAAATTCGGTTTCCAAGCGCGTCAATATATGAAAGCTCCCGGTTCTTTTGTGTGTCGTCGCGAATCTGCGGGGTTCCAATGACATTAATCGAAATACTGGTCTGAATCTCCGAGTCAGCATAATACACCGCTTCGGCGGAACGTGGTCCCAAGGTGTTAATTTCATGAGGTTTTGCTGGCTCACCTACTGGAGTCCAGTCACTGAAAAAATGGGCGATTCGTTCCGAGGCATAACTCGTATCCAAGTCACCAACCAAAACTATGAACGTATTTTCAGGACGGTAGTAGCCGTTGTAAAATGCTCTAAACTGTGCTTGTGTTACGGACTGAATGTGAGTTTCCGTGCCAATCGGCATTCTTTCCGGCAAAAGCGTTCCATCAAAGAAATATTCGATCTGAGCGACTGAGGCTCTTTGACCGGGACTGTTGCGGGCTCTTTTCTCTGCCAAGATGACGCCGCGCTCTTTTTCTATCTCTTTTGGATCTAGTAAAAGATTAGACGCGGTCTCACGCATGATAAATAGACCTTCATTGATAATATCCTCATTCACTTCTGGAAGTTCGAGCTGATATGTCGTGTCAAAAAATCCGGTCGAGGCATTAGTATCAGGCCCAAACGCCAAACCAAATCGCTCCAAACGCTGGATTAACTCGTTAGGCGGGACATTTTGCGAACCGTTGAAAGCTAGATGTTCAAGAAAATGAGCGATACCGCGTTCATCATCGGCCTCATTGATAGAACCTGTTTCTATTCTCATAAGAAGGCTTGCTGTGTTTGACGGCGTTGCATTTTCCATCACTGCATATCGCAGCCCATTTTCAAGACGACCAAACACGATTCCAGGGTCCGGACTCAGGTCTGTTTGCTGATGCCTGAAATAAGTCGGTTCGTCCTTCGGCTGGCCCGAACATCCGCTCAGGATAAAAGGAGACACAGAGAATAAAACCAGTGTTTTCCAGAAAATTGCGTTCATTATTAAATTTCCGAGTTATTTGAATGACTTACCACATACCTTCTCACCTCGTTTGGCGCCGAAAATCAACACACAATTACGCGTTTAGGGAGAAAAATGCACTGTCAGCTTTTATTCATGTTTCGAATTTTAATCACTCAAGAACCTTGATTCCGGCTTTGGCTTGACTGAAGGGACAGGGGCGCTAAATCGGCGTCCATAAGAATTATAAAAAGAAGGCCCTGAGGAAAGATGAGCGCGTCAACGGACCACGAAATCATCGTATTCGATTTCGACGGAACAATTACGACTAAAGATACGTTCGCTTTGTTTTTGCGATATTACGCAGGAACTTTAGGGTGGATCTTGCGCATATTCAGCCTATTACCGACTTTTTTGGCTTATGGGCTGAGGTTGATTGACCGAAACCGAGTAAAAGACCGTGTTATATCGCGGTTTTTTAAGGGTAAGCAAATATCGGAAATAGAAAACAGGGCGGCAAAATTCGCCCAAGAGGTGATTCCGGGGTTGATTCGTCCGGGTGCTCAGGAGGCACTAAATGAGCTTTCTGATAGCCGCGAGTCTTTATATATATGCAGTGCATCAATTACGCCCTACCTAAAATCCTGGGGCGAAGGTCAAAACATCCACAACATTCTGGCTACAGAACTGGAAGTGGAAAACGGCATTTGCACTGGAAGAATCAAAGGGTGGAATGTATGGGGCCCTGGTAAAGTTAGAAGGATTCTGGCGGAATTTTCGCCAAGATCAGTGAAAATCAGTCACGCCTATGGCGATAGTCGAGGAGATAAGGAGATGTTACACGCCGCAGAGGTGTCTCACTGGCAACCTTTTCGCCTATCTGCACATGAGTGATTGAATTTCTATTTTTATTCCTTAAAGAGGAACTAACGCCTAGCCAAATCATTTACGATTAGGTAAGGTGCTCATAGCTGTGCCTAGCAGTTGATTGTTAAAATAAAGAGAGTTTGGGGGTTTTCGAA
>JAHDEZ010000099.1 GCA_020628425.1 Hellea sp. | reverse complement strand
GCGCACTCGCAACCAATGTCAGGCCTTTTAAAATATCTTTGAAAACTTGTTCGTCTGCTTTTGGCAGGGGAGATAGACTACGCGTCTCTGTAATATATAAGCGAGGGCCCATAGCTTGACTACCGCCATAACTCGTGGCCTGAAAGCCTCCCGCAGAATCTGCAAAAAATTGATCGATTTCTGTCAGCGCTGTTGCTGTGTCCGGGGCGCTTGAGAGAATTGCATCAATGTCAACTTGCAAAGAGCTCGCGCTTTGAATCGGGGAGTTTCCGGTTTCTTGCCCGCCGAAAATATGTCTTTGCCCGATACGCGTATTTAAACTGCTAACGACATTTCCGAGAATAGCTTCTGCCTCGCCTTGGACTATTGATAGGGCAATTGGATTGCGTTGCTCCAAACTCAAGCGGCCACTTGATGAAAACCCACTTACGCCTTCACGCATAGATATTATCGCATTTGCGGCACCATTTAATCGTGCACCGCTAAGCGAGGCGGATTGGAGATGTCGATCTAAATCTGCGACAGCACTGCCTAAGCTTAGTGCCTCGCCTAATTGTCCGCTACTTGCTGCAAGAGGGTCAGATCGCCGCCCTGTAACGGCTTCTTCACCCGCATTTTGCAGTTGTGTACGTATATTTGCGTTTTGATTTGACAGGCGGATTTGAAAGCTCAGATCCGGAGTGAAAGACAAGCGCATGATTATATCCTCAATAAGGCGTCGAACATATCGTTAATAGATTGAATGACCCGCGCATTGGCAGAGTAGGATTGTTCAATCGCGATCAGACTTTGTAATTCGTAGTCAAGGTCTACGCCGGATTGCGCGGCTTCAGATTCTAAAAGTGTCGCTTGTCGAGAAAGGTTGCCGACATGAATGCGCTCCGCTCGGAATGCTTCGGATGATACGCTGTCAACTAAATCAGCAAAGTCCCCGGATCGTCCCGATAGGGCTTCCATAATTAAATTCAGCCGTGTGTCATCGCCAGGTGGTCCCTCTGTTACGGTGTTTAGGCCGTCTCTGAGACGTGAAGGCAAACCACCGGTGTCAGGGTCAATTTCAGATGCTACAGATAAGCGTCCGGCAAGTCCTGTCAGATTGGAAATGTCCACTGGCGCGCCAGCATCATTAAAGATCGGCATACCTGCCGTTTGAAGCGCATCAGCCACTTCAAATGCGAATTGATCAAGAGCCTGTCCTTGTTCAGGAATCGTTGCATCCCGCAGCTGCAAATTGGCGCTCAGTCGCCCATCGAGTAAAGCGTGTGTTCCCGTGCCCGGACCAATTGGGCGGCCATCGACTTGGGGTATAGAAAGCCTACCCCCTACGAGCTCAGATGTGTCGCCCGCAAAAACGGCTTGTGCAGGCTGAAATTTAATTTCGTGAACAGTATTACCGAGCAAAGTTAAACCGCTTTGCGTTGCTATACGAACAGCTCCGTTTTTGTCCGTCTCTACATTTATGGGTAAAATTTCAGATAACTCAGAGACGAGATTATCTCGGCGATCCAGAAGATCATTGGCATCGGCGCCAGCAGCTTGGGTTCTGACGACATCTGCGTTCAAATCTTCTAATGTATACAGTATACTATTAGCTGCTTGCACATCTGTGGTGATGGCTTGATCAGCTTGGCTCCGAAAATTTGCTTGACCTGCTGCAATGGAATTCAAGGATGCTGTAAAATCTTTTAATGAAAATAGTGCGCTCTCCTGCGCGGCCAAGGCTTCAGGACTGTTACGTAACGTTTCGAGACTGCCGCGCATTTGATCAAATGCAGCCTGCAGGCCGCCACCGGAATTCGGATCGCCATATGGCGCGAGCAACTGCGTCATCACAGCATTTAACTGTTCAGATCGGGCGGATGATGATTGCGCGTCTCGCCGCAATCCGGATAAGGCCGTATCAGTATGGCGGACAGTACCTGAAATATTGACGCCACCATTTTGAGAATCCACGAGGGAAACGCTCCGGCGGACATAGCCCGGCGTCCCCACATTCGCGATATTAGAGGAGGCTACGCGTGCCCGCTGTCCAGTCGCGTTAAGCCCGCTCTGGGCGATATTTAATGCGGAGGTCAGAGACATGCTTTAAAATCCTTATTTAACTAGCGTTTTAAATTCGTGGTTTCTTGCAGCATTTCATCGACCGTCTGGACAATTTTGGCATTAGAAGAATAGGCGCGTTGGGTTTCAATAAGACTGGTGAGTTCGGCCGCGATATCGGTGTTTGACTCCATGAGAGAATATCCAGCCATATCCCCAGCTGGGCCGTCACCGGCATCCCAGAGATAAACGTCTCCGCTCTCGGCCGAGACACGGTAGGCTTGATTTCCAACAGCGGTCATTCCGTCAGGATTACTGACATCGGCAACAGGGATTTGATAGAGGTCACGGCGGATACCCGTGTTGTAAATCGCTTGAACGCGACCATCTCCGCCGACTTCGACGGTTTGTAGCTCCCCCGCAGGTGAGCCGTTGGAACCGATATTAAAAGGTTGATATGAAGACCCGATTTGGGTCAACCCTTCCGAGCCACCTATTCGTCCGGTAAACATCGTTACGGAACCACTGGGTAAGGTGAATGCAATCTCACCTGCTACGCTGTCAAAACTTGTGCCTGTGCCCGGTGTAATTGATTGTAAAATTCCATTTTCGTCAAACTCGGCTTCGAATTGGGCGACAGGTACCGGAGTTCCTGTAGAGTTGTCGGAGATACTAAAGTCCCATCCTGTGCCAGCCGCATTCCTTCCGATCGTGACGTCGATTCCGTTTGAGAGACCAACGCCATTGAAATATTCAATTGGAAGGTCCAAAGTTTCGCCTGGCGCTAGCGCGGCAGGGTCTGCTGGCAAATTGATACCGAGGTTAAATTCAGTTGTGCGCTCGGCGTTAAAACGTCCGATGTTTAAATCAACCGGGACGAGGCCTGTTTGTGAGCTACGGCCACCTGTGATGGCCTCTCCATCACTACCGATGGGCCAACCCATCAAATATAGACCGCTGTTAGTACTTAATAATCCATCTTCATCCGGTTGAAAACCGCCGGTGGGAACCATCAGAAATTCACGTTCGGTGGATGGTGCATCTACGCCTGCACGTGTTGTGACCGGCAACATGCCGCCCCCATTAATTGCTAAATCGGTAGAGCGACCTGTGCCTATTAATGCGCCTTGATCAGATACATTACGGAAAGACTGAGCGCTAACGCCGCCTGCTGAATAAAGAGAGGGGCGTTGATTTACGACGAGTGAGGAAAAATCAACGTCCGCACGTTTGTATCCGTAGGTTCCCGAATTTGCGATATTGTTCGAAATAGTAGCCAGCCGGGTAGCGTTTGCTGTCAAACCTGACACACTTGCATTCAATGAAGATGTAATTGTCATCGTTAAAATCCTTTATTTCAAACGCTCTCCTGAGCGTGAAATTTAGGATATTAGGAATACACTAATAAAGTGTATAACTATAGGTTGTAATTTATTCAACCCCTCTACTCATCCGGTTTCAGCTGACCCGTTCCTAAGGATTGTGATTGAGATGCGTCGATTTCTAGGGTCACTTGCGCTTTCAAATAAAGGCTGTGTCGCGGCTTTGCCGCTTATTTCACGAATACGACCCTCATTTTTACCTGCAAGCTTGAGTAGGCGGGCCGCTGTATTAGCTCTATCCGTCGATAGGTCCCAATTTGAATAGCCTTCGCGATTCCTAAACGATACATCGTCAGTGTGGCCGGTGATTTTGATGCCGTTCTGAACGTCTGAAAGTGTGTCTGCGATGTGCGCAGACAAAGTCACAAGCGCAACGGAGGGTTCAGCGCTACCCGACGCAAAGAGCGGCGCACCCTCTCGGTCAGTTACCTCTATAACAAGACCTTCGGGTGTTAGTCTAAGGCTAATGTGGTCACTAAGTTCCGCAGCTTCGCCAGACATTGCTTTTTCCAATGCAGCAGTGACTGTTTCGGAAACATCTCCGACACCGGGAGTTGGGATGACTTGACTGGGATCAGTAGTGGTCTTTTTTGAAACCTTGCTCAGGGTAGTTTCTGCCGTGACGCTCTCTCCGTTAAGAGCATCTGCACCTCCGCCTGAAACGGCTGCGATTGGAATAGTTGGATTGAAATAATCGGCAATGCCTTTGCGCTGTTCTTCAGTCGTTGCGTTTAGAAGCCACATTAAGAGAAAGAATGCCATCATTGCTGTTACAAAATCAGCATAAGCAACTTTCCATGCCCCGCCGTGATGTCCACCGCCTTGTGCCTTTTTTACTCGTTTGATAATTATCGTGGGTTCAGTCATCCCGATTTGATACAACCATAAAGTGTGCAAAGTAATGAGATTTATAGTTAACCAAATCTAAATTCAAACATTACCAGTCTTAATATTTAGGTAGGTAGTTCAACCTATGGTTACTTATAAGTTTCATCAGGAATATACGTGTCGCTTCTTTCAAAGAAAATTGCCTTGTCAGTTACCCCTGCAGGTTCTTCGCCCTCGCGTGATAGCATGAATTTGTATTTGGCCGAACCTTTAGGTGCCGCACTATCTCAATGGACAGGGCGCTCCAGCTGGAACCTTACGTGCAAAAAAGTCAGGCTCAAGCGTGCTATTGAGGCCTTCGATGACGGTAAGGAGACAGAGGCCTGTTTAATTGTTTCAGAAAGTCAAACTTGGTTGATGCGCTTAGATGTGTCTGAGGAACTAGAAAGACTAGCCACTGCTAATGCACTGGGAGTAGAGTCTACTGAGATATCTGATGTTCTGGAAAGTTTTAGAAAAATTCACCGTAGGACAATTTCGGAAACGTTATTCAAACATATTGCAACTACTGATGTGGAGACGGGTACTAAAACCCATTGGGCTTCGGCAAGAGATGCAAAACTTCATGTCGCAAAAAATCCATCTGTATGGATGTGTATGAGTGTTTGGACGGTATATGATGCCATTGATGATATAGAATACACTCTTGATATTAATTTGGATCGTCGAATTTTGCCGAACTTCAGCGATGAGAAGCCAGAAGATAATCCAATCCCTAATATTGATGTGTTGAAAAATAAGTTGGGCTCTTGCCGACTGCCTGTTCGTATTGTCGGTGGCAGGGTAACACTCAGTATCGCAGATTGCATGAAACTTGAAATCGGACAGACTTTTGGATTACCCGAACTTGATTTTAATGCTGTTGATATGAAGATGCCCGCGTCTGATGATTTACTTGTGAAGGCGACTCTTGGCACACATTTCGGTGCAAAAGCAGTGCGCCTAAGTTCTGCAGTTGATGACGATTTCCTTGTGAGATATGCTTCGAACATAAAGCCAGATGAGTGAGAAGCGCCTAAGACGGAATGCAATTATAAGTATTAATTTTATGCATTCTTTAACTATTCTCTCTCTAGTTGTATCTCATGAACGCTATCATTGGGACCATAGTTACATTTGCCTGCGTCTTTGGAGGATATCTCTGGGCTGGAGGTAAGATAGAAATTATCCTGCACTCCCTTCCATACGAGATGATGATGATTGGTGGAGCGGCGATTGGCGCATTTATTTGCGGCAACGACATGCATACTATCAAGTCAACCGGAAAAGATCTTGGCTCTGTCTTTAAGGGGCCAAAATGGAAACGTCAGGATTATACTGACTTGCTCTGCCTCATGCATGAGCTTGTTGCATTATCCGAGAAAAGTCCCGTTGACGTAGAGACTCACATAGAAGACCCGGAAAACTCTGCAATATTTCAAAAATACCCGCGTATTCTTGGAGCGCATGAGTCCGTGGAGCTCATCTGTGACACGATGCGCTCTATGCTCATGAATTTCGACAATGTCTATCAGGTTGAAGAACTTTTGGACAAACAGCTTGATACAATGAGCGAAGAAAGTTTGCACGGATCGCATGCCCTTCAGACAATGGCAGATGCGTTACCGGCGCTTGGTATCGTGGCTGCCGTACTTGGCGTAATTAAGACAATGGCGTCTATTGATAAACCGCCGGAAGTCTTGGGCGCGATGATTGGCGGGGCCTTGGTTGGGACCTTTTTAGGTGTGTTTCTGGCCTATTCTATTGTCGGTCCACTTGCGAACCGCGTTAAACAAATTCGGGAACAAGAGGCCTATTTCTATGCATTGATCCGTGAGGTTTTAGTTTCGAGCCTGCACAAAAATGAAACAAATATCTGTATCGAAGTTGCTCGCCGAAGTGCACCACATGAGTGTCGCCCGAGTTTCTCTGAAGTTGAGTCGGCTTTAAAAACTTTGAAAGCTGCAGCATGAAACAGCTGGGTCTTACAGGGTGTTTCATAAGCTTATTGGCATTGACAGGCATTGCCTCAGCGCAAACGGAAGTGCGCCACAATGCTGTAAATTCAGATTTACGTGAATTACTACAGGCTGCCTCAGAGGATGGATGGATCGAATTTGTCCCCGACGAAAGAACTTTAAAGGTTTCACCTCAATCAGTTCCAATTATTCCGGCATTGACAGCACGCGATTGTTCCATCTTCGATGGCGTCGACCTCAATGGCCTTTTCGATGAAAACCCAATAGGTAATCGTGAATTAAATAGCCTCGTGCCAAAATTATTGGAAGGCGTGAAAGTCACGAATGATCAACTGGATTTGTTTTCTGGTCTTTCTACGTGCGGACCTGAATTCTCCGTATGGGAGTATCTTGCTGCTAGTCAAACCAAGGGTAAAGCTGTGGCAGCTGACAAAGCAATTTCGGCTTTATATTTTCAAAGTGTTTATATTCGAGAGCGTGCAGGTTTGACCCTAGCTATCGCCGCTGGGTTAGCGGACGACAGAGCTTCGCTGAGGCGCTTTGCCGACATGCTCCAAGATGCAGGGTTGCATAACACGAAAGCTACCGAACGCGATCCTCGCCATGTCTTGCTAGATGCCCTTCTTTTAGAACGACTTGACCCAAGTGGAGCCCGACAAAGATATGAATGGTTAACTGAAAATGGTGGCCCTGAACAAATTCTAGCCCTCGAAAGACTGACTATTCTAGGGGATGAAAAATTTGCTACAGCAACACTAGATAGGCTGGCTCAGGACCTAAGCCAGAATAATCCGTCTTATCTCGCCAACTTGAAAGTAAAAGCGGCGCTGGAGGGGGGAGAACTTTCCGACGTCTCACCAATATTAAAGTCCGGATTACTCAATAAAACCGATGTCACAAATGACACACAAGCTTTATTGGTTGAACATACGCGAACCGCATTGTCCGGCAACAATTTAATTGAGAAAATTGCTGCGCTCGACCTCTATAGCGGATTTCCATACCTCTATGTTGATCAAGATCTCGAGGCGGAAGCGGACCTAGCGTTCAAAACAATCATTGGCGCGGGGTCCGAAGAAAGTAATATCACTGAAAAAGAGCAAACCACCGTTTCGGTGAACGCCTCCTCACCTGCTATGAACGCGACGAACTCCGGAACGGTCTCTCAGTTCATTTCGGATATATCCTACGATTTGATGACTGCTGAAAGGATCCTGTCGAATGGATAATGCCATTTACACCATCTTGAACCGTCAATCCGGTCTGATGCGAGAGTTTTCGACTGTTGCAAATAATATTGCCAATGCAGGTACGACAGGATTTAAAGCTGAAAAGGGAGTATTCTCAGAATATATCTCTGTGTTGGAGGGCGGAAACTCTTCGTTCGGAAGTAGCCTGTCTATGGGTAGCTTGGGCGCCCACGCGACCAACCTATCCCAAGGCGGACTGGAGCAAACAGGGTCAGCTCTCGACATTGCCATTAACGGCGAAGGATTTTTTGAATTTGAGACCCCAACAGGAATAATGCTCGGCCGCGCAGGTCACCTTATGCTTGATGTTGAGGGTCAGCTTATTGACGGGACGGGTGGCTATATCCTTGACCAAGGCGGGACCCGCATCACGGTACCACTCGACGCCTCGGATATAAAAATTTCTGGTGATGGTACACTTTCGGCCAATGGGGCGGAAATTGCCCGCATTGGGGTTGTCGGCGCAAATCCTCTGACACTCCAAAGACAAGGAAATAATTACTGGCAAGGTGACCGAACCGGTCCGCTCGAAGAGACCGCGATCGCTTCGGGGTTTCTTGAAAATTCTAATGTCGACCCGGTCCTTCAAATGGCCCGCATGATCGAAGTGCAGCGACATTATGATGCAGGACAATCACTCCTTGATCTAGAGGACCAGCGCATTCGCAATGTCTCACAAACAATTCGCCAGATGAGTTGAACGACTAATTAGAAAAAGGAGCTTCAGGATGAACGCTTTAAAAATAGCCGCTACAGGAATGGCTGCACAGCAAACGCGTGTGGATGTTATTTCAAACAACATCGCTAATATGAGTACGACAGCCTATCAGCCGCGCGTTGCTGAGTTTGCTGATCTTCTTTATCAGCAGATACAAACCCCGGGCACACTCAGCTCGCAGACAGGCTCAATCATACCTGCTGGAATTCAAATGGGTATGGGGGTCCGACCGACGACCGTATCCATGGAAGTCATACAAGGCTCAATCAGTCAGACAGGCGGTGAATTGGACATAGCTGTAGAAGGAAGAGGTTTTTTCGAGATTGAAATGCCCAGCGGTGATCCCGCATTTACTCGCGATGGAAAATTTTATCGGGATGCTGAAGGGCTTATGGTAAATTCGGACGGTTTCCCGCTTAGCGATCAGATTACAATTCCCAACGATGCTCTGCGCGTGGCAATCAGTTCCGACGGTGAAGTAACTGCCTATTTCAATAATGCCGTGGAAGGTCAAACAATTGGAACTTTAACACTTTCTGTTTTTGCAAATACCAAAGGATTAGAGGCGTTAGGAAGTAATTTATACCGCGAAACAGAGGCATCAGGTTCACCTATTAGTGGTACGCCAGGTACGGATAGTATTGGTATTATGCGACAAGGATATCTCGAAGACTCCAGTGTCGATGTGGTAGAGGAAATATCCGAACTTATCGAAGCGCAACGGGGATACGAATTAAATTCGAAGGTCATTTCTGCCGCGGATGAAATGTATGCTGCCACAACGCGGATTCGATAGATGAACCATAGATATTTAATAATTGCATTGATGACGGTTCCTTGTCTTCTAACCGCGCCAAGTTGGGCCAGCGATACGGCCGTTCGTACGTTACCGCGTGGTACGATTTTATCACCTTCTGACGTGAAAGGAGATAGTCAAGACTTGATAGGTCTGGAAGTAACGCGCAGCATTCGCAAGGGGAGCCCTCTGGACCGAGCTTTTCTTCGGGAACCGCATATCATCAAAAGAAATGAGCGCGTCGCCCTTATATTTATCCATGGACGTTTGCGCCTCGAGACCTCA
>JAHDEZ010000098.1 GCA_020628425.1 Hellea sp. | reverse complement strand
TTTTTATAATATTTTTAAGTTTCCATTGACTCCTGCTTGCGGAGCCATACCCCTGCCCTCAACCTCCTGAAACCATTGCATTTTCTTTTTTAACTTCAGGTTCGAGTCCGCACTTTGGGACTGAAAACACCTTCTAAAAGTCAACTTACGAAAACGGTAGATTAATCCTCATTGTGGACCTTATCCTAAAGATTTAAATTACTCGAAAAGCGTATTCAAAATGATGAATACCCTAGCAAATCCTAGGCCGCTTTATAAAACTCAATTCAACTACTGTAGTTATAACTTAGCTAAACAAGCTCCGCCGAGGAGGCCTGCATCGTCGCCTAATTCGGGTGTAACTATCAAGTTATCTATCTCATCTTTTGATTGTCCGAGATAATTGTTCATTAGTTGAGCATATTGATGCCGCACATTCCCAATCAGGTGAGGCGCTAACATCAAGCCGCCTCCTAAGACAATTTTATCAGGGCGTAGCATTAAAGACAGCACATTGCAGGCTTGGGCCAAGTAATAAGCTTCAATATCCCATCCAATGTGCCCCACTGGTAGATTCACGGGATTACCAAAGCGGCGTGTCAAAGCCGCCGCAGAGGCAAGTCCCTCCAAGCAATCACCATGTATAGAGCAGCCACCTGAAAACGCTATATCAGCGTAGTGACGCTGCACTCTGATATGTCCAAATTCAGGATGGTTGGGTTTTCCAATGAGGCTACCATTGGCGAAAAGGCCGGCCCCTATACCTGTTCCAATCGTAACATAGGCGGCGGCGTTTACGCCTTTCGCAGCCCCCCATTCCATTTCAGCTAATAGAGCTCCGTTAACATCAGTGTCTACCGCGACAGGAATTGAGAGCTCCTGCTCGAAATAGTCTCTCAAGTTCGTCGCAGCCCAACCGAGTTTAGGGCCATCCAATATCATTCCATAGTTCGAAGAGCTGGGGTCAACATCAATTGGACCGAAGGAGGCGATTCCCATAGACGAGGCTATAAGCCCCTTTGTTTTTTGTTCTTTAAAAAAATGTGCGCAGGCTTTTAGAGTCGGCTCGGGTTGCGTGGTCGGTATACGGACGCCCGCAATAATGCCTCTCCCCTCTTGGATGAGCGCACACTTAAATGTTGTGCCCCCTGCGTCAATGGCGGCCAAAACAGGCATCTCAGAATTAAGTTCGGTAGAAACTGTCATGGCTCAATCTCAATAACATAAAAGGTCGCGTCGAACCTCGATTTACTTTGCCTTTATGCAGGACAATAAAATAAATTGCAATCGATTGTATTTTTCGTTATGCGTAGTGAAAAGGGGAATAATAATGTCGAATCTGACGGTAAATCCTGAGAGCCATACACCTGCGCCGCGTTATTTGGCGGTGACGGCCTTGACCTATGCAATGTTTTTCATGTTCGCCATGACAACAGACGCTGTTGGGGAAATCATAAAAATTGCCAAAGGCGATATGAACCTCACCAATACGCAAGCGAGTGCGTTTCATTGGGCGACCATGACGGCGATTGCACTCTCCGGAATATTATTTGGATATTTTGCCGACAAGTTTGGGCGCAAAAAGACAATTATTGCCGGCTTAGCCCTCTATGGTGCTGCCAGCGCTTCATTCTTCATGGGTACAAGTTTTCAACTCTATTTCAGCCTTCTTTTCGTAAGCGGTCTTGCCATTGGAATTTTTAAAACCGCCGCGTTGGCTCTGATTAGTGACATTACAACGTCAACGGAGGAACACACGCGTACAATGAACGCTTTGGAGGGCTTCTTTGGTATTGGCGCGATTGTTGGTCCGCTCTTGGTCGTGTCGCTTCACGCAAGGGGAATTTCCTGGACCTACCTTTATCTTTTTGCAGCCGCGCTTTGCCTAATCATGATTATTTGGGCGGCGTTTACGAATTACCCTGAAACCAAGACCTCTAGCGATGAGCCCGTCAATTTATGGAAGTCGTTTGCACTCATGAAAAATAAATACGCGATGGGATTTTCTATGGCCATTGCCCTCTACGTCGCTGCTGAAGTGTCAATTTTTGTATGGCTCCCCTCTTATCTAGACGGATATTCTGGCACGCAAATTGCGACCTGGATGGCAACTTATGCCGTGATGGTCTTTTTTGTATTCCGTGCGCTGGGTCGCTTTTTGGGCATTTGGATATTAAAACATGTGAAATGGACAACGGTCATGATGCTATTTTCCGGCATTATATTTGCCTGTTTTGCGGCGAGTGCATTTTTCGGTCAAACTGTTGCTGCTTTCCTTATGCCGCTTTCGGGATTGTTTATGTCGATGATGTATCCGACGCTGAACTCTAAAGGTATTAGCTGCTTTCCAAAGTCCAAACATGGTGCTGTAGCGGGATTGATTTTATTTTTCACCGCTGTCTCAGCGGCTGCAATCGCGCCACTAATGGGTTTTGTCGCTGATAGTTTTGGCGGGGACATGCGCTATGGATTTATCCTCGCAACTGCGCTTGCGGGATTATTGTTCCTCGGCATGATTTACAATCACCTCAAGAACCCGGCGGCAAGCGCTTTGCAGCATGCCAATATTACAGAATATAATTTGCAGGGTTGAGATGATAATGACCAAACCCAACCCATCAATTCCCCCATTTTCCTTGAGCGGATATAAAGACGGCATTGTTCACCCAACGCTCTGGCTGTGGGATAGTTGGACGTATAAAGAAGGCCACCAACTCCACCTTTATGCCTTGGCACTCAGCCGCTCAGCGGAAGATGGGACGCCGATACTGCCTGAACACCGCAATGATTATCCCTTTCACATTCGCCATTTCGAAAGCAGCGATAAAGGCGAGAGCTGGTCCGACTTGGGATCTGTTCTAACGCGCTCCCCTGATCCGGATTCATATTATAGCCGAAATGTCTGGAGTGGTTCGGCCACACGCCTGCCGGATAACCGTAAACTCATGGGTTTTACAGGCTTGCGGAACCTTGATGAAGACCATCCCTTTTTGCAAAGTATAGGTTTCGCTATATCATCCGATGGCATGGCCTTTGAACAAATAGCGCAGAAACCAGCATCATGCCCAAATCGTGACTATGATGCTATTATTGAGGCTGGATATTATCTCGGGCCAAAAGATCAACTTGGCCACAAAGATGGTGAAGAAGGCGGCCCTATCTTAGCCTGGCGTGATCCTTACACCTTTATCGATCGTGACGGTGTCATTCATGCATTTTGGTCAGCCAAGGTAAGCCCAAAGGTCGGGGCAATCGCTCATGCAACCCTCATTGAAACGAAAGCGGGCTTCGAAATTGATACCCTTCATCCTCCAATCACTCTGCCTGATGCAAAGTCTATCACCCAAGCAGAGGTCCCCAAGCTCTATTTTGATGCACTCAATGATACTTATTATATGCTGATCTCAGCTTGCGACCGATTATTTGAAGGGCAAAATGATAGTGAAGTGACTAAGACGCTTAGGCTCTACAAGGCTCATAATATCCGGGGCCCTTGGGTCAGCTATAAGGATGAGCACTCCCCCATCATCCCGGGACTTCCCAACATGTTCGGGGCCAGCATCATCGAGACGGATTTTGCGGCTGGTCAATTAAAACTTATCGCGCCCGTCACAGAATGCGCGAGTGCTGAAAAGCAACTGACATTTGCGCCCGTTCAGACGATTAATCTCTAGGCCGCCCCTCCACAAGACTGCCGAATGACAAGTTCGGTATCAGTGAATTGAGATTTTACCGCCTTACCTGCAATTTTATCAAGTAAAAGGCTGACCATCATTTCACCCCCTTGGCCTATATTTTGATTAATTGTTGATAGCGGCGGGGTCGACAATCGCGCTTGTCCGATATCGTCATATCCGACAATGCTAACGTCTTTGGGAATGGAAATCCCCCGTGATTGTAAGGCATGAATAGCGGCCATTGCCAAGACATCCGACGCTGCAAAAATCGCATCAAACTCAAAGCCTTTATCGATAAACTCCAATACCCCATCATAGGCGGTTTGCCCGCCGAAATTTAGCTTAAGCACATAATCCGGATCATAAGCCATACCAGCATCATTATGGGCTTTTACATAACCCTCATATCGTAGGGCAACTTCAGGCAGGGTGACGTCTCCCAAAAATAAAATCCTCCGGCGGCCGAGCGACAAAAGGTGAGAGGCCGCCAGCTTACCCCCTTTAACATTGTCACTCCCGACGAGAGCGTAATTTTGCTCACCATGCGCACCGCCCCAAACAATGATATTTGAGTTTGATGCGCTCATGGCATTTAAGCGCTCAGATCGCCCCGCCTGACCGATAACGATTAAGCCATCGGCCCGGCCCGACCTCAGCAAGCGGCGTTCCGCAATCGTCATTTCATCTTGGGGAACTGAGACAATCAAATCGTAGCCATGTTTTGACGCAGCATGTGAGACAGCTCCGACCATTTCCAAAAAGAAGGGATCTGAAATCGTTTGCTCCGAGCCCGGCGCGAGCGGGATGACAATCCCAATCGCCTCGCTGGATTGTTTGCGCAGATTTCTGGCCGCGACATTTACAGTATACCCAATTTCATCGGCTATTTTTAAAATAGCAGTCTTAGTATGAGGTTTGACCAATGGACTGTCGTTGAGCGCACGCGATACGGTCGACACATCAACCTCTGCCAGCCGCGCCAATTCCGCCATTGTAACTTTTTTTGCCATATGTCCTCAAATTAAAGTCTGGCTCGACCATAGCCTGCCGTGGATAGCAATCAATCAATTTTAAACACACCAAACGTTACCCAATAGCTTGATTAAGCCAGTCTTCGTGCAAGGGCAGTTTTGCATAACATTTGCGCAAGGCATCAGAATTATCAAATGCGGTATGTTTGGCGTTTATATCTCCGTCTGTCATAAATCCCATGCCAATTAAGAGATACTCATAACTCTCCAAGGAAAACAATCGGTGGGTCTGCAACAAATCCATGTCATGCGGCGGGCGTCGTTTCCATTCTGACAATAAATATTTCAAATGATGAGGAATGCGCTCATCGCGGGTAGCGTCTATCCAAAATTGGGTATCTCTTCGCTTGGATGTTAAGTAGTGCAAGGCGACATAACCTAAAATTTCGTCAAACAGATTTTGCATGAGGCGATTAAATTGATGCGTTGTTTCGGGCGTATAACGATGTCCGAAACGCAGGATATCCGCCACGCTCTGCGCCGCGAATTGCATCATATACAGCCCAGTTGATTCTAAGGGTTCGACAAATCCATCAGCCAAACCAATCGCGATGCAATTCTGGCTCCAAGACTGTTTGCGTTTATAGGTTTTAAAACGGATATGTCTGGCTTCAACCGCGTCCGCATGAGGGCCTTCCATTTTCCGAAGCTCAGCCTCGGCTTCATCAGCGGAAATATGGGCGCTGGAATGGACATAACCCAGACTGCGCCGCGACCGTAAATTAATATCCCAAAGCCAACCCGCATCGCAGGCCTTGGCGGACGTATAGGGCAGAATATGATCTGGCCGAAAAACCTCATAAGGAACGGACATCGTGACGGCGCGGTCACATAAAAGCGTATCAGAGTAATCTTGCGTCTCACTCATTACTTTGGACGCAAGCCTCGCTGAAAAGCCTGTGCAATCAATATACAGGTCAGCTGAAAATTCATCGCCCTCTTCGCTGACAAGACTCGTAATTTCTCCGGCCTCGTTCAAATTGACCGCCTCGATCTTGGTGAGCTTATGATCAATGCCGTGATTTATTCCAAACTCGGTGAGAACCTGTCCTAATTTTACGGCATCCAGGTGATAGGCATAGGGGAATGTTGATTGATAATCTGGCCACCCTAATGCCTTCGGAGCAAGTAAATTTGTACTGGTATTGGACAGAATCGAAAACTGATTAGAGAATGCTTCACCACCAACTTCATTTTTCGCCAGCCAAGAAAGTAGCGCAGGATCAGATTGAGGCCGCTCGCGTCTGTCAAACGGATGATCAAAATGCTCATCTTTGTTCCAACCCTCAAAACGTATCAGGGATTTGAATGTCGCATCAGCACCTTTCATGAAGTCTTTTTCAGAAATCCCAATAGCCTGAAGGGTCCTGCGAATGCTCGGAACGGTCGCTTCCCCAACGCCAATAACGGGAATATCGGGCGCTTCAATCAATGTGATTTTTACAGGATTATGCCCCCCTTCATTAAGGCGAGAATTAATCAAACAAGCGGTCATCCAACCGGAGCTTCCACCTCCAACCACAATGATACTTTCAACTCGCTTAGGGTCGAATTTAACCTGATGACTTGCCATAATGTCTCGCTTGATATGCGTTGAGACTACCAAAGAAATATGCAAAAATACAATCGATTTCAGAGGATTGCATGACAGCCGAAAACTTTAAAATTATAATTGTAGGCGGCGGCACAGCAGGTTGGCTCAGTGCAGCATTCCTCAGTCAGCAACTCCCCATAACATCAGGTCGAAAGATAGACATTACCCTAATAGAAGCGTCTGATATTCCAACCGTGGGCGTCGGCGAAGCCACTGTACCTTCCTTGCGGGAGACTTTGGCCGCTTGCGGAATTTCGGAAGTGGAGTTCCTGACCTCTTGCGATGCGACATTCAAGCATGGGATTAAATTTGTGAATTGGCGCCACAATCCATCTGACAACAAAGGCGAGTCCTATTTTCATCCCTTTGGCGCGCCTCTAAAAGTCGGCACAATTGATCCAATGCGCGCGTGGTCAAAACTGCCGCAAGAGACACGCGGCGAAATCGCTGATCTCTTCTCCGTTCAATCTGAAATGGCCGAAGCGGGCCGTGCCCCAAAACATGTGAAGGATCGACCCTATGACGGCGCCTTGTCCTACGCCTATCACTTGGATGCGGGGAAATTTGCGCAATATTTGAAAACTCGTTTTCGCGCTCAAGGGGTTAATCATATCATCGGGAAAGTCTCCGATGTGAAAATGGAGCCGGAGTCCGAAAACATAGCGTCCTTGGTGCTCGAAGATGGCAGCGCACATAGCGCCGACCTTTTTATAGACTGCACCGGATTTGCCGCACGTCTTATCAATGCCGATAAAGCGAATAGATTTATTGATAAGACAGATGTGCTTTTTGTCGACCGTGCCGTCACAACACGGCTCCCCCATGACGGTATCTCCAACATAAATGGATATACGACTTGCACCGCCCAAAGCGCGGGATGGATATGGGATATCGTCTTGCAAAACCGCCGCGGTGTCGGCCACGTTTATAGTTCGAAATATATTGATGATGAACAGGCCAAGGCAGAATTGGCAGACTATCTTGGTATCGCTATAGACGATCTTGAAACACGTAAACTCAAGATGCGTATTGGCTATCATGAACAGCAATGGCGGGGGAATTGTGTCGCTATCGGCCTGGCAAGCGGATTTTTAGAACCCTTAGAGTCGACAGGTATTTATCTCACAGAAATGGCGAATTGGGCGCTTAGCGATCTTCTTCCTCGATTCATGGCCGGCGGAAGCCCACAATCACAATTTACATCTGCCATGGTCCATCATTACGAAAACATCGTGGATTTTTTGAAATTACACTATGCCATTAGCGGGCGGCGGGATACGGCCTTCTGGCGAGACAACGTGAACCCTGACACATGGCCCGAAACGCTGAAAGCCAATCTCGACGCTTGGAAAAATGACGTGCCGTCCGTTTATGATTTTGGGCGGTCGATCCAATGCTTCTCCGCCACCAATTATCAATTTGTACTCTACGGTATGGGGTGGCCGGGGCACGAAAATGCTAGCACTATGTCGCCGCCGGTAAAAGATTTGTTCGACCAGTTAGCCGTAAGGCGCGCGCGGCTGAAACAGTTTGTCCTGCGCGACACGCTCACTAATTCAGAGATATTTTCCGCGCTGCCTCGACCACAAAAAAAGCCCGCCTAAAAGACGGGCTGAGTTAGTCAAGGGATGTTAGGCTCAGTGAAAGCCAAACGATATGTGCTGAGAGCAACAGTGCCGCTCTCAACAAATTTCAAATTAGAATGTGTAGCGCAAGCGACCTGAAATGGTGCGTCCTGTGATGGAACGACCAATCGTCGTATCAAGGTTGCCGTCGCCATTTGTATCCCAACCATTACGGCCGTCATTTGCAGATTCCGTAATACCAACAGCGTCAAAGACGTTATTCGCATTAATGGAAAGCTCTAGCGCGTCGGTTACATTCACCGCTCCATAAAGATGCACGACTGAATAACCATCTTGTACAAGAAGGTTATCATCTAGCGAGAAGCTGTCGCTTGTTCCGACCCAGCTGCCGCCAAGGCGGAAGCGGTCAAATGTATAGCTCGGCGAAACCGTCCAGATCATATCGGCCTGGCGTTGCGGAGTATTACCTTCCAATGCTGTGTTTTGAACACCATTGTCTTCGGCACGAGTGATTTCAGCATCTGTAAAGGTCGCCGTTGCGAAGAGGTCAAAGCCACCATTGTTGTAATTGGCTTCAAGTTCTACACCTTTAGAGTCGTACTCACGAACGCGTCCGTTAGGGGTACCAGATAAAATTTCGACGTTGGACTCTTCTGTGTTTGTGAAGAATGCCGTTGCATAGAAATCCAGATCACCACCGGCAATGTCTCTGTTTTGCATTTTGAAACCAATTTCATATTGGTCTGCAACATCAACATAGGCATCGTCGCCGCCGGGGCGAAGTGAACCGTCAGGATTGCGCACACCAAAATCAAGGGCACGGTCAAAGTTAAAGCTGGCACCACTTGACGCACGGCCAAAAACCGCAAAGTCATCATAGAGACGATAATTCACACCAACCGAATAGGCTGTATTATCAACTTTCAGGTCAGCGCGGGCGCCGACTGTGCCATTATTTAAGGACACACCTGACTCAGCTCCGGTAATGGCGCCGTCATTGTTGATATCAAAAGGTGCGCCGGACGCTTCGAGACGAACGCCTGTTTGCGTCATATTGTCGAAACGAATGCTGGCATCCACTGTCAGGGCATCATTCGTCCAAGATGCAGCGGCGAAAGGCGAGCTGACTTGACCCTCAAGATCGTAATTACGGTTTGAGCCGTCCCAGCCAAAGGCTTGGTTCGGACCATGAATACCATTTATGGATTGCGGGGTCGCAATAAGGGCCGCATCATTTTCAGTTGTCGTACGAAGCTCTGACCAGTGCCAATCCTGATTGAGGTTTTGGTTCATGAAAAAGTGACCCAATGTGACATCGATGACGGAGCCGCCATCAAGATCAAAGCTTTTGGAGAGCTTAAGTTCATTGGCGAAGTTGCTCATGTCGTCGAGTTCAACATCAAATACGGCTACATTGGAGGCAATCCCGTTTGGTAGATTTCCGTCCGTAACAGCTTGACCTGCATTCGGGCCGTTAAAATATGTCGACCCGGCGCCAAGGTCAGCCGCAGAAGAGACGCCATTTGTAAAGCCGCCAAGGAAACGCCCTTTGATATCTTGATAACGCACTTTGTTGTTAAAGTTGATGCCGCTACCGAGGTCAAAATCGACTTCTGCGCCAATGGCTTTCACCTTGTGATCAAGGCCATCCGCCAAATCATAAGGAATAGCATTACCTGAACCGTCAACAGAGACGCCGTTGCGGGTTAGATTGCTATAGATGCTGTTATTTTGCGCTTCAAATCCGCCAAGGCTCTCACCGACCGTGCCAACACCGCTACCATTATCCGTGCGAGAGACGAGTTGCGGAAAATAAGCGGCATCTTTTTTATCAAGCCACTTACCTGTTACGCGAACAAAACCGTTATCAAACTCTTTGGTGAGTGTACCGCGAACTTGGCCGCCGGAGATAGGATCGTATCCAGAGTCGCGATAGTCACCGCCCTGCTGGAAATGACCGCCAATGTGGAAATACATATCCTCGGACAAAGCCCCGCCATACTCGGCATCAAAACGCATATCATCATGATCAAGACCGTATGTGATAGCCGCGCTACCGCCTTCTTGCTGGCCCGTTTTGCCGATAATATTTATGATACCGCCAACGCCATTTGTTGTGAGTGTAGAAGATGTACCGCCTCGGACAGATTCGATACGGGCTAATGTTGAATCAGCTTTTACAAAACCGTCAGCAGGCGCAAAATTTGAGTCGCCAAACAAAAGAACCGGAAGACCATCTTCTTGCGTGGAAAGATATTTCGCACCGCCGGTTGAAATCGGGAGGCCGCGAACAGCGACGTTAGAGTTACCGCCACCGGAGGATGATTCTGAACGAATGCCGGGAAGATTGCGGTAAATTTCAGCGAGGTTTGTTGGCGCTAAATCCTGAATAGTCTCGAGGTTCACAGAAGACACAGAGATCGATGTATCAATCTTGTTCTTACCCTTGGAGCTTACAACACCTGTCGTAATGACTTCATCAACATTTGCATCTTGAGCAAATGCGGGTGACGAGAGAAGCGCAGCCGTAGCTGCACCTGCGAGTAGTTTTTGGCTGGTGCGAATTAACATCGATTTTTCCCCTTATGGCCATAGTTAATCTATTTTGGCTCTAAAAATTAGTCAAAAGGACTCACTTTCAGGCTTTTCTGAGTTTGCCATGGCGTAAAATACAAACGTTTGCAAGTAAAAATGCAAACGATTGTAATTTTGGCGGATATAGTTGCAAATATAGCACATTAATAAAAGTCTACTGTGTACTAAGATATGCAAACTGACGATAAGTTAGATTTCCAAGAAAATGCTGGATGTCCGCTCAGCCCCTTTGCAGAAGTTAAATTTGCTATAAACACTCATACCCCTTTAATGCCAATTGTCACTAAATGTATAAATATTGACATTTTGGCAAATCAAGCCTATATAAGCCCTTAAGGAGTATGAAATGCAGTTTGAACAGGTTCATAGCGGAAAGCGAGCAGCTGTCCTGCCCCAAGGGACCTTTCAGATTACAGATGCTGAAGCGGAGGCTGGCGCACGCTTTGCAGTTAAGGTCTTTGAGCTATGGAAGCTTAACGATACCGAGAGCTGTATTCTCTTAGGGGGCCTCGGCACTCGCACCTATGCACGCTGGAAGAAAGGCCATATCGGCCCGATGGATATGGATAGAAAGATGCGTCTCTCCATATTGGCGGGTATCCATAAGGGCCTAAAATATCTCTTCACAGAGAAGCAACGCGGCTATGACTGGATTAAGAAACCAAATGCACATTTCGACGGCGCCCGCCCTTTAGACATTCTCCTGAATGGCCGTATGACGGACCTCATGGCGATAAGAGACTACCTCGACGCAATTCGTGGCTAAAGCTCAGTTAAAAACAAAACGCGTGAGATGGACGAAAGCCTATCGTATTATCTCATCTATCTTTCCGCCCATTGATCTGTTCGAGGACACATCCGACCCGGAAGACTGGGAGCTGCTGGCCTCTCTGGAAGCCAAGAGCAATCCCCGTATCGTAGAGGTGATTGGGCAACTCTCGTTAGTGCCGCCCGAACGCCGTGTCTCAGGCCCGGGCGCGTCATATGTCATGGCCCCCTTCACCCACGTCAGTCCAAATTGGCCGGGCCGGTTTCATGACGGTACCTTTGGTGCTTACTATGCCGCGAATAAAGCCGAGACCGCCCTGGCAGAAACAATGCACCATCGTTCAGAGATATACCGGGCAAGCCAGCAGACGCCCGGATGGTTCTCTCAATATCGTGAGCTCATTGGAAAAGTGGATCATAGCTTTCGCGAACTGACCAAACGTGAAGACTACGCGGACTGCCTAGCACCGGATAACTACGTTGCCTCTCAATCCCTCGCACGTGAGTTACGCCAACAGGGTTCAGAGGGTATTCTTTATCCAAGCGTCAGGCATGAGGGCGGATTATGTATCGCAGCCTTCTGGCCCGATGTGATCGGAATTCCAATGCAAGCTCGTCACTTTGCCTATCACTTTAATGGCGAATTCATTGACATGTATAGAGATGAAACAAGCGGCGAAGTCTTCAAAATCATTCTATAATTGGGCCTCATTTGAGGTCACCTGACATCACTCAAAACACCCCTAAATATTGCTAGTTTTGACCCTCAAAACTTTTTCGCACTGCACACAAATTGCACACGCCAGCCCCTAACCTATTGAAATAATTAAATAGTCTGTCCAATCCATCATGGGCGCAACACTTACTGTGAACTCTTGATTATTGGGCATT
>JAHDEZ010000092.1 GCA_020628425.1 Hellea sp. | reverse complement strand
GAACGCTCTGGAGGCCATATGAAAAGCGCCTCGCATATATCGGAGACGCGGCGCATCAAGCCAGTCCGCAATTGGGGCAAGGCGCCAACATGGCTCTGCTCGATGCGCAGGCGCTCGCACAGGCTGTCCAGGTGAATGATCTGGATGCGGCTTTGAAAGCCTATGCGCGCCGGCGGCGGATGCATGTTTATCTTTATCAGCTGTTCTCGGCCGTATTTACCCCTTTCTATCAATCCGATAGCCATGCCCTGCCCGTATTACGAGATTATGTCATGAACCCTCTTAGCCTTGTTTGGCCCGTAAAACCCATGTTGACGAAGCTGGTTTGCGGAAATTTGATCAAGCCGTAACCCAAGAACACGATTTTCACGCTAGGTGCCCTCACCTGCCCTTACTCTACAATCCGGCTTGCATCACTATGCCAATGCCCCTATCCCCGCGCCATGTCTAAAGCACTTGAAAGTGAACCCAATAAGCGCCGCGTCTTTGCGATCATTTCTCACCCGGATGCGGGTAAGACGACGCTGACCGAAAATATGCTGCTGGCTGCGGGTGCAATCCATCAGGCCGGACAAGTCGCGGCTCGGGGCGAGGCCCGCCGAACGCAATCGGATTGGATGAAAATCGAACAGGAGCGCGGGATTTCAGTCTCTTCCTCCGTGATGACGTTTGAGCATGCGGATCTAATCTTTAACCTGCTGGACACGCCGGGCCATGAGGATTTCTCCGAAGATACATACCGCACCCTGACCGCCGCCGATTGCGCGGTCATGGTGCTGGACGCGGCCAAAGGTATTGAGCCGCAGACATTGAAGCTCTTCGAAGTCTGCCGTTTGCGCGACATACCGATTGTCACTTTTGTCAACAAGCTCGACCGCGAAGCCCGTGACACATTTGAGATTATTGCCGAGATTGAAGATAAACTCGCCCTGGATGTTGTGCCCATGCAATGGCCAGCTGCTTCCGGCCGTCGTTTCAAGGGCGTGGTCGATTTGCGCTCCGGTGAGTTTCTGCAATTCGTCAAACCCGATGATGGCGGCGTACATGTGCTGACCCGCATGGATGGTAATTCTATCGGCGAGATGTTCGGCGATGATGATTTGCTCGAAGAATTTACCGAAGAGCAGGAACTCGCCAAGGAATATCCGGATTTTAACCTTCAGAGCTTCCTCGAAGGTCATATGACTCCTGTCTATTTCGGCTCAGCTTTGCGCAAATTCGGGGTGCGGCAGTTGATTGACGCACTGGCCGAATTTTGTCCGGGACCACAGCCAGAACCCGCCAAGAAAGCCGGACAAGATGTGGTGATGAACCCGACTGACAAGGAAGTCGCTGGATTTGTCTTTAAGGTGCAGGCCAATATGGACCTCAACCACCGTGACCGCGTCGCGTTTTTGCGGATGTGTTCCGGCGAATTTAAACGCGGCATGAAGCTGAAAAACACGGATAATAAGACCATTTCGGTGCACAACCCTATCCTGTTCTTTGCTCAGGATCGTGAACTCGCGGAAAATGCCTATGCGGGCGATGTGATTGGCATTCCGAACCATGGCGTCTTGCGCGTGGGAGATAGCCTGTCAGAGTCCGGCAAAGTCAAGTTTGCTGGCATTCCGAACTTCGCCCCGGAAATCCTACGCCGGGCTAACCTGAAAGATCCATTAAAAGCCAAGCACTTACGTAAAGCTCTTGAGAGCTTAGCCGAAGAAGGCGTTACGCAGTTGTTCAAGCCGAGCATGGGCTCTGACATGATTGTCGGCGCAGTGGGAAGCCTGCAAATCGATGTAATGCGCGAGAGAATAAAAACCGAGTATGGCCTGGATGTGACATTTGATGCCCCGCCTGTCCAAACAGCCCGCTGGGTGGCATCAGATGATCCTGACAAGCTTAAAGCCTTTGTCGATAAGAATTATGCCAACATGGGTGAGGATGTCGACGGCGCGCCCGTATTCCTCGCAAAATCGGCTTGGGATATTGGCTATGCGCAGGAAAAAAATCCCGAAATTCGTTTCTTAACCACAAAAGAACGCGCTTAAGACAAAAACTGGCCCGGCTTTTGAACCGTTGCTCTTCTATTGAGTTAAAACGGGACAGCAACCATGCAGCAATTTTTACCAGCCGCAACAATGTTTCTGCTGACGGCATTTTTTGCGACCTTGCTGTTTCTGCCAATCACGAAATTCCCCCAAAAGAGCCCGTTGGTAAGGTTTTATTGGGTGGGTTTTTGGTTATTCATGGTGGCAATATGGACGGTGGCAGGCGGAATGAACACGCTTATGCTGTTCGAATTTAACAGCTATCGATTTGCTGAGGCCGTTTTATTTTCCACGACTTTGTGCTTTATACTCTTTGTCATGTTTGGTTGGTTCCGCCTCTCCGCTCTTGCGGTCATGACAACCGCCAAAAAGGTTAAATCCAAGCTCTAACGCGTTGCCGCGCCAGCCAGCCCTTCGACCTGCACAGGAACCGTAGGCCGTGAGGCAACGGTCGGGATCGGCGCGTTCGGATCTGCGGGCATGGGCATATTCGCTGCCGGTACTTTCACATCATCATGCAAAGAACCATAGAGACTTTGCTGCGCCTGTTCCGCCGTCAGGCCTTGAGCCTGCTGACGGGAATTGGCGATTAGCGCAGCCTGCCGCTGCTTCAAAGCCTGTTCCGGTGAGTTTAGTTGTGTGACTGGTGCCTGCGCTGAAGCGCGCGGCATCATTTGCGATGGAACGCGTTGAGGCTGTCCCTGCCCTAGAGCTTGCATACCCTGCATTGCGGCTGGCGGCTGTATGGCTTGTCCAACAGGCGGGCGAGCATCAGAGCCGCGCCGGCGAGCCGGTTGCCGATATTGCGGCTGCATCGCCTGTGGGCGCTGGTTTACTTGTGGTCTTGGTGTCGCTTGTTGGTTTTGGCCTTGAGGGCGCTGGGGGGCGGCATAAGGCCCTGCCCCGTCAAGCATAGGCCGGAATTGCAGAGGCGCTCTAGGTTGCGGCTGCGCTGTCTGCGGGCGCGGAATTTGACCCGTCTGCATGCGGTAGCGGTTTTGCTGAACTGTCAGACTGTCGCCCGCCATAGATGGATTTACTGGACGCACAACCCGGCGGGTGGCGGCTGTCTGAGGTTGTATCCGCTGAGGAGCAGCCTCGCGCACAACCCTGCGATTACCCACGCGCGTGACGCTGGATTGAGGTTTAGGTGTTACGGAGGTCCCTACCCTGACTGTGTTAGAGCCACCTTGAACCACCCGGTTACTGATTGGGCTGGCATTCCCCAGGCCGCTAATGGATATGGAGGAAGATACCGGGGCAGAGACGGTCGAGATAAACTCGCAAACACCCGGAGCCGCCGGATTGGCTTTGACATAGTTCCACCCGCGACATTGGGCATCACCGGCACAATGATTTTCACAGACATCTGCGCCCGGAGCAACCACGCTTTGATAAGGCGTTCCGGGCCGGTATGTACCCAGATCTGCGGCAAAAGCCGGTGCGCTCAGCAGGGCAGTCAATGAAAGAATAGAAAGCAGGCGCATGGATGTACTCCGGTAAGAATCAAAATCGTCTCCAGAATGCGCAGCCAAGCGTTAGCGTTTCGTTAACCGTGTTTGTTAAGTTGTTAGGAGGCAGCTTTGGCGATTGCGGCCAAGCTGTCCATTTCCAAAGACGCCCCTCCTATCAGTGCGCCATTCACATTGGGAACTGCCAATATTTCACTGGCGTTACCGGGTTTGACGGATCCGCCATAGAGAATACGTATATCTTGCCCAACTCGCTTACGAATAGCATGATGCATATCCGAGATATCATCCATGGTTGGGATTTTACCCGTACCAATCGCCCAAATCGGTTCATAGGCAATCACATAATCTTCTATGTCAGGAACACTTTTATTCAGTTGGTCGGCCACGACCTTGATTGCATCGCCCGCCTCTCGCTGCTCCAGGCTTTCGCCGACACAGATTATAGGAATAAGATCAGCCCGATTGGCGGCGACAGCCTTGTCATGCACATTTTGATCTGTTTCGCCGCTTGCCCTGCGTTCTGAATGGCCGACTATAACATAGTCCGCACCGGCATCGGCCAATAGCTCGGCACTCACCTCACCTGTATGAGCCCCTTTTATCTCTGAGTGGCAGTTTTGCGCCCCGACCCTGATGTTTAGTGGCCCGGCCACGACATGCAAAGCCGGCAGAAGCGGGAATGGCGGGCATATTAAGAGTTCCAAATGCTCACGCTCCGCGATCGGAAAGGCTGCATCCAGTTCCACAGGCTTTTGCGCCCAGGACATATCCCCATGCATTTTCCAATTCGCCGCGATGAGTGGTATCAATTTCTTGGTCATAAGACCGTTTTGGTCGAGAGAAATGATTTTGACAAGCCTTTACGCACTTGTCTGCTTGTAAGCCGCGACCCATATCGTTAAGAGTGCGCGACTTTATTTGATTTGCATTGAGGCCCTCATGTCACAGACGTCTATCGGCGGAAAAATTCGAAACACTCTGGTTGGCATATTGATTGGCCTTTTGGTACTGGCCTTTGCGGTTTGGGGGGTGAATGACGTCTTTACGCCCAATGCCAGCAATTCTGTGATCGAAGTGGGCGACACCAAAGTCTCGGCGCAAGAATTTGACGAGGCTTTCTCCCGTGAGCTGGCCGGTTTGGCACGCGAAAGCGGACAAGGTCTCACCAATCAGGAAGCCTATAATCGTGGTATACATTCTCAAATTTTGCAGCGCATGGTGACCGATGCGGTCATCAGCGAGGATGCAGATGATTTGGGCATTGGTGTCAACCGGCGCGATGCACGCAAATTCGTTGAGAGCATTGATGCCTTTAAAAATGAACTGACCGGGCAATTTTCAGAAGATAAATTGGAAAACATTCTGGCCCAGAACCGAATGTCACGTACACAATTTGAAAAAGATACACTTAGAGGCTTGCGCCGTGATCAAACTGTTCCGGCCATTGTCGGCGGGATAGAAGCGCCCGCAGAATTTGCGTCACGTTACTTTGACTTCATTTCCGAACAACGCCGCGCAACAATTCTGACCCTCAATGAGGCAGCTATAGACCCGATTGAAAATCCGACGGATGAAGCCCTGAAAGCCTATATTGACGAAAACGGCGCGAGTTACATGGCGCCCGAATATCGGTCTTTTATTATGTTACGGCTTGAACCTTTTGACTTCGCAAGAGATTTGACCGTATCCGAAGAAGAACTGAAAGACGCCTTTAATTACCGCATCGAACTTGGGAAGATTGGATCACCTGAAACCCGCGATGTCACCTTGGTCAGTGCAAATGATGAAGAAACCGCCAAACAGGCGGCCAGCCGCATGGCTGGAGGGGAAGTTCCGGCCAATGTCGCTGCCGCATTGGGACTGGATAGCCCGGATTATTTTACCGAAGTCAAAAAGAACGGGTTGGTGGAGCCTGAAAGCGGGACTGCGGCGTTTGAGCTGGGAGAAGGTGAGGCTAAAGCCATTCTCAACAGCCTCGGCCGCTGGACGGCTGTCTATGTACCAAGCATCACAGAAGCAGTAGTTCCAAATTTTGAAGACGGCAAAGAGGAACTAAGCGAAACACTTCTAAACGAAAAAGCACAAGATCAACTCTATGACATAGTTGGCCAAATTGAAGATGCCATGACCGAAGGGATGACTTTGGAAGAAATTGCCAAAGACCTGAATATCGCCATGCAAGAATTTGATTTTATTGATCGCTCAGGCACGACTCAGGATGGTCTGAGGATGACAGGCTTTGATCGTATTCCCGGCGTGGCAACCGATGATGTTTTGCTAAAAGAAATATTCACCTCTGATATCGGTTTTGAAACCGATATATTTGAAACCAGCACAGGCGGCTATGCCTCTATTCGCGTCGAGGATATTATCGACACCAAAATGCGGCCGTTTGAAGATGTTAAAACCCAGGCTTTGATCGCTTGGAAAGATGAGCAAATCGAGGCGGCCCTGACTGAGAAGTCCCTCACGCTTCAGGCAGAATTGCGAAACGGCAAGAGTTTTGAGGCCATGAAGGCCGAGTTGGGTGAAGGTGCCGAACTTCGCGAAGTTGGTTTGGCACGCGTCACGCCTCCTCGTGACATTGGCCCGCGTGTTGTGGTTGAACTACTGGACGGCCAGCCCGGGGATTTTGCACGGGGCGAAGGCATTTTGCCTAAAACCTATCACATAGCCCGCCTGGACCGGATACAGCCCAATCAGGATGGTCTCGCAGGGCAGTTTCTGGATGTCTTGCAGGAGCGGGTCTCAGCTGAGCTTAGCGCCGATGTGCAAAATGCCTATCAGCAAGCTGTCTTGAAAGAAAATGAACTCCGTCAGTATCCAGACAAGGTTCGCAGCGCATTAGGTCTTGACCAGCCAGCAGAATGATTACGCCCTCGCAGGAAGACGCAGAGAGGGCCAACGGCCCGCAATTGATCTATGCCCGGGTGGTCAATGATCTGGACACGCCTGTCTCTGCTTACCTAAAGACCGCTATTGGAAAACCCTATGCGTTTTTGTTCGAGTCTGTCCAAGGCGGCGAACAGCGCGGGCGCTATAGTTTTTTTGGCTTTGATCCCGACTTAATCTGGCGCGCCAATGGCGACGGCAGTGAAGTTTCACGGAATGGCGGCCAAAGTTTTGGCCCCTGCGAAGGCAAACCATTAGAGGCTCTACGCGCTATCCAGAATGAAAGCGCCTTTGACCTGCCTGAATTCATCCCGCCCATGGCGGCAGGTCTGTTCGGTTATCTTGGCTATGACATGGTTCGGCAGGTGGAAACGCTGGCCAGTGATCTGCCGGATCCTATCGGAACAGCTGACGCGATCATGGTGCGTCCGCGCATCGTTTGCATATTTGACCAAGTCGCTCAGGAAATCATCATTGCCAGCCCTCTCTTTGATGGCGACTCCTATGAGGCCTGCGTCAATCGTATTGAAGCGGTTATTCAGGATTTGTCTTTGCCTATACAGGGCGGAGGAATGCGCGACATCGAAACACCTACATTAAAACCCAAACTTGGCACGACTTTGGAAGGCTTCTCCACGCGTGTGAAGAAAGCTCAAGATTACATTCTCACAGGTGACATATTTCAGGTCGTGATAGGGCAGCGCCTCGAAGCCGCCCTGCCCGCCAGTCCATTTGCGCTTTATCGGTCGCTGCGGCGCATGAACCCCTCGCCTTTCCTCTATTTCTTGGATTTCGAGGATCATCAGATTGTCGGCTCTTCACCGGAAATTCTCGTGCGTTTGCGTGACGGCGTTGTCACCGTCAGGCCCATTGCAGGCACCCGCCCACGCGGCAAGACAACAGCCGAAGACATACAGAATGAGAAAGACTTACTGGCAGATCCGAAAGAGAATGCTGAACATTTGATGCTTCTGGACTTGGGACGCAACGATGTTGGACGTGTGGCCAAGGCTGGCTCAGTGCGGGTGACAGAGAAATTCACCATCGAACGTTATAGTCACGTCATGCATATTGTATCAAATGTCGAAGGCGATATTCAGGACGACCACGACGCCATTTCCGCTCTGTTTGCGGGCTTTCCGGCAGGCACAGTTTCCGGCGCGCCTAAAGTGCGGGCGATGGAAATTATTGACGAATTAGAAGCTGAAAAGCGTGGTATCTATGCCGGAGCTGTGGGCTATATTTCGTCTAATGGCGATATGGACACTGCCATCGCTCTGCGTACAGGTATCATAAAAAACAATATCTTACACGTCAGAGCCGGCGCGGGAATTGTCATGGACAGTGTGCCGAAATTAGAGTTTGAAGAAACGCTACACAAAGCTGCCGCCCTGTTCCGCGCCGCAGAGCAGAGTGTAAAATTTGGGGGGAATAGCTGATGCTCCTCGTGATCGATAATTATGACAGCTTCACCTACAACCTCGTGCATTACGCGCAGGAATTAGGGGCAGAGACAAAAGTCATTCGCAATGACGATATGGGCGTGGGTCAGGCACTCTCCATGAAACCGGAAGCCGTGCTGTTATCGCCTGGGCCCAAGACACCAAATGAGGCCGGGATATGTCTCGAACTCATTGAAAAAGCTCCGGAAAATTTACCCATACTTGGGATTTGCCTTGGCCAGCAGTCAATCGGGCAAGCCTTTGGCGGAAAAGTCATCCGCGCCAAGGAAATCATGCATGGCAAAGTCAGTGATATCCACCATGATGGCAGCGGATTATTCGCAGGTCTGGACAACCCGTTCAAGGCCACACGCTATCACAGCTTATCTGTCGAAAAATCCAGCCTTCCCAAGAGTTTAGTCGCCAATGCTTGGACCGCAGATGGCGAAATCATGGGGCTGCGTCATGTTAGCCGACCCATTCACGGCCTGCAATTTCATCCCGAATCCATCGCATCAGAAAATGGCCATGCACTGATCGCCGCGTTTTTAGGGCTTGCGGGGATCAAGTTATGAGCTTTGCGGAGACACTACGATCCATCTTGCGAGGGGAGAAAACTGACAAGGAAATCAAAGACTTCCTGGAAGACTTGAATGCTGCAGGCATCACGCCTGAGCAAGTCCGTATCGGCGTTGAGATCATGCGTGAGAACATGACAGCGGTAAACATACCGGACGCCATGGATATTGTTGGAACAGGTGGCACAGGCCTAAAAACCCTCTCTATTTCAACGGCTTGCGCGATTGTCTGCGCCGGGGCTGGCGCCCGGGTCGCGAAACATGGCAACCGCGCCGCCAGTAGCCTTACCGGTACAGCCGATACCCTGTCAGAACTCGGCGTAAAACTCGATTTTTCGCCCAATTTGGGGCCATTTATGGTTAACAAAATCGGTCTGACCTTCCTCTATGCGCCAAACCACCATCCGGCCATGCGCCATGTGGGCCCTGCCCGCAAAATGATCGGCAAACGCACGCTGTTCAACCTTCTCGGCCCGATGAGCAATCCCGCAAGCACGAAGCGTATGCTGGTCGGGGTCAACCATGATGACTGGCGGCAATTAATGGCCGAAGCCTTTGCCGAGCTAGATATGGAACATGTCTGGGTTGTGCATGGCAGTGACGGTCTGGATGAGATCACGACGACCGGGCCAACTTTTGTCTCAGAAGTTAAAAACGGAGTTATCCGCGAATTTGAAATCCATCCGGAAAGCTACGGCATTGATGTGACGACCATCGACTCATTGCGCGGTGGTCATCCGGCAGAAAACGCCGCCGCCCTGCTCGCGCTGCTCGATGGAGAGCATTCTGATTATCGCGACATCGTGCGTTTTAATTCGGGCGCAGCTTTGATGATCGCCGGTCTGGCCGATGACATTCCGGCCGGCATTGATCTGGCGACGGAGACAATTGACAGCGGCAAGGCACGCAAAGTTCTGGATGGCTTGGTGGAGATGAGCCATGCCTAGCTTGATGGACGCCCCCGATGTGCTGAAAAAAATAGCGGCCTATAAAGCGGATGAGGTCCGCGAGTTACAAGACGAAATCTCCATCGAAGATCTGCGCACCATCGCCGCTGACAAACCCAAGCCGCGCGGATTTGCCAAAGCCATACAGTCAGCCAAAGGCCCCGCCCTGATCTGCGAAGTCAAAAAGGCCAGCCCGTCCAAAGGCGTGATCCGCGAGGATTTTGACCCCGCCGCTATCGCCAAGGCCTACACACAAGGCGGGGCAGCCTGCCTCTCTGTGCTGACCGACGGCCCGGGCTTTTTAGGCAGCCCCGAAATTTTCAAAACCGTGCGGACTGCCACCGCCCTGCCCCTGCTGCGCAAGGACTTCATGCTCGACCCAATCCAGATCGCAGAGAGCGCCGCCATGGGCGCGGATTGCGTGCTGATTATTATGGCGATGATCGATGATGACACAGCCAAAACTCTAGTCGAAGAGGCAAACCAATTGGGCCTCGACACATTGATTGAAACCCATGACGAAGCAGAACTTGACCGCGCCGTTCAGTTGGGCGGAACGATGCTCGGGATCAATAATCGTGACCTACGCACTTTCAACACCAGCCTGGACACTTTCACCCGCCTCGCCCAGCTCGCGCCCAAAGACTCTATCCTAATTGCTGAGTCCGGCATCTTCACCCAAGCCGACATAAACAAACTCGCCCAACATGGCGCGCAAGGTTATCTGATCGGCGAAAGCTTGATGCGGCAGGATGATGTCGAAGCTGCGACGCGGGAGTTGATGGAATGAGCGGCTTAATCCAATCCGGATATCACAGTCCCCATATCGCCTGGCTGCGGTTTAGCAATCCCGGAAAGCGCAATGCGCTTTCGCTTGCCATGTGGAAAGATCTGCCGGGTCAGCTTAAAACCTTATCCGATAATCCTGATTTACGTGTCCTCATCCTGTCCGGCGAAGGCGACCACTTCTCTTCCGGTGGCGACATAAGCGAATTTGAGTCCGTCTTTGGGACGTGGGAGTCGTCACAGGACTTTTCCGAGGCTGTCGATGCAGCCTTTGAGGCCTTGGTGAGTTTCCGAACGCCAACACTCGCGATGATACGCGGCGGAGCCGTGGGTGGAGGCTGCGGTCTGGCGCTGGCCTGTGATATCCGCCTCGCCGATGAGAGCAGTTTCTTTGCCATCACGCCGGCCAAGCTGGGCATTGTCTACCCCTTCCCCGAAATTGCGCGGCTTTTTGCAACGGTCGGCCTCTCTGCGGCTAAGGATATTTTATTCTCGGCCCGCATCCTAAAAGCCAAAGAGGCGCTGCGCATGGGTTTGGTCAATCAAATCTTTGCGCCAGAGGATTTAGAGACGGCGATGATAGATTACGCGCAAACCCTAGCCAAACGATCTCCCAATTCGCTCACCGTGACCAAAAAAATCCTGTCCCATTTAGAATCCGGCGGCTTCACGCCCAGCCAGAAAATTCAGGATGACATCACAAACGCCTTCCTGTCCGGCGATTTCAAAACCGGATATCGCGCCTTTTTAGAAAAACGAGAGGCAGAGTTTAAGTAGTTCAAAGCGGTCGGCGACAAATACAGAATTTTGAACGCTTATATCTTGCGTGTATGATAAGATTTGCATAGTAAGCCGTTTCAATTCGAAGCGCAGTCAAGCTTCGGGGTCTTTGAGTGACGTTTAGGCGGCACATAAAGAGGTCGGGTTGAGGCAGCCCTGTGAATGCCGCGGTAGCTCAGTGGTAGAGCGCATCATTGGTAATGATGAGGTCGGGAGTTCAATTCTCCCTCGCGGCACCATTTTTTCCAACTAAATCAATTAGTTACAGAGTTCGTCTTTTTTGTCAACTCGGAAAAATGGCTCCAGTAAGCACATAGTAAGCACGGGGCTCATTTTACGATCTAAAGACCGGAATCAAAAAAGGAAGGCGAAGCCTTCCTTGATAATGCAATATGAACCTATGTTATTGATATTCTGCAGTCATTTCAGCCCTGGAACTAATAAGATAATTCTCAAGGTCTTTTTCCGCATATCGAACTGCCCTACCCATTTTGAAATAGGTCGGGCCATTTCCAATGCAGCGCCATTTGTTTAGTGTAGAAACTGCGAGACCGAGGTAGTCTGCGGCTTGTTCTACGCTCATTAAAGTGGATGTAGGTCTCGCAATTTCAGACATTTTTTACCTCCAGTCTAACTTTTCTGGGATGTATTGCGTATCCAAACCAGATCAGCACCGCCCTCACGGTCAAACAATGCGGCATTGATTGGTTTTGGTAACGTCGGACAATCCAGTTTCACACTGAGATAGTTGAGTGGTTCGTCGCCGTCCTTGGTCTCTTTCCAGGCCGCGCCAAAGTCTGACTTCCCGGCTTTGACAAAATAGTCCGGACTTCCCTCCGATTTCTTATTGTCATTTGCGACAAATTTGACCTTTTTGTTGAGATGAAGGGTCGCAATCGTCCCCTCATATCCTTTGTCAGTCTGCTTAAAGCTTCCAATGTGAGCCATGTTTTGATCCTTTCGTGGCTGTGGTTGAAAATTTCGTATCTTTATTCAAACTCGCGTTTGGCTTTCTTGAAGCCCGAGTCTGACGCTAAGAACCCTTCCAGCATGAGCGGAATAAGGTTCGTAACGTCCTGTTTGTCCCCATAGGCACGTTCATAAAGACGGGCGTAAATGTCGAGGTCAGATTTTAAGTCAGGGGTGACATTGATCGACATTTTTGTCGGCGTCATATCTCGGAGCTTGGCGATTTTCAGGTTTGGTGTAACCATGTGGTGTCCTTTCCTTTTGACTAGTTTGAATAAGGTTTGAGAATAAGGTCTTCGCTGACCATGACGGAGAACCGCCAACCGGGCCGAATGGTGATCGTCGGCTGAACATTCAGAGAGCGATCGACCATACGCTGACCGGCAATATTGACCGTGCTTTGCCCGCTGTCCTGTAAGGCCCGTACAATCCGGTCTTCATTATTAGTGGCTAGTTCGGTTCCCACACCTAGTACAGATGAGAGGATCCCGGCTTTCATGATTGAACCTGTGTGATTGTCCACATCATCTCGCAGCCCCGCATAGCCGCCAGCATCAACGCTCGCCATATTGGCCAGATTGACAGAGTTCCCGTTGGGGAAGATTAAGCGCGACCAGGTTACAAAAGCGCGCTTGTCGCCATAGCTTTGCCGCGCATCATAGGTGCCGATGAGTTTAGAGCCTTGCGGGATTAACAGGTATCGTCCTGACACCGTGTCATGAACATTTTCTGTGACCTGCCCGATGATCTGTCCCGGAAGGTCGGAGTTTATGCCTGTCACCAAAGTCGCCGGAATCAATGTACCAGCCATGACAGTATAGGGTGATGACAGCTCCTGAATTTCAGCTAAGGTCGTGGATGATGGCTGAGGAGCAACGGTTGCAGGCGGTGTTCCCAAACCGACCTGCCGCAAAAGTGACGGGTCCAAGCCTGCCAATAGTGGATCTTGGACTAATCCTGCCCCGAAAGCCGGTTGAGTTATGGAAGGAGCCGAGTTTGTTTGATTATTGCCGATCTCGAAGAACAAGCTCGAAGACCGTGCGACGTCTTGCGGATCGATTTCCGGTAATGTCTGAACGGGCTGTCGAGCGGGCCTAACCGATCTGGGCATTGAAACGGCCGTCCTTGGCGCGTTTTGTCCCCGCTCATAGCGAAAGGGATTATCCTTCGGCACTTCCTCTGGCTGAGTGCCTCCGGCCATATAGGCGCGGCCCAGATCACCCGGTAGCGGTGGACCCAAAACGGGCACGGCAGGTTTCACCTCATCATAACTCGCCGGCAATTGCTCTAATGCTTCAGCCATGGGTTTATGCGTGATATTATAGAGTTCCGTTCTGGGACCATCCTCGCGGTCGATAGGATGCAGCGCAAACGCCAGAGCAGTCGACAGAACAAGCGCCATACCGGCTGCACCTATGAACAAAGCTTTCTTGGAGAACCGCTTCACGGGGCGCGGTCTTGCACGAATGGCCAGTTCCTCACTCATGATGCGTCCTTTTTCAGGATGCGGACAACCTGCTGATCTTTTTCCCCGAGACGCAGTTCAGCTTCCTCGAACAATCGATCAACAACGTAATACCGACCTTTGACCCGGTAATTGACAAGCGCCGTTTCACCGCCAGATTTCACGAAGAGTGGCGGGGCTTCCGAGCGGCCAATCGTCAATGGAAATTGGATATAGACTTTACGTCCGTCATCAAAGGCGCGCACGGGCCGCCAATCCGGATGATCACCCTTGATCTTATAAGAGAAGTTCAGGGCTTCGATATCAGGTACTGTTTCGTAACCCGAACCCGATATGCCCCGCAGTTGTGGTGATGGCTTTGCGCTTACCTGCATCAATCCAAAATCGCCTACCGGACGGAGTCCATCGGAATAGCTCCAGGAAACACCGGCCATATAGCCACTCTCGCGGGCGTGGAGCTCCATATAATAGGTACGCTTGGACGTCAGCACGACCAGATTGGTCGAGATATCCGCTTGCAAAGGCTTAACCAGAATATGGGCCTGAACATTAGCGCCCGCCCCAGAGCGTGTGTCCCCGACCATCCAGCGGGAGGTGTCACCTGCCGAGACGGATATCAGCTCCTCACCCGGCTCTAACGCGATGTCGGTGACCTGTTCCGGCACTGTATAGACCTGAAAGACGGAGCCCCGTTTGAATGGATATACTTGCAGCGCGCCAAGATAATCGCCGCCGCCTGGTTCAACGCGCGCGTGCTCATGGGCATCTTCGACGGAGACCGGAAAAATCTCGATCTCACCTTTGGGGTAATAAACGGCAGGAGCGGCTACTGGCTCAGCTGAATTTGCATCGATCAATTCAATTTCCGATGCGTCGTCGCCCCAAAGAGCCGTGGCTTCGACCAGTTCCTGAACCTCATCATCAGACAAATTATCAGTTGCTTCAGCCATTTTCGTGTCAGATTTGCTTTTACTCAAGTCTGCCCAAACGCCCTCCAGTGTCGTGCAGCCTGTTAGAGCCAGGGCCAAAATAGCGATTGAAGATGTTTTCATACTGAGTTTCATTTCAGGCCTCCGATTGAGTTTGAATGTGTTGATGATCCGCTGATCAGGTCCTGGCTCCAGTTCAGGCCATGGACGTAAAGACCGAGCGGGTTTTTATGGAGCGTGGCCGCATCTGTGGGCGGCTTGATAATGATGGACAGCACTGCCGTATAATCACGAGCGCCTTGTAAAGCACCGTTTCGGTAACTCGTCTCCCGCCACCGAATGTCAAAACTATCATCTGAGGCGCGCACCACACTGGTCACGTCGACAGTCACTGAGCGCATGCCGACTTCCGCAAAGGGATCGTGATCGCGGGCATAAGTATTCAGTGTCACAGCCGCCTGATCTGTGGCGAAGTCATAGGCCTTGAGCCAGTTCTGACGAATAATCACCGGGTCAATGGAGACGGAGCGTGTGTTTTTGATGAAGTCCGCCAGCTGATGCGCAATCTGCGCGTCAGAGACGGCGAAATTTCCCGTCGCAGGACCGACGGCTTTGACCGCCCCATTGGCTTCAACTTCCACCACATAGGGCGTGATCCGGGAGGTGCTGCCCATCCAGATCATGCCGCCCGCAAGTATCCCGCAAAGCCCGAGGGACATCAGCGCGGCCAATCGCCAGTTTTTGGCCTGAATCCGGGCCGAGCCCATACGTTCATCCCAAACCTGCGCCGCCTTTTGATAAGGCGTGGTTGCAACCGGCGTATCGCCATATTTATTTTGCGCACGTTTCCACATGTATCTCTCCTATTCGTCGTCTCTGTTATTGAGTGTTGGGGACGCGCCTCCCCCAGGCCGGTCACCGGAGCGAAGCGTATGATGGGCCGCATTGGTGGCGTGGGCGCGTTTTTGATCCCGCTGAACTTTCCTCGCCCAATCAGGAGCATTATCATTTGTTTCTTTGGGGAGAGGCTTGAGGCCTTTCTTGGACAAGGCATTGAGACCGCTTCGTAATCCGCCATTATAAGCTTCACTGACAGGCGTTGTGACTTTGGAAGCCGCGCTTCGTCCGGCATTCATGACGGCACCACCTGCGGCCTGAGCAACAGCGGCCGCGCCAGCCATGTTACCACTCGCACCTGACTTACCAGACGCCGCCTTACCCAAGGTAAAGGCCATATTCGTTCCGCCAGCCAAGGAAGCGCCGGCTTTAACAGCTCCGCCACCTGCGCGAGCGGCACCTCGAGCGCCAGCAGCCCCCATAGCGCCTGCTGCATAGGCTCCTGCGCCCGCAGCCGCCATTGTTCCAACCGCAGCGCCTGCGCCGAGTTGCGGCGCGCCGGACACAAGTCCTGTCGCAATGCCCGGGCCGAAAATGGCGAGTGCAAAAATGGCCAGTGATCCGAGGATGACGGAGGCCGCATCTTCCAGTGTAACCTTACCGGGCACAAATGTGCTGGTGATTTCACCAAAAATGGTCGAGCCGATCCCGATGATGACGGCCAGCACCATAAGCTTGACGCCGGAGGCAATCACATTACCGAGAACCTTTTCAGCCAGGAATGATGTCTTATTCCAGAGGGCAAAGGGTATGAGGATAAACCCTGCCAGTGTGGTGAGTTTGAACTCGATAATGGTGACAAAGAGCTGTATGGCGACAAAGAAGAAGGCAAAAAGCGTAATCAGCCAGGCCAGCATCAAAATGGCAATGGTGACAAAATTGGTGAAGAATTTGATCGGACCTGTCAACTCGCCCACTTCATTAAGAAGCGGATGGGCCGCCTCAAAGCCTGTCGCCGCGACAAAGCCGGGCCGCATGAGATCAGAAGCCGTAATTGAAGAGCCGCTAGCCTTGAGCCCTAAGGCTCCGAAGCTGTCGAAGATGACATTGGCAAGAAAAGCAAAGTTAGTGATGATGAGCGCAAAGACACCCACATACATGACTTTTTTTAGGAACTTGGCGATAACATTGGTATCAGGCCCCATGGCCCAGTAAAGACCGGCGAGCGTGATATCGATCCCGATGAGCGCAGCCGTCAGGAAATGAACATCCGCGCCCAGTAAGCCGAAGCCGCTATCAATATACTGACTAAAGGTCTCGACGAAGCGGTCTATAACACCAATATCGCTCATTAGTTCCTCCGCTCATAGATGCCCGGCTGACCCACAAAGCGCAGACGCTTTTCCCGGGACTCCTGCTCAATGGCCATCAATCGGGCCTGAGACAGCGCATCGGCGCGCTCACCCGAGACCATCATTTGCTGCCACGCCATGTTTTGCTTGATGAGTAAGGCTAAAAGCTGATTGGTAGATTGGGTCGCGGACAGATTGCCCGTCGCTGACTGGCTTTCAGTCACAATCCGGTCCAGTGTCTGACGATCATGGGCCAGGCTCTCAACAAGCGCGGATTGCATGATCATGCTTTGGTGATAGCCATCCCGTGCCAGTTTCCACTGACTTTCGGCCATGACCGCCGCTTCGTCTTCCGTGACCTTGGAATAGTCTTCCGGAAATTGCTCTTGCAAAATAATACGCGTTGTTTCCACCTCATAAGCCACCGTTTCGGCCTCGTTGTTGAGGCGCGTAATCTCATCGAGAATACGCATGAGCTCGGACTGGGCGTTAAAATCGAGACTCGCGAGATCTTTGGCCTGGCCCACCAGCATTTGGGCTTCGTTCTGAAGTTGGCTCACCTGCTGCCTAATCTGCACCAATGAACGCGACGCGGAATAAAGATTCTGAATGTAATTCTTCGGGTCAAAGACGATCCCGCCAAACTGGGCGGAGGCCGTCGTCGAGGAGAAAATCGTCAATAAAATAAAGAACAGTGATGAAATCACCCTTGATAGATTTATTCTGCGGCGTCGATCCATGGGACATACTCCTCATTTAATTCAAATTGTTCGGTGATGAGCGCGGAGGCCCAGGTAAGATTATTGGCGGTCAGCCAATGTTGCGCGAAGTTATCAGGCCCATATTCTGTTATAACCTCATTCATCCGGGCATGGTGTTCTTCAGACCCTGCTCCGCAAAAAGCGAGCGCAACCGGACCAAGCTTGAGATCAAACAGGCGATTACCGCTCGCGCTTTGAAAATAATAATCCCGCTTGGGCTGGCTCGCGGCCAAAATGGACATCTGCGTTTTGTTGAGGCCAAAGCGCGCGTAAAAGTCCTGCTGACCCGGCTCAAGCGCGCGGGGGTTTGGCAGGAATATGCGCGACGGGCAGCTCTCGATGAGAGCTGGCGCAATATCGCTTTCGGCGATATCGGCGAGGCTCTGTGTGGCGAACATCACAGAAACATTTTTCTTACGCAGAGTCTTCAGCCATTCCCGTATGCGAGACGCAAACAAAGGATCATCCAGAAACAGCCAGGCTTCATCCAGAATGAGCAATGTCGGCGAACCATCAAAGCGGTCTTCCAGCCTGTGAAACAGATAGGTCAGGACCGGCAGGACCAGTCCGGGCCGGTGCATCAGTGTTTCCATCTCGAAGCACTGAACGCGATTGTCCGATAAAGTCTCTTCGTCCCCGTCCAGCAATTGCCCAAAGGCGCCGTCGAGTGTGTAAGGCATGAGCGCCGTGCGTAAGTTCTGATCCTGAATAAGCGCCCGCAGGCCTGTCAGCGTACGCTGTTCTACTGGTGAAGTGGAGAGGCTCTCAAGCGCCGTCCAGACCGTCTCCTTGATGTCCGGTGTGATATCGACATTCTCATGGGCGAGTAATCCGCATATCCAATCGAGCGCCCAGGAGCACGATGCGTCTGCGTCAATGTTTTGCAAAGGCTGGAAGGATAGAGCTTCCGACACACCCAGATCATGATGCGCCCCGCCCATGGCCAGTGTTGCAGCGCGGGCGGACTTACCCTTGTCAAAGATAAAAACTTGCGCGCCCTTATATTTCTGGAACTGCAAGGCCATGAGTGACAGGAGCACGGACTTACCCGCACCCGTCGGTCCGACAACCAGAGTATGTCCAACATCACCCTGATGAGTGACCAGACGGAACGGCGTATGACCATCCGTGGCGGCCATCAGTAATGGAGGGCCGGATAAATGCCTGTTCTCCTTTGGTCCTGCCCAAACCGCTGAAAGCGGCATGATATGGGCCAGGTTCAGAGATGAGACCAATGGCAAGCGGACATTGGCATAGGGGTTACCCGGCAAGCTGCCTAACCAGCCATCAACGGCCCCGACACTTTCATGGATGGTGACAAAGCCGCGCCCATTTATGATACGCTCAATGGCGCGCACCCGGTTCTCGCACGTTTTGGGATCGGTATTCGAGACCACAATCGACGTGGTGAGATAGCCGTAACCCACATAATCCGCCCCCAGATCCTGCAAGGCAGCATCGGCATCAAGGGCCTTATTATCGGCATCCGTATCGACAAGCGCAGTGGTCTCACCCATGAGGGATTCTTTCAAAAGCGCGGCGATTGACTTGCGTTTGGCGAACCATTGGCGGCGCTGTTTGGAGATCAGCTTGGTCGCGTCCGATTTCCCGAGCGGCAGAAATCGCGTCATCCAGCGATAGGAAAACCCGAGACTATTCAGTTCATCGAGTATCCCCGGCGTTGTCTCCGCCGGAAAGCCTTTGAGCGTGACGACATGCAATGTCTCATCACCCAATCTTGGTGTCAGACCGCCCGTCAGATCACAATCGCCAATCAGCGCGTCGATATAGGCGGGCTCATCTGGCACATGGATGGGCTGCCGGTTATTGGAGATCGTGCTGTGAAGATAGGATAGGGTTTCCGAGTCTGACAGAAAACGCGCCTCTGGCATGATCCCGGCCAGCATATCCAGCACACGATCTGTCTCTGATATAAAGCGCGCCAGATGGTCTTTGGCCGCCATATCATTGTCATTATCGGGCGTCTCGATGATGAGTTTTTCGGCCTTTGAGGATTTGTCGGCTGGCGGCAAGAAGGCCAGTGTCAAAAAATAGCGGCTTTCAAAATAGGCATGACCTTCCTCGAAAGCAGCTTTGCGTTCCTGTTCCACAATCCATGCGGCCGGATTGTCTATATCCACAGAAGGATACTCACCGGCCGCAATGCGCTGACATTCGGCGTAAACGGCCCAGCCACTATCAAAACGCCGAAGTGCGTTGTTAAGTCTGGCGCAGACAGCGACCAGTTCTTCTTCCGTAGAGCTGCCCAGATCAGGCCCTCGGAATTCCAACGTTCTCTGAAACGATCCGTCCTTGTTCAGAATAACACCCGGGGCAATGAGCATGGCCCAGGGCAAATAGTCGGCCAGAGCTTTGGGACGTTTCTGATATTCAGATAGATTTAGCATGGCAGGTTCAACATTGGAGATATCCTTTGTGGCGGATGTGACGGATGAGGACTTCCAGGAACTGGTCGTCGCGCTTGGTCATGAAGACGGCGAGCGCGTGAGCGATCAGCCAGTAGAGAATACCGACCACCCAGAGCTGCAGGCCCAGACCGAGGGCCGCCGCCAAAGTGCCGTTGACAATAGCGACACTCCGGGGTGCGCCGCCCAGCAATATGGGCTCAGTCAAAGACCGGCGCACCGGGATGGCAAAGCCCTCGATATGATTGCCCGCAATCATTAAATCAGCGCGCCGCCGCTAAAGCTGAAGAAGGACAAGAAGAAGCTGGTGGCCGTGAAAGCAATGGAAAGACCAAAGACGATCTGGATCAGCTTGCGCACGCCGCCGCCTGTATCGCCAAAGGCTAAAGCGAGGCCAGCCATGATAATCACGATAGTTCCGAAGATTTTGGCGACCGGGCCTTCGATGGACTGGAGGATTTGTGTGAGCGGTCCTTCCCACGGCATATTAGACCCTGCCGCATAGGCTGGTTCTGACATCAGCAAGCCCAGCCCAATGGCCAATAAAGGCGCGGCGTAATATTTATATTTGGGTAAAATCGTCATCATGATTAATTCTCCTATGTGACAAGTTTCAGGTGTGAGATGTTGCTACCCGCCGTTAAAGGCGTGATTTGATAGGTAATGCCGTCAAAACCTGAGAGTTCAGCAATTGTCTGGACACGACGTTTTCCGCCTTTGCCCGAAATAAAAACAAGAATATCGATGGCGTCGGTAATCAGTCCCGGCGGAAGAGCCGGAATGGCTTCAAGGATAAGCTGCTCGATCCTGGAAATGCCCTCTAAGGCCCCGTTAGCATGAACAGTGGCAATTCCGCCCGGATGGCCCGTATTCCAAGCTTTTAGGAGATCCAGTGCTTCGCCGCCGCGCACCTCACCAATGATGATACGGTCCGGACGCAAACGAAGCGATGAACGGACAAGGTCACTCATGGAAACCTGCTCCGAGGTTCGCAACGAGACTACATCCGGGGCCGCGCAGCGAAGCTCTCTCGTATCTTCCAGAATAAGCACGCGATCATCCAGCCGAGCGATTTCGGCCAGAAGCGCATTGGCTAAGGTCGTCTTGCCGCTTCCGGTTCCGCCAATGATCAAAATATTACGCCGGGCAGAAATAGCCTTACGTAGTGCATCCGCTTGCTCACCGCTTATCGTGCCGGTGCGAACATAGTCGGGTAGCTCCAGGATTTTGACACCGGCTTTTCGGATAGAAAAACTTGGAGCTGTGGTCACAGGTGGCAAAAGACCTTCAAATCGTTCTCCGTCCGGTAATTCTGCCGAAATAATTGGTGATTGGCGATCCACGCCCTCACCCTTGAAACTGGCCACAAGCCGGATAATCCGCTCAGCGTCCTTTGAGGCGATTGTCGTTCCCGTATCCGTGCGGCCCTTATCATGTCGGTCTGTCCAAAGCCGTCCATCAGGGTTAAGCATCACCTCAGTAACGTTCTCATCAGACAAGGCCGCGATCACCTTCACCCCAAACGCAGAGCTCAACATCTCACGGGCACGCGCCTGGCTATCTGGGTGACGAAGGCTCATGACCCCGTGCCTATTTGGCTAGACCTGGGTTTTATAACCTTTGCGTCTCCAAGAGCCGGCAAGTTTTCATTTGACGCTTGGTCGTCGAGACTTTTAAGACGCGCGATTTCTTCTTGCGTGAAAAAGTCCTTATCCGTGGTGAGCACGTCTTCTAAGGCGTTTTTGATGGTTTTACCGCCACCTTTCATACGGACGGATAATTCATCCAGAAAATGCTGAAAATGCCCTGCCCCTTGCGCGGCTCTTACCCCGCTGTCTTCCGGATCAATGCTTGGCATGACCGTAAAGAAATATTGAACAAACAAGGCCAAAGTCTCATGCACCAGTGCCAGATCACGCGTGAGACGGGCGTCATGGCGGCTCATCAATGTCAGACGATTCAGCAGAGACGCGTCGCGGACTTCATTTTCCGTTTCGTAAAAATAACGTGATAAAGCCCTGTCCACGATTTCGGCCTGAGATAGGCGGCCATGATCAACTTCTGTGAGCAATCGGATATGATTGACTGAGGAAATTCTCACGCGGATACGGGGTTTCTGACTGGGCATGCTACACTCCCAAATCCGGCGACGTGGTTTCGGAAATACCATGAGCGACCTGCAAGGCTTGTGCGGGCCTTATGCGTGCCAGCTCAATAGCATTGACTTCGGCAACATCTTGATCAGGGCTTTGTTCTGGCTCTTTTGAACGAGACGGATTTTCCAAAGGCGGCGCTGGTAATTCCACCTTGCGGTCCTTGCCGCTATCCTTAGTCGTGGCATCTTTGTCCCGATTTCCTTTTACTCTATCGGGCGCTTCAAGACCATTTTTCTCAATCAATCGGTCATCCACAGACCGCGCCTGCCCGGCCCAGGCACATTGAGCGGGAGGAAGGGGTGCGCCTGGGTAAGTGCCTTTGACATCAGGGGACACATCAAAGGGCGACAGGACGCGGTCTGTGAAATTTCTATCAACATAATAACGGAGTTTTTGAGCTTTAATCGGAGGAAACCCGGATAAGAGCACAAGCTCCTGATCTGGCGGCATTTGCATAACCTCGCCCGGCGTAATCAATTGCCTAGCGGTCTCCTGACGAGAAACCATAACATGGGCGAGCCAGGGCGCCAGTCTATGACCCGCATAATTTCGCATGGCCCGCATTTCAGTTGTGGACCCTATGGCATCACTTATCCGTTTGGCCGTACGCTCATCATTGGTCGCAAACACCACACGCACATGGCAGTTATCGAGAATAGCATTATTAGGACCGTAAGCCTTCTCAATTTGATTGAGCGACTGCGCGATGAGAAAGGCTCTGAGGCCATACCCTGCCATGAAAGCCAGCGCACTTTCAAAAAAATCCAGCCGTCCCAGTGCCGGAAACTCATCCAGCATGAACAATACTTTACTACGCTTGCTTATGGTCTGTGTGTCGAGGCTCTCTGTCAGCCGTCTTCCGATCTGGTTTAAGACAAGTCTGATAAGCGGTTTGGTTCTGGATATATCGCTAGGCGGAACAACTAAGTAAAGTGAGACAGGTTTGTCGACAGAGACCAGATCCTCTATCCGCCAATCACATTTAGACGTCACCTCGGCAACAACCGGATCGCGGTAAAGAGACAGAAAACTCATCGCAGTCGACAAAACACCTGAGCGCTCATTGTCAGATTTATTGAGTAGCTCGCGCGCTGCTTGTGCGACGACTGGATGAGTTTTGGCGACCTGCTCATCGCCGAGGTGATTAGTGTTCATCATGGCCCACAGCGTCTTTTCAAAAGCCCGGCTTGGGTCAGAGAGAAAGGAAGCCACGCGAGACAAGGTTTTTTCTTCTTCCGCGTAGAGAATATGGAGAATAGCGCCGACCAAAAGACTATGGGCCGTCTTTTCCCAGTGATTACGGCGCTCTATCATGCCTTCAGGGTCAACCAGAATGTCAGCAATGTTCTGGACATCGCGGACTTCGACATCACCGCGACGCACCTCAAGCAAGGGATTATACTTGGCTGACAACGGATTGGTGGGATCAAACAGCAGGCAATGAGAAAACGTGCTGCGCCATCCTGATGTTAACTGCCAGTTCTCACCCTTGATATCATGGATGATCGAGCTATCGGTCCAGGATAAAAGCGTAGGCACAACAAGTCCGACACCTTTGCCAGAACGCGTGGGCGCAATCGTAATGACGTGCTCCGCCCCTTCGTGCCGAATATAGTCTTTTTGTGTACGCCCAAGAAATACGCCTGCTGGGTCATTAAGCCCTGCCCGTTTCATTTGAAGGGCAGACGCCCAGCGCGAAGAGCCGAATGTATTAAGCTTACCTGTCTGTCGTCCGCGGAGGACCGATCCTATGACGGCAAATATTGCCCCTATGAATCCACCGCCTGCTGCTATTCGGCCACCCTTGGCAAAGACTTCAGGTGCATAAGGTTCGAAAGCGTACCACCAGATAAACAGCTGCCAAGGCTTGTAGACATTATGATCGCCAACAACAAACCACGGCGCACCTAGATACGGGTCGTAGGCTAAAGCACTGGCCACATTCTGCGTCGCATACCAGGTCGTCATACCGATGGTCATGAAAACCACAATAATCTGTCCAACAAGTATGTTCTGCGGTGACATGAAGCTAAAGTCCTTCGTTATTCGATGGACTTAGGTTGGCTCAAAAACCCTATATCTGACTAGGTCACATTTGGCAGTGTTTGGCCAAGTTTGAAATCTTGGAGTATGATCGATGAGTTGGAATTATTTCAGATTATTTCAAAGGACGGCAAGTTATGCAAAGTCAGTTACACACTTTGCTTAAAACTTGAAATGCTGAATTTATCCCCAAAACGGACATAACCTTTTGGCCTACTTTATAGCGAATTCAAACATCTCAATCCTATAGAACCCTGGGCCGTAACCATAGAGCTCTTTTGGTTGAGTTTCTGAGCTTATAAAAGCGGCAGCGTTCAACGCCTTCCAATAGCCTCATATGCATGGCGGCGATGATATCCATTGAAAGGACCTTGGAAACCGACAGGTTACTATCCGCGATCTGCTGGGCCTTTTCGGGCATAGATAAAGCCTTATCTATGGTCTGCATCAGACTATCCTCATCCAGCGGGATGTAATTGAAACCTTTCAGGCCCTCGCGCTGCGTGACATCGATAAAGTCTCCCATAAGTGGGTAAATTGGTGTTGTACCGAACGTAGCGGCTTGATGCAAAACCCCTGAACTGCCGGTTGTGCTGTCATAATCAAACACGGCGACTCGTCCTTGTTTGAAGAATTTTGGCACATCCTCTTCGGCAACATAGCCATGAAAGACGATGTTTTTATCATTGGCATGTTGGGCGCGGAGTTCGTCCATATACCCATTCGTTGCCGGATGGTCTGAACCTCCGACTACCAGTTCGATTGGACGGGCCGCATAGTTTTCCTTATTTAGGCGCTGCACCGCACTGATCATCCGCTCGAGTTTTTTATAGGTGCCAAATTTGCCCATTGTCACAATGCGGTTGGGCCGTGCTGAAAGTTTGGGAACATCGACGCTTTTCTCACAATTAAATGAGCCATGTGGCACCAGGAAGGCATTTTCCGCCTTATATTTGTGATGCAATATTTCGAGAAAACTATCGAGCGTGACACTCACATAGCCTGAACTCAGCAAGACCTTGTTAAAAACCGTACCTGCAAAAGATACGATCTTTTGACGAAAATTGTGTCCCGCCAAATTTGTTTGATTAAGATCAACGGCATCAATGAGATTATGCATAATGACGCCCGTTGGGATTTTGGCTTTTTGACTTAACATTGGCGCAAACAAACCCAACGCCGCTGGAATTTCCTTGTCGCCAAAAGATGCCGTTTGCAGATTAAAAAGTGCATAATGAGGGCTAACTTCTTTCAGGGCCTTTACAATATCCAGCGCCGCTGAAATTTTGTTAAATCGCCAAACACGACGCACTTCGATTTTCGGATGGATTTGCAGTTCCGGTTCAAGTTCATCCACCTTATCGGCAATTATAACAATACGCTCGATATCATCACGGCGGGCAAAAGCTTTGGCCAAATGAAAGCCATATTCATTAAGAGAATTTCTGGCAGGCAGAAAAGCAGAAATTAGAGCAAGTGTGGTCATTTTAGTCTCCTTTAGGGGTCGAAAGAAAAGTTTGATTGAAGGTGTAAAGCGCTTCAGCCGCAGGGCGCCTATCGCCCTCGCTTGTGAGGATGCCGTAGGCTTTTTGCTGAGCTTTGCGCCAGGGGCGATACCCGACTATATTTGCGCCGATTTCGTCGAAATCATGCAGGGTCCACACAAAGACCCCATCAGCATTGGCGAGTTCTTCTAGTTGCTCGGAAAGGCGCGCAGCCTGTTTGTCCGAATTTTCGCCGAACAGGCTCCAGCGGCTGTGTCCGATTTCTGTAACAAATACCGGTTTGTCTCCTGCACTTTGCTGGACGGCATGGAGACGCGACGAAAGCCCGCTGGGATGACTATAATCATGAAAAGAAACCAGATTGAGTTTCTCTGATAAAAGAGTGGCTTTACTAGGATCCGACCAACCAATCGTCAGCGGTATATCCGAATGATTTTGCTGAGCGCTTGCAATCATAGCGTCGAGCCAGGCCGTTACAAGATTTTGTCCTGCCCCTTCAAAATCCAAATCAGGCTGATTTTTCAAATCAACCGCCAGAAGAGCGGGATGCTCATGAATAGCATTGAGTATGGTCTTCATATGGACAGAGTCACGGCTCCAATTTTGCAAACGGTAATCTGCGCGCAAATCAAACAATGTGACAATGACTTTGATTTCGCGGTCTTCGCATAAATCCAGAAACCTTCGAAGTTTGGTGAGGCCGTCTTTTTGCGTGTCCAAATTGGCAAAATAGTCGTGTTGGATAAATATGCGCAAGGCATTGGCACCAAGACCTGTGACCATATCCAGGTCGTTTTCAATGTCAGCGACCGGGAATTCTGGCCAAAACTGGTCCCAAGGCGCGCTCTGTGGGTAGTAATTCAGCCCGATCATTTTCCCTGTATCCAGGCTCTCGGCGGGACTGAGTTCAAATGGATCATTGGCAACGTGTTCGCCCGATTTGATCACCCAACCACGTTCAGTCAGCATAAACCGAATATTTCGGCTTTCTTCAAATTTCGCGCCAAACTCAATCTTGTTTTCGTACAGAGATACTTCTTGAACAATGGACGTCTCCCGCAACTGCACCAATCTTAAATCGCCGTGAATCAAACTCGGCTTAACGGTTCTGTTAAGATGAATTTTGACCTCACAAGGCTCTGCAAAGCGTTGACATTTTTTTTGCTCTAACGATGATTTCGCCTGGTCAAGAAAAAGAGGCCTTGAAGGATTGCCTTGTGATGGTCCATCAAAAGCTTCCAGCATTTTAATAAAAAGAAGTTCATCTTGGTCGGACAATTTATGGGCATGGGCAATATCGACATCCTCCCAAATTGTTCCGTGCGCATAGCGCTCGTCGACAACAAGAGCGTCGAGATAGTCATAGCTTTGAGACGGCGCGCTGAAAGAAACGGCGGCCATAGACCAAAGCGCAGAGGCACCAAGCAACATAGCGGGAAATAGATGACGCCGGCGCATGATCAGGACTGTCCGCAAATAAAGGCAGGAATGGGAAGTTCACTCGTGATTTGACCTATCCGAGCGCGTAAACGGGACTCAGTATCCCGGACACTATCACAATCTATATGAAGGCCCATTCGACCATTTTCAGTTCTTGTTTGCCAGGTACCGTAGACCTCTGACTTATTCAGAAGCTCGATAGAAACACTTTGGCCGTCATCAATAAAGTTTCCGAAAGCATCAGCGATTATTGAAGATGAGACAAAAATTTGACCTTTGTTTTTTTCGATAAACAGCGCAAATGAACGCGCCGGCGCGGGATGAACAAGAACCTCAGCAGGCCCAGACTTCACGTCGCCTGTTTGGGCGGTAAACACCAGACGCCCTGATTGGGTTGGCGCCTTTATTTCGATATAGGCCAGGCCTTGCTCAACTTCAGCCTGATATTGTCGGCCTGAATCCGCATCGATTATGGTGACGCTGGTGGCAGGACTGCTTTCCAGCGAACCGGTCAATGTTTCGACGGCGATGAAGATATCTTCGCCAGGTTCGACGGATTGAGGTCCGACATAGAGATTTATATTCTCGGTCTTACAAATGGCTTTATGTGGCTCAATCAAACAATTATTTTGAGCAAATGATGGCTGGGGCACAGAGCCCAAAAGCGACATAATAATATAAACGGGCATAGTCTTCATGGCGATTTCCTTTCGCCAGAAGAGTTGCAAAGCCTGTGCCCGGTTTTTTTAAAGCATTTTTGCTCAAAACTCCGAAAATACAAAAAATGTTATTGCAAAATGCAAACGAGATTCGCGGCCTGCGAAGAAAACCGGCCAAAACACGGCGAAATTTCAGGCCTGCTTTTTGCGACAGTGAGGGCAAAGGAGATTTTGCCATGTTAGCAACTGCCACAAAAAAAATGATGCAAGCCAATCAGATCCAGCCTTGGAGACCCGAAAAGATTGCAGTTATTATTCCCTGTTATAACGAAGCCCAGCGCCTTGCTTTGGACGCGTTCGTAGAATTTGCCCGTCAAACCGATGATTTGCGTCTGATATTTGTCGATGACGGCTCCAAAGATCAAACCATTAGCCTGTTATGCGGTGCCATCGCGGCATTACCCGATAAAATTGATGCGCTGGTTATGAAACAAAATGGCGGCAAAGCCGAGGCGGTCAGACAAGGACTAAAATTTGCAGCCAAACGGGGCCATGAATATATTGCCTTTTTGGACGCAGATCTAGCCACGCCGATTGATGCCGTTCTGGATTTCGCCTCTGTCGCGGATCGCATGCCGGAAATTGACGTCGTCTTCGGCTCTCGGAAAGGCGGGCTTGGTCACAGGGTTTATCGTGAGCTCCACCGAAAAATTATTTCCCGAGTCTGCGCAACATTGGGGCGTCTTGCCACTGGCTTGCCGATTAGTGATACGCAATGCGGCGCTAAGCTTTTTAGAAACACTCCGGCTTTTTGGCGGGCTCTGGAAAACCCTTTTACCGCTGGCTGGTTATTTGATGTCGAACTATTCCTTCGTATTTCGGATCCCGATAAAAAGAAACGGAACAAATTTTTCGAATTTCCCGTCATTGAATGGACTGAGATCGCTGGGTCGAAAATTAAAACCTCCGACGTTGTCAAAAGCGGTTTTAAAATGCTGGGATTGATTGCAAATCAATGGAAGATCCGGGAACATTATTCACGCCGCCGCGACGATCATGCTATTAAAGACTATCAAACTTTGCGCGCGGGAAAACACTTATCCTTTGCTTTAATTGATGATCTTCCGGCATTCGTGGATTTTTTAGCTCCCGGCGTTATTCTGGATTTGTGCGCAGTCGAAACATTTGACCCATCCGTTTTTACGGCTCTGGCGGGAGCCTGTGATAGGTTGAAGCTTGAAGGCGTCCATATCAAAATAAGACTTCCTGAACATGAGACTGTCCTTCAAGCAGCTAAAAACACCGGGCTTATTGCTACCGTTGACTGCACGAACGTCAAAGGTGCCCCAGGCAAAGTCGGCGAAAATGCGCTTTTTGATGCGGTGGAGGTTTAAATGTCGCGCCTCGCATCAAGATTTACCCAGCACCGAAGTTTTTTAGGACCAGCGCTTGTCATCTTCATATCAGCAAATATCGCAAATGTTGCAAATCTAGCTTTCAATATGATTTTTGCGCGTTTGATGAGTCCCGCTGAGTTCGCGGATTTGACTTTGCTTATGTCAATAAAACTCGGCCTTCTATCAATATTTTCAGCGTTACAATTTGGTGTATCGGAAGTCAGCGCCAAAACAGACCCCATAAAAGCACGGGTGTTATCCGCAAGCCTATCGAGACGCAGTCTCTTTATTACCGTGCCCCTATGCTTTGTTTTGATCATGGCAGTAGAGTGGATTGCCGCCTTGCTAAATTTCGAAAATATTCTGTCTTTGATCAGCCTTTTTCTCGCCATACCGCTTTTTCTCCCCATGATCATCTACAGAGGCTTAGCGCAGGGGCAAACCCATTTGCCAAAAATGGTCGGCTCGTTTCAAGCGGAGTGGATTATCCGTCTGTTCGGTTGCTGGTTGATGTGGAATGCAGGCTTTGGAATGACGGGAATAACCATCGCCTTGATTTTATCGGTTTTGGCAGGCCTCATTTTTACCATGGATCGTTACGATTTTGAGGCCTTAAAATCGTCGAAACAAACCAGTATTTCGATTTTTGAAACAACATGGCCCTATGGTCTTATATTTCTCGCGCAAGTGTTGGCACTTGACGGCGATATTTTCATTGCGAAGGCCATGTTCTCAGATACGGTTGCAGGCGGGGCTGCTGGTTTATTATTGATCCAGAGAATATTTTTCTTTGCATTTTTGTCCTTTGCCACAGTCTTGCAGCCATTTGTCATCGGGCAGGCCGCGTCAGAGAAAATCGCTCTAAAGGCTTTGATGAAACTCCTTATGGTTATGATTATTTTGAGCGGTCTGGCCCTGTTGGTGATTGGCGTAAAACCCGACTTTTTTGTCAGTCTGTTTTTGGGCCATAATTATATAGATCTCGCGCCCATGGTTGTCATTGCGGGTGCCATCGGCGCGTCCATGGTCGGTGTGCAACTGGCTGTGGTCGCATTACTGGCCAGAGGACATAAAGGGGCACCGGCTATTTTGATTGGTCTTGCTTTAATCTATTATTTGGGCGTTTCATTTATGATCTGTTTGAACCCGGCGCTCAGCTATGGTTCGCTCTTGCAGGTAAAACTTCTGGTTTTTGGCTTAGGGCTGGCAGGCGTTGGACTATATTTATTGAGGCGAGTACGCTGATAGTTCCATGACCTGGCAAGCGCGAAATCTAGCCTATTTGGCAATTGTACTGGCATTGCTCCTTCATGGAGCTTTGCTGCCGTTTACCTATAGTCAAACCTATGACGCCTATATTCATATGTTTTTCGCGGACCATTATCATCGGCAGTGGTTCGACCCGTGGGAAACCCGTTGGTACACTGGGTTTACGGTAACGGCCTACCCGCCTGGCAGCCACCAGTCCGTGGCTATTCTCATGAATTTTATGGATATGCGAGCTGCCTTTGTCACTGTTATGACCGGGGCCATTGTTCTGTTGACCATTGGCATTTATCGTTTCAGTCAAATCTGGGTCTCGCAGCAGGCGGCCGCCATTGCCGCATTTTTAACGGTTTTTTCCACATCCATCGCCGAAACCGTTCATCTATTTGGACAACTTCCAACCATATTTTCTATCGCACTTTTCTTAAATGCTATGCCCCATATGGCCCGATGGGTCGAAAAGGGTGGTTGGCAGCAACTCTGTTTCGCGCTCTGTTTTACCGCCGGGGCGACTTCTGCGCATCATGTTACTCCTTTGTTTGGTACCATCTTCTTTGTGGCACCAATAGGGCTCGCCGCATGGATCGCTCATCTAAAGACTTCCGCACCAAATGAGAAAATCACATTTTCAAAATCAGAATTAGCGCGATGGTTAACTGCGCCAACTCGGGGCATTGTGCTTGGGGTATGTATGCTTATGCTCATTGTCGGAATAGTCTTTCCCTATTGGTACTGGTCCATCACAGATCCGATCACTCAAGTCAGCATTCCCCATGGAAGCCGCGAGAATTTTATTGAAAAACCTAATCTGGGTTTGATGTTTTTCGCTATTCCTTGGGGACTTTTGATTTTTGTTTTGCCTTATGTCGTCCTCAAACTCCGGACCGCCCCTTGGCCTCTTGGCGCAACCATATTATTTGCGCTCGTTTTAGGGACAGGCGGGACAACGCCCATACCGAAAATCATTCTGGGCGGCGCATTCGATATCCTCACTTTGGATCGTTTCACTTTCTGGGCAACACTTTTGATCCTCCCTTTCGCGGGACTTCTGGCTTTGTCCTTGCTGCAGGGGCGCGCCAGATCAGTTTTGAACAATGCATTTGGTGAGCTGGGCGCAAGACTCCTACTCGTGTTCGTTTTTGCCATCTATGCCATTGGTCCTGTCGCCGTGGCCATGTTACCTAAGGTTCGGCCGACGCAACCGGATTTTGTCGACCCGGCGCCCATCGTTAAGTTCATGGATGAGGATGGCCATAATCAATGGAGATATCTGACATTGGGGCTGGGCGATCAGTTTGCTTATCATAGCGCGCTGATCAACGCGGAGTCGGTTGACGGAAACTACAATTCCGCCCGCCGTCTGCCGTCCCTGACTAATTACGCCGTTGAGCGGCTGGAAAACTCCAAATATGCAGGCGTGCCGGGGTTGGCCTCTCTGAATCAGTTTTTGACGAATGCTGACAAGTTTCACCTCAAATATGTTTTCTCAAATGACGAATACTATGATCCGCTTTTACATTATACTGGCTGGAATCCCGTCGTTCGTCTCAGCAATGGACTGATGGTTTGGGAGAAGGCCAATATTCCGCCTCTCCCTGATATACGGCCTAAACGAGAACTCCCGGCTTATCAGGTTTATTGGTGGGGTATCGTTCCAATTACAGGTCTAAGTCTGGCCTTTTTGTCTTTATTGCTGTTAGCGGCGAAGGGTAAGTTGATTTCACAAAGCCATCAGGGATTTCTACGGCCATATACGCCTGAAAATAGTTTGGTCTCAAAAGGCATGATTTGGGCCGTTCGAACTCTACCCTTTTTATTGATCGCGGTATTCGTGACTTTATATGTTCAAATTTTTAATTCCAAATCCAGACCGTTATCGGACCAAGATCTTATAGTGAAATATTATGGGCATCTGGATTTTCGAGAATATGACCAGGCCTTCGGCTTATTGGACACGGATATAACATATGCCGACTATTTAAGAGATCAGCGCCTAAGAGGCGGGCTATTGCCATCCTATGGTAAGTTAATCGGAGCCGAGGTATACAGTCAAAACAATACTCTCATTACCACAAAACTTAAATATCTAACAGCCATTGGTTATAAAGATATCTTGAAAACTCATTTGGTAGTTGACAACAAAATCGTCTATGAAAGCCCTGCTCCACAGTTTAGCCAAAACATTGTTATTCAAGACTCGCAGAACGATTTCCTTGATCAAACCAGCCGAAATATTGTCAGGCCCGGTCAGGAAAAAGTCGCTAAACTGCAACGACCACGAATTTCTGCAACAAAAGCTTACTTATATAAAGACGGAGAACGTTTCTTTGTCACGGGCCAGTTGACCAATACATCACCCTTCCCCGCCTGTGTTCAATTGCGAGCCAATGCAATGGCGGCGGACGGGGAAGTTATGGTCAGTCAAAATATGGGGAGGCTTGGTGCTCATCGCCTTTTGCCTGGAGAGACGTCTCCTTATATTGTGGAATTTGAAGGCTATCTAAAAATCTCTGAGGCAAGCTTTAATACTGCTTATGACCCGAAACAGTTTTCAGTGCCGGAGTTTTCGGAAAATCCTAAAGATCTATCTATTAATATCCAATCAACAGTCTGCGCTCCGGATATGTATAAATCTCTCGCTATACAAAACCCCAATTTTGATAACGGCGATCTCGTGTTTACAATCGTGAATTATGGTACAAAAATCATCAATACATTACAGCTGAAAATCGCGGTCTCGAAGGACGAAAAATTTGCAACTATTCCCTTTTACATCCAGGAAAGTTTGAGACCTGGCGAAACACGAATTGTGCGGATTCCGCGTCCAGAATTTCCAACTATTATCGGATCAACAGATTTGGCAAAGGTCAATGGGATCGAACAGAAAGCTGGCCATATCATTCCAGGTGCTTTCAAAATAGAGGACCTCTCTGTTCAAATAACTTTTGATGCCATGACCTATGAAATTTTGCGCTGATTCGCATCGTGCAAATTTTCTTTGCATTTCGCAATGACGTGAAAGCGTTAGGCGGCTTTTAACCATCTAAACCATTGTTTTTATTAAGACACTAGATGGCCCCTTGCTTGCAACTATAGAGGCAAGAAAGGTATTAATCATGCGTAACTTATTTAAAACATTTTTAGCGGGGTCAGCGTCTCTTTTCGCGGCTTGTGCCAGCACGCCAGTCCAATATTCGGAAAACAACATGTCCGCTGTGGCCCAAGACTTGTTGCAGTCCAGTACGCTGCCAGACGGATTCGAAACCACTCCCTTGACTCTGGAACAGGCCCGTAAGATGGCGATTACGCGCAACCTTGACTATCGTCAACGTGTGGATCGCCTGATGGTTCAGCTTGATGGAGAAAACGCGCAAGCTCGCTCCATGCTGCCGCAAATCTATACCAATAGCTTCGGACGCTGGCGGAATAATACCAATGCATCCGTTGGCGTTAGAGTGGATGATCTCGGAACCCCCATGCCGGAAGATTTTTATACGGCTCAGGACAATGCTTACGCGAATACAAATGTTACTCTGACCTGGAACATGCTGGACCTTGCATTGTCCAGTCATAAAAACGCCAGCGCGTCGATTAAAGGCTATGACGCCATGGAAAGCAACCGGGCTGGCTGTCATCAGTTGATGGTTGACGTTGAGCGTGCCTTCTGGCGGAAGGCTGCTTATGATCGCGCCACCGAAAAGCGGAAATGGCTCAATGACCGTATTAATTATGGCCTGGAATTGTCAAATCTGGAGGCCTCCAAAAGCGCCGAGCAAGAACTCCCTGAGTGGATGTATCAACGTGAATTGATAGATATAAAACGTTGGTATGAAAGCATGTATCGCGGCCTGGCTTCTGCTGAGTCCGACTTGAAAAAACTAATAAACATCCCCCACAGAGCCGAATTCGCCGTCGATCAAAATGCCTCCCTAGAAGGCGGTGAATTCGGTTCATCTTTGGAAGGAGACTTGGATGACATGTTCATCAGCGCTTTTGAGAACCGTCCAGAGCTACGCCGGACTCTCTATAATATTGATCAGACCAAACTTGAAAATGAGCAGGGCATATTGCGGCGTCTTCCAGGCCTGAATGTCTTCATGTCAGCCAATAATGACACCAATAGCTTTGCCCTCAATAAGGACTTCCTTTCAGCCGGCGTAAATCTGTCTTGGGATGTCATTGGCCTTTTGAAAATCGGACAGACTAAACGTCAGGGAAAGGCTCGCTTGTCTCTTGAGCAAAACGAGTTAGATTTGATCGCAACCTCAATCATGGCACAAGTCGCTTTGGCTTTGGAAAATGTAAACAACCTGAATGCCGAGATGGACTTGGCGTGGAAGGCTAAGGATTTACAGGCTGGCATTACAGGAAAGCTTGATGCGGACGTTAAAGCGGGAGCGAACCGCGAGATATATCTTATCAAAGAAGAATTATTGCGCGAGCTGTCTGTGCTGCGTGAGGGAATAGCCCGGGCTGAACTCAAAGCGGGCGAAGCCCGCCTGGCCCAAAGTCTAGGGGTAATGAAGGCCTGCGAAATATAAACTAGGCGCCTAAGGCTGGGAAGCTAGACCGCGATGGCTTCGGCCGTTGCGGGCTTATCATGTTCGGTCCAGCCTTCTTTTTTTCGGTATATCGTTGACGGGCTCAAAGAAAGCATATCAGCTGCCCTTGGAATACTGCCGCCACTAAGCTCTATCGCGGCCTCGATAATTTCGCGTTCAATATCTGCAAAGGGTTGTTCCAGATTAATCGCCAAACTATTCGCTGCTTGACTGGCTATGACAGCAGGTTCAACGGATTGGATCAATTCGAAATCTGCCGGATTGCTAACAATTCGTTTTTGAAGTTGGAGCATGTCTGCGTTCAATATAGGACCATCAAACAAAACAGCCACTTTACGCATGGTATTTTGAAGCTCTCTTACATTACCCGGCCAATCATGACCGAGCAAAAGATCCTTGGCCTCCAATGCAATAGTGTTAAAAGATTTACCTTCCTCATCCGCATATTTTTGCAAGAAATTATCAGCAAGCAATACAATATCTTCATCTCGGGCGCGCAGCGGCGGCAAGTCTATTGTCAGAACATTTAGACGATATAACAAATCTTCGCGGAACCGCTTTTCTGCAACCTCCACCATAGGGTCACGATTGGTTGCGCAAACGACACGAACGTCCACATCTTCTTGCCAGTCACTTCCGACCCGTTTGATCTGTCCAGTCTGCAAAAAACGCAAGAGTTTGGCCTGCAGCCCGATATCCATTTCGCAAATTTCATCAAGAAACAAAGTCCCGCCATTCGCCATACTGGCCGCCCCTTTTCGGGCCTCATTAGCGCCCGTAAAAGCTCCTTTGACATGGCCGAAAATCTCGGACTCCATCAGGTTGTCTGGAATAGCCGCACAATTGATGGCGATAAATGGTTTCTTTCTACGCTCTCCAGTTTCATGGAGAGCCCGTGCCGTTACTTCTTTCCCCGTACCTGACTCGCCTGTAATGAAAACAGGAGCTTTAGAATTGGCCAGGCTGGTAATGGTCGAATAAACCGACTTCATGACATCAGATCTTCCAATAAATCCAGGAAGGTTGCCTGCCGCATTTTTGGACAGTTTTTGAACATCACGTCTCAGTTTAGCTCGTTCCAATCCGTTTTTAACAGATGTCAGCATGCGTTCTTCGGTGAAGGGTTTAATTAAAAAATCATAAGCCCCCAAACGCATGGCATCCACGGCGGCGCAAATAGAACCATTCGCCGTGATGACAATGAACGTCACTTCATGAGGCGAAGTATGCATTTCCTGCAGGATTTCGATCCCGCTCAATTCTGGTAACTGCAGATCTAATAATACCGTTGAAAACTCGCCAGTTTTCAACATTTCAAGCGCAGTCCTTCCATTTTGACAAAGCTCAGAACGAATGCCTTCTCGTTTGAGCATTTTCTCGTACATGAGCGCCATGGAAAGCGTATCTTCCACGATCAATATTTTATTTTTTCCGGCCATTTTTGGCTCCCCTTATTCCCGCTTATGCCGCCTTTTTAACGTCCTCAAAAAGGCCATCAAGACTACTCAAATAATGCGACAATGACTTTATTATGCTTTCGGCCAGTTCGGGGCATTTTTGATAAGCCTCTGATAAGACTATATCATTCATTTGCTCGGCCATTTCGGACAGAGCTGTCATACCATAGGTCCCGGAAAGCCCTTTTAAAGTGTGGCTTGGTCTTGCTAGCTTTTCCCATGTTTTTCTCTCGAAAGCCTCTAAGTACATTTTGTGAATTTCCGTCAGATCTGTGCGAAGTTGTTCACAAAAAACGGAAATTTCATCAGCATCCAGTTGATTTGCAAATCCACCGAATTCAAGATTTTCATGAGATTTGGGTTTTGATCTATTGCCCAAAAGACTGCCGATTGCAGAAAACAGGTCTTCTTTTTTGAAAGGCTTTGTGACAACCTCATCAATCCCAACAGCCTTCAATTCTTCTAAGTCTTGGAAACTCCCCATGGCAGTTAAAGCTATTATTGGAATATTCTGAAAGCTGTGATTTGAGGCGCGAATAATTTGGGTCGCTTCCTTTCCATTCATTTTGGGCATGAAGATATCCATGAGGATTAAGTCAAACTCTTCGTGTTTCAAAACATCTAAGACTTCCATCCCATTATCAACAACAACAAGTTTACCGCATCGCTTTTCCAAAGAATGCCGAATAACCATCTGATTAGTCAGATTATCTTCGGCTACCAATATCCGGCAGTTTTCCATTTTGATGTCATGTTTCTTATATCTGACATTTGTTTTCTGCGGAGAAGATTTAGGAAGAAAAAATTTGACCCAAAATGTTGATCCTTTGCCCACAATGCTGTCGCAGCCGATCTTTCCTCCCATCAACTCAGCTAACTCTTTTGATATAGCCAACCCCAATCCGGTTCCTCCGAATTCTCGTGTTTCAGAACTGTCGGTCATATAAAATTCGTTGAAAAGCATATCGAGGTTCTTCGTCTCGATTCCAATACCAGTATCTTCCACCGAACAGAATAGTTCATAAAGCCCATCATCCCGGCGTAGAGATTTCACGGTTAGAGTAATTTTGCCTTTGTCTGTAAACTTAATCGCGTTACCGATGAAATTAACCAGAATTTGGCGAATTCGGCCTAGATCTCCTTCAAGATAAATTTCCTCTAAATCAGGGTCAGCAATCAGTTCGATGGCTAATCCCTTATCCGCCGCTTGATGTCTAAATAATTGCAATACATCATCAAAGACAGAACTAACCTGGAACGAGTGGGCAGCAATACTGACCTGATCAGAAGACAATCGGGCATAGTCGAGGACGTCATTAATAATTCTCAGCAAAGCAATCGATGACACTTCAGCGGTTTTGACTAAGTGGAGTTGCTCGGCACTTAACTTGGTTTCGCCGATTGCGTCGAGAAGACCCAAAACAGCATTAAATGGTGTTCGAATTTCATGGCTCATCGTTGCCAGAAAGCGCGATTTTGCTTCGCTTGCGGCCTCGGCGTCTTCTTTTGCTTTTACAAGCTCATTTTGCGCCGCAATTCGTTCAGAAATATCACGAATATAGGCTATAAAAATGTCGCCTTTTTCACTCGGGCTTCTTGATATGGCGAGTTCAGACATGAATTCGGTCCCGTCGGCTCGCATGGCTTCAATCTCAATCCGCTGTCCCAGAATTTTACTTTTACCCGTATCACGCATCCTTTTCATTCCGGCGTTGTGGGCGTCTCGATACCGCTTCGGAACAATCAGTTCCTCCATAGGAAGACCAAGAATATCGGCCCGTTTATAGCCGAATATCCGTTCGGCGGAATCGCTAAAATCTACGACTTCACCATTTGAGTTGATAACGATAATTCCATCTAGAGACGCCGAAACAGTAGCTTGCAGTTGCTCGGCATGCATATTCGCTTGCCGTTCTGCTTTTTTGGCCTGTTGTTCCCATTTCAAGTTTAAACGACGAAAGCCGTAACCTAGGCAAAATGAGAAAACAGCGGCACTTATTCCTATTAAATAACTGTCCACTATTCGCTCCCGATAGGGAACAAATATCTCATAAAGGGTTTAATATTCAGTCGTGCAACATGGTTAATAATGCCTTTAAAACTATCTAAGGCTGTTCCTCTTCCGAGCAGGTTTCAAACACAAATGTAACCCAGGCACCGCCATCTTTGCGAGGCCAGATGTCATAATTATATCCACCTGAAATAGCCGCTGCATTGATAAGTGACACCCCAAGGCCCATTCCATAATTTTCGCGGCTGAGCCCAGCATCCGCAGGCTTGAATACATTATCCGAAGACGACGAATGCTCTGACATATTTGAGCCTGTGTTCGAAATTCTAATGGCCGCTTTTTCCTTATTGGCTTTGATTTGAACGCTAATATGTCCGTTGTCTTGATTAAATTTCACGGCGTTATCCAAGGACTCCCGTATCCCGACACGAAGGCTTTCTTCGCTAGATCTAACGACCACAGGAACCAGATTTGATTCAAAAGAAATTGTCACATTTCTTTCGCTGGCACGGGCTCTGAAACGGGCGATTTCCTCAGCTGCTATTAAATCCAGCCTAACCTCGGAATTACCTTTACCTGGCACAGCTGATTGCAGTTTTACAAAAGTCAAAATTCGGTCCACTCTAGACAAGGCATTCTTCCCGGCCTCACCGATTTGCCGAAGCATTCGCGCGCGGGCCCGCTCATTAATCAGAAGCTCCTGTTTATTCAGCGTATCTGAGATTGATATGACTTGCGACAAAGGCGTACGAAGCTCTTCGCTCATAACGGACAGGAAGAGTCCCTGCTGATCGGTATCTTTGGAATTAGAAACCATCTGTTCCTGAATTTGCCCAATATCAGCTTTTGAAAAATCTGACTCTTCTATGGCTAATTTGATTGCGGCTTTAACCTCCGATGCGTCACAGGGTTTCTTTAGGAAGCGAAAGACCCGGCCTTCGTTAATAGCATCAACGGCTGTTTTTTGATCTGAATTTCCGGTTAGCATTATTCGCTTTAAATCCGGACGAATTTCCTGGCTGTGCTTGAGAAGTTCCAAACCATCCATTCCCGGCATTCGCATATCGGCAACCAAAACTGAGATATCGTTATTGGACCTTATATAAGTGACGGCTTCATGGCCTTTTTCAAATGTTACGAGATTAAAATCATTGGCAAATCGACGTCTCATGGCCGACAATATTCGCGGGTCATCATCGACGAATAATATTTTTCTTAAAGTCATTTTATTTTTCCTTTTTAATAAATGGGGAGAGAGATTTTGAAGGCCGTCTTAAATCCTTCAATTTCAGTGATTTCCAAACTGCCATTCGAGTGATTAACAATGATGTCTTTAGCGAGGGCCAGCCCCTGTCCGGTGCCCTTTCCGACCTTTTTGGAAGTGAAAAAAGGATCGAATATTTTCTCTTGAATATGCGGAGGAATTCCAGGGCCATTATCTGCGATGATCACATGGAGATGTTCAAAGTCGACTTCTGTGAAAATCTTAATTGACGGGTTTTCAGGTTGATATTCTTCAAGCGCATCTAAGGCATTGACGATGATATTGACAAAAACCTGTTGAATTTGCCCTCGGTAGCAACCGATTTCTGGTAGATTTTCAGAAGGCGTCCATATGAGATTGGCCTCATCTTTAAACCGGTTGCGGCAAAGTTTTAATGCGTTTGAAATGAGCTCATTTATATCAACGCCATTTTCTTTTCGCTTTCCTGTATGCACAAAATCCCGCATGACATGAATGATGTCTTTGACCTCTTTGATGCCGGCTATTGTATCTCGTAGAGCCTCTCGAATATCGCCGATGGTTTCGTCATGATTTTCGCTTTCTGGGGGTAAATCCGAGTGTTTGAATGATTCGCTAAATTCTGGATACGTCCTAAGCTTCGACGTAACATCTAGGTGATCTTTGTACGATATATGCAGTTTGGAGAGGGCTGAAGCTACAAATTGTACGTTATCACCAATAAATTGCAGTGGCGTGTTAATTTCATGAGCAATGCCCGATGATAGAGTGCCTATCGCCTCCAACCGACGTGATTCATTGACCCGAGACAAAAGTTGCTCTCGTTCTTTTTGATTTTTTTCACGGCGGGTGATGTCATGAATGAACAGAACCACATGGCAACGTTCATCTCCGCGCATACCAATGTTACCACGAATTTCGACTGGGAATTCTGGCCTGTTATTTGGCTTGAGCTCAATACGTTCAATGTAGACTTCACCCGGAGACGGCCATGTTTCTAAGATATCCTCGATTGGTAGCAGTGTGCTGATTGGCGCACCGACTAAGGCCGCTTCAGTGTCTCCAAACCAATCTTCGGCGGTTTTATTCATGCCAGAAATCCGAAAGTCTGGTCCGCAAGTAATAATACTGTCCGGCGAGGCAAGCATGACATTAGACAGAATGGAATTTAATGCGCCATATTCCTCTACCTGCTTTTCAAACGCACAGACTTGTTCGCTTAAAACTAAGCTCTTTTCCTCAAGCAGGCGTTCCGCAGCCTTTCTGGATTTACGTTCACGCTCGGCAATTTGTCGATATAGGGTTGTGCTATCGGTCATGACAGCTTTTGGATCGCAAATCGTATTTCGGTGACCGGTTCTGCGGCTAATAGTTCGCGTTCGATTGTGGCCGTTTCTCCAAAGAACTGAAGACAGCCCTCAATCAGGCCTTCACATAAATCTCCTAATCCGCGAGCGGATTTGTAAATCATGACATATCGTCGGTCACTATGTTCCAAACAATCAAACCGGGGGAGTTCCGCATCGGGATATAGTTTTCTGACATCCTTATGAATATGGCTTTCCACATGATTGAGAAAGTCAAAGCTGTTATCAATACCCTCAAAATGCTGCGGGCTGCTCTTAGAGAAATAACAGAAGAGATGATGCCCGAATCCCTTTAAGAGCTTTGGTACATCTTCACCACTTTTTGCTGCCACTTGAGTGACCAAAGTGCCCATTTCACAAAATGGATAAGTCCCTGTTGCTGTGTAAACGCCTTCAGATTTCAGATTAGATGCATTAATAATTTCCTGCAAAAACAGGGGCGAAAATGCCTCTTCGACAAATTCATAAAATTCAGTGAACACTACACCCTTCATGGCCATTCCTTTCAATATTCAAAAGGAGTGTTGCAAAGCCGATGCCGTGTTTTTAAGGCGGTTTTACACTGATTTAGCGGCTATTCATTGCATTTTGCGCAAATGGATTTGCATTCTGCAAATTCCAAAACTGAATATCAAAAGGCTTCAAAGACTACATTAGGAAACTTTGATGCAATGAGACTATGGTTCTTATGTCCGCAATGCCCCCACAGTACGCATCCAATATGTTCGTCAAGACGTCCGACTACGGAATATCGAGGTAAGAAATACTTGAAGTCACAAAATGTGACCTCAAGAGTCTATTGTGATTTCTTCCCCTCGATTTTCCCAAATGCCTGGTCTAAGCTCTCCAAAACATCGTCTCGCTCCAATTGAACTGCTATCTCTCGGAGTTGAGTTATAATCTGCAATCGCTTCTGAAATGTATCGGCCCAGATGTTTGCAGTCTCTGCACTTAGCTTTTGAGCATCGGCATATAGTTTTGCGGTTTCGGCCTGCAGCTTTCCGATTTCGGCCGTGATCTGCTCATTCTTTAAAACCGGAGCATCAAGTACGGCCTTTACGCGTTGAATAGCCTTGGCCGTCAGATCCTTTAATTCGGTAGTAGTATTCTGGCCGGTCGGCAGCTCCATCTGCAGCAAAGCTTCCATTTGTTGATAGATGGCTTCCTGCAAACGTTTTCTTCGGCCTCCATTTTTGCCGAGGCTGATTATTCGCTCTTTTGGCAAGGTCCCTTTTCGGTAGCTCACAAATGTATCAATAATTATTCTGGAAATCTGCGCGGCCTGTTCACCGCGCAAGCGTGTACACAACATGGCAAACCCATGTTCCGTAAAGGCCCATGGCGGATGACGACGACCACCATGCTCACTTGAGGTCACAAATTGAGACTTCAACTCGGCCCATTCATCTTTTGTCAGCTGAAACGCATAATGGTCGGGGAAATGATCTTTGTTACGGCTGCGTTGCTGATTAATCGCCTTGGTATTCCGCCAGAAAAACGCCGCAATGTCTGCGTCGAGAATGACGCGCTGACCTCTGATCTCAAAAATACGTTGTGAGGCCAATGACGTTATGTCTCCCAACTCGCTCAATCTCTTGTCACTCATCTTTGTCTTCCTTCATGCTTTCCATACATTCTAACAATCATACCATTGGCAAGATCAACTGATATCCAATCCTCTTTTGCGCCCCAGCTGCCAGTTTATCTGTCCGTTTCTGATCTGGCCGCTGATATCCAAGCCCCGTCTTTGTTCCAATACATCCCGCCACGGCGCGAGGGTAAAATCTTTCGCTCGTTCCAGAACGGCATATTTTCCGCTGGGACGTCGGATGTGATCTCGCACGACACCTGATATTGTCCCTGAGGCGGGCATCTCTGAATAAGGCTTGCCGATGTCCTGGGCGAGTTGCTTCCCCGCTCTTTCAAGGTCCCGGCGTTCTAACTCTTTCAAAACCTTGTTTGTCACGGGCGCATCCTGGCTTGGTATTAAATTCTCTTTAGCCAAATACGCTCTGCGTTTTTCAAGCGCCGAATTTATCACGCGCCCGTAACCTTTGTCGTTCACAAGGCCTGACGGACCCGCCAGCTCCTCATCAAGCCAGGAGCGGCCCATGGTCTGAGCGTAAGCCTGTAGGGAGCCTCGCGTGAGCTGACGAAGCCGTACGGGATTTCTCTGTGCCCGCCCTCGCTCATATGCTTTGGCGCGCTCAAGATAATCGCCCGGAAGTCTCCAGCTCCCGTCTTTGTTTCTTGTGACTTGTCCTGCGCGTCTTAGGGCCTCCAACCGTCTCACATGGGCTTGAATATATTCCGGGCTGGAACTGGGGTCTTCGCTGGCGTGGAAGGCCGGGCTGTAGCTCTGCCCTCGCCTTGCTGCAATGTCGGCAATGGTCAGATCAGATGCCTTCGGACCGACGGTCACAGGCTCGACAAAAACAATATCGCCTGTTTTTACGTTAGCGATGTTGTCGGTCCCGCCCATATCCACATAAAGCGCATCACCCTTGCTGCTATCGACAACCATATAGGATTTGTCATTCACATCATCGCGAACACCGATGGCGAGAACTTTGCCTAATAATGGCTCGGCTTTGTCTCCTAGCGGATCATAAATTTGATTGCCCCAGCTCGAGCGCTGAATGCCATGAGCCTTTAACGCCTTTTGGTAAGTCCGGATGATGTCGCCCCGCTCACCCATAGAACGCAACACGCGCTCAAAGTCCGGCGCAAGCCGCCATTGAAAGCTCGAGAGTTTTTCGGCCAAGCCCCAACGGCTTAAATGTTTAAGCCTGGCAATATCCAGGCGCCGTGACCACTCACTGCCTTGCTCGGGCCGCGCGCCCAGATCAATGATGTTATCAGACATGTTTCTGACAAAGCAGCGGTCCAGATCCGTAAAGCGTTCCTGTGTGACTTGTCTTGCCAGTTTGAGCGAGGCCTCTTTGATCTGCATAGGACCCAGCTCAAGTGTGACCAGTTCTTCGGCTCGCGAGCGCAGACCGTAGGCGATATATTTTCGGGGGATGACCAGATCTTTCCCGTCATCTTTCACGCCTCGCAGGACAATATGGGTATGGGGCGTCGCGGTGTCGTAATGATTGACGGCCACCCAACCGAGCCGCGTTTCCAAATCCTGTTCCATCAGGCGCATGAGACCCCGGGTCGTGTCGATCAGGCTCACGAGGTCACGACTATCTTCGGCGGAGACGATAATCCGAAAATGATGTCGATCATTCTGGCAATCATTCAGGAAATTATCGGGACTGATGTCTGTCTCATCGGCGCTGTATAGAAGTCCTTTCTTCGCGTCTAACCCGGCACCGTCTCTCTGGATATAATCCGTATGAAGCTTAAGGGCGGAGAGGCCTTGGCCTCCCATTTTGACATAACTAAATTTGACCATGACCCGGCGGGTAAACATGGCCCGCTGAGGTGAGCGGGCCGCTACCTTTCGAACACTGCCGGAGCGCCCTAAGCGATTAACCCGGCGCCGCACCTTCCCAGCAAAGCCGGTCAGCCGGCGCGACCCATCTGGCGCGCTTATCCGCCCCAATCTAATCCTAAATGTGTCCTCAGCGCTCAAATCACCTAACCTATTGTATTCAATGGTATTTTCAAAGGGTGGCCCAGCCTAACCTATTGAAAACATTACAAAACCTCACTTACCTCTGGGCCACCTCCAATTCAGGTGACCCCAAAAAACGATGTGCAGACAATGACTTAGCCACAAGGTGGCCCGGTCCCTTTTATCTTGCCCTTACTCCCATACTCCTACTCCACCCCCTATTCTTGTCTATTCAGGCTACCAAGGCCCTCACCGACCGTCTCTCCAAGGTAGTTCACCCGTCCCAGAATATTTCCCATATTCACAGGACCAAAATAGCGGCCATCAAAGGCGGTCTTCACATCCGGGGAGATCAGAAGATATTCATCCTCTCCTAAGATGAGACAACCTTCTATCCTTGGAAGCTCGCGTCCCAAGCCGTCCTGTTCAAGGATTTGCAAAACAGGCCGCCCCGCCACGCGAAGCTCACCCTTTTCATAGCAAATAGTCTCACCAGCTATAGCCCAAATGGTTTTGATAAGCGGGTATTTAAAAGGCAGATAATCTCTCTCATGAGCCAGCTCTCGCGCCCAGTTCGGGGCGTAAGCGGCAACCTGATCGCCAGCTTTAAACTCATCTCTTCCCGCTAACTTATACCACCCCACAGGCGCACTGGCGCTGGGATTATAAAGCCAGACGGGGCGCGGGGGGAAGGTAATTTCGGCAGCGCTTGCGATCACAAAAATCGTCGCCACACCGCCGATTAAAGCATTTCTAAGCATGAGAGTTTTCCATGATTTTAGACGACAGATTCGGCAATTGATGATCTGTGAACAGCTCGTTTTCTGCTAATCGCCAGTAACTTTCCGGGAAATCTGAGAGTAAAAACGGTATGGATTTTTCGGTCTTATCCAGCCAGCTTAATGCTTTTTGTGTCGCGACAACACCCCGTGTTCTGAGTAGTAATTCCCCGCCCGGATAGACGCCGGGGATACGTGTCACACGCCCCTTACTCACCGATCGGACCACAAAAGACTGCCAGTTTCTCGTCCCGAAAGCATTGCGCGACCAGCGGATATAGCCAAAGATTTGACCCGCTCTAAAAGCCGCAAGGCTCTTATTTTCGTCCAGTTTTATCTCTTCCAAGGGCTGACCAAAACGTAGTCTATGGTTACAATGTCCGCGGAGCTTGATGGTTTCGACAAGGGTAAATACGCTCATGTCATGACCCCGTTTTAGGTGTAGGCTCCTGACCTCTTTGCTCGGACCAATTGTCTATATCTTTTTTGACATAAATGATTTTACGGCCATGTTTTCGGTATCTGGGACCATAGCCTTTGTGACGCATATTGGCTAATGTCTGAGGTGTCAGTCGGAGTATATGAGCGGCTTCCGCAGACGTTAGAAACGGGCTTTTTGGCATTTTTTTCATGATCGCCTCCTCTCTCTTGAGGCAAAGGCAAGCATAGAAAAACGGCTCTCACTAGTGTCGTTTTTTGACATGCACGAAAACGACACCAGTTTTTCTTGGTTAATTTTCGCGCGTCAGGACAGTAGCTCCAAATACTTCCCGTCACGATATTGTTGGCCCCGTTCAAAAGCCCGGCGCGCCTTTTGTTTGAGCGGCGAATGTCCGCCGCTCCAGCTCTTATTTACGAGGGCTTCACCAAAAATATGGCGGGCTATGTCTTTATAAGACCCGCCTCTCTCTCGGATATCGAGCGCAGTAATGGCCTGGGCGAGTGTTTCTGTGCCGCGCCGTCTGGAGATAGAACTGAGTTTCCGGCCGGAAGATCGGTGCAGGGTCAGGAGTTGCCTTACACTTTCGATGCGCTTATTGGCGTGACGCGCCCCATCAATCCGAAAGGAGATAAGCGCCCGATCATCGAGCGGATGTGTACTATCGCAATAGAGCTGGAGCCAGTAACGACGCGGGGCCAGAACCACATGACGGGACTGATTGACGCTTTCAAATATATAACGGTTACAACAAAGCTCGGACAGAATGACCATGTCGGCCTCGTCCCAGTTATCGAGCCGCTCCCTTTCTTTTTCCCGCTCCGGATTACGAAGCGCCACCGGAATGGTGGCCGGAAAGACAGAAGGCTTCCAAAAGACGGCGGCATCCTCGGCGCGCTTGGACGGGTCGGCGAAAAATAGCAATCCCCATTTCCGCGCTTCTTCATAGCGCTGCTCTCCTATCACCAAATGTGATCCTGACTTCAGCGCAAAGACCTTAGGACCCGCCTCATGAAAGCGTAGATAATCGGCAATATAATCCTGATTGCGCCTTAAAAATTCCCACGCCCAGACAGCATTCGGCCACCGTAACCCGGTCGAATTCAACAATCTTCGCATGCCCCAACTCATCCCCAAATCGTATTTTTGGTGGCTACTACTCAAATATTTTTAATATACAAATAATATCCACAGTTAGAAAAAGGTTGATTTTGACATGAAAAAACCCGCCTCACTTTGTCAGTGAGACGGGTCTTTCGGGCGTTGTTGGGATTAGCCCAGCGGGTTCCAGAGGATTGCAAATTCGTCTTTGCTTCCGCCGCTTGCTTGTCCCAAATTGGCGTAGACTTTACGCGGACCAATCATAGGGTGGGCCAGAGTGAGGGAAATATAATCCTTACCAGAGGTCTTGCCCGTGCGGGTCCAGCCGCCGCCAATCTCGCCGCCATCCGCTGCATAGACCCGAAAATCGGGCTGCTTGTCCGTCTGCTTATTGTCATTTGCGACGATATCAATCCGGGTGTTCAGGCCCATACCGAGCTTACCGACAAAGTTTCCGTCTTCAGTTTGTGTTACATATCCAAGTGCTTGTGCCATGGTTTTAGTCTCCAAATTGTCAGTTTGATTATGGGAGCCAATCTCCCGTCTGACAAAAGCGCTCACACGGCAAACCGGCCAGCTGTCGAGCCTTCAGCGAGCGCAACGCAGTGGAGATAGGGGATCAGACCTCTTTTTTGTTTCGCGATTGAATGGGGTGAGCGAAGCGAGCACCAGAGGAAAAAAGTGGGCTGAGCCCCTATACAGCGCCCAGCCGGAATTGTCGTAAAGCGCATCCGGTTAGACAGACGGGGAATTGGGTCGCATTCTTTAAATTGAGAAATTTGTGACGGCTTAATCTCTGGCATGAGTATTTGGGTGTGTGGCGCAAGCTGGCATCTGTCGGAAATTTTGACCCCTGTCAGTTCGGTCTGGACCCTTCCTCACATGGTACCGAAAGCGTCCGGATGTCAATTAGTGAGCGGAGAACTAGGCCTGGTCTTTTGGGTCCTCACCAGCCGATGGCCATGAGATTGGTGGGGGCTGGACGTGGTCGGGCAAGTCCTCCGGTCTTGACTCTTACGCACCCTCACTCTGGTTCATCCTATGATTGGTTCGCTCAAAGTCTCAACAATCTGCAACAAGCCAATGGCACGAACAAAGATAAGTTTGCGAGCCTTTTGAACCTGCTGAGTTAATCCCCAAAGGCCTTGAGACCCGTCTTGCTGACAAAGTGAGACATGCTTTTTGAGGTCAAAATAAAACCGCCATGCCCGTCAGGCATAGCGGCTCATGGCCCTCACGGAGACTGCGAGGGCAAAGCTAGTCAGTTTCAACCAGTTCTAAGCGGCCTTCTTCTTGGCGGGTTTTGCCAATAGCTTACCCAGCTTTGCCTTCATCCGCTTGGCCGCGCCAGCGGGCGGCGTCGTCTCAATATCCAAATAATGGCTAGGGATCGTTTGCATCCATCGGGGTCGCCAAGCCTTATCCGCCTCGCATCCATGCCCCGCTATACGGTTTCGGATAATCTGCTTTTGCTTGGCTCCTGTGTCTGTCAAATGGGCCTTGGCTGTGCGCTCTCCTGCTATCTCACCGACTATGGTATTAATGACTTTTTTATCCCGCAGGATATCAAAGAACGCGTCATCTGGCTCCCAGAGAGACGCCATATCCACATCGATGGTTTGCGCAGTGGCTTCCATAATATCACTCCCCGCCTCAAGGCTTTCAGCCATGGCGAAGGTGAGAATGCGCATAACGGTAGCATCATTAAGCGCTAATACTTTCACAAAAATCTCAACAACATCACCTTCGGCCAGACGCTTATGGGGGCTGTAAGGGCTATCAAATTGGATGATGTCCAAAAGCTGATAAATAGCCTCGCGCTCCTTTTCAAACGCGGTTGCGCCCTGACTTGCCGCCACGCTTTCGGTTGTCGCATCTTTACGGGCGCGGGTCTTTTGCGGCGCAATCGACCAAAGCGCGGAGCCGACCAGCATATGCGCGACGCTCAAGCGAAGCGCGATGTCGGGACGGGCCAAAAGGCTGGCCCGAATAGCGCCGTGACGGTGAAGATTGACATACTCAACTAATGGGCCGCTCATTTCAGGCTTAGCCGTTGCCTTAGTTTTATCGGGGTTAGCCCCCGCGCCCGTCAGAATAGCTTGTATTTTCTTGGCATCTTCGGCGGTAAGATAGCCTTCATGGGCTTTGACATGACCATCAGTGCCCACAGATAAGAATACTTTACCGCCTGCTTCCTTCGCGCGTTTGACATAGTTCCAGTCATGGAAACGCTGACCCCGTTCTAATAGCTCCACCGTCCATCCGTCGACTTGATAGGCGCTGACCATGTCAGAAATTTTCGCGTTTTGGAGTTCCCAGAACAGATCGGGGTCGGCAAAATATCCCGTCTCGCCAAACAGGTCTGTGAGGATTGCGCCTTTATAGTCTTTGACGTCAAATAGCGCGGCCTCTGTGGTAATTTTCTGCTCACCCACAAGCCATGTTTTAAGCCAGTGCCCTGTCGGCGTCTCCTGCGTTTCGTCCCCAGCCAGTTTGAGCCACTCTGCCTGTTGGGTCGGACTGGCCATGGTCAAAAGCCTGATAGTCGGGACGTTTATTTCTTCCTGCTCATACATTTTAAGAATGGCGGGTTTAAGGCTGGCCAAGGCTAATATGCGTTTTACCTTGAGTTCGGTCACACCAAAATAATCCGCAATCTCGCTTATGCTTCGGCCTTTGATTTTGAGCTTCTTAAACGCCGAGAACTGCTCCAATTCTGTCGCGGGCAGTCGGGCGAGGTTCTCAATCAGTGAGGCCTCTATGGCCACGGCGTCCTCGTCTGTCTCCAAAACGCCGCAAGGGGCGGTCAGTTTTTCACCGGTTTCCTCGGCGACTTTCAAAAGCGCATGGAAGCGGCGACGACCCGCAAGAATACCGTAACCCTCGCCTTCGGGTCTGACCAGCAGGGTCTGATGAACGCCATGTTGTCGGATGCTGGGCAAGATATCCGATATATCAGGGTCTTTATCCTTGGCCCTCATATTGAGCTTTGAAATGGATAATTGCGTGAGAGGTATGTCATTGAGTTTCATTTTGTTTTTCATTGGGGTTAGTCTCCTACTGGGGTTTAAAATTGGGAAGTAATGGATTTGACGCATCGCAGGTCAAAGCCTTCGCGCCCGCAAAGTCGCGTGAGGGTCTTGACTTCGTCGGGGCCAAGGTCGTCGCCAAGCTGTCGGTAGATACTACCCTGCCGAAAATCTCCAGCTGGGGATTTGACCACATGCGCCCAGCGATACGGACCACGCCCATTCTCGGCGCGCTTCACTTGAACAAGAGGCGTGGAGCCGCCTTTGGCGGCGACAGGGAAATCATAGAGCGCCATTAGTGCGACCAAAAAACATGAACCGAAGTCGGGCCTGTCTCAAAGGTGAGAATGTCCCCCGACAGGCTCATATCTCCTGCCATGGCCTCATAATCGATATAGTCTTTGACGGATTTTGGAATCTCAACGCCGCTCTGCTCGGTCAGTTCAAAAGCGAAATCGGCGAGGCTTTCATATTCGCCGCTATAATTCTCGAAGGCTTCAAGCGCGTCTTTAAGTTCCCCGCCATAGTAATTCAGGACGTCCGCGCCTAACTCGCCATGTTCTCGGATAAAATCGGCCAGTTCAACAATACGGCCAAAAGAATAATATTCGCCAATATATGCCCCCTCAAAACCCTCATAGTCATGTATGGCCCATTCTTCGCAAATCTCATCCAGCGGTGAGGCTTTGAGCATGTCTTGAACCTCTTCCCAGATTGCGTCCTCGTCGCTCACATCAATCCAGCGGCCATGCAATATGCCGTTATTGTAAGAGGCCAGACAGGCCACATAGACACGAATGGGGTCTGATGGGGCATCAGGCTCCGCCCTATCCGTCAGGTCTGGCAAGGCCAATGGCGGGATTTTAGGGGCTGACGTTTGTCCATCCTTTGTCTGAAACGGGTCTTGTGTCTGGCTCATGGTTTTGTCTCCTGTCGCCGCTCCCTTGTTCGGGCGCGCCACGTCTCAATCAGGTTCCGGCGGGAAGTCCCGCCAGTTTTAGAGTCCCTGTCGCGGGCCAAGCCCGCTCCTTGCCTCTTGCCAATCAAACGCAGCACGTTCCCCCCGCAGGTGGGCGGGGGTGGGCGGCAAAGAGGCCAGACAGGCGACGGGTAATAAGACCCAGGCGCGTCAGCGCCGGTGGACCAGAGTTTTGGTAGGAGAACAAAGACGAACCAGACGAACACTCAGCCAAAGCTCTGGTGCAGGGTCTGCCCGGCGCCAGACTGGCCGACCGCCCACCCCCGACCACCGAGGAGGGAGCATCACGACACAAACACATAAGTCACAAAAGGCTACTAAGTTCGCAAACCTACAGAATCGACTATTCACGCCGAGCGCAAGCGACCCCTATGAAGCGTAAGCGAAGCGAGTAGTGAATTGGGAAGCGCTTGCGGCGCATTCGCCCGCGCGCCTCTGCGCCAAAGGCCGGTCACGGCCGGCGCAGTGGTAAAGGGCGGGCCCTGAAGTCTTAAGCCGAAGGAATAGTTTGCGCGACCTGCGCAAACGAATGCCAGGAAAACAATGCGCCAAGGATCAAAGCCGATAGGCGTAAACCGCTAGCGGGTTCCGTTTACGCGAGATACCATAATGCAACGGTCGATGATAATTACTTTGACCTCATTAAATTCATCTCTGGAGGTTCTCATGAAATATTACTGCGGCTTGGACATATCGCTAAAAAACACATCTATCTGTGTGGTCAATCAAAATGGTGACATCATAAAAGAAGGCGAAACTCTTACCGATCCTGAGGCCATAAATGTGTTTTTTCAAAAATTGGAACTGCCTATTGAGCGAGCCGGTATTGAAGCCAGCTCACTAACGCCGTGGGTCTGTCAGGAATTGCTGCGACTTGGTTGGCCAGCCATCTGTATCGAAACGCGGCATGCCAAAGCAGCTTTATCGGCTCAGCAGGTGAAAACCGATCGTAATGATGCACGGGGTCTGGCGCATATCATGCGAACGGGTTGGTATAAGGAAGTGCATGTTAAAAGCCGCGAAAGCCATAGATTACGGATACTATTAAAGAACCGCCGTTTTCTTCTCGACACGCGTTGCGATCTGGATGCACAAATACGAGGTACCATTAAAGTATTTGGTCTAAAAGTTGGACGCACAACAGAGTTTCGGTATGAGAGCCGTATCATGGAACTTACACAAGACGATCCGATTTTACGTTCTTATATCGAACCTATGCTTGAGGTTCGGCGTCAATTAATTATACAATATAAGGCCTTGGAAAAAATCATTCTTCGCTATGTTCGCCAAGATGATGTCTGCCGACGTTTGATGACCATTCCTGGCATTGGACCACTAACATCATTAGCCTTTAAAACATTTGTTGATCGGCATGAGCGGTTTAAAAAAGCTCGTAGTGTTGGCGCGGCCCTTGGCCTGACACCGAGAAAATACGCATCTGGTGAAACCGATTATGATGGCCGTATTACAAAATGCGGCGACCCTTTTGTTCGCCAGCATTTGTTTGAAGCCGCAAACTCATTAATGGGGCGATACACAGGAAGCACACCCTTAAAATCTTGGGGTCTCAAAATAGCCGAACGAGGGTCTCGCAAACGGGCTTGTGTGGCCGTGTCCCGAAGGTTGGCAGTTATCATGATAGCCATCTGGCGAGACGGGACAACATTCCAACACGGAGAAAATTCTGCTTCACATGCAATAGCAGCATAGGGAGAAAACGAGTTATACCACTTACTCTGCGGTTTTAGAACCTCGACCCTTGCGGTCTGAGGTCGTCCGGCAGGACGGGAAGAGACGATGTGAGAGCGTGGGTCGGGCTCGTCGCGAACTTACAGTTTGATGACGTACATGCGAGCTGGCTCCACATCACTCTTTGAATGGAAAGTATCTTGGGAGAGCACCCATTAGACAGGCTGCGCGTGCCGGTGCTGATCTCGTAAAGAAGCATGATACCTGCCATTGGACGACACATATTATACAAAAGAGTCGAACCCAAACTGAGTGTCTATATTAGCTTCCGCAATACTTGTCGGACCATATTCACTTGGGCACTTGACAGGGTTGCATTAAAGAAGCCTGACCCGCCGTCACGCGGCGGGTGCGCGCAAATTATAAATATCAAAAACCAAGAAATCGTTCATTCTGATTGAAGCTTTTGATAAACTTAAACGTCAAAACATAATTGTAAAATCAGGGCGTTTTCTCTTTGTACCGCATGAAATGCAAACACCTTTGCTTTTTAATGTCACCACATCCCCTATGATCGTGTTTATCGAAAATAGATCTGAGGGCAAATCATGGCTGACACTGCAATTTGGCATATGGCTGACATTTGGGAGCATGTTTCGGATGCGATCCCAAACTCAGAGGCCGTTACATTTGAGGACCGCCGCCTTTCCTGGAAAGATTACGAAAATCAAGCCGCTCGAGTAGCCCAGGTTTTCATAGACCATAATCTTCCGCAAGGCGCTAAAATATCGATTTATTCCTACAACAGCCCTGAATATCTCATCGCCCAATTTGGGGCATTTAAAGCCCGTATGTGTCCCATCAATGTAAACTACCGATATCTTGAAACCGAATTAGCCCATGTGATCAATAACAGCGACAGTGAAGCCATTGTCTATCAAGCAGGTTTTGCACCGCGTCTGGCTGCAATTCATGATCAACTGAAATCAGTTAAGTTGTTTCTGGAAATCGATGATGGCAGTGGCGAGCATCTTGAGGGCGCCCTCTCATATTTTGACGCCATTCAAAACGCCGAACCAATGCCGCGGATCGAGCGATCGGATGACGACATCTATATGCTCTATACAGGTGGCACGACAGGACTGCCAAAAGGAGTTATGTATGACCATAAGACTTTCTCCAAATCGCTCATAACGAAAGCTATGGAATTGCGTGGTTTACCGATTCCTGAGAAACCAGCAGATGTGGGGCCAGTCGTTGCGGCATTGGCGGCTAAGGGCTTGTCACCTCGTTGCATTCCCGCCTGTCCCCTTATGCACGGCACAGGGATGTGGGTCGGCGTCGTCATTCCTCACTCACTGGGGGGCACAGCCATATTATTTGACAATAAGAAGTTCGATCCCGACAATTTACTTCAACTCATCGAAAATGAAAAAGCACAGGAAGTTGTGATTGTTGGTGACGTTTTTGCCAAGCCGCTCGCCAAATCATTGTCCGCCGCGAAAGAGTCAGGAAAACCCTATGATGTGTCCTCACTGCGTATGGTTAATTCCTCTGGTGTCATGTTCTCATCAGATGCAAAAAAAGCCATTTTGGACCACATCGACGTCACGATTTTCGACAGTATGGGATCGACAGAAGGTAGCATAGGGGTTTCAATTGTAAATCGTGAGTCCATAAAAACCGACAAAACGGCAAAATTCCAATTATCTGCCACATCAAAAGTGATGACCGAAGACGGGCGTGAAATCAAACCCGGATCGGGCGAGGTGGGCCTGCTTTGCAATGGTGGAATGGTTCCGATCGGATATTACAAGGACGAAGCCAAGAGCGCCGAAACATTTCGGGTGTTCAACGGCGTTAGATATTCTGTCCCTGGCGATTACGCCCGCCTTGAAGCGGACGGCACCATCACGCTTTTGGGTCGGGGATCGACCTGTATTAACAGTGGCGGTGAAAAGATTTACCCAGAAGAAGTTGAAGAAGCGGTCAAATCCCATCCGCTGGTTTATGACTGCCTGGTGGTTGGCGTGCCGGATGAGCGTTTTGGAGAATGTGTAACGGCTGTCATGTCTGTGGCTGATCAGGCCTCACTTGATCCCGATGACGTCAAATCCCATGTCCGTACATTACTTGCAGACTATAAGGCGCCGCGTCATTACGTGATCACAGAAACAGTGCCGCGAGCGGACAATGGAAAGGCAGATTATAAAACGGCAAAAACTATTGCTTTGGATGATCTCGGAATTACCAAATAATGGGCATACTTTCCGGCCTGAAAATACTTGAAATTGAAGGGATCGGCCCGGCCCCGTTTTGCGGGATGCACCTTGCGGATATGGGGGCGGATGTCATTCTGGTCGAACGCCCGCGAGGCCAGCGGGCTACAACGGATGATGCAGGTTCAGTCTTAAAAAGAGGCAAGCGGGTAATAAGTTTAGACCTTAAAACAAAAGAAGGTGCGGACGCAGTTAAATCTTTAATTCTCAATGCCGATGGCCTTATTGAAGGCATGCGCCCCGGTGTCATGGAAAGATTGAGATTGGGGCCTGAGACCTGTCACGCGATTAACCCGAAACTTGTATATGGACGTGTGACAGGATGGGGCCAAACTGGACCATTGTCGCAGGCGGCAGGTCATGACAATAACTACATCGCCCTGTCTGGAGCCCTTTGGTATGCTGGCAAATCTGGTCAAACACCTGTTGCCCCGCCAACCCTCATTGGTGATGTTGCCGGCGGCGCATTATATTTGACCATTGGCATGTTGGCCGCCATTCACCAAGCTGAGAAAACAGGGATAGGCGAAGTTGTGGATGCGGCAATGGTCGACGGCTCTGCTCATATGATGAATTTGTTGCTTTCTGCTCAGTCGTCCGGACTTGTGAGTGAAAAACGAGGTGCAAGCTTATTGGATGGCCCTCACTGGTTTGAAACATATGAGTGTAAAGACGGTAAATTCATTACGATTGGTTCTTTGGAGCCACAGTTTTATGCCCTGCTGCTGACCAAATTAGGACTTGAAAATGACCCAGACTTCACGTCTCAGTTTGATCAAAGCAAATGGCCGGAACAGAAACGAAAGCTGGCGAGCCTCATCAAATCCAAATCCCGCAGAGACTGGTGTAATGTATTGGAAGGGACAGATGTTTGTTTTGCGCCCGTTCTAAACCCACGGGAAGCAAGTGAACACCCGCATATGAGTTCCCGTCAAAATTATCTGACTTTTAATGGGCAGATCGAAGCAGCTCCTGCCCCTAAATTTGCAAGCCACATAAGTTCATTTGAACGCAAAAAACATAGTCCAATTGCATTAGAGTCGGCCTTGGAAAGCTGGTCATAATCGGCACTTAAAACATCAAATGCAAACCGGTTTGCTTTTGTGTGTAATGCCTGCGCCTTATGTTGCCACATTGAAATGAACCAAGAAGTGAGTTGAAACCATGGAACAAATGCAAGGACTGGACGCGGCATTTGCCGCCCTCGAGCAACCCAAAGCACCCGTACATGTCGGTTCTATTTTCATCTATGACCCGAGCACCGCACCAGATGGTTTCGTGCGCTTTAAGGACATTATTGGTTTTATTGAAAATCGGCTTCAGTTATCGAAATCTTTGCGCCGGAAAATGGTCAAAGTTCCATTCAATGTTGACTATCCCTATTGGGTTGAAGACGCAGGATTTGATCTGGAATATCATCTGCGTCATGTCGCCCTCCCAAAACCGGGAGACTGGCGGCAATTATGCATCCTCGCAGCCAGGATTTTCGCCCGGCCTTTGGATTTATCTCGCCCGCCTTGGGAAATCACAGTCATAGAAGGTCTGGACAATATTGAAGGCGTGCCAAAGGGCTCTTACGCGCTGTTGGCAAAAGTCCACCATATGGCGATCGACGGCATTTCCGGTGTCGACCTTATGCATGCCACTCATACTCTCCGTCCCGATGAAGAACCATTGTCGACGCCTGACAAATGGCGTCCGGATCCAGACCCCAGTCAGATTGGTCTTCTTGCACGGGGATATATGAAAGCCTTGACCCTGCCAGTTCGGCAGGCGACAGCGCTTTGGCAGACAACGCCCGGTGCCCTAAAAGCCGCCCAAGGATTTTTAAAAAAGGACTATGATTTTAAGGCGCTGTGGCAGACACCCAAAACCCGGTTCAATGGCAGCATTTCTCCGCACAGGGTGTTTGGCGGACAATCATTTAGCCTCAAGGAAATAAACAGCATGCGGGCCCTTTGCGAAGGCGCAAAAATGAATGACATCATGTTGTCTGTTTGCGGGGGCGCACTTCGAAAATATCTTGAGGCCAAGGAAGAATTACCCGATACCTCTTTGACGGCCATGGCTCCAATTTCAGTTAGAACCGAAGAAGAGCGCAATACTATGGGCAATCAGATCGCCGCGATGTATGTGCCGCTGGGATCTCATATTGAGAGTGTCAATGAACGCCTTAAATATGTCGTTGAAGAAACCGGTAAAGCAAAGAAACTGACAAATGCTCTAGGGGCCCGACAAATTTCTGACATTGCCAAACTGGCCCCAGCGGCGGCCATGGTCACCGGTTCAAATCTGTTTCATCGCCTAAAGCTAGCCGATCGTACAAAACCTCTAATCAACACAGTCGTCACCAATGTGCCTGGGCCCCCTATTCCGTTATACTCGGCAGGTGCCAGGGCTGTTTGTGTCTATGGCATGCTGTGTTTGATTGACGGCATTCGCTTGGGGCATATTGTTCATACTTTCATGGATGATGTTACGGTGTCATTTACGGCCTGCCGGGAAGCCATGCCGGATCCGGAGTTTTATGACGAATGTCTGAAGGCTAGTTTTGAAGATCACAGAAAAGCGTTTAAGAATTTGCATAAAAGCCAAGACAAACACACAAAAAGGTCCGTTTCCGGGAAGCAACAGACATCCAACAAAGTCGTCGACTTAAAACCGACAGGCAAAGATAAGAAGCTTCATGACGCATAAATATAAGCATCGCGCGCCAAACCCCCTTTACACGGCCCTTGAAGGACGTTGGATAATTGAGATGGGCGCTCATTACGCCACGCGTCCGTTATTAAAAAAACTTCCCAGAGGGGACGGGCATTCCGTTATTGTTTTTCCAGGGTTTATGACCAGCAAAATTTCGACCCGTCATATGCGTCGCTTGCTAGGTGATTTGGGTTACGACGTTCACGACTGGGGCATGGGCCGCAATTTGCGGTTCAGTGCAGAGATTGAAGAAAAGATGCAAAAAATGGTCGCTGATCGAGCAAAAGATAGCGGTCAAAAAGTTTCTTTGATCGGCTGGAGTCTTGGTGGCGTTTTTGCCCGTGAAATTGCCCGTATTCATCCAGAAATTATTCGCAATGTGATTTCGCTTGGCAGTCCGATTACCGGCGCACGGCATGCGGCCTTAGCGAGGCCATTATTTGAACTTTTAAACGGCCAACCTGAACCCGATACCGAGGCCCGGATTGATCAGATGCATGTGCCGCCCCCGGTGCCCACGACGGCCATTTATTCGAAAACCGACGGCATAGTTCATTGGCACGGTGCCTTACAAAGTCAAGCGAAGCAGGCAGAGAACATTCGCGTTCCGGCAAGCCATCTCGGGATGGGAACTAATCCCCTGGTGATGTACATTTTGGCTAACCGACTGGCGCAACGTGAAGGGGAGTGGCGCCCGTTTGATACATCTGGATTACGCAAGCTTGTTTACCGAAATCCAGGTATTTTTCGGCGATCTCTTGGCGACTTCTACTAGCGCAATCCCGCTTCAGATACTCTGCCCATCGTCAACAACAAACTCGGCGCCTGTAATCGCACTGGAAGCGTCTGCGCACAGATAATTAATGATGCCATCGAGTTCAGATAATTCAACCAATCGGCGGCGTGGGAAACTGTTTAAGAACATTTTCCCGGAGTCGGTTTTAAAGGAATCGGCCGTCAAGTCGGTTTCGATATAACCGGGCAGAAGCATATTCACATTGATCCCAAATTTGGCCCATTCTAACGCCATTACTTTTCCCATCTGCACCACTGCCGCTTTTGACGCCGAGTAGGCTGGAATGCCCGGCGTGACCTTCTTTGCTGTTATCGAGGATACGATAACAATCCGGCCAGATTTCTTTTGTGGGTCCTGGTTTTTAATCATTCGGCGTGCCCCTTCCCGAACGGTCAGAAACACCCCCCGAAGATTGACTGCCATCAGGCCGTCGAAGTCTTCAACACTGAGTTCCAATGAATGACCGTTTGCGTTGCGACCCGCATTGGCGATGACACCGTCAATAGGCCCCCATTCAGCTTCAGCTTCTTCAAAGGCGGCAATGACCGAGCCTTCGTCAGCCACATCCATGGATACGGCAAGAGCTTGCCCGCCGACCTCGGTAATTTCGGTTTGTAAAGCTTCTAATTTATCTCTGCGCCTCGCCGCTAAAATGACTTTCGCCCCAGACGCAGATAGGGTGCGCCCAAATCGAGCCCCAATGCCTGAGGACGCTCCGGTTACTAATATTGTCCGTCCCGATAAGTCGAATCCGTTATTCATTGTCTACTCCCTGAAATAGCGCTCTATAATGACCGCGCGATCAAAACTTTCATGATTTCACTTGAACCGCCATAGATCGTTTGGACCCTCGAATTTCGAAACATGTGCGCTATTGGGTACTCATTCACATATCCGTACCCCCCGTGCAGTTGCAGGCATTCATTGACGATATCAAACTCGTTTTCAGTGATCCAAAGTTTGGCAATTGCAGCTGTGGTTAAGTCCAGTTCACCTTTGAGAAGCTGCTCGACGCAGTGATTCATAAAAACTTTTGCCACAGTCGCTCGCGCTTTGACCTCCGCGAGCTTGAATTGTGTGTTCTGGAATTCGATAAGCGATTGCCCAAAAACTTTCCGGTTTTTAGTATATTCAATGGTTGTTGCAAGCGCCGCTTCCATTGTTATCACGCCGGCAAACGCGATAATCAAACGCTCCTTGGGAAGCTCGGCCATCAATTGAAGAAATCCCCGTCCCTCGACGCCGCCTAATAGGCATTCTTCGGGTACCCAGACATCATCAAAGAATAACTCGGACGTATCCTGTGCAGCCAATCCGATTTTATCCAGGTTTTTACCACGCCAGAAACCCTGTACCTTGTCGGTTTCAACGATAAACAATGATATGCCCTTTGCCCCCTCCTCAGGGTCCGTTTTGGCGACAACGATAATGAAGTTGCTAATTTGTCCGTTTGATATCCAGACCTTTGACCCGTTGATCCTATATCCTTTCCCGTCTTTTGTTGCAGACGTGCGGATCGATTGAAGGTCTGATCCGGCGCCCGGTTCACTCATGGCGATCGCAGCGATCCGTTCACCCGTAACGAGACCCGGCAACCATTTTTTCTTTTGCGCGTCAGTGCCGTGCGCGAGCACGTAAGGAATGACAATCCCATTGTGTAAGCTCGCCGCAAATCCCTCGACACGGTGCTTTTGAGTTTGTTCAATGACCACAAGATCATGCCGTAGGTCACCGCCGTGACCGCCATACGCCTCCGGCACGCTCACGCCTAACAATCCCATTTCCCCCGCTTCGCGCCAGAACGCTGGTTCGACCATTCCGTCCGCACGCCATTTCGCGACGCGCTCCGGCGTTGCCCGGTCTTCAAAAAACTTGCCTACTGCATCACGGAAAAGTGAAATCTCTTCGTCCTGCATGAAATCAGGATCTGTCACGCCCAAAATACTCATTTTTACACTCTTTCGATAATAATCGCCGGTGCCATGCCGCCGGCGGCGCACATCGTCACCAAGCCGTACCGGCCTCCACTGCGCTCAAGCTCGTCCAAGGCTGTGCCGATCAATATGGAGCCCGTTGCGCCAATGGGGTGCCCAAGCGCCATTGCGCCACCGTTAATATTGACCTTCTGGCGGTCCAGATTGAGATCGCGGATGAATTTCTCGGCAACAACCGCAAACGCCTCATTGATTTCCCATACGTCGATGTCGTCAACGCTTAAGCCGGCCTTTTGCAGTACCTTGCGTGCAGCCGGTACAGGCGCGTTGAGCATCAAAGTTGGACAATCTCCCATATTTGCTGTTGCAATAATTCGAGCTCGTGGCTTCTGCCTGTTTTTTTCGGCGTATTCTTTTGAGGTGATCAATAAAGCGGCCGCGCCGTCTACTACTCCCGAACTATTGCCCGCATGATGAACATGATTAAATTCCTTAAGTTCAGGATATTTGCTCTGAATGAGTTGACCATAGGTACGTCCCGTCTTATCAACCACGATGTCCCGCCACATGGAAAATACGGGCTTGAGGCCCGCCAGATTTTCAACTGAAGTACCCGGACGTGGAAACTCTTCCTTGTCTAATGCAAGCGAACCGTCGAGATTTCTTACAGGAATAATTGATTTGGCAAAACGACCCTCCGCAATCGCCCGGGTGGCGTTTTGCTGAGACTTGACCGCAAGTTCGTCTAATGCATGACGATCTATGCCCTCCAGTGTCGCTATGGCATCGGCGCAAACGCCCTGTTGTGATTGAGGGTGCTTGTCCCGAAGTGACATATTACCCCCGTCCAACATCGGTGGCGTTTTGGGATCAGCAATTGACGAGGTGTAACTCATCATCTCCGTACCGCCGGCTATAACAACATCCTCCATGCCGGACATGACCTGCGCGGCCGCGAGATTCACACTGGTAATTCCGGAGCCGCAAAACCGATCCAAAGTCACGCCCGATGCTTTGATGGAGTATCCGGCATCCAAAGCCGCCATCCGTCCAAGATCGCAGCCCTGTTTGGCAATTTGTGTGCTGGTTCCCCAGATTATGTCATCCACATCTTCTGTGTTGAGATTGTTTCTTTCAGCAAGCGCATTGAGAACTGTTGCCGCGAGATGCTGAGGGTGCAAATGGGCTAGCGCGCCTTTCCCAACCTTTCCAATCCCGCGTGGCGTGCGGCAGGCATCGATAATATACGCATCAGTCATCGGACATCCTATTTCGGAGCCATTCGAATTGCACCGTCAAGGCGGACATCTTCGCCGTTAAAATAGCTGTTACGGCACATCTCAAGCGCCAGGGACGCAAACTCACCCGGAAGGCCGAGCCTTGCCGGATGAGGCACCATTGCGCCGAGTGCTTGTTTCACAGGTTCCGGGGCAGCCGCGAGCAGCGGCGTATCAAAAATTCCAGGAAGTATTGTGTTCACGCGAATATTCTCTCTAGAAAGATCCCGGGCTATGGGAAGCGTCATCCCCACCACGCCTGCCTTTGATGCCGCATAGGCCGCCTGCCCCACTTGCCCATCTTCGGCAGCGGCTGACGCCGTGTTAACAATCGCACCGCGCTCACCGTCGATCGGATCAAGCGTCATCATGCCAGCGGCGGAGTGTGCTATACAGCGAAAGGTTCCCGACAAATTGATATCCAAAATGCGCTGAAAACGGCTCATCGGATGCGGCACGATATCACCAGTTTTTCGATCCCTTGATGCAGTTTTTACGGCATCACCTGTTCCGGCACAGTTTATCAGTAGGCGTTCCTGCCCGTTGACCGCTCTCAAAGTTTCAAAACCATTCTGAACGCTTTCATCAGAGGTGACATCTACTTTTGCAAAAGCGCCCCCGATTTCCTTGGCAAGGGCTTCCCCTTTTTCCGAATTGAGGTCCATTATGCCGACTTTCACACCGTGTTCGGCGAGTTTGCGGGCTGTTGCTTCACCAAGACCGGAGGCACCTCCTGTGATAACCGCGGCAATATTGTTGTTGAGTTGCATGTCAAATATTCCTTCTGCATTTTTTGAAGACCGAGCAATGTGTCGATCTGTTTATTTTTCAAAGGGTAAGCTGTCACAATTCCCTGTGATTGGCTGACCTCCAAAGGCCTTCTTCACAAAGGGAATTGAATCGACTGTTGAATGGTTGAGAACCGTCAGATGATCTTTATCGGGATAAATATTGGATTGAATAACGGCACCGGCATTACAGGCTTGCTTAATCAGATTGGCCTGCATGCGCAGCGGCGTATCCCGGTCATCAACTCCGCTACCGATATAGGCCGGGACATTGATGTCTAAGCGAGGATAACCCATTTGCGCAAAAGCAATATTCAATGCGTCATTGGGTGAGGCCTTAAAAGATCTGTCGTAGGTCAGTTCGCGCTCCGTCACCAAAGTTTTTACATCCCGGTGACAGGTCGTATCGACGGATTGCGCTGTCGGCAGCGCTTCGTCTGAGACATAATCCGAGGGGCGAAAATCCGGATCCATTTGCTCAACGAGCGTCAGGGCGAGGAAATTGTATCCCAGCATCGGATCAACCACATCATTTGGTCGGGTTTCTGCAATGATTTCAAGCGTACGCGGGGTGAAGAACGGTATTCCCGTTGCGACCACGCCGCGAATATCCAGTTCCGGGGCGTAATCGGGCGCGTATCCCGCAGTCGCGAAAGCCGCCGCAGCGCCTTGCGACTGCCCAATCAGAACAACTGACTGACTTAGCGGAAAGTCCGCATTTTGAACTGCGCGAATAATGTCTAGATTATTAAAGGATGCGGGTTTCGTTGCGAGATAAGGATGGGTGCCAGGGGTTCCCAATCCTTGGTAATCAGAGGCGACAATTGCATATCCCTGATCCAGCCATTGCTTCAAATATTCATTATGGAACGGCACATATCCGGTCCAACTCGGGGCGCATATGTCCGCAATGCCGACTGTCCCATGTGTCCAGGCGATTAAAGGCCAACCATCTTCTGGCGGGGATCCTTCCGGGAGAAACAAACTCCCGGAAACGGCAATTTGCGTTTTTCCGTCAATACCATCCGTTGACGTGTATAGCAGGCGCAAATTAGTTGCCGCACCCGGAACGGATTGATTGGCGTTAAGAGGTTCCTGACGCAAAATAACGCCAGGATCGGCCGGAAGGTCAGAATTGTATTGATAGAAATCCGATACGCCCCCATCTCCGCGCACAATGCGCGATATAGGTCCTGTTAGCACGTCTACTGTTTCAGGGCTCGCAATTCCCTCACCTGCCTTGTCGACATCGTTTTGACCCGAACAAGCTGAGAGCGCTCCAATACTTACAACGAGTATAATGGTTTTGAGCAATGGCATAATTTAACTCGATTTAACGTCTTTAAACGGAATATCGCGGCTCACATCTGTTGACTTTGGAAGGCTTAAAACCCGTTCCGCGATAATATTCTTCTGAATTTGATCAGTACCGCCGCCGATTGAATTCATATAGGCTTTGGCCGCATCAAAATTGGCATTGCGGGAATCCTCTGTTTCGTTGATGAGTACCTGCGGCCCTATGATTTTCGCTGATATGCGGGCTTCACCATGCTGAATGCGGGACATGGCCAGCTTTCCAAGCGAGGCCAAAGATGATGAGCCGTTTTTGGCAACCTCTTCCTTGGCTCGCAACATATTCAACGTGTTCAACTGCCGATATGCCAAGGCTTGCGCAATCTCCTGTCGCAATACCGGGTCATTCAGTTTATCATGATCGTGAGCCAGCTTTAATAAAGCAGGGGTTTTGCCTGCAGCTCCTCTCAGACGAGACGTAATCCCCTGGCCCATAATGAGACGTTCAGATGCAATCGCCGTCTGAAACGAAAACCAACCTTTATTGAGTTCACCGATAATGAACCTGGCCGGCACGCGCGCATCCGAAATGAAAACTTCGTTGAATTCGTCTTCACCAGTTATCTGGTTGATTGGCCGGACTTCAACGCCTTCCTGCTTCATTGGAAAGATAAAAAATGTAATGCCCTGATGCTTTGGCACGTCAATATCCGTGCGGGTCAGCAACATGCCATATTCGGCCTCAACCGCATTGGACGTCCAGACCTTCTGTCCATTGATAATAAAATCGTCACCGTCACGCACAGCGCGGGTACGAACGCCGGCGAGGTCTGAACCGGCCCCGGGTTCGGAGTAAAGCAGACAGCAGATCGGACCCGTCAGTAAATCATAAAGAAGCTCAGACTTGAGGGCATCGCTCCCCAGCTTGTAAATTGTAATTGCACCGAGATGAAAACGGTCGCGTCCCCAACCCTTTGCCTTATGCTTTTGAAAAGCGTTTTCAATGACCCGCGCATCTTTTGGCGACAAACCGCGCCCAAACCATTTTTCCGGCCAGGTCGGGACTGCATAGCCCGCATCCACGACCTTTTTCAGCCAGCTTTTTTCATCATACTCGCCTTTGCCAAGCTCGCATTCTGCCTCTGGGTCCCAGTGTTCTGTTAGCCACACCTCGACTTCATTTTTCAGGTCAGCAGTCATGGCGCGGTCTCCATTTCCGAAAGATAAAGGTCTCGAAACCGGTCGGAGGAACCAAATAGCCATTGTCCTGTTTGTGCACGTCGCCAATAGAGATGGGCTGGATGCTCCACTGTATATGCAATACCGCCATGCAATTGGATGGCGTCTGCTGACACTTTTCTGAAGTTGTCGGCGCATGTGAATTTCGCGAGATAAGCCAACATTGAAGCATTTGGCGCCTTGGACGCCAAGGCCCTTGCCGCATGGCGAGCCGAACTTGAGGCTGACTCGACCTCGATCAATAAATCGGCCGCCATATGTTTGAGCGCCTGAAACCGTCCAATAGGCTGCCCGAATTGAAAACGCGTGTTGAGGTATTCAATCGTCAGATCAAAAATTTGACGCGTCGCACCGGCTTGCTCTCCCGCCAGAGCGACAATCGCACTTTGCGTCGCAGACTTAAATTGTTCTTCACCAACTCCTTCCAACAAAATCCCTTGGGCTTTATCAAAATCAACAGTCGACAAGCGAAGGGTTTTGTCATCAGTATCGTGTTCAACAATGTCCAGACCCGGTGCATTTTTGGGAATATAGAATACGGCTACATTCCCTTCCTGTGCAGTTGCGACCAAAAATGCATCTGCATTTCGGGCATGCTGAACGAAGCACGCGCTACCACTAAGAATCCATTCAGAGCCATTCTGTTTTGCGCTCACTTCCGGTGATTTCGTCCAGTCTCCTGACCGCCCGCATCCGGCAATTGCTATAATCTTTTCGCCGGAAGCAATATCCTCTAACAACGCAGAGACGAATTCAGTGTTCGTTGCTGCTGACAGCAATATTGGTGCAATCACAGAGGTTGAAATAAAGGGTCCGTTGTAAAGACTGGCCCCGGCGACCTCCATAAGGGCTTCAACTTCTTCTATGGAACCACCAATGCCGCCCAGTTCAGCCGGAATCATTATACCGGTTAAGCCGAGCTCGGCCATTTGTTGCCACAGCGCTTTGTCGAGTCCAGACGGCGTCTCAATGATTTCCCGGAGTTTCTCTTCGGAAGCCTGATCCGCCAAAAGCCGACGGAACATATCGCATATGGCCTCACGGTCTTCTTCGCTAAAGTCCGTCATAATTTACCCATTAACCCATTTTGGTTTTCGTTTTTCGGCAAATGCCGTGACACCCTCACGGGCGTCTTTTGTCTGAAGGAGCGAAACAATTTCTTTTTTGCTGAGCTCCAAAGCTTTATCCCAATCACCCATTTGATCGACCTGATTGAGAACGCGCTTGGACGCGCGAATGGATGTAGGTGAATTTTCAGCGATGGTTCTGGCAAGTGTCCAGGCTTCATCCAAAACATTGCCTGGCTCCGACACAGTATTTACAATGCCGAGAGCCGATGCTTCGGTGGCGTCTATTTTTCGGCCTGTCAGAATGAGCTCCATAGCGGCTTTTTCGCCGATTTGTCTGGTTAAGCGCTGCACACCTCCAGCAGCTGCAAACAGGCCAACCTTGACCTCCGGCAACGCGAACGTCGCACGCGGATCAGCGATAGCGATGTCACATGAAAGAACAATTTCCAGACCACCGCCCATGGCGACTCCATTCACTGCTGCTATGACCGGTTTTTCTCTGTTGGTCCGAGAGCACAGGCCAGCAAACCCTGAACTTGGCGTGGACATATCTCCGCCCTTGGCGGTTACTTTGAGGTCATTACCACTGCAGAAAGCCTTATCACCACTGCCCGTGATGATCGCGACCCAGAGATCTTTATCCGCTTCAAATTCGTCAAATATCTCTGCAAGTTCGAAATGTGCCGCGCTGAACAACGCATTGTAAGATTCAGGCCGGTTTAATGTCACAAGCAATATATTTCCGTCCCTTGATACGGAAACATATTTAAAATAGCGGGCAAAAATACTTTCGGTCATTGGGAGTCCTAAATGGTTTGGATTTTGAACAAAGTTTTGGCCGTTTTTGTGAACGATATTGACCTCGGTCCCTACAACATCGTCGGCCGTAGATAGCGCTGTTAGGGTTGCTTTGTGGCCTTCTTTGATCTTTGCGATGACGCGCCCGTTTTCATTTCGCGCAATGATATAGCCGGATTCAGGACCCTGGCGCCCATGTTTGACGCAATAGGCTTCAATGCTGGCCGTGCAATTTTTTTCAAGCAGGGGAACATCGACCCGCTCGTCAATTTTCGTCTGGAGCGAACAATCAAAGTCTAAGTTAGATGTCTCAGGAGCGCGGCACGAATAAATTCCGGCCGCTTCTTTACTCATGAAACCGCCATTTGCCAGGACCAATCCGTAGGCATCCCTCTCTTTCCTGAGTGCTTCAACCATACTTGCGATCGCATGTGTTGAATAATTGTTTCCCGCCCCGCCAAAAAAGGAAAGACCGCCCGTAATTGAAAGTTCGTCTTTTAGCGGATTGAGCCCCAAGGCTTCAGCGCCGATCTGAAGCACGATCGGAAAGCAGCTATATATATCTCTAAATTTGATATCGTCTGCTTTAACGTTGGCTTGTTGAATCGCTGACTCAATGACGAAATCAATTGCTTCTGATCTGGATAAATCCGGACGTTTTGAAACCAAAGCATCATTTACTTGTGCATGCCCGTGCACATAAACCCACTTTTCTTCCGGAACCCCTAATTCGCGGGCTTTTTGCGTTGTTGTCAGAATAAGCGCTGCAGCCTGATTTACGGCATCCTGGGCAATATGCCATTTGAGGTATGGGTCAAAAACCGGATAATTTTCTTTGGAAGGCGATGCGAGGAATTCGGCGCTTCGTTTGGCCGGGAATTGTGCATAGGGGTTTTGGGCTGCTATTGCCGAGAGACGTGCATAGACCTGCCCGAAATATTGCAAATATTCCTGTTTCGACAATCCAAGGCGCGCGCGTAAAGCCTGATCCATAGCCGCATAGGTTTGTGGCGGTAATCCGAGTCCATTTTTGATTTCATAATCAGATATAAAGTCAGTCTTTGCTCCGCGGTCATCGATATCCCCAACAACTTCAACCGCCCAATCCAATTTTAACCGATTTTTCAAGGCTGCTTTGACTGCGCCAGTAACCTCGCCCCCGGCGATTAAACCGACTTCTATTTCTCCATCTGTAAGTTTTTCACAAAGCTCCGCGACAAGTACCTGCGGTTGCTCACCGCCGGCGCTTGAATAAATTACTTTGGACGGCGTTATTCCGCACTCATTTAAGACAGCATGCGGGAAATTTTTGACCTTTCCAAATGGGTCAAAGGGGCGCCTTAAAGAGTCTGAAAATGTACGAATGAATGCGGCGCAATCAATTGAAGGCAAAAGGTTCTTTAATCCACTATCGCGCTCGGCCTGCTCTATCGCCTCTTTGACGATTGAAACAGGGTGCGGTGCGGATGAAACATCCTCGCCGGTCCAATGGTCAACGCATTGGCCAACTCCGATTATAACGGGAATATTTCCTATTTTTTTCATAAATTTAGTTAAACTGACTTGGTTCTTACTCTTAACAGTCCGTCCTAACGTAAAAAAGCAAAGTGGTTTGCATTCGGTACGCCGACGATAAGAAACATGCATTCCACAACGTGTTCAGACCAAAAAAAACGGTGGCAAAGCCACCGTAGTTCAGGGAAGATGGACTGCTTAGAACTTTTTCCGAGCAGTCACACCATACATCCGAGGTTCCTGAGGAAAAGCAGACCTGGAACCTGAACGTAATACCGTATTAAATGTGACGCCTCTTGTGACTTCATTCGTCAAATTAGTAGCCCAGGCCTCTAAGCCCCAACCGTCATCACTATTCCCAATGCCTGCCCGTAAATTAATCTTCATGTTGCTTTCCTGAACGTCCAGGGGATTCAGCGGAGAGGCGGCAATTGCGGCATCGACACTACCCGCATTTGCAATAGCTGCTGCATTTGGAACGAGACGCCCTTGGGTAGACGTTCTACGGTCCCCTTCATATCTTAACTGTCCCGCAAGAAAGAAATCGAGATTAGAACCCAAATTTCCTTCATATTTTGCGCCTAATATTCCTACGGTTTTCGGCGCATTTGTTAGCTCGAATCCACATAAATTTTGAACACGGACGGGATCTGCAGAGGTCGCGCAATCATCCGGGTATTGCGCGTCCAGCAAAGTCAAGCCGCCGTTAAAACTCAGGCTGTCTGTCAATTGACCTGAAGCCTCAATCTCGACCCCCTGGGTCTCTGCTTTTGGCACGTTAAATGTCTGGAATTGGGCACCTGTAAACTCAAGCACCTGAAAATCGGTAAACTCTTGATGGAATGCAGCGACATTGAGCGCAACACGATTGTCAAAGAGCTTCGTTTTCAATCCTAATTCATAGGCGTCTACTTCCTCTGAATCAAATCGCGGGTCCGCGCCGCCCGCTGCCGCTGTCGAATCCAGATTAAAACCGCCGGATTTATATCCATGGGTAAAGCTGGCGTAAGCCGTCGCGCTATCGCCGAACTCATAGGACAGCTTTCCTGTATATATCAACTCATCATCCTTGAATTCACCGTCAAATGTCCGGGGCAACGGTAAAGCTGCAGACAAAGGATGATCAGCCGGTGCAGTAAAGGCCAAACATCCTGTAGCCAATAATGTCGGGAACAGGCTGGATGGGGTTGCCCCAAACGCCGGACCATTAGCTGTGACATTAAATGTGCTCAAAAGCCCTGTGCAGACATCATTATTGGCCAATGGCTGTTCAAATCCGCCCGTTTTACTTTCATCTGAATAGCGCAATCCGACCGTAAGGCTGAGATCATCAGTAACGTCAAAGATATTATGCGTAAATAGTGACCAACTTTTACTGTTTTGTGTGTATGCGTTTGTTGTTCGGATGCCCGCAGGATTTCCTCCTCCTGACAAAACAGGTAACGTTCCCCCGGCACCCAGAATAGGCGCGCTTGGGAATGCCCCTCGTGTACCTGCTAATAGCAGAGCATCAATAAAACGGCTATAATCTGCCCCAAGACCAAACGGTACAGTTTGCCCAATGTCTTCATCCGAATAATAACCACCCACAAGCCAATCAAGGCGGTCATCCATAGCCGTTCCGTTGAACCGCAATTCATGTGTCATGGTGTCAATATTGGTACTGCCGCCCGGGAGAACATTAAACAGATCCAAGCCAGAAAACGCAGAGTCGTAGGAATTATTGGCCTCATAATCGCGATATGATCCGATATAGGTTCCATCGACAGCGTCTGAAATCGGAATTTCAACCTCTGCAACGATTCCCCATTGATCCATGCTGCTTTGAGGAACTTGATTTGAGGTTCCGATCAGGTTTTCTACAGCCTCTTCCGCTGTGGCATTGTCGGTTGGACTTACCGCCACAACGGGTCCGGACATCCCTCCTCTAGCACCTAATCCAACAACACCAAACAATCCGGCAGTTTCAACAGGGGAGCGGAGGATTTCTATGGCACCACAGCAGGATGCATCACTGCTCGTATAGTCGGCAATAACACGGCCGCGAATTCCACTATCTCCCTCGAATCCAATTTGAGCCCGCAACAAATGTTGATCAATTTCATTCGTCGAACCTATTTCGTCCCCATTTCGGTCAAGCAAATCGATAAATCCATCGCGGTTTCGCATCGCGCCGGTCAAACGGGCTGCAACTTTTCCTTCGACCAAAGGAATGTTGACGGCGCCTTGCACGCTCAAATGATCGTAGTTTCCGTAGCTAGCGTTTACAAACCCCCCGGTCTCATCCAGGTCTGGGCGAACATTTGTTATATTTAGTGCACCTGCCGAGGTATTACGACCAAACAAAGTGCCTTGAGGGCCACGTAAAACTTCAACCTGTTCCACATCAACAAATTCACCAAGAGCGACACCGGGGCGTGATTGATAAACACCATCAATAAAGACACCAACGGCTGACTCAAATCCAATATTATTCGATGTTGTCCCGACGCCACGAATTCGAAGAACAACGGTACCGGATGAAGTTTGTGCATTCGAAGTCGAAAAACTTGGGGCTACACTCGTCAGATTTTGAATATTTACGACACCCTGATCATCTAATTGCTGAGGCGAGATAGCTGTTACGGCGATCGGAACGTCTTGTATTGACTGAGCCCTTTTGGTAGCCGTGACAATTATTTCGTCTTCGACTTGCTGTGCGTTAGCTGTTGAAGAATATGCAGTAAGTAAACTAATAACACTTACTGAAAGCAGACTTTTTTTCATGGAATTCCCCTTTGCAATTTCTTTGATCCGTTGATCGAAATAATAATGAGTGGGCTGGTCAACAAAAGCTAATTAGTTTACATTTCACTCATGTTAAATCCGATCGACTATTCAATTTCGAAGTTTACCTCCTTCATAGACTTGGAAACCCAAGATAGGATCGCGGATCTTGCCGAACGCGTAGTGTTTAAAAAAGGTAAATCAATCGAAACGCGAGGTGAACCTGCTAACCATTTTTACTTGATAGAGTCAGGGCTTGTGCAATTGGGAATTAACGGAATAGATGGCTCGCGTTTCAATTTAACCCGTCTGGGACCTGGTCATACCTTTGGAGAAACAGCCTTTTTCCTTGATCACCCAGTCATTCACGATGCAAATACCGAAAGTGAAGTGGTCCTTTTGAAACTCAGTCGCTCCGTAGTCGACAAGCTCATGTCCGAATCCCTAGTTTTTTCAAAGGCTTTGGTTTCTGTTGCCTGTATGCGCATTCAGACGACGCTGTCTCACATTGGCGACACTTTGGGCATGCCGCTTGATGCTCGTGTCGCAAAACAGATATTGAGTGTTAGCGCGAGTGTAAACAACGCAGACGTCATCAATGTACGTCAGGTTGACATCGCCCACTCGCTCGGCGTCTCCCGCGTCTCAATAGGAAAAGGAATAAAATCGCTCTCGAGCAAAAAACTGATTGAGGTTGGCTACGGAAAACTGGAAATTCTGGATCGGCAACGTCTGATAGATGTCGTAAAAGAAGGTGAACGCCGACTATAATTAGCTTCGTCATAGCTGAACTACGCTTTATATCGATGATATTCTAGTGTCCGGAAAGCCCCGATAGTGTTGAATAACTCCGCTTTTGACCCAAGTACGAAAATTTCCGCTTAGCGTCAGGAGCGCAGCGGCATGACGCCCTGCACAAACATAGCCAAGTCTAACTTAAACAATGAACCAGCTACGTGATTGCTTTTATTGTATGGTCTGCATTGTCCATCATGGCGCAGATTGTTTCCTCTCCAACAACTTTTCTCCAACCAATTCGGCCGCATCTAATAACGGATCAACGGCTAAGTGCGCATATCTCGCTGTTGTTCGCGGCTGACTGTGTCCCAAAAGCGCACCAACCATTGGAAGAGACATTCCGTTCATAACAGCAACACTTGCAAATGTGTGCCTTAGGTCATGAATTCGAACGTCTTCAATTTTCGCCAGCTTGCGAATACGTTGCCAAGCTTTTTGCATTTCGTGAATAGGCTGACCAGGCACAAGACCACAAAACACATATGGATTTCCAAGTTGCTTCGGCATGGACTTAATCACATCAATTGCGGTCTGATTGAGGTAAATGTTCTTCGCTCCAGTTTTCGACTTTGGGAGCCGGATTACACCACGTTCCAAATTCGCATACTCCCATTTCAAGTGCAGGATTTCTCTTAACCTCGCTCCGGTAAGGATGATGACCCGTAGTGCCCCGACATGGTAGAGCGTCGTAAGATTTTCCTTTTCAGCTCGATCTAGAACATTCCAGAGGCGCTCTTGTTCCTCAGACGAAAGAAATCGTTCTCTTTTGTTCTCTTTGAACTTATCTATGTGGCGACAGGGATTTGTGTGGTCATCTCTGTACCCAAATTTCTCTGCCCAATTAAAAAGCTTTGATAGATAGGCCAAAGTCTTGTTGGCCATTGTATGACTTTTCCGAAGACTGAAATGAAGCCGTGCAACATCTTGGCGGGTCACATCACGAATATTCATCTTTTTGAATTCATCAGATAGGTGAAGCCGCGCTATCGCCTCGTACGCAAAAATAGTATTGTCCGAAAGCTTGGCTTCAACATGCTCTTTCGTGAAAATCTCTATGACATCCGATACTTTTAAAGCAGCACGTTCTTCATCCCTTTCGGCTAAGGGATCAGTACCGATTGCAACCATTGCCAATATCTTTTTAGCGGCAGACCGCGCCTGATCTGCGGAAATGCTTCCATGAACACCTATAGTCACACGGCGGGTTCGACTGCCGCGTCCCCCCATCCGGTATTGTACAATAAATGTTTTTCGCCCTGAGGGTAATATTTTCACCCCGAAACCACCAAGTTCGCTATCCCATAAGTATTTCGTCTTGCTCTCGGGCAGACTGGCATCTATGACTCTTTTTGTGATTTTCATCCTCTGTCCTTTCCAAATCCATATTGTCGCCAGTAAGCACATAGTAAGCACGGCGACAGGAACTCACAACTCACTCAAGGAAATGAGAGGAAAGAATAATATAATAAAAACAACTAGTTATACCAAATAAGGAAACTAGAGGAAATTACAGAAAACCTCTCATATCCAGTTGGTAATGATGAGGTCGGGAGTTCAATTCTCCCTCGCGGCACCATTTATGCAAGTAAAATAATATCATATATTTCTTCCACCTACAATTTTGTTTACGTGATCACACTCAGTAATCACATAGTAAGCACATTAGACTTCATCGGTTCTTCTCCTCTCCTATCAGAAAAATAAACCGTAAAATCTAACTATGAATGGAGGGGGTTAAAGGGAGCAGGTTAGTACTCTTACACATTTTCCCTGTTACGGCACCAATTAGTAATATTTATTAATGTCATTTACTTACGTAGAGTTTACTCCCAACTTCACGAAACTTCTCTGACATCTCCTCCATTCCCTCTTTCGCCTCTTCCGGAAACAGCGCCGCTTTTTCATTATCAGACAGCCCGTCCGCATAATCGCGCACATCCTGCGTGATTTTCATGGAGCAGAATTTTGGGCCGCACATGGAGCAGAAATGAGCTGTTTTGTGTGCCTCTTTGGGGAGGGTCTGGTCGTGGAAATCGCGGGCGGTTTCGGGGTCGAGTGAGAGGTTGAATTGATCTTCCCAGCGGAATTCGAAACGCGCGCGGGAGAGCGCATCGTCGCGAATTTGTGCCGCCGGATGGCCCTTGGCCAGGTCGGCGGCATGGGCGGCGAGCTTATAGGTGATCACGCCGACTTTGACGTCGTCACGGTCCGGCAGGCCAAGATGCTCTTTGGGCGTGACATAGCAGAGCATGGCCGTGCCAAACCAACCGATCATGGCAGCACCAATGCCTGACGTGATGTGGTCATAGCCGGGTGCGATGTCGGTGGTGAGCGGGCCGAGCGTATAGAATGGCGCTTCGCCGCATTCACGCAGCTGCT
>JAHDEZ010000097.1:15276-18411 GCA_020628425.1 Hellea sp. | reverse complement strand
GCCAGTCCCACTATCCGATAGTCATGGTCATTCTCAGGGTTCCAATTTTCGACCCTAAAAAGAGCTGTAAAGCCGGCGCCGATTTCCGCTGTCGGACCTTCTACCCATTGTTGAGTGCCGACCCGTCGATAGTCGAGCCTTGCTCGGTTCAAGAGCTTAGGGTCAATTGGCATGAATTGCGCGGTCAGTTTGAGAACGTTCCTGTTTAGACTGTGTAGGCAGCCCATCACAGGTCCTAAAGCGCGTTCCGGATGAACTGAAACCTTCGGCCCACCCAGCGCAATGTCTTTGAAGCTAAACATAGCGCCAGATTCTCCGATCGGAGAAGAGGTGAGGGCAATGTTTCCTGAAAGAATACTAGGTGAAACGCCTGTCTTCACTATGAAACCGAGTTCTTCGCCCGTCTCCGCATCTGATGCGATGAGACGAAGATCGTAAGTTCCGTCGTCCAGAGCATCCAAATGACAATCTAGGATGACGGAAGTGGAGCCGTTAGCAAAATTGTTTAATGATATCGCTTGGGCCTGTTGGTCCAATGCATATTTATCAAAAGATAAAGGTTTTTCGGATTTTGAGAAGTCTCTGAAACTCATCGTGCCGTCACTCTCTATGACAGCGAGTATTCCGCCGCGCAGTCCGCCTCCGTAATGTATCAGCGATGCGCTGCGGTGATCCAACTTTCCACCGCCCGCACCGATCAAAAAGCCACCAAAGCCAGGATGTCCTGGGTTTAAGTTATGAATTTCCGCTCGAATACGAGCTGAGCTTTGATTGGCGTTGAGATCATGAGTAAGTAGATGCGCAGTTCTACAATGTAGATCAGGTCCACTAGCTCTGCATTCGATCTTACTATTGGTGAGTTTCCAATCCTGGAGGCGATTAGCCCAGAAATTTTTACCTAACCAAGGTCGATCTGCACCTCGGTCAATTTCCAGCGGGATAAGGGGCTCTTGTGAGTGCCTCAGTGAGGCATCTTTAGACTTACAGCTCGGCAAAGTTACTGCGGCAATCCCAGAAGAGACAAACCCTATAAATTCTCGGCGCTGCATACTTCTCCCCACAATATTTGTATTTGTTATTGAGTATAAATTGTCTATTGTAAACAAAAAAGGATTTTGAAGTGACAACAAAGATTTTGACAACAACTTGTTTCTTGGTGCTATGTTCAGTTGCCGCTTCCTGTCAGGCAGAGCGGTCTAAAAAATTGGATCCACTGTCTGAAATTACATCAGATTACACGCTCATGATGGCGGATTTTGATGGTCCCAATGACATAGATCAAATTTTTCCGGAAAGGGATGAAGCTGTTACCCTTTTGTCCGATGGTAGGGAAGGGCGCAAACTCGCGCTGTTTTTGTCTTCTAAGAACAATACAGACCAAATCGCAATTCAACCAAAATCAATTTGGGATATCTCTAGTTACACCGATCATAACATTGCGTTTGACGTTGAAAACATTGGCGATCTGTCCACTCAGCTATATGTTGTTTTGGAGGATCCATCTGGAAAGAGTGAAAGCCGCTCAATCAGTTTGCCTGCCAATTATTCTGGAACAGTCTTCTTTCCAATTACAGGGCCTGAGGCACGTCAAGATATAGGGATGTGGGGACTTCCTCCGGTATGGGACACGGATGATCTGCAAATGGTCTGGCGATCGACAAAAAAGAAAACGGTTGATCCTTTTAAAATAGCAAAGCTCGAATTCGTCGGGATAGGGCTCATCGAAGATCGAGAGGTACATGTCGATAACATTCGATTGCGGCCTAATCCCGAGCGTTCCGGCAATTGGTTGGTAGGGCTAACAGATAAATTCGGTCAAAATGCACATTTGGATTTTCCGCTAAAAGTAACTTCTGAGAAAGAATTGAAATCTGCCGCCGATGCCGAATTGGTTGAGTTGGCGAAGAATACAGGACCCAAGGACCGTTCTCGATTTGGAGGCTATAAGGATGGTCCGAAACTGGATGCGACAGGCTATTTTCGCGTGGAAAAATATGATGGGAAATGGTGGATGGTCGATCCTGAAGGCTATCTATTTTATTCCCACGGACCTGCGAACGTCCGTATGGCCAATATGACCACGGCGACCGGGATTGATTATAAAGATCCTTCTGTACGTATTCGTCGCCCTGAGGAGGTTACGCCGGAAGATTCCATGGGCATTATAAAGGTATCCGACGCGGTAAGAGCCACTCGGTATGTCACCAATAAAATGCGTCATGATATGTTTGAGTGGTTGCCCGACTATGATGATGATCTCGCAGATCATTATTCCTATCGCCGCTCGACGCATATTGGGCCTATTCCTCATGGCGAGACTTACAGCTTTTATCGCGCAAATCTTGAGCGGCGATATGGCCAGGCCTCGCCAGAATCCTACATCAAAAAATGGGAGGAGGTCACGTTGGATAGAATGAAATCATGGGGGTTTACGTCCTTTGGAAATTGGGTTGATCCGGCATTTTATCCGAATGAGCGGGTGCCATATTTTGCAAATGGCTGGATCATCGGTGATTTCAAAACCCTACAGCCTTTGAACCCAAAATGGAGCCCGATGCCTGATTTTTATGACCCGGTCTTCCGCGAGCGAGCGGAGGCAACTATCAGTGTTATCGCGGAGGAGGTGAAAGCTTCTCCTTGGTGCGTCGGTATCTTCGTCGACAATGAAAAAGCTTGGGGTGAGACCGAAGGCAGTGTCGAGGCACGCTATGGAATTATTACGGACGCTTTGTCTAAAAACGCTATGAACAGCCCCGCTAAAGCGGCATTCACAGCCCACCTTAAGGAAAAATACGTAACGATAGTTGCCCTAAATGCGGCCTGGAACTCTGAATTCGCAGATTGGGAAGCCTTTGCCAGAGGGGCCTCGTTTACAGAGTATACCGATGCTCAAGTTTCTGACATTTCTTTCCTTCTAGAGATGTTGGGGGACCAATATTTCCGTGTTGTAACGGAAACTCTGGAACAATATCTACCTAACCATCTCTATATGGGCGCGCGAATGGCGAATTGGGGAATGCCTCAAGAGATTATCAAATCATCCGTCAAATATTCAGACGCACTTAGCTTTAATATTTATGAGGAAGGTGTGCAGACAGATCACTGGGCGTTCTTAGAAGAGATCGATCTGCCTGT
>JAHDEZ010000097.1:0-15176 GCA_020628425.1 Hellea sp. | reverse complement strand
GTCTTTGAGTAAGCAGGAGGCGCATTGCGCCTTCAAAGTAGCTGTAAAACTTATGGTAGCAATATGAAATACCGATCAGACAGGGTCACTAAGGGCCAGGGCGCGACAGCCGCTAGATCTCTTTTTAGAGCGGCAGGTGTGAAGAATTCAGATTTTGGGAAGCCAATTATCGCAGTGGCAAACTCATTTACGGAATTTGTTCCGGGCCATGTGCACTTAAATGAAATTGGAAGAATAGTTTGTGACTCAATCTGGGACGCCGGGGGGATACCGAGAGAGTTCAACACCATCGCAGTCGATGACGGGATAGCTATGGGGCACGATGGAATGCTTTATTCCCTCCCAAGTCGTGAACTCATAGCCGATTCAATTGAATATATGGTCAATGCTCATTGTGCGGATGCGATGATCTGTATCTCAAATTGTGATAAAATTACGCCGGGGATGCTGATAGCTGCGATGCGATTAAATATACCAACGATTTTTGTTTCTGGTGGGCCCATGGAAGCCGGAAGACTGGACGTAAATGGAAAAATTGAGCGTTTTGATTTGTCGGACGCTTTCGTGTCGGGCACCAATCCTAGTCATAGAAGTTCAACTCGACAAGACATCGAAGAAAATGCGTGCCCAACCTGCGGTTCTTGCTCAGGTATGTTTACAGCAAATTCGATGAATTGTTTGGCGGAGGCGTTAGGTCTTGCACTTCCAGGAAACGGTTCATTACTCGCCACGCATGCCTTGCGAAGAAAGTTATTTGTTGAAGCAGGAAAGACTGCAGTTGACATCGCGAAGTCGTACTATGTTGATGAGAACGAAAATGTTCTGCCTCGTGCACTATCTACGCGGTCGGCTTTTATGAATGCAATGTCCATGGATATTGCTATGGGTGGATCAACCAATACTATTCTCCACTTACTCGCAATCGCTCATGAGGCAAACGTCGAGTTTGATATGAATGATATAAACGAAATCTCCAAGCGAACACCATACTTGTGTAAGGTTGCTCCCGCCTCATCAGACTATTTTATGGAGGATGTTCATAAGTCTGGGGGTGTCATGGGGATTCTTGGTGAACTGAAACGTGCGGGGCTTATTGATACATCGGTTTATCACCTTGGGAATTTAAACGGTACCTTAGGAGATGTTTTAGCTAAGTGGGATTTGGTCGAAACACGTGATGAACACGTAATCAGCTTTTTTAAAGCGGACGCTTCAGGCGTTCGGGGAGCGAAGTCTTTATCTCATGAATCGGAAGGTTCTGTTGATCTTGATCGGGTTGCCGGTTGCCTGAGAAGCGTAGAGAATGCCTATAGTCGAGATGGCGGTCTCGCCGTTCTTTTCGGTAATATTGCAAAGAAAGGATGTATTGTAAAAACGGGTTCTGTAGCCTCAGACATGATCGTATTCAACGGACGAGCGAGAGTCTTCGACTCGCAAGATAGTGCTGTCAAAGCCATTGGTTCACGTAAAATTGCGAAAGGGGATGTTGTCGTTATAAGGTATGAAGGACCAAAAGGGGGGCCAGGTATGCAAGAAATGCTCCTCCCTACTACAATGCTAAAAGCGATGCAGCTCGACAAACACTGTGCTCTTTTAACTGATGGACGATTTTCAGGGGCCACTTCCGGATTGTCTGTTGGACATATCTCTCCGGAGGCTGCAGCAGGGGGTGAAATAGCGCTAATACAAGAGGGCGATGAAATCACAATCGATATTCCAGATCGACGCATTACACTGAATGTCGACAGCGAGGAATTGGACGTCCGCAGACAGAATTTGGAAAACGAAACGGGATACACGCCCATGGAGAAAAGAATTCGAAAAGTGAGCTCGGCCTTACGTCTCTATGCTAAATTTGCGTCAAGTGCTGATTTGGGCGGTGTTAGAGTTCTACCAGATTAAGAACTCAAAATTAAATTGAAGGTTCTGCTGAATCATGGATCAAACTAGAATCTCTGGAATTCTACCCGTGCTATCGGAAAACTGACCTATTTCCATGCCAAGTTGTTGCATAAGCGTAAGTAGTAGGTTCGTCATGGGAACAGTCTCTTCGAAGCGCAAGTGATGTCCATGTTTGAAACCGAAGTTCTTGCCACCTGCCAGTACCAAGGGAAAATTCCGGGGGTTATGTACGTCGCTTGTTCCCGAACCATAAAGGATAACGGTGTTATCCAAAAGGGATCCTTCTGCATGAGGGTCATCTGTTTCATCCATCATTTTTAGAAAGCCTGCAAAGCGATCTGAGAGATACGCATCATAGCAACCCCAGCGTTTATACCCGCCTTCTTTGTTGAAATCGTGAGAAAGCGAATGATGATGCGGAAGACCGAGTGCCTCAGGAAAGCGGGCGGCTAAATCTCCCGGCGACTCTTTAACTTTCATATAAGTGATCATACGTGTGCTATCTGTTAGGAAAGCAGTGTGCATAAGCTGATACATTGCGTCGATAAATGATGTGGGGCCATCTGCAATCGGATCTGTATCCAGCGTAAATGCATTTTCAGATATATCTGGTTTTGGTATGTCCAGCCAAGCCTCGGCTCTGTCTAGGCGTGTTTCTAAAGCTCTTACGGCTGTTAGATATTGATCCAACCGCGCACGGTCCTGTGCAGAAATATCTCTATGAAGATTTTTCAAATCCGGGGCCACGGCATCAAGTATTGATTTATCCCGTCGGAAAGCGCGTTGAATGTCCGACTTGCTTCCCTTTTGGACTCCAAACATCTCCTCGAAAACGGCGCGCGGCGTTCCGATTGATGGAATGGGTTGCCCACCACTCGTGTAAGACAATGTATTGGGACGGCGAAAATCCCCAATACCGCCTTCTGAAGCCATTGTGATAAACGGGTAGCGCGTATGGACACCAACATGCTGGGCATAGAGTTGATCAGCTGAAATAGAGTTGCCTGCCGGGGCTTCGGGGTCGGCACCACTGAGAAAATATCCACCGGTTGAGTGAGAATACATTGTTCGAGTTCTGGGGTGAGACAGGCCCGAGAGAAAGCTGATCTGGCTACGATATGGCTCTAGTGCCGCTGTGGATTTCGTGAAGGTATAATCTGTGCCGAGCTGATGCGGGAACCAATGCCAATCTTTGTGAGAAACATGACCTTCCGGGGGGAGGGACACGCCCAATCCAAAGAACACAAAACAAAGCCTTTTCGGTCCGACTTTGTCAGGCGCACTTTCGTTTGCATGTGCCAATAAAGGGGCCAGCGAAGAGAGCGCAGGTAAAAGGAGTGAGGAGCCTGCAGTTCTTAATATGGTTCGACGATCCACAAATCTATTGCGATTATTCATGGTTTTACTCCCTCTGCCCATTTGAGTTCATTGTTTCTCTATTTGTGAATGCATCGCTTTGAACGATAAATTTGGTGAGCGCTGGCAGCTTGTACCCTGATGCGCGGAAACTGCTGTAGATCACCTCGGCTTCAGCTTCATCTAGAACATCAAGATCGCGCCCCAATGCATAGACCATATAATGATAGACAAGGCTCTTCATGCGGCTCTCGTCCGGGTCATTGTCTAAATATTCAGCAAGCTCTGCAATATTGTCCAGCTTTGTTCCGTCGACGAGAAAAGAACTCGCGTCGACGGGAACAGTCTCGCCATTGACTTCAACCGTATCTCTCCAACGCCCTGTTGCATCGAAATTTTCGAAAATCACGCCCCAGGGATCAATTTTCTCATGGCATCCCGAGCAAGCGCTAAGGCTTCTGTGGTGTTCGATTTGTTGCTTAAGCGTCATTCCTGCCAGTAAGGGGTTGTTCGTATCCAGTTCCGGCACGGATGGCGGAGGCGGAGGGGGAGGGTCGTTCAGTATACGTTCCAGCAGCCACACGCCGCGCTTTAAGGGGTGAGAGTCTTGTCCATTGGAATTGATTGTTAAAACACTGCCCTGAGTGAGCAGGCCTGCACGCTGTTTCGTGTCTCCAACATGAACCCTTCGAATATCACCTCCGGTGACACCATTAATGCCGTAATGGCGTGCAAGCTGGTCATTTAACATCATATATTCAGATGAAAATAACTCACGCGCGTCACGGTTATTTTGAAAGTTATCTTTAAATGTTGAAATCGATTCCTCATTGAGGAGGTCAGCAAATTGCGGCCCGTATTCGGGGTAAATTTCTTCGGAAACGGATGTGTTGGAAAGCTTGTGCAACTGCATCCATTGCGTTGCAAATGTACGCATCATACGCAGTGATCGATGGTCAGCAAGCATGCGGTCAACTTCATGCGAGAGAGTCGCCGGGTCAGTAAGTTTTTCATTTTCTGCGAGGTCTCGGAGCTGCTGATCAGGAATTGAAGACCAGAGAAAATAAGATAGCCGTGATGCGAGATAGTTATTTTTAGCACGTATTTGCATCGCGTTTGATTCATCACCCGCATCCGGGGCAGGGTAGCCAATGTATAGAAATGCGGGCGAGATCAAAGCAGACGCAAGGGTTTCCCTAGCGCTGTCTTCATACGGGTCGCCATTTTCCCTCATCTTGACAAAAAGCGTTTCGTAATGATTGATTTCGACCGTACTGACCGTCCGTCGAAAGGCTTTAGGCAGAAAGTCGATTAGAACGTTACGGACAATCTTTGCCTCGCTTTCAATCGGAGATCCCGTAACATCAGAAGTTGATCCAAGTGGTAAAATCCAAGGTGCATTAGGATTGGATTTTGCGGGTGTGATTTCAGCTTCAACGGCATCAAGATAAAGGTACGGCACACCGCCTTTTTTCCAATGCGCTAAACCGATATTTTGTTGTTCTGCAGCCGCTGCCGCTTGCTCCTGATACGGGAGTTCCTCCGTGGCTGAAGAGGGCAGGTCCATGTCGATCTGACCGTAAATTGACCCGGCTAGGATGCCGTTTTCATGACGCGCATAATTAGACAAAACCAATAGGACCCAACGATCATCACCGCTGTCATCCCAGCGAGCTGTTTCAGGAGCAATGACTTCTTCGAGTTGAAACTTGAACTCGATAATCTCAGGCGCATCTTTTGAGGCCGTTACATCTTTCTCACCGATGACTTTCACGCGTAAGCTTTGGATGTTTCTCCAGCCTGCTTCCAGCCGAAGACGGGGCACGCTGTTGTCATTATTTTGCCCGGGGGTCATCGCAGCATGAACACGAACAGTAACTTCGCCTGTTTTGTGTGGTGTATGCAATAACATGAATTGCTCATGCAAACGGGCAAAACCCCGTCCTTCGCCGACCCCCGGCACATCGCCATTAGGAATCGGGCCGTGAGGCAAGGGGCCATATTGCCGATCACGATAAACGGGTGGCGAGCTCGCGCGAGCGCTTTTTATGAGTTCAATTTGAGGCTTGGGTAATGCCCTAGCTGACCTGTCGTAGGAAAGTCGAGCGCCTTCTTGACGTCCAAAATGATAGACATCCTCCATCTCGATAAAATAAAGGTCGCGTGTCTCTTTTCTCTCCCCGAAATGGACATAGGTCTCAACCGCTTGTCTCGCAACGTCGTGATAAAGCCGTAAATCCGACATCGATAGCATGAGTAAGTCGGCGTCTGTGTCATAGCCGTGTTCAGATTTTGCATCCGCTGGAAGACGTGTGACAAAATCAACATCGACATCAAAAATATCTTGATAGCTATGATTGATTTCTCGGCGATTAAGTCTGCGCAAAGGCGCGTTCTCTTGGTTCGCGCGTTTGGCGAAAGCTGTCGCCTCTAGCGCCTCCTCGATCCACTTTAACGCGACATCTCGCTGTTGCGCAGACGGCTGTTTCGAATTTTCGGGTGGCATACGGTGCGCCCCTAAAACACCCATAACTCGGCGCCAATTATAAGCACTGTTGTGTGCGCTAAAAGTTTCGTCAAAATTATCTAGTTGAACATTTGCTTCCTGTTTGCTGTCTCCGTGGCATCGTGAGCAATAGCCACCAAAAAAGTTACCCACTTCATTATCGAAGCGAGCCAATAATTCGGGAGACAAAGGTGATTGATTATCGTTCAGCTCTTCAGATGAAGGCGCATTCTTATTTGATTTGGGGATGTGGGTTGTCAGCAAGGGTTGTAATATTTTTGGTGCGTGGTCCGCTAAATAAGTCGGACCATGAACCAGTGAGCCGCCATCATGTGCCGTCAACCCCATCAAGCCTATAGCCGTGACAAAACTTGCAATATAACCCGTCCACGCAGACCTGGATTTTGTATGTTTCGCCGTAAAGTAAGCAGCGGCAGAGATGCAGGAAAATATAGCCACACCGATGCCGCGCGTTCTGTGCCGATCAATAAGGGCGCCTGAGTGACCCTCGTTCATGCCCAGCAATAAGCCGAGTAAGACTGTGATGCAGGCAGAGATGGCTGCCAAAATAAGCATTGGTCCGACTAAAAACTTTAGATGTTTAAGCGGTTTTGCAAAACTCACAATCTGAAAAAGAGCGACAAAACAAAGACATGCTACAGGGAAGTGCAATATGAGAGGATGAAATCGCCCCAAAAAACGATCAAAACCTTGACCCTCTATACCGGACAAAGGCAGCAGCCATGCTGCCATCAAAACAAAGAAAACACCGAGGCCAGCCAGTAACCATGATATTGTAATTGGTTTTGCCAAGAGCCCCTCAATAATTTGTCAATTGTCTACATTATGTATCAGGCTCTCGCTGAATTTGCAACTCAAGGGGCTAATGGCTTGAAACTACATTTTGTAAGAGCTCAGCAGTTTCCTGACTAATTTTAATTTATCCAATTTTTTATTCTGGAAAAAGACGTTCAGGTAGGTAGAGCGCGATCTCAGGAATTAGAACGAGTAACAACAAGACCCCAATCAGTGGCACGAGGAACGGCAATGTTGCTTTGACGCATTCTTCAAAGGGCGTTTTCGACACTTTTGCCAACACGTATAATACCATGCCGACAGGCGGGGTAAGCAGTCCAATCATCAAGTTTAGGACTAGCACAATACCGAGATGAACCGGGTCAATGCCCACAGTCATTGCAACAGGCAGGATTAAGGGTGCAAGAACTGTTATTGCTGCAATCGTTTCCATGAAAAACCCAACTGCAAAGACGATGAGCATTATCATTAATAAGATGAGGGTCTTGTCTTCAGTCATAGAAAGCAAACCGCTGGCCAACCCATCCGCAACTTGATTGGCTGTTAATACCCAAGCGAAAAGAGCGGCAGAGGCAATTATCATGAGAACGACTGCTGTCGTTTCAATCGTCGACAAAGTTGCGTCTAAAAGAGCCCGATAATTTATTGTTTTATAAACAAGACTTCCAACTAAGACGGTATAGACGACAGCGGCAATGGCGGCTTCAGTGGGTGTAAAAATTCCAAAAACGATGCCGCCAACAATGATGATCGGCATTAAAAGTGGCAAAACCGAAGACTTAGCAGCGCGTAGTGTCACAGGCATTGAGAAAGCCACGTCTCGCGGATAGCCCCGTCGTACCGAAACAATGTGGACCATGACCATGAGTGCGACGGCCATTAACAAGCCGGGAATTAGGCCCGCCGCAAATAATTTACCGATCGAAACTTCAGCAACGACGCCATAAATAATTAAAGGTAAGGATGGTGGAATGATGGGGCCAATTGTAGAGGATGCTGCAGTGATGCCGACAGAAAACCCCCGGTCATATCCCGCGTCACGCATGGCTTTAACTTCTACAGCACCTAACCCGCCGGCATCTGCAACTGCAGCGCCCGACATTCCGGCAAAAACAACACTGGCGCCGATATTCACGTGACCCAATCCGCCCGGTGCCCAACCGATGATTGACCTCGCAAGAGTGAAAATTCGATCTGTAAATCCTGCACTGTTCATAAGGTGACCTGCAAGGATGAAAAACGGAATCGCTATCAGGGTAAAACTATCTAGGCCGTTAATCATTGTATGTGCCGCGGCCACTCCCGCAATGCCGTCGCTAAGAAAGTAAACTAAGGAAGATAGTCCTAGCGAAACATATATGGGGACCCCGGACGCCATTAATGCAATCAGTAAAACCAGCGTGAGGCAAAGCATTATCATATGCTGTCTCCACCGGCATTCTCCGCGATAGTATCAAGAATTTCTTGGCTGGATTGTTGTGACCTGTACAGGAGATGTTTGAGCGCTATTACTGTTGCCAAAAACAACATGACGGCAACAAACCAATAGACGATGTTTTTGGGTAACTTTACCGAGATCATTTGACGATCAGCTTGCAAGGCCAAATTGATGGTGAAGACTGTGAGAATTGCATGAAAAGCAAATACTATTAAGTCCACCATGATCGCCAGCGGTTTAACGTTGGGAAGGGACATTCGCCGATATAGAACTTCAAGAAAAACATGCTCACTTTTTCTCAGAGCAATTACAGACCCGGAATAGGCAACCCCGATGAGTAAATACCGAGCAATTTCTTCCGTCCAGGCGATGCTGTCATTGAAAACATATCGCGAAAGAAATTGTAGGAGAACAATAGCCACTAATGATGTAAATAATATGAGGGCCGGAAAATCAGTCCAGTGAAGTTTGGCCCTTGATCTTATGTCCAGCCTTGTCTCATCCATTTTTCGCGAGGTCTCTTAATTTCATCAAATAAACTTCGTCAAAGGGATAATCTCGAGATACGAAATAGGTCGTGATGGCCGCGCGAAAGGCTCCCCGATCAACCTCACTAACAGTCAGGCCTTGCTCCTGAAACCATGCGACGAGTTCTTTTTCGTTGTCGCGAATGTCATTCGATGCATTTTGTGCGGCACGCCATGTCACTTCTTCCAGTAAAGCTGCATCATCCGGACCTAATTTCTCCAGAGTCCGATTTGATGTAAGCGTCAGGAGAGACGGCATAATATGGCCTGTCAAGTTGATGTGTGATTGCACCTCGTAAAATCGTTTGAATCTAATGGTGGTCAACGGGTTTTCTTGCGCGTCGACGACGCCCTGTTGCAATCCCAAATATACTTCCGCGAAAGGCATTGGGGCAGCATTGGCGCCAGTTGCCTGCGGAAGAATTAGAAACATCGGTGCATTCGGAACCCGGATTTTCAGGTTCTTCATGTCATCAGGATGTAAGACTTGTTTATTTGCTGTGACATGGCGAAATCCGTAATAAATCAGCCCTATGACCTTGGTGTCTGTGGCATCGCCATATCCAGCCGCAACATCAGCAAATAAAGGTGAGTCTCGATAGGTTTCCCAGTGCTCAAAATTATCAAGCGCATAAGGGAAATCAGAAACGGAAATTGGCGGATATTCATTCGCGACGAAAGACGTTCCTGTGTAAATGATATCAATTGCTCCAAGAGCTAAAGACTCATTAATCGCACTTTCATTTCCAAGCGACGAGGCGGGATAAACTCTGATTCGATAGCGGCCATTTGTGAGCGCCTCAAACTTTCTTGCGGCCGCCAAGGTTTGCTGATGATAAGGCGAACTAACTTCATATACATGTGCCCACCGAAGTGTTTTGGTTGTGTCTTCGACGCGCCAAATAAATGCCAACAACAGCGACCCTGCTATTAAAAAAGACAGGGTGAGAGCTACTGCGTATTGCACAAGAAATTTCATGTACTCTTCAAATTAAGTGTCAGATTGAACAGGTTTTGAGAAAATGTATCAGCCATTTATATCTCCCATTAATCCAGGTTGGACAGTGCGCTCAACGAATTATGAAATTCTGTTAGCAGTAAACCGCACAATACACAATTATATTGTCGACAATTGACAAATCTCCTTTAAGGTGATGACGCGTTTTCACGCAAAACTTCAGAAAGATTGCGGCGGGTGTATCGTTGCTCTGAGTATATCATGTTGGGGAGCGGTCGTTATGAAAGCCAATAATAAAGAACGATATTTGGTGCTCGCTCTCCTTTTTCTGACAGTGGTCATCAATTATATGGATCGCATAAATATCTCCGTAGCAGCATCCGCTATCCGGGGTGACCTCGGCCTGTCAAAGGAAGCAATCGGTCTGATTTTTTCCGCTTGGGCCTGGACATATACGGCTTTCCAAGTTCCGGGTGGCCTTATTGCGGACCGTTTTCGTGCGAGGACATTATATCCAATCCTGCTGGTTGGTTGGTCCATAGCGACTATCCTTCAGGGATTAGTAAGCTCTCTTGGCGCGCTTATTGGCTGCCGTGTGGCTGTGGGTGCTTTCGAAGCGCCGACTTATCCGATTAACAATAAAGTCGTGACAGAGTGGTTCCCCCCGGAGCAACGGGCGTCAGCCATTAGCGTTTACGTGTCCGGTCAGTATATCGGGCTTGCGTTTTTAGCACCCATTCTGACACTCTTGCTGGTCAGCGTCGGCTGGCGAGGCTTTATGATTACGACGGGTCTGGTGGGGGTGGCCTGGGCTGTCATTTGGTTCGTTTTATATCCGCGTCGGAATGGCGATAATTTTGAAGATGAGGGTTCGGTGCATGAAGTGCAAACCCTTGATAAAGCTGCGCACAAAACCAAAGCGAAGACTGACTTTTCTGTAGCTTTTAAACATCCAAAGCTATGGGGTATTTACATCGGTCAATTTGCAATTGGATCCGTATTCATATTCTTCCTCACGTGGTTCCCGACATACCTTACTGAATATCGCGGCATCGAAATCGTTAAATCAGGATTTATGGCTTCCGTTCCTTACTTAGGGGCTTTTTGCGGCGTGCTTCTGGCGGGCTTTTCATCGGATTGGATGGTGCGCAAAGGCTTTTCAGCAGAGATTTCGCGTAAAGCCCCCGTTATTATTGGCCTTGCCCTCTCAACGGCTATAGTAGGGGCTAACTATACAACCGATAATGCGCTTGCGATTATGTTTTTAACGATTTCATTTTTTGGAGTTGGCTTAGCCTCTATCACGTGGGTCTTCGTTTCGCTTATGGCCCCCAAAGAACATGTCGGCTTGATTGGTGGAGTCTTTAATTGCTTTGGCGGATCCTCCGCGATTATTACGCCTCTCATTATAGGTGTTTTGATAACGGATGAGAGCTTTGCACCTGCATTTCTCTACATTGGTGCTGTGGCAATAATGGGACTGTTGTCGTATCTCTTTATCGTGGGTAAAGTTGAAACCGTAGGAGCTCTTTCAGGAAAAATCCGAGATAAAGTTTAATAGCCGTGTCACTCAGTTCGGCTGGATTCTGATGCTTTTCCAAGATTACCCCATAGCAGATTGCATGACAGGTACCAGAATCTGGGTGGATGAGATATAGCAAGCTTAGATTTGCCAGCATGTAAAACAGCGGGTTGCTCAGTAAGTACGAAGTTTAATTGTTCTTAGACGAAGTCCCCCTTTGTCCACTTTTAGTGTGATGGAAGATGTGTCTACACGCGTTAAGTCTTCGCATTCATGATGCTCAACGACTTTGACGGCATTGAGCCAATGCTCAACAGTACCATTCAGCACCCGGATTTCGAGCCGCCGCCAAGCGTTATCATATAAAATGCGCTTGGGGCGCCCCGTTTCGGATAGGTTTTTAGCCGCAATTTTGTCAGTGAGTGATCCCATGAGATTGGGGTCAGTCTCCAGCCGCGTCTCTAATGAGCGATCATCAAAAATTCGGTATGACGCCAAACATCTTTTTGTCTCACCCGAATTGTTGGTCAATGTAACGGGATATAGTATCTCGCCTGCTGTGCCGGCCTCTATCTGAAAGTCTGCGATTAGATGGAAAGACTTCTCCGGCATCGGTATCTTCGCAACACTCGACCCGCGTTTGGCATTGAGGTTTAAGACGTTTGCGTCGCTGACCACTGCGTTGATTGGATTAGCTATTTGTTCAAAGTTCCATTGCGAAATATCTCCCACACGATTACGGACAAGTTCCCAACCGTTTGCAATTTCAATTGGGCTGAGGCGGTCTATCAGATGACTATTCGAATCGGCGTTAGCCTCGCCAGCAGTATAGTCACTAGCTAACGGCTCACTGAGAATGCGGATGTTTCGCCAGCGCGTTTGAGCACCCGCAGCATTAGCATTCGAGCCGATAGCATGTACTTGTAGACCTATATGCCCCTGTCGTAAGTATTCATCGAATAGGTAGGCGCAAGCTTCACCATTAACAAATGTACGTAATTTTTCCCCTTTGGTTTCTATTCGAAGGCGATTCCAACCATCTTTCCGCCAAGCGGCCGTGCACTTAGGATTATGTATTGGTGGATGTTGCCAAGTGCCGATGCCTTCGAAATAAATGCCGCCCGTCCACTCGCGTTCTGACGGATCGACTTCCAGTTGATAGCCCGTCAGACCTTTGTAAAATGGAGCGTCAATTACGGAACGAAATTGTACGCCGGAATTTTCTCCAGCGGCATTATTCATCTCAAGCTCGAGAATAAAATCATCGTATTGCTCAATTGTTGCGAGATACCGCGTGGAAACATCAACAGCGGTGCTGCCGACAATCTCGCCGTCACGAACTTCAAACGGCAAATCTCCATGATGGAGAAACCAACCCTCCAATGTTTTGCCGTCAAATAAGCGTGTCCAACGGTTATCTTCAGTGGGAAGAGCGGTAGTTGTGCACGCAGCGATACTAAGGCCAAAGAGTAAGCTGGTGATGAATGCTTTCATCAAAGAATTCCCTGCTTCAAAAGCGTTGCGGCGTGATCTGCGGCACGCGCCGTTACAGCCATATAGGTCAGCGATGGGTTTTGAGTTGCGACCGAGTTCATACAGGCACCGTCTGTGACGAATAAATTCGGCACGTCATGCGCTTGGCACCATTTATTTAGAACGGCTTCCGCTGGGTTATCACTCATACAAGCCCCGCCCATTTCGTGTGTACGCGCGCCGACTTGAATGTGCTCTTTGGGGTCTGCATGCCAACTTGTGACATTCACACATCCTCCGGCAATCAATAAATTTTCTGCGTCTTTTGCGGCTTGTACCATCATCATTCGTTCATTGTCGCGGCCATGTGCATCTATATGGAGAAGCGGGACCCCCCAATTGTCTTTCTTAGTGGGATGAAGGCTGGCTTGATTATCCTTATAAGGTAACATTTCCCCAAACATTCCAATTCCTAAACGCCATGGCATGGGCGTTCCCACAGCCGCCTTGGCTTTTGCGCCGATCCCTATGGAATTACCTGTATGCGATTGCCGTGGTCGATCCGCGCCGTAACCTTGATACCCATAACCTCGGACAAACCCAACCTCATCTGTTTGTTCGTGCCGGAAGTTCGGAATATATACGCCTGTGGGCCTACGTCCGAAAGAATAGCGGTCTTCAAAACCGGGAATCTCGCCAGACGCACCTGCGCCGCCAAAGTGATCCATTATGTAGTGACCCAAAACACCACTGGAATTGGCAATGCCCTTTGGATGAGTTTCGCTACGGGAATTCATCATAATCTGAACCGATCCCAGAGCTGATGCGCAGAGGAATATGATGCGAGAACGATAAATAGTTTCTTGCTTCGTATTATGGTCGATAACCCTCACGCCGGAAGCCTTGCCTGTGGCGTTGTCATAGACAACTGAAGCGACAATCGCATCGGTTATAATCGTCAAGTTCCCCGTGCGCTGTGCTGCTGGCAGCGTGGATGACAGAGAGCAAAAATAAGCGCCAAATGAACACCCTTGAGAGCATTGATTGCGGGCTTGGCATGGACCTCTGCCGAGTTCGATATGAACTTGCCTGGCTTCAGACAGATTTGCGCAACGCCCGATAACCATAGGACGGTCCGGTCGCGTAATTTTTAAATTGTCAGATACAAACTGCTCAGCGCAACTCATATCAAAGGGCTTAAGGCTGTCACTGTCTGGCAAGACCTCCAAACCATCCTTATTGCCGGAGATGCCTGCAAAGGCTTCGACATGATCATACCATGGCGCAAGATCCGAATAACCTATCGGCCAAGGAATGCCGTGACCGTCTTTTGCATTGGCTTCAAAGTCTTTTGGTCCCCACCTATAGGCCTGCCGCCCCCAGGTCACCGAACGTCCTCCAAGCTGATAGCCCCGTGTCCACATGAATGGCCGGTTCTTTGGACTCGAATATGGGTATTCTTTCTCGTCAACAAAAAATTGAGACACATGGGACCAATATGGATAGGATTTTTCTTTTAGGTCGCGATATCGGCCCTGAACATCATAGATTTCCGGCATCAAGGCACGATTATATAAATCCCATGGCGCCATCATGTCCGTGTATTCTGGATCAGGATGTTCTAAATTCCGTCCTCGTTCCAACACCAAGGTTTTGAAGCCTTTCTCGCAAAATTCCTTTGCCGCCCACCCTCCGGTAATCCCCGAACCTACAACGATCACATCAAATTCATCGGCCATAAGCGAGACCTTCCTGCAGGGCGTTATACTCGTCTAATGTCAAGTTCCCATAATATCCGCCCGGTATTGGAACATGATCGGCGCTTCCTTCTTCCGATGTATAAAATACACGGAAGATTAGGTCTTTCAGACGTTTGTAGTCGTTGGCGTCATCTGGAGCTTGATCTGAGAAAGCACCGGCGTCGATGGTTTCCAGTAATGCTAATCGCTCTATGGGCTTAAGCTGACTATAAGTTTTACCAAAGCCGGTACGCGCCCTATCGTCAAAAGCGTTAAGGGCACGCCGGAATTGTACCTGAGTCGGTTTGATGGCCCACGTCAACATCATACCGTCAATAACCGCAGCGATCTCAGCATCGGCTGCTCCGGGCGTATCTGTTCTCGGGATCATGATTTCGGCAACATCATTCAGGTAAGTGAGTTCTTTTGCCGAAAAAAATTGGCCGTCAGAATTAATATGAATAATGCCCGTGTCCGGAGCGACGCAACCTGTCAAATGGAACGCTGTAACGCTTAACAAAGTACCGCCTAAGACAAATCGGCGTGAGAACTTTAAATCGCGCATGCGGCCCCCTCAATTAAGAATTCTGACGATTCAATGCTGCGGACCATCGCGAAGTCAGGCATGTTAAAAATTCAAGGCAATTTGCTCTTGTCTTTGAGGTCCTCAATTTTCATTCCTGCTCGATACCGTCCCAGAAGTGCTTAAATTATAAATTGCATATTGTTTACAATGTTACGATCGGGATAGCTTGAGTCAAGTGTCAGTTAACTCGGTTTTCACTGCGAAGGTTTCGTAAGCTTCTGCACATCGCTTAAAATCTTAAGTCTCAAGACTTTCTCACATAGCAAAAATGGACATCGGAAGCTAAATTTTGAAGTAGATTTTGAGTTGATATGAAGGAGATACTTTCGAGAAAGTATGTGCAGTTAAGAAAA
>JAHDEZ010000096.1 GCA_020628425.1 Hellea sp. | reverse complement strand
CTACGACGAATTACATTTTGAGCAATCTGAGAGCCTGATATTTGTTCTGATTTAACCCCTATTCTTCACTATATCTTAGGAAACATAATCCAAATTATGTTTCCTAATGCCCAAACATGACACTTTTCCTGCTCTTAGCAGCCCTTCGACCATAAACACTTTAGCGCCTCCAGATATCATCATTCGTGGCGGTCAGGACGTTGTGGCAACTTATGCGAAGTTGCATACGATCTTTGCGAATGCCCAAAACGATCAGTTTGCCGTTGGCGTTTCGGATTTTCTTGAATGGCTCGAAGACCTCGCACCAGGCATGAGTTTGGAGCACATCGTCGAAGACAATATCTCCTCTCACTTGTCGAACTTAGCGTCCGTGGGTTGCTCTGACGCTGAACAGGCTTCGAGGCTTTGTGCAATAGATCTGTTTCTAACGGGTATGGAAGAAAGTGTCCCCCAACTCGGCCGTATACCGCGCAGCAGCTATGGAGGCCTCTGCCCTCCTCTTCTGATTGTTGAAAACTCATCAGAAAATGCTGATTATGTAAACGTGTATATTGATTTTCTAATGTCACATACGAACCGCAAAACGCGCGAAGTATACGCACAAGGTCTGCGCCGATTTTGTGACTGGATTGTAGATCATAAGACAAGCTCCCGTTTGCCCGTTCTTTCAGACCTTACAGGCTCACAAATGGCGGCCTTTATAAATTCTATCTCTGAAACAGACGAGGAAACTGGTCTTACCGATGATAAGGCCCGCACGGTGAGTACAGTCTTCTCCGCAGTACGGACTTATCTCGATGCCTGTATCGCTGCAGGTCTTCTGAAGACAAATGTTGCTCGTGCTGTGCGCCTCCCCCGTGTTCCGTCTGGTAAAGGCGCGACCCCTGTTCTCGACAATGCGCTTGTTGCTCGCATGATCGATATGATTCCAATGGAGACGGAAGCCGATTATCGTGACCGCGCTATGATTGCGATGATGGCCTATTCCCTCTTCCGGATTTCGGCCGTCTGCCGTTTGCAAGTTCGAGACTATCAGATGCGCGGAAACCTTAGATATATCGTCACTGTGGAGAAGCGAAGCAAAGTCCATGAAATGCCTGTGCATGAGATCTTGGCACATTACATCGATGACTATCTCAGAACGACAGGCTTGATTGACCGACCTGACGCTCCCCTCTTCCAAGGCTCAACACCACGAGGTGGTTCTCTAACGAGTCATGCATATTCTCGAAATGCCAGCTGGAAGATGATCCAGAGGCGCGCCAAAGCGGCGGGGTATTTTGGTGAAGTCGGCAATCACTCTCTGCGAGCTACGGGGATCACGAACTATCTCGCTCATGGTGGCCAGCTTGAAGAAGCACGTAAGATGGCAGGTCACAAAAGCGCTGAAACAACCCGACTTTACGACAGAAATATAGACGCGGTAGATCCTGAAGAAGTTTCCAAAATTCGGTATTAGAGAACCAACAAAATCCTGATTTTCATGTTGCATAGTTTGTGGTGCTTTCCTGTGCGCATGCAGAGAGGATTGCGACTGATTCTGCAACCGGTGCGGGTTGTTTTCGACAGGAAGAGGACCCATTTATTGATCCATGTCCGATATCCCATTTAACATAATCAGCCGCGCCGACCTTGATAGTTGGGTAAAACGCGTCACCTTTTCTGCATATCTTCCAACCTGGATTGAGAACCTTGTGCGAGCAACCGCCGGGCGCGACCTTAGGGAGCTCCACTTCTTTACAGATGAGTATGCTGAAAAAGCGGGGTATGACGGAACAAGTCGCTCAGAGGCCCCGACGGCTTGGTATGATGCTGGATCAGTCTGTTGGGAGCTCGGTAAGACAACGGATGTCCGAAAAAAAGCTGCGGACGAGTTTGATCGAGTTGCTGAATTCCTGGAACTTGAAAATCCTGGAAGAACCGCGACCGTAGAATTTATTTTCGTTACGCCACGAGATTTCCCGAACAGGAGACGGAAAAAGGACAAGGACACAGGAGTACTCCCTACGCCCGATAGGTTTGAAGAGCGGACGTTGAATGACTGGGTTGAGGCAAGGCGGCGAGAGAAACTTTATCGCAATGTCCGTGCAGTCGACGCGCCCCAGCTCATTAAGTGGACTAACAGCTATCCTGATATTGCGTTGGATGTAAAACGGTACTTCGAGCCAACCTTCGTCCGCACGGATATTCAGACACCTGACGCTGTAATCAAAAGCTATCTTGACGGCTTTAATAAATCGGAGATCGATGGTGGTATTTTAACCTGCGGCAGGGACGACCTAGTCAGGGAGGTTAGAAAAGCAGTCGCTCAGCAAAGCGGAAAGCTGTTATCCCCGACTCGAATAGATTTATTTGCAAATACAATCGAAGAAGCCGTGGCCTTCGCGGCGACGGTTCACCAAAGCGCAAATAACGCAGGAGGCGACTCGGAGGACACCGACGATGTTGAGGACGGTCAACACGGTGTTGAAAGTCGATTGCCGTCAATCATTTTGCGAACCCCAGGTATTGTTCCAGGATTTGCCAACCGCTCCAATACTGTTTTCATACTTCAAGGGGAAGCTACGGGAGTGGCGTCACGATTGGTGCAAGGGAATACAGTCATCTGCTGCCATGCCTTGGACGGACAAACCGCGAACGAGGCAACTGCGCTTCGCGATCCCGGGCAGAGAGCCCTAGGTGCTTATCTTGAAGGTGTGGGGATAAATGACGGATACAAAGTAGCATCACTGGCGGGCGGAACTCTAATGTCTCTGCGTCGGATGGGACAGCAACATCCGATACCTTACCCGCCATTTATCAAAGGACAAGGTCGCGAGCTGGACGCTATTTGTATTGCAGCCCTGACTGGAGGCTGGAACGATGCTGCAGTTCATGATGGAGAAAAATTTATCGATTCCCCAGACAAGGTCGCTATCCACGCTGCTTTAGGCGACGCCTTCGGTACCGGAAAGTTAGCTTATGACGATTTTACGGATTATCTTCGTACTCACACCGACATGGGACGGGAGCACGGTGTTACAGACCAACTCCTCCGCAAGATCGACGCTCAATACTTCATTAAAGCGCCTGTCGATGCATTGGATCAACTGTCAAATCATCTGACAAGGAAACATATCCAATATCTCGAAGGTCTGCTTCAAAGGGCCTTTGTAAACCGACCGGAGGAAGTTGCGGCTCACGAAGCAATATTTAATCGAACCCCAACCATAAGCGCGAGCCTGCGCCAGGGTTTGGCTCTGACGCTTTGTATCTTAGCTTACCGTGGCACGACGACAGGGCAGACCGTCGATGGTCAGCCTTTGGCCGACTGGGCACATAAACAAGTGAGCACAATTATCGAACGTATTGGCTTCGTCGACTTAGTCCGCCAAGAAGGAGGTCTGCTCAGTTATTTCGCTGAAGCTGCTCCATGGGCTTTCCTCGACGCTCTGGAAGCGGAGATCCAGAGCGCCCAAGATGGTGTCTCCGCACTTTTTATCCCTGAGGACCGAGAATTATCACTAACCTTGTCAAATGATGGTGTCGGTTTGATGTTCGCGCTTTCAAAACTGGGATGGCGCGAGGAGTATTTTTCGGAGGTTGTGAGGCTCACAGTTGCGCTGCATGCTCTTGATCCGGCGCCAGATGCAAATATGCATCCACGTCCTCGAGATGTATTTTACAAGTTATTTGTCGGCTTCTCGCCACAGACATCGGTCGGTTACACAACCAGAATGGCGGCGGTAGAGGAGATACCAGATAAGCTTGAAGAGGCGACTCTTGATTGTTTAATCGCAACGCTTCCCACTGGCCATATGAGCGTATCCACAACGAGTAAGCCGCGCTTTGGCCCCGTGCCTGAGCGGACGCTGACTTGGGGCGATGTTTGGGGAGCTAATGATGCATTGTTCAACGCTGTGCTCGCACGTCTTCCGAATAACCTTGCGCGATTGAAAGATGTAGTGCCTCATCTCGATGAAGCACGTGATGAGATTTTTCCAAAGTTGCTAAATGGATTGCGGTCACTTTCAGCATCAGCCGATCGAGAACTCCAACTGGGCGTTTGGGAAGCTCTCCGGCGCGAGATTGCCAGACACCGTAGGTTTCCAGACACCGACTGGTCTATGGAAGACAAAAGATTATTCGACCTAGAGGCGTGGCGTGACACGCTCAAGCTGACAGATGAGGAACGTCTGACTTGGCTGTTTTCGTCAAATTGGATTTCAGATTTCTCATCCGATGATGATATTCGCGAAGAAGCTGTTAATAGGGCCCGCACCGAGGCCGCAAAGGCGTGTCTGGAAACGCAAGGTCCTGATGGTCTGCTCCAATTCGCGGGCACAGTCAAAGAGCCCGGTCTGTTCGGTCACGCTATCGCCGAAGGTGTTGGTGCTCTAAGCCCACTAGTTGCGCTCGTTGCGAAATCCGAATTTTTTCCTGATACGCCAGAGTTATTTTGGAGAGGCTTATCAATTTCAGCCTACCGACGATTTGAGACCGATTGGTTAGCAGCCCTGTTCAACGATGAAATGTTCCCAGATTTCCAAGATATTGTACTATTGATGGCGACTTCCCTTCCTTTGGAGGAGGCGGTCATAGACGCAGTAGATGGAGAAAACGTACCGCTATCAGTAACTGAAGACTTTTGGTCTAAAGTTCAGTTGGGGTTCTTCAGCGCTGAAAACTTAACAGACGATTTATTGGCGAAGCTAATTGATTATGGTCGTGAAGCGGAGATACTTGGTTCGCTCCATGGACGCTATAAAGGCGTATCTGACACTCAACTTTCTCGGTTAATGCGTGGAGCATATGATAGCTTCATGGCGGCTCCGGAAGATAGGCGACCTCAACATGGGATTGACCGAATGTTCAGTCTACTCAAAACATTGAAAGAGCGGAAGGCCGAGCCGTTGGTGGAGCTAGCGAAATTTGAATACCCTCTCGCAAGGCGTTTCAGGTTTCATCATGACCGCTATCCCTTTGCGATACACGCATTGATGACGCAGGATGCAGAGTATTTTGTCTCTATGCTTGCCATGCAATATAAGACGGATCCGGTTCACCCTTCGATTGCAGGACAATCCAAAGAGGCGATAGAAGCTAACGCGAGCCTAGCTTGGCATATCATGAACACCGTAGAACATCCTGGTCTTCGGGGTGAAGAGTGGGTTGAAGCCTCCGAGCTGAAGAATTGGGTTGAAAACGTTCGGGTTGAAGCAAAAAAATACGATTTGAGTGATATTTCTGACTTTCAGATCGGCGCAATTTTGTCACAAAGCGACGCGGATCCCGAGGACGGATTGTGGCCGCCTGAAGTTGTCAGGAATATTATTGAGAGCCATGGATCCAAGCGTATGTTTTCTGGGTTCTCGAACCGGGAAAGCAATGAGCGTGGAGTCTACAGTGATGGTGTAGCTCATTTCGGTGTTCTAGCTGAAAAGTTCAACTTAGCAGCAGCTCAAATGGGGACTTGGCCGAAAACACGCCGCCTTCTTAGAACAATGGCAAAAGACGCCTTACGGGATGTCGAACGAGAGAAAACGCGGAAAGCAATGTCGGACGCCCAAACCAATCTTTAGTGGATCTAACAACTCCCTTGCGGGCCCCAAAGGCGACCTCTTGGGCTTATCGACGGGACGGGACATTCTCTTCCCCGTATGGAGTACCAACATAAACACTTGAGTGAATGCCTAGACTCCCAACCTCGATTTTGCGATAGCGCTAGGGCTTGCGAAATAAGCGTAAGCGGAGCGTGATAACTCCCCCGTGGTGGATACTTGGCCAGTTTGCTGGCCGGGTCGCCGGCGCGTATGTCCAGGGCTCGCCTAAAGGCGGCGGCGCTTGGACGGTATCCGCTTCAAGTTATCACGGCCCGGCTTAGGTCGAGAGGATTGCAATGCGACTACAACTGATTGGAAATTTCTCGCTCGATGAATTTCAAGAAGCAGTATCCCTGGTCATTGATGACCTTAAATCTAGTGACATAGACTCATTGAGAAACGTGAATATCTATGCAGGCGTGTGCGTGAAAGGCACTGAGATTCAATTCGTAGAAGGAGGGTCAGAAATCAAACACATGGTTTATGATCTACGCCGTCAGCAACAGATTTCCCTATCATCAGCCAAAATGTCAGAAGATTCTCTAACTCGATTGAATAAGAACTCTGACGAAGAAGAGTAGTGTTTTACCGGACCCCGTCTCTGGAAGTTCGACTTGGTTGCCCGTCCCGTCGAGGCAGATGACGATATTCTTGGCCATGAAGTGAGCCTTTCAATCTTAACTGCTCATGCGGTATTGTCGCCAATATGGTCGCGGAAATCATCCAAGGTCATGCTACGGAGTTTCCGTCCATCCAGCGCCCCTAATACATCCGCATCACGCACGGCTCGCCCAAAACTAACGCCAGTACGACGCTCCAATGTGGAGACTTTCGTGAGGAAGTCCCTCAGTCGAAACAGCTCACCGGCCCCGGTGAATGACTCCCCACCCGTTTCGGATTTTCGAAGCGCCCAATCTTGAGACGCAATCATGGCAATTGATCGGAGTTGATCCCCCTCCTCCCAGACAGCGACTTTCCAAAAGGCCATCGGCACCTGACAATGTAGCTGGCCATCTTTTCCGGAAGCGAAGAACGGATCATCGTCTTCAAAGACTGGACCCGTAAAGATGTTGAACTTCCGGTCTTCATTGGTAGCAATCCGTAAAATCGCGACTTCCATTCCGAACCAGCTACGCTCCTCTTCGCCTGAACTGATTGTAGCCGGATCACGGACTTGGCTCTGATTAAATACGGGGTCTTGTGGGGCTGCGTTCACAACATTGAATGTCTGATAATTGGCGGCACGCCCGTCAAAGGGCTCGCCCCAGATTGGCTCTGTGCGCCTGACGATATGACCACGATCAAAATCCGCAATTCTCACAAACCGAGAGGCATCGTCCGTATTCGCGCGCGGAACAAGCTCATTGGTCCCTGTATACCAGTCATCGAGTGTTTGGTGCTCTTTGGGGATCCGACGGTCCCGCTTCCAGCCATATCCGCCTTCCGCATCTTGAGCGGCGAATATGCTGACGTTCTGATCCTCATATTGGTAGAGCTCGCGATCGCTATTGATCCCAAAGAGCAAGCTCCCATCCACATTACAGGCCCCAAACCAAGGCAGACGGCGCTCCTTATTCATGACGACCGAAAAGTGCGTAAACTGGAGCTCGCCGGGCTGCGCCGTCGGGTAGCGTTCAGGTTTGAGAAGCGGCGAGATTGTTTCCTTGCGACGTCCTCGTAGCGTTGGAAGCTCGACGGAGTGATGATCTAAGAAATCGGTGCGATAACCAGAGCCTGTTTTGGGTAGGCTCCGTTCGCCGCCGTCCTGATAAAGCTCATTGGTTGCGTCATGGGATTCAGGTTGCCCCTTAAACGAAAGCGATAATTCGACGGGGATTGTGACCGCCGCCATCCGGTTGCGACTATCCAATTGAACAGGACGCGGCTGATTTGAGGCTACTGGCTGAACGGGTGATGGTTCAAATTGAGCAAGTTTGGCCGCTGTCCTGAAAGATGTTTGCGTACGACCGACCTCTAGCAATCGTCCAATGAGCGACCGTGTTGCAGGGTCAAAAGTAGAAAGTCGATCCTGGAGATCATCAACGATCCGACTAATCCGAATGCCCTGATTGACGCTCTCTGGTTTAAAGCCAGCATTGGCGGGTATCCCCCGCATGGCCCGTCCCCAATGGTGCAGGGCGATCACGTCCCATTCATTGTTGAAAACAGGCGAACCAGACGATCCTGGTTCTGTGTCTGCAAAGTAATGAAGCACGCTTTGTTCAGTACCGTCCTGACTGGTGCGCGCCGCAATCAGATTGTCCTGAATAACGAGGTGTTTTTCTTCGCCATTGGGATGCTGAATGATATTCGCAAAATCCCCAATCGCGTGCTTGTGGTCGGCTGCTGATAAAGGACTATACCCAAACCGTGAAATCGGATGGACACTGTCAATGGCGCCGCCCACAGCCACAATGGCAAAGTCCAGCTCTTCAACGGGCGAGAAGACGAAACACCTTCCGGGGTCTAGCCGAAACAAGCTCGGTCGGACCCCATCTTCTGAGGTCACGTCAAATTCAATATGTGCTGTTTGAGCACTTCGCGCAGACAATAAGACGTGATGATTGGTAATGAAGAGCCCAGGACCACATAGAAAACCGGTTCCTGTTTGCTCCGTCATTGGCACCTGAATACGAGCCACAGCGCGAGACACTCGAAGGCCCAGTGATAAAAAGGAAATGGGCAGAAGATTATTCCGCCCCTGCTTAATCGCTTCAGCGCCATCCAAACGGTGATCACGCGCAGACGCCACGCCCATCATTTTGGTGTTACGCATCTCTGAGGCGACTCGACGTTTGATATTCAGTTCCGCCTGTCGAGGGTCTCCGGACTTTAGAGCCTCAAACGTGCTGAGAGCAACAGACCCTGCCTGGATAAAACGTTTACCGGCGACACGGTCCAGTATGCGCTCTGTTTCACTCTTTTTGGCCATCGTAATCACCTTCACGCAACTGAGAGCTCATCCAGTCAATTGCCGGTAAGTCTTGAGGTATCCCATAGCAGAAAAATCGACCCCCTGCATGTACAAAGAAGGACAAGCGTTCTTGGGTGGAGAGGCTCATCACTCAAGGCAATTTCTAATTTTCGGGATCATAAGATTTTTGACTTTAGACGCCAAAGCAAAAGAAGTCGCCCGGTTGATTTCAAAGAGTTTAAAGGCGGCGGCGCTTGGACGGTATCCGCTTCAAGTTATCACGGCCCGGCTTTAGGCCGACAGGATTGCAATGCGATTACAACTGATTGGAAATTTTTCTCTTGATGAATTTCAAGAAGCTGTGTCTGTGGTCATTGAAGATCTAAAATCTAGCAAAGTGGACTCTTTGAGTAACGTGAATATTTATGCTGGAATTTGCGTTCAGGGAATCGAGACCCAATTCATGGACGGTGACTCAGAAATCCAACACATGGTCTATGACTTACGACGTCAGAGACAAATTCTTTATCTTCCGCAAAAATGTCAGAACACTCTCCAGCTCAATTGAAGCAAAAATCGAGCGACGAAGAGTGAGGTTTATATTATCAGTCTCGTTTACCTATGAACCTGCAAAAATAGATGAAACAATCATTGTTTGTAGCCCTTGTTAAGCTAGAATCTTTTTTACCTCATTGTCAAATATATTGACTGCCCTTGGGTCGTCATCAAAATATTTTTCCCAAAAATTAGATTCTAGCCACGATATAGGCCCTAAACATATAGCTCCGTCTGTAAAAAATTCGAAGCTCCAACCTTCATAAACTTTTCGGCAAACTATCTGGAAATCTGAAAGTGGAAAAATTGCGGGTGTTCCATTTTGATCGGAAATCAGCCTGATATCAATTTTACCGTCTTTATAAATATAGATTTCCAATACATGGTAGTCTCGCTCAACCTTTAACCATCTAGGATGTCGGTTACAATCGGCATTTGTTATCAATCGAACTTTCATTTAAGATCACCTGTTAAACTTTACTTTGTAATCCTTGTCATAGAGAATTTCGCCTGTGTCATTATTTTTATAAAAATGAACCTGAAAATCCCCATTAGGAGACTGATGGGTGGAAGTGCTATGCTTAGAAAAACCGTCAGGTATATCAGGGTTTCCTAGCTTTGATGATGGGATAATTTCTCTCGATCCATCTATAGCTCCTTGAGACAGTTCACCGGTCTCAGTGAAAGCTGAGTTGGCGGATTCAGTTGATAGTTGTTTTTTCAATCTAGGGCTATTAGCAACATTTTGCGGGTTGTCACAATTGTGAACTAAGACCCTATGTTCACCGACAAAGTAAGTCTCAAAATCTGCGACGGAGAGATTATAGGTCCCTTCAATTCGACTCATGTTGGTGCTGGAGAGAATTTTTAATCCACGTCCGTCACGCGTTTTGGCGATCATTCCCGCGGACAGGTCTTTGGTTTCAACCCACCCTTTTCCAATAATCCACCAAGGGTGTTCATCCGTCGTTTCGATTGTATCTTGGCCGCCATCAAGGTCTTCGAAGACAACATCCCAAATAATGCGTTCATGGAACGGAACTGTGTGGGTAACGGATTTCAGCGCAATTACGCCCGTATCCTCATCCCAAGCCCAGACTTTGTCCCCGACTTTAATGTCCTCAATCGGTCGCGGTCCAGCCTCAGTATCGACCAATGTTCCAGCGGTGAAACATATAGGACAAGCCGCACCTACATTTGCCTTTTGAGCCTTTTCCGCTTTCTTCGCTTTTCGAACATCATTTAGTGCGCCAGCTAGCTTTGCAGCTTTGCGCGCAGTCTTGGTTGGATCTAGGACACCCAGGGCCGCGCCTTTAGCAGCAGCGCCAAGATCAATATCTTGACCTGTCGCGACTTGGATCGCTACTTCCAGAACAACATCTGCAGCAAATTTAGCAACAAAGTTGACGAACTCGCCGTCCGGGTCATTCGCATTGGTTGGATTGTTCCAAGTATAGGCGTAACGGTTAAATTGTCCGGGAGCGCCCGTTTCAGTAAAGGTAACAGGATCTACACTTAAGAACCGGCCGATAACCGGATCATAGTAGCGGGCTTGCATATAGTTTAAGCCTGTCGCCTTGTCCTTAATATGACCCGTAAAGCCTGCGAGATTGTCGTTCGCAGATGGGCTCTGAAGTTCTTCTCCAAAGGGCGTATATTGTTCTCGCCACGCCACAACGCCTGCAGCATTAGTTCCCGCTTGAGCACTCCCCAAATGATCCTGATGCAGATAGGTAATATCATCCGCACCATAAGTGCCGGTTTGAGTGTTTAGAACTGTGGTAATTCGCGCAAGGGTTCCCATCGGACCTTGGATGTAATCCGTGAGCTCACCTTCTTGTTTTTTGTCAACCAACATGAGTGAGTTACTGGAGTCATAGACATTGTAGATCTCTTTCGGCCCCGAACCGTCATTGATCGTGGACTTTACCCGCTTCATATTCCCATCATAACGGTAGGTCGTATTTGCTGATGTCGACCCATCTGCCGATCCAGTGACGGTAGTCGGCTGGTCGCTCATGTCGTATTTAAACGTCAAGTTCCCTAAGGTGGTCACATTGCCGCGCGCATCATAGGCAACTGTGCGGGTACCTGAGTGGCCCGTATCGACGCTTTGTCTCAGACGATTGCGAGACTCATCATAATTTAGGGTAACAGTCCGTGCACCAAGCTTTTTCTCTCTAAGGTTGCCCAAGCTGTCATATTTATAGCTGCCGGAGCCCCAAGGACCATTCGCCGTTTTTAGATAACCAAGTCCATCATAACTATATGTTCGGCTATTACTCGAGACTGCGCCATCAACGATCGACGTGACGAAACCACGTGAGTCATAGCTGAAGGTCTGGTCTATGGCCTTTTGCGCGCCCTTATATGAAAGAAGACGTTCAGGCATGAGACGATCATTCAGGATTTGGCTAAAATATTGCCCGTTCCCGTATTGCAGTTGATGCAGGCTGCCATCGGCGTGGAAGCTCGTTCCACTCGCAAGCGTCTGCGAGCCATTTTTGACAGTGGTCATATGTCCGAGACCATCGGGCGTGTAATTAATCACGCGATTACCCGGGTGGACCTTTCGGGTCATATACCCAGAGCTATTATAGACATAGGAGCTATCATAATTACGGCCGTCAATATCAAGCTTTTCAGAGGTCAGCAGATCAGCGGAATTATAGGTATACGTCCAATTGATGGCAGCGTTGCCACTTCCCCGATTTACGGTGAGGACATTGCCGTTTTTATCATAGGTCTTTCTTATATCCGGCGTCGTGGCATCGGTGAAATTCGTAAGCGTCGGACGGCCCAAATTATCATAAGACTGCGTGACTTTAGCCGCATTTGCCGGCACCGATCCGCAATAAGAGTTGCTTTGACCTTTAGCATATTCAATCATCTGACCCGCGGCATCATAGGCATATCGGGTCGCACCGTGTTCTGGCACATAATGACGACATAGGCGTTGATTGGAGTCGTAATAGAAATACTGGCTTTTATCGACGTTTGGAACGTCATGCGTCCCGAACTGGCGCAGGCGCGTCATTTGCCCCCAATTGTTTTTATATAGCACTGTCTTTTGGCGATAAACTCCATCGGAATAGCGGTAAATATGACTGTAGTCTTTGTTGCCGGGACCGCCATAACCGTAAGAGTAATACTGCGTGAAAGCGCCGGACGGGTCATAAATCCGATGTCGGTGACCATTATAATAACGATGACGTATCTTAGCAAAAGGCGCAACATTCTCACGAATGTCATAAATTCGACCCAGCCCGTCATAAGTCGTGTCAGTTCCTTTTGTCTCAACTGAACTAAACGAAGGCTGAGATTTAAATGTGATGCGGTTTAAACCATCATACTTTGTATTCACATAAGACGACCATCCAGTATCAAGCGCCTGCTTCCGCTCCAATATAGGCCGGAACATTGAATCATATGTAATCGTTGTTTTGCCTTGTCCTTTCGTGATGGTTTGAACTGCACCGGCAGAACTAAAGCTATAATCAATCGACGTATTCGCCCACGAACCAGGAGGATTCACTAGCGTAATGCGACCCATATTGTCGTGAGAGTATAAGGTGACGTTTGAGTTGGCATCATCACTGCGTGTCACCCAACCGTTATCGTCCATATATTGACGGGTCGTTATTTGATCAGGAGTTCCAACCGCGCTGTGAACTGTTTGGGGTGCGCCGCGTTTCCAGCTCAACGCTTCTGTCTTTCGACCTAAAGCGTCAGTTATTGAGCGCAGTCGTCCATTTGCATGGTACGTAAAGTTAGCCCAATGCTGCCCATATCGCGTTTGGGACGTTTTCTGCCCATCAGAATTATAGACATAAGACGAACGTTCTCGCCGGGCCCCGTTTTTACCAACCTCGTAAACTGTCTCGGGTAAACCCAATATCCACTTGGACTTATTGTGGACGTAATCGATGTCGGACCCCATGGCGTTAACAGAGTTCCACCGGCTGGAGTACGAGCGTGTCTCTATAGGAAGGCCGAATGAATAGCTCGAAGAAGATTGATTGCTATTATATGTCTTCTCTGACGTGTACGTGTCTCCATCCTGCCATATCACCGACTTCGTCTCGTATGTAGGTATATGCGTATTACTTGGCGTTGGGTTCGGGCGGGCAAAAGTGTCCCCAATCGGCGTCTCTATAAAATACTCTGGTTCTGTTTTTTTCAGTAAAGTTCCATTCTTGCGGATTTCAAGACGTTGCAGTTTACCGCCGAGATCTGGGTCGTCCCCCGGCCAACCGTCCTGCGCAGCGCCTAGCCAGTAATGGGTATAGGTCATTTCCTGACCATCTGGCCCAGTAACCTTGGTCCAATTCGTTCGATCTTCCCAAGCTGGTTGGTTATTAAATGCTGGGGGTTCACTCCGATCTTGCTCATATTGATAGGACCATACAATATCATCAAACCCAGTCCCCGATAGCCGCTTTTCAGTCACGCCCATTGTGGGATTAGAAGCTGGGACGAAGGTCTGTTGCCCGCCTGTATCAACGATATCGCCATTTCGGTACTCGCCAGGGCAGAACCGTCGAGGTTCTCGTTTTATCGTATACTGACGATGCTGAATTTCTGAGACTTTAAAGGTTCCAACGGTTCCGTGCGGATGCGTGACTGTTAAAGTCTGGTTGTATTGCCGGCAATAAAACCCCGGCCCAGGTCCGGCCGTCATGCCATCGATGTCATATTGCCATCCAGAGGTGCCATTGGGACCGTGATCTGGGAGATGCACACTTCTTAGGACTTTAGTGTGCGGATATTTCACCACCTCGATCATCGGGTCTTCTACGAAATTTCCGGCACCGTAGTTATACGTCCAAGTTCGGCCATTGGCAGTAACGCTGCGTATAAGCTGGGAATTTCCAGTATAGCCAAGGGAAATGGTTCTCTGATCACTTGAGGTAATACTGGTTAGACGGTTTAGGTAATCGTAGTTGTAGTTAACTGTATTACCATGAACATCCGTTACCTGCGTGGCCGCTATTATGTTCTGGTACCGGATAGCGTCATTATATTTACCCGTCAGGCTATAATGGTTTCTCCGAAAATACTTGTCAAAGCGGTACTTATCTCCATTTGGAGCATGGCCAATAAACCCTTGACCGCCACCGGTGATGTTATTCAAGCATGTAAAATACCAATTTTGAGTAGTGACATGAGACGCGCCAGAAGGCCACTGACTTCCTGTCGGATTCTCTAGCAATTGCTGAGAATTGCCGCCTACTCTGACCATCACTCCATTGGAGTATTTTGTGTTTGTAAAGGTGTCGTTTGAGACTGGACCATCAGGAAGAGTGACATCAAAGTCCGCGGAACATCGATTGCCGGACCAAGAACCGTCAATTGAAATCGTTTGAATTCGCGGCGTGGAGAGCTCCCAATCGCCAAACTCTACCTCAACATTGTACTTATAAGCCAAGCCGCCAGAACGTGTGCGGTTGATCGCGACTTCTAGTGCCGAGTTTCCTGGAATAGATACGTCAGTTTGCGAAAAAGATAGAGATCCTAAATGCGGATCGATTCTATCTCCCAGCAAATCAGACCCAAAAACCGTCAAACGCTGGTTGGCTTCGATTTTTTTATGCCATTCCGTATACTCGAAAGTATCAGGATCAGGGCCGCTACTTCCTCCGCCGCCGGGTGGTAAATCTGGTTCGTAAGCGTTTGCAGTGAGAGCAGTCGCTAAAAAAGAAACCACAAAAAACTTGGCCAACAATCCAAAGCCTTTGGCTTGAGTCGAAATCTCAGACATACCACCCTCAAAATATGCTAATCGGAATCACTCTCACTGGTTGCAGCAATCTTTTTTGCGGTCAAGGCAATTTCTAATTTTCGGGATCATAAGATTTTTAACTCTAGACGCCAAAGCAAAAGAAGTCGCCCAGATGATTTCAAAAAGATTATCCGAATATATAATTCCCATCTTGCCGAACTCCGACTTCAGTGGATGCCTTCCAAAAATATCGACACATAAACTCGCCTTTCTGAGCATCGATTTGATACCGTCTCAAAGACGCAGTGCGGGGTGCGATAGCTGTTTTGCAAATTTTGGCGGTTTTTAAGCAGGATGCTATGACATAGCCCAGATATTGAGCTAAATGCTCAAGCGAGTCTCCAAATTTAGATCAAACCTTCCATACGGATTGACATGCCCATAAATGAGAGGCGTGATACCCCTAAAGTCTTCCGGACCCAGACGATCATGCCATTCAGGTTGAGACAACATACTTTGATACATTTGCGTATTTACATAAACCATACAGTTCTGAAGTAAGTGAAGGGCTTGAACAGAGACCTCTTGATCCTCACGACGATTAGAACTGAACTCCCCCGCTCGGCCGAAATGCACAAACTTCGTTGCGCTGTTCCAATTCTCCATTACGTTCAGCCCTTCGTTTATGTCGCGTCGAAATTGTTCAAACCTTAGATAACGACAAACGAATATTGTTCTTATGGCTCTGCCCAATTCCGCCAATGCGCGATAGTTAGGGTGCTGCAAACTTGCCCGTGTAAAACGCCTTAGAACGGTTTCTGGATCAGTTGTGCCTTCCCTCAAAGCCGTCGCATATCGCACCAATTCGTCATATTGCTGTTCAATAAGAGCCCAGTCGATTGGTCGAGTATGAATGCACATTTCTCTAATATTTGAGAGGCGGGAAACAATCCCTGCACCTGGTAAAGAGAGCTTTTGATAAGCGATGCGTTTGATGCGTGGGGCTAAATCAAAACCTAAAAGATGACAGAAAGCGAAGGCTACCTCTGTTTGGCCATGGCTATCAGTATATTGAGTTTGAATATCCATATCTGTTTTATGATGAAGAACCCCTTCAATCATCGAGGCAACTTCTGAGACGGAAACCTTCTTCAATTTGCTATATATACAGAGAGACTTTTTCTCTACGTGCCAGTAGATCATAATACCCCTACCGCCATATCTCATATGCCATTCGGCCATCGGATTTTGATCGTAGGCAGCATATTGCTTGCTATCCGAGGCACAAGCTGTCCCCATTTCACCCCAAATATTAGGGTCACGAATATCTAGAATTGAATTGGCAACAACTTGGTTTGCTTCGCGCAAACTTGCTGAATCAATGAAGCGGCGACGAACGTGTAGTAGTTGGTCATAGGTAACGTCATGGCAAGCGGAGCTAATTCGTTTAATGCCTGCGTTAGTCCCAAGTCCATAAAGGCAAAGAAGCAAACGTTTATTCAAATCGCTTTTACTAATATTTTGATATCTACCGACCGTCTTAAACTCTCTCAGGAAACCGGTATCCAGCGCTGTTTCCTTCTGCATATCAAGTAGACTTGTCATTGGCCATTTAGCACCAATACCTGATTTTAGAGCAGATAGCTGTTTGGGTTCTCGCTGTGCAACGAATGGGGTCAACTTCCATTTCGAATTCGCAGTTACGAAGACTTTTCGATTTTTAGGCAACTCGTCGTTCAAAGCCACCAACTGATTGGTTAGCTCCTCACGAATACCTTTGGTGAAGTTTGTAGGCTCTGTATCCAGCTTTAGTTTTTCGTAATATTCAAGACGCTTCCGATCAAAATCAGCAGGAATATCTTCATCAGGGTTCTTGTATCTTTTGCTTCCAGGAACCCATAATTCTCTGCAACGGAGCTTATCCCGAAGTTCCAACACGACACATAATTCGTAACTGTGTCTATCAATAAACCCTTCCCCATTGACAACTGCAGGGCGGTATTTTGGTGGGACTATTCCGTTGATTGGCGGCCCGTCCGGGCCTATGCGAATTTTTGCCCGGTTTTTAAAATTCACATTCAACCAATCAAGCGCGTCGATTAGTGGGCGGTAAGCCTGATTGTTTGATCTAAACTCGATGACATTAAGTAGTTTTCCTAGCATAGGACGGTAGTGTCCCATCCATGAACGTTTCATCTGAGTGAAAACGTCGTGGGCCCACTCACCTTTTTTCGACGTTGCCTTTATAAGACGCTGAGCGTCAGGTTGACTGATAAGTTCAAAGACAACATCGCCAATAGCCCGTTCAGGTCTCTCCAAAGCGTGAACAAGAATGTCTTTAAGCAGCTTGTCCTTATCATAGACGCTTTGCGCTTCACGAGCGATCTCTGATGCAATCGCCTTCTCAGCTCTTTTTCGAAATTTAAAAACTGCATCTATTAGTGAGTCTATCAACGCATCAGTCAAAGCAGGTGTTTGATTATGCAGGAATACGGAATACATCCCAATCTGCTGAACGGGATTCATCCGTTTTATTTCCCAAGGATCAAGTTTAGCAGTGCGGCGTTCGATTTCCGAACGCCAATCCTTTCTAGTTTTCTCAAGATTGAGTGAGTCCAAGCTCAATGAGTTTATAAATGACAATCGTTTTGACAAATTATCGAACGTCTTCCTAGAAACGCTTCCCGGACCAACTCTGATTTCAGCTAATGATGGGTACGATCCGTCATCCGCAATAGAAAGAAGCATCGCCTCTTTCTTCATGCTATCAAGATTTGAAGCTATCTGGAAGAAAAGTGCCTCATCTACTTTTGTCTTGAGAGATGTATATATTCTCAGTGTCCATTTTTTATCAGGCGGAGTTAGCCTTCTTTCTAAACACCATTTCAAAATAAAACTGGTCAGCTCTTCGAGAGAAAACGACGCTACATTCGGGTTGTTTTCTAATTGTTGCTTCAACTCTAATTTTTGTTCAGTGCTAATATGATCAACGCCTAAATAGAGACGCACATTTTGCTCACGAAGTCGATTTGAACGAGCGGACAACTTAGGCAAAGACGTCAATTCTAGCGGTAGGTGAAGTTGATCAGCTACATAGTGAATTAAAGCTACATCGATATCATCGGGAGGATCGAAATGTCCTGAAACTCGATAGCTTAGGATTTTCAAAGCATAGTCAAGCCATGCACTTTGAATTTTAGGCCTTATGAATTCAAAGTCGGAATATGAGAGGGTATACTTATCAATATGAGATTGTGAAACAGTCATTACGTGCCCTTCTTGGGTTGGATCTAAGCCAGTTCACGCACTTCTTGTTTCTTATTTGACACTTTAGGTTTCTCGGTGTCCCTTGACAAGACGGGGAAGGAGACTCCTGAGGATAATTCGTTCTTTTGTTTTGCCAAAATAGGCCCGATTGTTGCCACTGTTCCAAAATGAAATCGCGCTTAGACGGGATCAAGATATTTTCACCAAATCATGTCCGAGTTGATCTCTCCTAATAAAGGTGTAGCACCCTCCCCCTCTGGTTAAGTCCCTGAAATTGAAATGGTATGCCTTCTTTCCAAAAGTGTCATAAATTAAGATGATTGTTGCCAATAAGCCTAGCACACTCTGTTCGACTTCAGCGTCGCTTATGTTCTGTGGATGTTCTTTTATTTTGCCAAAATGGGCACGATTGTTGCCACCGGGCCAGTATCGCTCGTCTCGCCGGCTGTTATTGCGCGGAGCGGTCAGGACGTCGTGGC
>JAHDEZ010000095.1 GCA_020628425.1 Hellea sp. | reverse complement strand
CGCGCGTAACCGGATCAGCCGGGTAGAGCGGCTCTTGGCTCAGCCCCTGCCCGTCCAGATAATCCAAAATATCCGTTCCGTCCTGAACGACTTTCCCATCGGGCGTTTCGATAACGGGGATAATGAAACGGCCAATTTGCGGCAGTATCCTGCCGGTATAGTCAGGATGACCTGCGCCGCGCTCCGTTACGGGAAGCCGGTTTCGCCGCATAAACGCGCGCACCTTCCCTGTATAAAGCGAAGCCTGCATCCCATAGAGAGTGAAATCCGTATTCGCCATGACTAACCTACTGCATAATAACATCGAACATGGACAGTCCGATAAATGACGACGTCGCAAGTCTCACCAAAGAACACAAATAACGAATAAATGAGGAGAAATGGTGCGGCCGAGAAGACCGATATTTGCCTTTAATAGGCAATAATTACAATAACTTGAAAACTTTTCAAGAAATTTTGTAGTGCGTCTTGTGGGTATTCCGTAGGTCAAGAACTTAGCCGAATTGATATCGATACTCACTAGACGCACCACATTTTTACTGCACCAAAATAAGTACTGCGGAACCGGCCGGCCTTCCGTCCGTGAAAGAATTTCTATCTTCAGGGTGGTCAGAGCGCCGATACCGCTCATACTATTTGATAAGTCTAATCGCAGCTTTTCTACATCATTGGTTGAAACAGACTGATTGCGGAAGCTGCTGCGTGGGATACTGGCGACTGCACAGGTGCGCTGCCCAGAGGCTTCCAAATTCTGACAGCAATGGACAATGCCCTCACCTAGCTATGGAGCGGTCAGACCTTGGGTTTTTGGCAATCAGGACTCTCCTAGGGGATAAGTTTGGTTAGTGTAAGACTAGATAGAGCTTTGCGAGGACGTTTGTTCTCCATCTCCAGCTCTTTCACACGCCAGACTTTGGTTGCTTCCCTACCGCCAAATTTCTTCTGCCAACCCCGATAAGTCGTATATTTCGACTATCGACGTCATATCATTTTCATAAACCCCTCAGAAATTAAGACATCAAGAAAGTCTCACATAGGAATTAGCAACGGCATCAATGTACCCGTAAAATTCCAAACTGAGGAAATACAGGCTCAATATCATTACCGTGCCAAAGCAGATAAAGTCATTGAGAAATGTTTTCCTAATTAAAGACAGCAAGATAAGAGTTACTTCCATCCATTCCAGAGAACAAAGTTAAGTCAAGTTTAAGGGGAATAACAAGACCAGGAAGTAGAATCGCAGCAGGCTCGGCAAGTAACATTCCTTCACCCTCAGTTAAGCGTAAGTTTAATATTCGCTGGGACGCCTGAAAACTCACTCGCGTGTTACCAATAATTTGTTCGTCAATTCGTTTGACGGCGAGGAGAAGCCAATTCTCAAATCTCTTGTTAATATGAGCAGCGTTCAAATTTTTGTCGATCAATAAGGCGGGCCTCCGAGTCATTCTTAGGACATTGAGGGCCTCCGATTGATTTAAATGCAATCGGCGACGTGCCTGCGATAATTCCGACGCTAACCATTCAATCGCATGTTGGCGTAAATAGGATGTTTTATTACCATTCGCTTCTTTTGAATTATAGCATTCATGGACGAGTTCATTAAGGCGGCAACCTTTAACTTTGGCCTCATCTTCCAAAATCGACCAAAACGAATCCTCCATTCGTATACCATATCGCTTACCCTGATATTGGATCACTCGGGGCTTTACAGGATCGCGGGACATGGTTATCCGCGCCCTATTATCAGCCAGCATTGACCTTTTTGGCTTCGTAGCTTGTTCCATATTTCGCGCCCCCGCATCATTAAATCTCAATCACCGCTCTTTAAGCGCTTCAAATTTTGCCTTTTTCACAGGCTTTAATAAATATTCTAAAACTGTCTTCTCACCTGTGATAATATCGACGCTAGCCACCATGCCTGGCGAAATAGGGAGTGTTTCGTTATCCTTTTTAAAGCTCGCAGCATCGGCAATAATGTCGATTGGGAAATAGGCTTCGCCTGTGACCTCATCCGTTAAGCTATCGGCGCCGATTCTTTGGACGTGACCGTCCAACCCGCCATAAATAGAATAATCATAAGCGGTAATTGTAACACGCGCTTGTTGGTTCGGTGTTAGAAACGCAATGTCTTGAGGCCGAATTCGAGCTTCTATTTGAAGTTTGTCACCTTCCGGAACAATCTCAACCAAGGGCTCGCCGGGACTTATAACACCGCCCGTTGTTGTCACATAAATCGCATTCACAATTCCATTAACAGGTGAACGCAATCCAGATCTCACGAGTCGGTCATCTGCTGATTTAAAACTTGCGTTTATGACAGAAAGCTCTCCTTGTGAGTCTGTCAACATAGCCTGAGCTTCGGCTCTGAATGCGGATCGAACTTGCCTGATTTGACTTTGAGTTTCGGAAATGGCCGCATTCGCACGGGATTGACCTGATCGACTAACTTCCAGTTCGCCTCGCAATATTTCGCGTTCTTTTCTTAAACGTAATCGCTCCGCCTCCGGAACAATGTCAGCGACTTTGGCATTTAAAGAAATCTCGTCATCAATGAGACTTAATTCATTGATAATTTGCCTTTCCGTCGCTTGCAATTCGGCTCTCTCTTGACGTCCTTGCTCGGCTCGCGCTCGCAACGTATTGATTTCGCCACTAACCGAATTCCGTCGAGCCCAGAAAAGCTGGCTTTCGGAGGCAGCAATATCCGAGTGTGTTTGTTCAAATCCTGCCGGAAAAACTATCTTATTTTTCTCGGCCATTTCGGCCTCCAGGCGGGAAATTTTTCCGACCAATGCGGCTTGTTTTGCATTTACCTCTTCAGCACTGGCGGCAAATTGGGTGTCATCAATTTGTAACAACAGCTGCCCTTCATTGACTCTTTGCCCCTCTTCGACGAGCAATTCAGATAAAAGGCCACCTTCCAAACTTTGTACGATTTGAATACGTGAACTTGGAACAATTCTACCATCTCCCCGGGTGACCTCTTCGACCTCGGCAATTGACGCCCAGACAACAAAGCCTACTAAAAGCCCCAGACTGGCCAGCGTAAATATCCAGCTGAGACTTCCCTTGGGTGGTTCCTTAGAAAAATGTCTGACATCCTTGCTCATGCGTTAGCAGCCTCATTAGGAGACAGAGGCAAAATCGTTAAGGGTTTCTTATTTGCTCGATCCTTGGCCGGTTTAGCTGTTTTGCCTTCAAGAAATGCCAGAACTTTATCTTTTGGGCCAAACGCCGCGACACGGCCTTTTTCCATAACCAGCAAGAAATCCACTAATCTCAAAACAGACTGACGGTGTGTCGAAATAATGAGAGTTCTCGTCCCAATTGCAGCCTTTAAACGGTTCAAAAAGACCGTTTCGCTCCCAACATCCATTGCTGAGGTTGGCTCGTCCAAAACTAAGACCGCAGGGTCCCGCGCTAAGCTACGCGTTAATGAAATGAGCTGTCTTTGACCGCCCGAGAGACATCTTCCGCCCTCACCTACATGTTGTCCATATCCCATTGGATGGGCATCAATAAATTCCGAGGCCCCACTTAGATTCGCTGCCTTTATGATATCAGCATCATTCAAATGCGGTGATCCCATAACAATATTATCGCGAATGGTCCCCGAAAATAAAGTCACATCCTGACCAACATATCCGAGACCTTCACGCAGATCTCGCGTATGCAGTTGTGATAGATTGATACCGTCGACTTTGATTGAACCGGAGGTCGCCCGATAAAGACCGGCAAGAACACCAACCAGTGTCGATTTCCCGGCACCGATTTTTCCGATGACGCCAACTTTCGCACCCGCCGGAATCCGAACGCTCACCTCGGTTAAAGCAGGTGTCTGGCTTTCAGGGTAAACAAAACTGACATTTTCAAAAACAATTTCACCTGACTTAATTTCACGACTAACGCCGAGTTCGGTCGTTTCATTCTCCAACCGCCCCGCCATTATTTCATTCAGGTTTTTCAAACTTACAAGAGATTGCTGTAAACGAGAGAATGTACCGGCTATTGAGGCAAGAGGTGCAATGGCGCGTGACGACAGCATTACAGTCGCAATGATTCCGCCCATTGATAGTAGACCGGCATCAAACAGGTAAGTGCCAAAAATAATCAACCCGATTGTGACAGCCTGTTGCGTTGTCAGAGTGATATTGAGTAGATTTTGAGACACAAACCGGACTTTTTCGGTAGAGCGAGCGGTGCGTGAGACATATTTCTGCCACCTCCGAAGAAAATGGTCTTCCGCATTCAAGCTTTTGATCGTTGAAAGTCCATTTATTGTCTCAATCAGAAGGCCATGTTTTAACGCGGCTTCTTCTTGTACATCACGTACACTCTTCATCATCAAAGGTTGGGCAATTACGCCGACTAGCAGCACAATAGCAACTGCAGCCAATGGCAAATAGACCATCGGACCACCAACAAAATATATAACAATCAGAAACAAGCTGACAAATAACAGATCCAACAAAGCAATAATTGTCGATGATGAGAAAAAGTCGCGCACAGACTCAAAATCGCGCAATCTATTAGCAAATTCTCCTGCTCGAGCGGGCCGATCCGCGAGATCCATACGGAGAACATGATCATAGATATTGGACGCCAATCTGACATCCGCCCAACGACCTGTAGAATCAACAACAGCTCCCCTCAACGCTCGAAAAATCAGATCAAAAACAATGACCAGCGCCATGCCGATCGCGAGCACCCAAAGCGTTGAAAAAGCGCTGTTCGGAAGAACGCGGTCATAGACATTAAGCGTAAATAGAGGCGCAGCAATTGCGAGAGAATTCACCAAAAAGGATGCGAAGATAACCTTTGTATATTCACTGCGTGCTTTCCATAAAGTGCTCCAGAACCAGCTTCCCGGTTTAGACTTTTCACGGCGCGATTTGCTCTGCGCCTCATCATCAATCTCAAGCGTGATCCAACCTTCCTGCCCTGACTCCAACAGATCTTGAGTGGCCATTTGAAATGGAACATCTGTCCCGATCTCGACGCCGGAGACAGTTTGTTCGATCAGGTTCTCAACAACCAGGACGCGGTTATCTTTTGTTTCCAGGATAAAAGGAAATGAGATTTTCTTTAGGTTCTTGATTGGCTTTTTAAGCGAAGCAACAAGACCCAACCGCCGGCTGATTTCAGCAAGGCTAGGAAAATCGACTTTCTCATTGTCTAAGCCAAGACCTGTTAAGACCGCATATCGGCTCGCGCGAACACCCAACACGTTAGCAGCGTAAAGAAACGCGCTTAAGAGCAAGTCTTCGGACGCATTACCGTCTTGTTCATCCGACGCGGGTATTGCCAGATCGTCAATGTCTGAGGTGGAGGTCTCCATGATGAGCTTAACGGCTTAGGAAGAGCACACCATTTAGTTCCAGACAATCGCCGCCGCTCATCAACTTGGCATCCGGGTTTTCCAGCATGAGTTTGAAGTCTTCAGCGGAGACCGTTTTGACTTCGAGGCCTTCGAATTCTGAGGCCAATGCATCCGCATCATCACTTACGACGGACACCTGCTCGTAAGCCATAAGCGGAGCCTCCTCGACATACCGAACGTCTAGTATTGGGGGCTCTTCGGCAAATTCGTATGACATGGCGGGCTCCGAAGTGAGCGTGACCACCTCAACTAAATTCGCAACCGTTTCAGGGACGAAGGCATCAGCGTTCAGTTCCAGATCCGCTTTTTTCAGATAATTGGGCTGACTCAAATCGGACAAAATTGCTTTTACGGGCTGATCCAAATCGCCGAGATTGACTGTCGCAGGTTTCGGGAGAGCCGGGACATCTGCATTTGCATAATTATCCAAAGCTTGCAGCGCCGCTTGCGCACCTGCCGGAGAGGAAGATTGACGAACAATCGGCGTGATTGAAATAGACGCAAAATCTGTCGGGTCCATAGGCTTCGAATGAGTTGAAGCCATATTGAAGCTATTCGTTGTCACCTTATCCGCATGTGCAGGATTGCGCCTTTTCTCGGTTTCAGCAGGCGGAGTCGACGGTACATTTTCTAAATCACGCAATCCTGTATTCGCCTCGCGAAGAGGCTCTAAGGACAATGTGTCCAGTAACTGGCCCGTCGCCGCGAGGAGTCGATACTGAGCAAAAATATCTGAGTATTTAGCCGTGGCTAGAGCACTCTTGGCTTGAAAGAGAGAACTCTCCGCATCCAGAATATCCAAAAGCGTCCGCCGGTTAACTTCAAACTCGCGCTGGTAACTGTCGAGAAGATCCGTACCTTGCGCAACTTGTCGCTCCAAATCATTGACACGGAGGCGAGTTCGGTTGCGGGTGGACCAAGCCTCACGCACGATTTGTTCTACATTTCGTTCCAAGGACATAATTCTCGCACGTGATTCATCAATGCGATTTAAGTGCTCCTGAACAGCGGCCGACTTTATGCCGCCGCGGAATTCATGACGGAACCGAATTTGTGCACGGACATCATTACTAGTGTCTTCAAAGCCGCCAATATCTTCACCGGCACGCCCCACGAGTTCAAACAGCACCTCAGGTTTCAGATCAGATTTGGACTTACGATATTCCGCGCGAGACGTGTCCAGATCCGCATGCGCAATTCTCAAGGTCGGATTGTTTCTGCGGGCTTCAGCTAGTGCATCCGCTAGTGATTGCGGAACAGATGCAGAAATTGACGCTGGTAATGTCGTCTGACCAACAGGCATTCCGACGAGTCGGATGAAGCTGGCCTCAGCCACGTCGAGAGTTTCTTCCGTTTCGGAACGCACAACTTGTGCAGCGCTGAGACGTTCTTCGGCTTGGCGGGCATCGGCTGAACTTGTTACGCCGGCACGCGCCCCGCGAGTTAATTGTTCAACTTTATTTTGGTTAAAGACGACGTTTTCGTCGGAATAAGAAATAATTTCACGAATTCTGGAAACATCAAGATAGGCCTGTATCACGTCAAGCGCGACAAATTCAGATCTCTCCTCCACACGTATTGCAGCCGCGTCAATTCTGGAAGCCTGCCTATCCTTTTCTGCATCATTGCGACCAAACGAAAAAAGGTTTTGTTGCAAAGTCGCGGAGGCCTGACGCCCAAATAGCACCTGGTCATCATTGCCCAAAATCCGCGTCGTACGGCTATCAACAAGTTCCGGTCCAAACCGGCCTTCCAAGATCAAACTGGGTCTGTTGAGGTAGCGGGCCTGCTCATATTCAAACCCTATCGCCCGCCTGTTAGCTGCCGCCTCGGCAATTTCAGGATTGGTTGACATCGCGATCTCGAGCGCATCTTGCAGACTCATTGGCTGCGCTTGACCGAAAGCCAATATAGATACGCCAAGTGCCAACATTGACACTTGCAGACGCGACCTACCAAACCGAGCTGTGTTGTCGCATAGCTCCGGATTATCGGAAATGTGATTGGATGTTTTCATTGCAAGCCCCTGCCCAAAACGGCGAGGCTTTATTAAATATTTGTGCAGTGATGGCGGTCCCCAGCTTGAAAACCGCCATCACTTCCAAAAGGTACTTTTTGCGCCCCACCTTTTCTATTGTCGTAGTGCAAAGCGCTAAATATCGCAATAGATAAATAAAACGTTAACTATAGAAAATATAAATAACCATATATATCAATAACTTAATACCATACTTAAAAAGCTTCATTTTTCAAATCGGGGCCGAAATAAACAAAACTGCATACAATTGTATGTGGTTCAAGTTTGCGCTGGATTTGAAATAATGAAATCCGCGGACGGGGTGGTGAAATTATGTGGAACCGGAAGCTCTCAGAGAACGTAATAATAGAGACCCCCGCGTATTATCGATTCAACTTAATGGAGTTTACCGGATTTCAATATATGCAGGTGTAAGAGGCCCCATGGAAAACAGAAACACTAAATCAGAAATTCGCACTCCTGCGTCGGCTCTTGCTTACGCCTCGCGAGTCGCAAAATATGCAGTCTCTTATATTGCATTCTTTTGGGGTGTTTCCTGGAGAAGTCTGGTCCTCTCTCTTTTAATGGCTGTCATTATGGGTGTCTGTTTGGGCATTATGGTCAATAAAGGCGTTATTACGCCGGAGAGCATGGAACCGCTGGCAACTATGATCGCGTCTCCAATGACATTAGCGATTGTTATCGGAGTCATTTTTATTCGCGTACGAGATGTTACGGTCTAAAAATCCTAAGAATCCATCGAAATTATAGTTAACTTCTAACGCTTTTCTGCGCCGAATTGTGACAATTTCCAGCTTTTATAGTTAACAAACCGTCTAAAACTCTGCGTCCCACATACAAGAATATGCAGTTTCGCATGTTTTCTGAAATTCCCTATTGCGCACACCCTTTTCTTAACAGCAAGTTAATTTCCAGAGCCACGGGGCTCGTGGGCGCAGATGGGAATTCTGATTAGATACCTTTCATGCATCTCCACATTTTAAACAGCGTAAGGAGAAAATCATGCTGAAACTTATCACGAAAGGTCAAATCCTGGCCAACGACATCCGCAACAGCAAAGAAGGCGCGTCTTTGATCGAGTATTCGATCCTGATCGGTCTTGTTACTGCTGCCGTTATCGCAACGATCGTTCTGGTTGGCGGTAAAGTCACTGGTGCCTGGGGCACGTTGAACACAAACTGGCAATAATTCCCTCAGTTTGACTTTGGGGCAGGCTTTCCGGCCTGCCCCCACAACATTTTCAAATTTTGGCGACGGAAGAACGGGGCGGTTCCAATGCGTAACATCTCAATACTTATTTTCATTGCAGCTCTCGTGATTGGTTCAATTACCGTCATGATGACGCGCTCTTACATTAATTCGCAACGCGCCAAACCCGCAGCCACGAATGCCGAGAACGGTCCTGATCAGGAAATGGGTACGCTGGTCGTTGCTGCCGGACCCTTAAATTTCGGGGATGAAATTACGCCCGAAATGCTGCGCGAAGTGCCTTGGCCGCTTGGCGATGATGTTCGCCCACCCAATTCATTCTCTCAAATATCAGAAGTCTCTTCCGGTACACGTCGCGTGGCAATCCGGTCCATGGCGAAAAATGAACCTATTGTTCAGGGAAAAATCTCCGGCTTTGGCTACCGCGCAACGCTCTCGCAGGTCGTTGCGCCTGATATGCGCGCCGTGGCCATCAGAATTTCTGATGTGACCGGCGTGGGCGGCTTCGTCCTTCCCGGTGACCGAGTCGACGTAATTTACACACGTGACGAACGTCAAAGAGGTGCAGGTCAAGCGCGGATTGCGCATTCCAAATTGCTAATACGCGACGTCAGAGTGTTGGCGGTTGACCAAACCGCAGATGAAAGCACGGACGGCGCCGTGATCGCAAAAGCCGCTACGCTGGAAGTGTCAGGCGAACAGGCTCAAAAAATTGCCTTAGCCGCAAGAATTGGCGAGCTGGATCTGGCTTTGCGCCCCATGGTGGCACGAGGTGACGTTCTGGATATGACCAGCGCAACAATTGAGGTGTCGGACCTGCAAAATGACAATAAGCTTGGAATTGAGCCTGAAGAAACTCCGCAGGTTAAGCCGAGAGCCTATAGACCTGTCGCGAGAAAAAGGTCGACAGTGGCAACGAAACCGGCGCCGGATCCCTTCGGAACCATGCGCGTCACACGCGGCACCACAACATCCGAAGACTCAGTGGTCAAAGAGAGTGTGGCGACCACCAGCGGCGCTGAAGCAGCGCTGGCAGGGGGAACGCCGAATGCAATAAACGCGCTCGGATCTTATCCGGGAATAGCGAGCCAACAAATGGTCGGAACTCTCGCAGGAGGGTCACCACCCAATCCTTAAAGACTGACGATTCAATATATGTGCAAAGATAGGGGCGCACTATGAGTGATATAAATAAGATGAGTAGCTTGCGAACGATGATGTTCGCCGCTCTATTCGCAACAGCTTTGGTGACTTTTAGCAAGACAACCGCACAGGTTACCACAATTGATGACCCAGCGTTTAGCGAACGCATCATGCTGCCTGCATCGGGTCAACCGGTTTCAGGAGAGGTCTTCGTCGCGGCCGGTCAATCCCAGGTTTTGCAATTTAGCGCGCCAATTGGGCACTCATTGGTCGCAGATCCCAATGTCGCAGATATTGTTCCGATGAGCGATCAAAGCCTATATTTGCTCGGCAAAGAAAAAGGCCTAACGACGCTGACACTTTTTGATTCAGCTAGAAAGTTACGGGGCGTATTCAAGGTCAATGTGACCCATGATCTCGATGCCTTAAAGCGAAGCCTCTATGAGCTCGCACCCAATGAGAACATTCAAGTTCGCAGTAATGGTCACTCTGTTGTTTTATCAGGTGAAGCGAGTTCACCAGCAGTCGCTACCATGGCGCGACAACTTGCCGAACAACACGGCATTACTTCTGTTATGAATGTAGTCGACACGGGCGCTTCTAAGCAAGTTATGCTGAAAGTGAAAATCGCGGAGGTTCAGCGCAGCGTTTCGAAACGCATGAATTTATCCTCGGGAAGCAGTCTTCAACCCAGCTACCCGGGAGAGGGGCAAAGCTTGATTTTCAATTCCGGAATTCTCGACATTGAGTCATTTGCAACTGGAATGGCCACTGCGAGAATTGGGGAATTTGATTTCAGCCTATTCTATGACGCTCTGGAAGAAAAAGGACTGATTACGACATTGGCTGAACCTAATCTCGTTGCCATGAATGGTGAGACGGCCTATTTTCTGGCCGGCGGTGAATTTCCAATTCCAACCCGCAGCCAGAGTGTCGAGGGCGGCGCACAAATTCAGATCGAGTTCAAAGAATTTGGTGTGAAGTTAGCCTATACTCCGACCGTCATTGGCGACAAAATCAATATGGTTGTGGAACCGGAAGTCAGCTCACTCGACCCGGCGAATGGTATCGTGTTGGATTTCATCACAATTCCAGCACTTATCACGCGAAGAGCATCTACAACTGTTGAACTCAAAAACGGGCAAAGTTTTGTGATTGCCGGGTTGCTTCAAGATCGTTTTGAGTCTGAAATTAAAGGAATTCCAGGCTTAGCGGGCATTCCAATTTTGGGCGCACTGGCGCGCTCTCCGTCTTACGCACGGAACGAAACAGAGCTGATGATCATCATCACACCCTATTTCGTCGAACCATATGAGGGTTCAGATTATGCCCTCCCCAATGATTTTGCCAAGCACCCGTCTGAAACAGACCTGTTTCTCGGTGGTATCGTTGAGAAAGGACGCTAGTCATGAGAACCTTATTTGAACCGAAATTAAAAACCTTATTGGCCAGCTGCATCTGTCTCACATTATCCGCCTGCGCAAGCAATCAGGGTTATATCTCTAAGGATACAGGCAGAGCCCTTGAAGAAGGACTTGCCAAGCAGATCGTTGATCCTACGCCCGCACAAGGTGCTCCGAGCGTTACGCCGGAGGTGGCTGACGCAGCAATTCAGCGATATCTCGACGGAGAGGTCAAAGAAATTTCCGAAGACGCTGATAGTATTCGATCGGGAGAGTAAGAAATGGGTTGGGCGCGCACATTTATTCAAATCGCAAAACGTCTCCGGCGTGATACTGAAGGCGCGGTCCTTGTATATGTGACTCTTGGGATGGCAGTATTCATCGCGATGGTCGGCTTCGCGATTGATGTGGCGAGAATTCAAAGCCTGCATTCGGACATGCAAGACGGCGCAGATGCCGCAGCTTTGGCCGCGGCCTCCCAATTGGACGGTACGCCCGGCTCCAGAGCCCGAGCGACAGCAGCCGCGCAAAATGCCGCCTTCGTCAGCAATTCACGCGGATCAGGGAGCAATGATCCGGGCGTCGCAATCTCATCCGTTCGTTTCTTTCCGACCTTACCGGCATCCGATGATAGTCCCTTAGGGGCGGAAGCGTCCAGCGATCGGGAGGCTGAATTTGTGGAAGTCACAACAGAAACGGTTCAGCATCAAAATCTCTTCCTGCCTGTTATTGGCATCGCCAAGAACAGAAATCTGTCCGCCTCTGCCGTCGCCGGACAGGAGTCAGTTATCTGTAGGGTTACCCCGCTCGCCATTTGTAATCCGGCAGAAGAGACTGCCACCGGCGCGGCATTTAATGTAACGGATTGGACGGGTCGGCAAATCTTGGTTCGGATGCCGGGAGCCGGCGCGCAATGGGCCCCGGGGAATTTCGGTCTGTTGGACACGCCTGATGACGGACAGAGCGCCCCTGCCCTGGCAAACATGTTGGCTGCAGTGGATGGCGCCAATCAGTGTTTTTCAACGCGATTGAACACTCGTCCGGGTCAAGTTTCCTCCATTCGAAATGCTCTGAACACAAGATTCGATATCTACGACGGTCCATTTTTTCAGAATGCGCAAAATGATGCGAGTTATCCGCCCGCGTTGAATGTCACCAAAGGGTATCTTCCAGGTTCACCGGGAGGTGGCGGCGGCAATGGCGGTACACAACAATTGTGCAACGGCAATATTGAAATTCCGGGCGCTCCGACCGCAATGGGTCTTCCTCGGGACGCTGACCTTCTCGATCCTTCCAATGGCAACCGCTTTGGAAATGGCAGCTGGGACTGTCAGACCTATTGGGATGTAAATCACCCGGCAGAATCCTATCCGTCAGGCTGCACGTCTTCATCGTCAATTTCACGATATGACATCTATCAGATCGAAAATTCCGGAAGCATTCCTGGAACTGCAACAGGCAGTACTGAAGAAGGAAGTCCTGTCTGTTACACAGGATCAGGCACGCCAACGGCTGAAAGACGTTTAATTAACTTCGCCGTTATGAATTGTGTTGAACACAATGTCTCCGGCAATGAAACAAATGTACCAGCCGAAGCGTTTGTCCGCGCCTTTATGACGGAACCCGCGGGCGATCCAACAGTGCCCGGCAATAATGATTTTGCGGTCTATTTGGAGGTGGTTGACGTCCTTCAACCGGGTGCAAATAATGGCCCTCTCCGCGAATATGTTGAAATTTTCCGATGAAGATGGTTAAGGATATCACCTCAGACCCTTCCGGAGCGGCTCTCGTAGAATTTTCAATTCTTCTGCCAATATTGTTTGGCTTGTGCTTTGGGCTGATCGAATTCAGCCGTGCCACCTATCAGCAGATGGCAGCTGAAAAAGGCGTGAAGGCAGCGGCAAGATATATCGCAAGAGCGCCAGCGCCTGATCCCTGCGACCCGACAGCAAGTGGATCAGGTTACACCTCAGCAGCAACAAACGCGGTCAATCTTGCTCAGAAAGGTTCTGTCAACGGCAGCGGATCCTATACACTCAGCAATTGGACGGATGCCAGCGATGTTATGATTTCCGTTTCGTCCATTCCAAATGCGGCAAGCAATGGCGTTCGTCCCTGGCGAGGTGAATGTGAAAACCTTTACATCGTTTCGGTTAGCACAAGTTTTGCATATGATGACTTGGGCCTATTATCGGCCTTGGGCGGGCTAATAAATAATACAAGCTTGCAAAATGGACTGACCATTCGGGCCAGTCACGAAGAAATTTTTATCGGAGATTGAGCTGATGAAAATTACGATCCCAAATCATATAAACCGATTAAAACAAAACGAAGATGGCGCAGTGCTGGTTGAATTCAGCGTGGTGGCAGTTCTTATGTTGATTATCACATTCTCATTGGTCGAATTCGGCCTCGTTTATAATAAATTCAACAGTGCACAAAAAGCCACTCAAGCTGCCGCGAGAATAGCTTCAACGCGGCTTATACTCGAGGGGCAAGATGACTGCGGACCGTCCACCACTTTACCTGCGGGAACGGATTGCAGCAATGTGCCAGGCAGCTCCACTTGGTCGGTGACATGCACTGGCGCAGGCGGCAATGGCTGCAATATGACCGGCATCACTGCGGTCGTTTCCACTGTCCAATCCATTTACCCGGATGCGGAGCCTGCCGACATACAAATCGTATTTTCCGGTACAGGTTACGGCTTCGTCGGACGCGGACGGCCGATTCCAGCCATTACGGTTTCGATCCAAAATATCGACTATAATTTCGTTACGATAGGAAAACTACTTAGCGCTTTAGATAGTCAATCCAGTTTTTCCCAGACTTTAAATATAGATGTCGCTCAAACCACAATTATAGGGGAAGATACCGGCGAGGGCGTATCATGAAGCTATTTTCCAAGGACCAACCAAAGTCCCGAACCTTACTGGCTATAACCTCTAATCCGATGCTTTCTGAAACGGTTGACGAAGTCAGTAAAAAACTTCCAAATGTTTCAACAACTGTAAAGCAGACAGAAAATACAATTGTAGAAATCGGACGCTTGGTAAACGGGAGTGCTGACGTTGTGATTGTTGAGGCCGATATGGCTGATCCAAACTCACTGGAAGCGCTTCGTCGGTTGGCTACATATGTAAGTGCATACGGTTCACTCATTGTGATCACACGAAACGGCTCTTCAACTAGTACCCGGCAATTATTCAGAGCGGGCGCGGCTGATGTTTTGGAAATGGTCGTGTCAGCAGACGAATTACTCTCTTCCGTGAACAGTTTGCTAAGCGCCCCCCGGCGGTCAATACGGCCAACAAAATCCGGGCGGGTGATTTCAGTTCAAAATTGTGGAGGCGGTGCAGGCGCAACCACAATCGCTGCGAATTTAGCACATAATTTTGCCCATAGAAAAAAGACGATTACTGATGCGGCGCCTCAAATTCTACTGGTGGACATGGACCCTCAATTTGGAAACATTGCGACGGTTTTAAATCAATCTGGGAAAACTTCGCTTTTGGATTTGATACAAGGCGGAGAACGGTTTGACGCGTCATTCTTAAATTCAGTTACCCAATCGATTGAACCCAACTTAGAGCTCGTTGCCGCACCGAAGGAAATTTTACCGCTTTCGGCACTCAACAAAGCATTTTGCGACAGGTTCCTCGATGCGGCTTGTCAAACCTATGATTATATTATTTTGGATTTACCTCAAAATTGGGGTGCGCAAACACAACCACTCTTGTCTAGGTCCGATGCAATATTGAGCGTTATGCGCCCATGCTTGGAACATACAGAAAGAGCTCAAGCCGTTCTGCAGGGTTTGGACGATATAAGTGTTGAACGAGACCGAGTTTTAACCGTTATCAATCAAACACAAGGCTTGGCGCATTCTGATCGCATTAAAAGAATAACGGAAGTTTTGAAACGCCCACATTGCAACATTCCTTATGACGAAAAGGTCCATAAATTGGCCCGTGAACAGGGGCGCTTTCTGGCAGATGTTTCCAGATCAAAAAGCCAAGTGAAAGCCATCACGAAACTATCTGACAAGACATTGGAAATTATCAATACAGCAGTCTTTGATAAAAATAATGAAGGCACGTCGTCTGCCAGTGTCGAAGACAATCAAGTGGGAATTTAAGGGCAAACATCGTGAATAAATCAGGGGCGAAGACATGAAATTTACTTTCTTTGAGAAAGATACGGACAACACAGCATCTGATACAATTACGCGTACATCCGCGCTATCGCCCGATGTAAAAGCCGACGGTTTGGCTGATCCAGACCTTCTATTCTTCGGCACGAAAAAAGAGGCAAATGTCTCGCGTGAATATCTCGGAATGAAAGTCCGGTTACACCAAAAAATGATTTCTCGATTAAATTTGTCCGCTTTGGACAAGGTTGATCGTGAAGAGGCGCGCAAGGACGTTACAGTCCTTCTTGATGAATTGCTCGCAGAGGAAGAGCGCCCCATTTCATCTGCAGAACGACTTCGTCTTGCAGATGAAATCCTCGACGAGCTAAAGGGCTTTGGTCCGCTGGAGCCCTTGCTAGCAGACCCGTCCGTTTCGGATATTCTTGTCAACAATGCTGACGAAGTATTTGTGGAACGGGCGGGTCGGCTAGAAGAAACAGATATTCACTTCAGTAGTGAAGAGCATCTTCTAAGAATTATCGACAGAATTGTTACAGGTGTTGGCAGACGCATTGATGAAAGCACCCCTTTGGTCGATGCCCGCCTTCCGGATGGTTCGCGTGTAAACGCGGTCATCCCCCCAATTACCCTCGACGGCGCTTCAGTCTCTATCCGGAAATTTGCCAAAATTCCTTTTGATTTAGATAGACTTGTCGCAATCGGTTCCCTCACTGAAGATCTGGCAGATATGATAAAAGGGGTTGTCGCCTGTCGTCTCAACATCATCGTTTCCGGCGGTACCGGTACAGGTAAAACGACGATGCTTAATGCAATGAGCCGGTTTATTGGGGCAACAGAGCGTATTGTGACAATTGAAGATGCGGCTGAACTGCAATTACAACAACGGCATGTTGTTCGAATGGAAACGCGCCCAGTGAATATCGAGGGTAAGGGCGAGGTCAATCAGCGTATGTTGGTCAAAAACGCTCTCCGTATGCGACCCGATCGAATTGTTCTGGGCGAGGTTCGTGGTGGCGAAGCTTTTGACATGCTTCAAGCCATGAATACGGGTCACGACGGCTCGATCACCACCGTCCATGCGAACACGCCTCGCGACGCCATTTCCAGGATCGAGCAGATGATTGGAATGGCCGGGATGGAGCTTCCCACTAAATCTATTCGCGGCCAAATCGCATCTGCGCTGGATGTGATCATTCAGATTAGGCGTTTCGCAGATGGATCCAGACGTATTGTTTCAGTCGTTGAATTAACCGGAATGGAAGGTGATGTCATAACTCTCCAAGAACTCTTCCGGTTCGACCAAAGTCATATTGACGCCGAAGGCAGGGTTCATGGACAATTTAAAAATACAGGTGTTAGGCCAGAATTTTTGACCGTCTTTGAGGCAAATGGCATTCCAATCCCAAAAAGCTTTCAAATCTAAGAGGCTTTTACATCATGCAGATTTACATCCTATACGCAGCGGTTTTCATTACCGTCATTCTAATAATCGAAGGCATTTGGTTTTTATTCAGAAGTCGCCTTTCAGGTGATCGTCTCGTCAACAAAAGGCTGAAACTCATAAACAAAACAGGCCAAGCCGACATTGGTTTAACTCTCTTAAGAGATCAAAGGGAACGACGATTAGGCAATAGGGCCATTGCCAAATTGGACAGCCTCATTTGGGCTTCTAATCTGAAAATCAATCCTTATGGACTGATTATTTTGACCGTCACTTTGGTCGTCTGCTTCTTTCTCGTACTTACGGTATTGGGCGTTGAGGGAAGACAAAGAACGATCATTTCAATGTTTTTTGGAACTCTACCATTTGGATTCGTAGCCATGAGAGCAAGAAAGCGGCGTAAATTATTCACCAGCCAGCTTATTCCCGCTGTTGATTTGGTAAGCCGTGGATTGCAAGCGGGACACCCTGCGGCCGTTGCATTAGAAATTGTTAGTACTGAAATGCCTGATCCGATTGGAACTGAATTTGGTCTTGCGATTGATGAGATTAACTACGGCTTAGACAGGACAGTCGCACTGAGAAATTTAGGCGAACGCTTTCCCAGTCCAGATATGCAATTTTTCAACGCTGCCTTGGAAGTGCAGAGAGAGACCGGTGGTAATTTAGTTGAGGTTCTCAACAATCTGACAAAAATGATGAGAGACCGACGAGCCCTTGGATTGAAAGTCAAGTCGATGTCGGCTGAAGGTCGCGTCACGGGTTGGATTGTCGGGCTGCTCCCGCTTATTATCGTCCTAGTTATCAATCTTATGATGCCCTCTTACTATGCCGATCACGCTGACAACCCTACATTTTGGCGCATCATGGCATTTCCATTAACGACCTACATCATAGGCGTCATTTGGATGAAAAAACTCGTTTCTATTAAGTTGTAGGGAGGAATTGAATAATGCCAATCATCATCATTGTAATGATCTTCCTTACAATAGCCCTCCTGGTAGGTGGGATTGCGTTTGCCATGTCCAATCGCGACCCTGTAGCCGCCAAAATCGGTATGAGTATTGAACAGGAAAAAGAGGTCGAAAGCATTCGATTAGCCCGAGAAAACGCAAAACTTGATCGATTTCTATCTCCATTTAAAGATCGCATCCGCAAAGATGAGTCCAATGGCGAAGAAAGTATTGAAAAAGTCGATCTGTTAAGTGCCGCGGGTTATTACAGTCCTCGGGCGGGCGCTGTTTTTCTGGCCATAAGACTGACACTAAGTGTGGTGCTAGCAGTTTCCGCCGCAACATTCGTTTTCCTGGGTGGGATCACCACCTCGCCACTTGTCACAACTTTCGGCGTCGTCTTGCTGGGAGCCATCGGATATTATGGCCCTGTCTTGGTGATTAGTAGCAAAGCCAAGGATAATCGAAAAAAGTTTTCAAATGGCTTGCCCGACGCTCTCGATATGACTTTGATCTGTTTGGAGGCTGGCCAGTCTTTTCCGGTCGCGTTACAATTCGTTGCCAAAGAATTCAGAAACGCCCATCCGGAAGTCGCAAAACAATTTGAAATCGTGACACTTGAATTTAGAGCGGGTCGAAAACGCTCCGATGCACTGAAAAACATGGCTCGTCGGGTCGACCTTCAAGAACTTACATCGATCGTAAATATGGTGAACCAATCCGAGAGTTTGGGTACAAGCTTGACAGGTGCGATCCGCGCCGCCGCATTCGATATGCGAAGAGACCGAATGCTTAGAGCCGAGGAAAAAGCGAACAAGCTTCCCGTCTTAATGAGCGTCCCTTTAACGACATGCATCTTCCCTACCCTCTTTATGGTGATCCTGGTCCCAGTGATGATTAATATAGTAGAAAACATTCCCGGCTAAATCTGATGGAGATGTACAAAACCTTTTTTCTTCCACTCGTAGTCGCTTTTTTATCCGCCTGCGGGACAACTCCAGCTAATTCAGCCCTTTTAGGTCTTTCGGAAATCGTTGAGGACCCTGTAAAATCATCTCAAATTATGGGTCATGCGGAAACTCGGTATCAAGCTGGTAATTATGCGGAAGCAGCCCAATACGCTAATGTGGCGCTAAGTTTACATGTTGAGAATTTGGAAGCGCGGAAAATGCTGGCCAAAATTGCTTTGGCGAATAAGGACTACGATGCGGCGATAAGGCATTATGCCTATTTGAGACAACATCAGACGGACGCTGAAAGCGAGGGACTCCTCGGACTTTCCTATTTTCGAGCCGGACAGATTGATCAAGCAAAACCTTTTTTAATGTCATCTTTGGCAATGGATCCAAAACGCTGGAGAGAGTCATTGGCATTGGCCCAGATCGCCAGGTCAGAAAATGATTTGGACAGAGCTTTGCAGTTGACAAATTTTGCAAAAATTTATTCCGAAAAACCGGCTATTGTTTTGAATCAGTTGGGCGAAATCTACACGTCCAGGTTCGAATTTGAGAATGCTTATAAAGCCTTCTCAGACGCGCAAAATGCATCCGAAGGACGAATTGGTAAGGGTCTCTATTACCGTATAGCACAAGCACATACCGGGCGTCTGAATGCCGCCTTGGATGGAGCAGATAATGCAGCAAAATCAGTGATTCACAAAGAGTTGGCACGCTCGGCTATAAAACGAGCCGACAAGACAACCGCAATAAAACACTTAAAGCGGTCCATAGCATCTTCTCCAAAGCATGACACTGAGACCGAGGCGCTTATGCAACAAGCCCTAGAAATTGCTAGCTAATTTCTTCATGGATTTTGCTCAGCTTAGTTTGATCCACCTCGGTTTTGGGCTTCTGCTTTTGATTTTGTGGATTGCCGCCCTCATCGACCTCAAAACACTCACGATACCAAATGAGCTATCCTTTATTCTCATTGCACTATGGGTGCCTTTCGCAATTTTTGCAATTCGATCGGGGTACACGGCGATAGATTTGGTATTTCAGGTTCTCGGAGGTTTGGCCGCGTTTCTAGTTGGCGTTGTTTTATTTGCGATGAGAGTAATGGGTGGTGGGGATGTAAAGCTTGTGGGAGCTCTCGCTCCTCTTCTACCTATCGAAACCCTGCCTTGGCTATTCGCATCAATCGCAATAATTGGCATGTTTTGGGGAGTACTTTTTGTGATTGGAAAATATTTTTTCTACAAATTCGGCGACGAAAAACTTTCCTTGAGAAAAGCTCTGAAAACCAAACTTCCATATGGCCCTGCCATTGCGGCTGGATTTACGCTTTATACGTTTCCCTTACTGAGCAGCACTGGCATATTTTAGCATCTTTTCGTCCGTCTTCAGATGCGTCCACCTTGCTGAGAGGTTCACTGAATATCTGGGAATAATGTCTGTTCTATTTTCGGGACGAACATCGTTGAATCTGTTGTCTAGAAAAATGTCACCCTGCCCTGTTTTTACATGTAAGTTCACGTGCGCCACACCCTCATGAGTATACCCAATGACGAAACGCATATCTTTCTCTTCAAAGCCTAATGCGGTTAAAGCAGCAAATTTCAAAAGAGCATAATCCTCGCAGTCCCCCCCTTTTGCTAACGAATCAAAGGGTCGCGCCCAATGGTCACTTTTGCCCCACTGCGAACGATCTGAACGATACGGCATCTCATTTACCAATGCATTCACGAACCCTAATAATTCGAATTCAGATAGGTTGGAAACGGCGCGCAAGCGTGAGACAAACGGTTCTATCCCCGCTTCACATAAACGAGTGAGACACTGTTTCAGGGTTGCCATGTCTGCGACAAGACCATGACGTACGAGTGCGAAGTCTTGGATCTTGTCAATGTCTTGAAACTGAAGTTCGGCCAGACCCATAATGCCGTTTTTACGAATTTTGAGTGTCTCGCCACCACGGGTTTCGGCTCGTCTTTCAACTCTAGTTTCAGGGATAGATCTTGCAATTTGAGGACGTTGACGACCCTGATCCAGTGCGCGACTATTGGCTTTCGAGCGGAGTTTAACATCTTTGAATTCAGGCGCCAAACTTGGCTTTGGGACAACTTTCTGAGTTTTCGGCACCTCGATAACCGCTGGCTGTTCAAGATGTTTTTTGCCTAACTTGCCTCTGAAATCTTCAACACTTTTTGACCGGTTGGCTTCTACTTTTTTGCGAAGAGCGGTGTCTTCTTGGGCAAGGTTTTTTAAGCTTTCAGCCGCTGTTTTTTCGAAATTAAACTCGACTGGTTGCTGCCATGAAAATGGTGCCGCCCAGCAGACGGCAACAAGCAATATGCAGCTTATTTTATGTAGTGTTCCGCGCATCATATTGGTGCGAGAAATAACAGCGGTTGATTGAATTCTAATTGTTGGACGTGGTCAAAATCCGGTTAAAATTCTTCGACGCCAATGAAGTCGGAACCCCTAAATTTCACGAATAATTACAGAAATAGGGCAGACTTACATATATCTGTATGCGCCTTTTGACATGACGCCCGTTTCTTCTCGACCAAACTTCAGGTTAACATTCAGTTAACGTAAAAACTTGGTTGATTTAGGGCGCGCAGCAAAATGGATCGCGAAATTGAAGTACATTTCGGTATACCCGAAACAGATGAAATTTTGGCTGAAGGAGAAGTCAGCGCCAGTGAATTTCAGATAGCACAAGCCGCTGATATTCAGGACGCAACCATTATCGAAACGGAAGACGGTGGTTTTGTACTCGTGGATGGCATCCTCGTGCCATTCGATGATGCGCTTGGGGAAGTTGAAGATATTGACCCTGAAGCTGGGGGAGAACTTGAAACGGGTACGATTACGCTTTCGGGAGGCGCAAGTGATGACACTTTCGTTTTGGGCGAAATCGGTGAAGGTATCGACATTACAAGTCTCCTCCCTCCAACAGCCCTTCTTTTTCCGGTGCCGGAGCAGGAAGAACTAAGAACATTCGTTGATGATCAGAATGATTCGCCGACCCTTATTATCGAGATCGTACCTGAAGTTCCTCCAGTCGATTTTCCTCTGGTTGACATAGATCCCTCGCCGACAGCGGTCCAAGTCGGATTAGATGAACAATTTTTCGACGGCGGCAGCCGCGACGGCGATGGCGTTGATCATGTTGACGGCACAGTTGAAATTGATCCTGGAGACGACGGGCTTGGTTCACTTTTGATCAATGGAGAAGATGTAACAAACGGCGGCTCAGTCACTGGCGAGTTTGGAACTCTCACAATAACGCCAAATCCTGACGGTACTTTTGATTATGTCTATATACCCAATGGCCCCGTCGATCATGATGGTGTCGGACTAACGGGTGAAGATGACGTTATAAGCGATGAATTTGAAGTTGTCGTGACAGATACAGACGGAGACTCTTCTGAGGGTCAAATTCGTATCGAAATAGCTGACGATGGACCGACTGCTGTTGATGATTTTCTGGAAACAGTTCTGACCCCCGACCTTCTTACCGGATCGGTATCTCCAAATGATCAAGACGGCGCAGACGGCTCTATCGTGACGAGCGTCAATGGCCAGCCCTTGAATGGCGAGAGTGTGACCATCGAAACGGAATTCGGCACACTGACAATTTCGCCTGATGGAAGCTACACCTTCGATATCGACGAACAAAATCCCGAACTCATCGCTCTCTCTAATGACGAGACTGTTTCAGTGGAGCTTGATTATACCCGCACGGATGGGGATGGTGATGAGGCGAATGCCACGCTAACAATTTCTATTGCTGGTATTAACGACCCAGTTGAAATTAACGGCCTGGGAGGCGCAGGGTCCGAGGTTGTTCTCGACGAAAGCGAATTGGTGGACTCGCAGGATGGCATCTCGGGCACAGGAACCTTCAGCGTTGAGACACTCGACGGGTTAGCCAATGTTTCAATTAGCGGTGAACCTATTGTTACGGGAGGTCAATTTGACGGCCCGGTCACGATTGAAACCGAATATGGCACAGTGACAGTCACCGCCTTCACGCCAACGACTACACCGGAAGGAACAGTCATCGGTGGCTCCTTTGATTACAGCTACACGATAACTGGGCCGACGTCAGACCATGACCAGGACGGCGCCGACAGCGTTTTTGAGGTTTTGGACGTCACCGTTACAGATGAAGATGGGTCCAGTGCGACGGAACAACTAAATCTAGAAGTTCTAGACGATGTTCCGACGGCTGTTGATGACGGTCCTGTTGTGACGGTTG
>JAHDEZ010000094.1 GCA_020628425.1 Hellea sp. | reverse complement strand
AGCTGCGCATAGGCGGGCGCAGTCATGGCCATTAAAGAAGTCGTGATAGTGAGGGCTGCTAGGCCTTTAATTTTGGATGATGTCATGACGCAATGTCTCCCCTATTTGAGCTCGGTTTAGACCGATATTACTCTCCAGTTACCCCATTCTAAGAAGTCGCGCAATCCGCTAAGCGTAATTATGGGCCCAAATATTACGCATTACACCTAGTTTTACGGCCATATTTCGCATTTTGCGTAGCAGTGTTGCATTTTTGATACGAATTTTACCGTCTCACGCTACAAATCATGAAGCGACCCAGACTGACCATTGACGTCACATCACTCTTGTTATCCGACCGTCCTTGAAGCGAGCTTTATGAAATATGCTCAAAAGTCTTTGGATTATGTATAATTTGCACCGACTCCTGTAATGACATGTTTGGAGACAGGTTAGTCATCCCGCCTGCGTCCGTCATATTGATCGCATTATTGGCATGAGTGGTTGGTTCCAGGCAAAAGTAATCATTTTGGGGGTCACAATATACAACGAGGTGCGAAAAGTTCGTTCCGCCCTTCATATGAATTACCCCGTCAAATTCAGGCCATATTATTTCGGCGTGGCCACTCCAGCCCTCAAAACAATTATCCAAGGCCGTATCTTTGATTGCAGTAAATTCGGAGAAATCACGGCTGGTAGTCAATGGCACAAGTTTTGTTGGGATCAGAGATTCATCACAGGCCCACATATTTCCAGTTTTGAATTTGACCCGGGCCCTATCAGACCCAGAGAAACTTGGGTGCATGCCAAGACCCGCAGGAAATGGAGTTTTATCGATATTGGTAATGGAGATTTCCAGCTGTACAGACCGCCCTTTGATAGAAATTTTTTGGCGCGCTTCAAAACTCCATGGCCAGTTCCCCGCCTTCGCTTTATGTATCATAGACATTTCGCAATGAGTTTCAGTTAAGTCACTGACGCGCCAAACGGCCTGCCAGCCATATCCGTGAATGGGGAATTTATTATCCGGATGGTTTCGACTTAGTCGATAAGTCTGGCTGTTAAACGAAAACATGCCGCCAGCTATGCGGTTAGAAAAGGGTACGAGCGGAAAACAACTGGAAACAAAAATGTTTCCAGCGTCAATTTGCTGAGGCTCTGCTGTTCTTAGGACCGGGAAACCATTACATTCCGCCGATACGATGCATCCACCCTTCTCAGGCAATATGACCAGTGACCAGTGCTCATTCGCCAGCCGGACTATGGTCATTAATGGCTGGGTTCTGCGATATCGGCTTTGCCAAAGACCGTGCCTGCATCCCATTGAGCCTTTTGTCCAAAAGCCAGGCGATTAAGTAACAGCGACACTGACACGCTAGCTAACAACGTCACGGCCATCATATGAATATAATTTCCGCCCGGAAGGGTCGGCCAGACATTTAGGAAAAATGCATAAAGCGCCACGCCAAATATGACACCGGCAATCACGGCATTGGCATTCACGTTTTTAAACAGCAAACCGACAATAAAAGCTGACAGGATAGGCATGGACAGATAGCCGTAATATTCCTGCACTTTATTGATCAAACTCTCCGAGTTCTGAAAAACCGGGAACATGATGAAGGCCAGTAAAACCATCACGATTGATACCCAGAATGAAAGCCGTTTCACATTCGGATTTTTCTTAATGTAGCTCTCATGAATATCGCAGACCCAGAGCGCCGCCGAGGCGTTTAGAATAGAGTTAAAAGTCGTGAGCACTGCCGCAGCGATGGCAGCTGCAAACGCCCCCGTAAGATAAGGCGGCAGAAGGTTACTGGTAATTTCGCCATAAGCACGGTCGCCAATATCTCCGTAAAGTTTGAAGGCGATAATGCCGGGAATAACAATGATAGGCGGAATAATCAGCAGGCGGATAGCCGCCGCCGTTAGGATACCTTTTTGCGCCTCTTTGACGGTGGGTGATGCCATGGCGCGCTGCGTGATTGTTTGGTTGGTTGACCAGTAAAACATTTGGATAAACAACATGCCCGTGAACAACGTCGCAAAGGGAATGGGCGAGTCATAATCACCTATTAAAGAGAGGCGCTCTACCGGAATTCCGGAAAAATCAAAATTAATCGCTTTTAGCCCAACCCAGAGCACAAACAGCGCCAGTGACAAAAGCAGCACTCCGGAAAACGTATCGGAAACCGCCACAGCGCGCAGACCGCCAAAAATCGCATAGGCCGAACCAATCACAGCAAAGCCTATGGCGAAATACCAGATATTAATATGCTCCAGACCAAACATTTGCTGCATGAAAAGAGAGCCGCCATATAGGATCGCAGGCAGGAAGATAAAGACGTTACCGGCCAGAAACAGAACCGAAATCAAGGCCCGGATATGTTTATTATTATAGCGCTTCTCCAGAAGCTCTGTCGTCGTCGTGCAATTATATTTGTAGTATACCGGAATGAACAGGAAACACAGCATCATTAGGCCGACGACGGCAGCCAGTTCCCACCATGCGAGCAAAGCCATTTGGTTCCCATTCATGCCGACAAGCTGATCGGTAGAAAGGTTCGTCAACGTGATAGACCCGGCCACGAAATACCATTTTAGCCCTCCGCCAGCGAGGAAATACTCTTTTTCGTCGTCACGATCACGCCCTGCCCGCACACAGGCCCAGACGGTAGCGGCGGCAATTAAAACGGTCAGACCGATAAATACCAAAATTTGAGACAGTTCTAAGTTCATTCTGTTTCCCCTTTATGTGCCTTTAGGCTCTCGCTTGCCGATCTTGTTTTCCTCATAAATTAATTCGCCCGTAACGCATAGTCATTTGGGAGTTTTCAGTTCTTATTTTTCTTTGTTAAATATGAATAGATATGAGGAAAAATCGCCCTTGCTCATATACCGCATATCGTCCTTGACCTGTCCTGTCGCCACATAGGGCATAGGCATACCGTTATGCATCAAAGCATCGCCCTGATAGCGCGTATTATCCTCTTGCAGAACATAGACTGCATCCGGATCAAGACCTGTCAGATGCGCCCGGCGAAATGGCAGGTTCGGGGCGGCCAAAATATGGAAATAAACCAGATAGACCCGGCCTCCGTCCCGGCTGGTATATTGCCAACACACTTCATTATTATTTTTCACCAACCTGTCAAAGCGCCCGCCTACCATGTCTACGTTGGTGGATTTGGCGAGCGCCATACGCTCCATGATCTCATCTCTATGGGCATCTATTTCCGCTTCGCTAAGTGAGACCCCCCTCGCGGCACAAAACATACCAGCCAAAAAGCGCGTTTGAATGGAACTGATACGGCCGTTTTGGTGATTGGGCGACGGGCCAATATAGGCCGCCATAGTGTCCAGGGGATAGAGATATGAGGCGCCATTAATAATATCCATGCGTCCGACAGGGTCGCACATATCACTTATCCAGCCTTGCGGCATATAGCTGAGCATGCCCAGATCAAATCTGTTGCCGCCGCTGGCGCAATTTTCAAAAACTATGTCAGGATATTTTTCCGTCAACTTTTTCAGCAACCCGTAAAGCCCCAGAATATATCTATGAGAAACTTCCCGCTGCCTGTTTTTCGGCAGGCCGGCAGAGCCGACCTCGGTCATATGACGGTTCATATCCCATTTGACATAGTCAATATTGCCGCAACATAAAATCGCATCAATTTGTTCATAGAGATAATCCGTGACTTCCGGTCTCGACAAATCTAGTGTCAGTTGGTTGCGCCCGAGTGACGATTTCCGCCCCGGTACATGTAAAACCCAATCGGGATGTTTTTCAAACAAGGCACTGCGCGGATTGACCATTTCCGGCTCAAACCAGATGCCAAATTTCAAGCCTTTGGCTTTGACCTTGCTGGCCAAAGCGGGAATGCCCGATGGGAAGCGCGCTTTATCAGCGGTCCAATCTCCGAGCGATGACGTGTCGTCTTGCCGCCCTTCAAACCACCCGTCATCCAGCACAAGCATTTCCACACCAATTTCTTTGGCTTTACCGGCCAAGTCCAGAACCTTATCCTCATCAATGTCGAAATAGGCTGCCTCCCAGGTATTTAAATAGGTTGATCGGGGGACGTGGCGGAACCGTGTGGGTGAGATTTTATCGCGCACAAAATCATGCCAAATATGGCTCATACTGCGCAGACCGTTATCCGCATAGACATGCAGAGCCTCAGGCGTGCAGAAAGTCTTGCCGGGCTTCAGCCGCCAATGGAAATTAAACGGATTAATGCCCGCCAGAATGCGAACATCCTCGAATTCCCCTTTTTCGACCGACAGAGCAAAATTACCGCTGTAAATCAGGCTTGTGGCATAAACACGGCCAAATTCTTCGGTCGTACCTTTCTGCAACAAGGCGATAAACGGGTTATGTGCGGCGCTGGAGGTTCCACGGGAAGAATCTATGACAAAACGCCCTTTTGGCAGGCTGATACGTTCTTCGTTGAACTCCCGTGCCCAGGTGCCGTGCAAATGCAAGACATCATACTCATTCGCCGGCAGATCCAACGCGCTGCTAAAAGCATGTTGTAGCTGTATTTCCTGATCACCTTTATTTTTGAACTTTGCCGAACGCACAAGAACGCCATAGTCACGGTAGACGGTATAGGAAAGCATCACGGTGAGTTTGTGGCGCGGGTCTTCGAGCGTGATAACCAAAGTCTCGCTGTCACCGCCGCGTGCGGTCGGTAATTTTTTCAATCGCGGTTTATCTTTGACAATCTTGTGGGACTTATAGTGCAGAGAAAAGACCGTGTTTCCATCGGAGTTGCGCCCGTGCAAAGCGGGAAACCGATAATCCGAAGTGCCGAAACAGGGAAACTCTTGTGGGGTATCCGACAAATTAAAATATTGACTGCCCTGAAAATTTGAGGCTGTCTCACGTTGCGTGCGCATATGATGAACGGCAACATTATGCGGCGTTTTAAGCGGCCCGCCATAATGTAAATGCTCCAAGATGCCTTCGGGCGATACCCGAAAGACATAAGAGAAAAACCGGTTGGTCAGTGAAAAAATCTTATCTTTGGTAACAGTAATCACAGGCAGTCTTTAAGCATGACGATCTTTGGCGACTTCAAGATTGATCCGCAAAATCTTCCGGTCGCTGCTTATGTTATGGCGCCTAATCAACGCGTTGAGTTGATATATGGACAGCAGGATCGCGTAAATAGGCGCAAGATATCCATCATTTCTTAGGGCTGATAATGGCTCAGCCTGCAGCTCGTGCAGCCTGTCTTCGTCGATCGTAATTAAATTCGTGATCCTGTTAACCGCTTCGTCCGCATAGTGAACAGATATGTCAATTTGCCGGTTCAGCTTTAACGCGAAAATACGTTCGAGAAACTTAGCGCTATGTACCATATTCCGTACATCTTCCATAAGGCGCGACATCACCTGTGTTACCCACAGTGACTGCTTTCCGGAGCTATCAAAAACAGGGTCACCAGCTTTCCCAAAAACCGGATCAGAAGCGTCTAGACCAATGATAGGTTTATCACTGCCATCATCGGGCTTCATTAAATAAAATGGATATGTTTGCATTAAGGAAGGCTGAAATGAAGATTGCCAAACATTGTCTTTCACAAAAAGATTTCGGCCTGTATCGAAACTTGTCATAGCGGAAATTGCTGGATGGCCGTTGGATTGCCGTGTGATAAATATAGGAAAATCAGTGACAGCCTGGCTGATCTCATTCACAAATAACTGCATCAAGTAACGCGGCGCCGCATAGCCCAAGGCACGGTCCGGTGAGACATGTATATCACCATGCGTCTGTTGATTTAAAGCCGTTAGCCTTGCCATGTTTCGCCTTTCACGCGGTTGCCAACCAGTGATCAATATATTGCCGATGCGGCGGCAGATTTTGGAGTAATTGCCGGGTCATAAGCTGGTTTTTTTGGCGCAAACGTTCGGCCTGAGAAGCCTGGCTGTAGAGATAGGACTGCCGTGAATAATCCGGCGTATAGCCCATACCATATAGCACATATTGATAACTCGCCGCGGGAAATAGCTCCGCCGTTCCGTCAAAATCAGATTTGATAGGGCCCCGATATTTCCACGCAACCAAATCCTCTTTTAGACTATCCGGCACGCCAGATTCATCTCTATGTGCCTGCCAATAGGGCTCCGGGCGCTCAGTCAGCGTATAGTGCAGTTTCAAAAAGTCGGTAATGCGCTGCCACCGATAATCCATTTGACGATTAAATCGCTTGGCAGTGACAGCCATGGTCTGCGCATCAACCGGCAGGTTTTCAGCCACATAACGCGCTGCGACCTCAACCAACATGATAGCTGTGGCCTCCAAAGGCTCTACGAAGCCTCCCGACAAGCCTATCGCGACACAATTACGTTCCCAACTTTTCTGCCTGTATCCTGATTTGAACTTAATCTTTTTTATATCAAGATCATCGACAGGCCGCCCTAGATATTGGACTAAATTTTCCTCAGCCTCTACCTCATCCAGATAATCACTGGCATAGACATGCCCGACGCCACGGCGGTTTGTCAGCCCAATATCCCAAATCCAGCCCGCATTCTGCCCGGTTGCAATTGTGTGACACGCCACGGGGTCATCTTCACTGACATATGGCACGCGAACGGCCAAAGCCGTATCATTGAAAAGATAATCAGTATTGGGCACCCAGGGAACTTGCAAAGCCTGCCCTAACAACAGGGAACGAAACCCCGTACAATCAATAAAAAGATCAGCCGAAAGATTAAAAGAGCCCGAATCTCCGAGAAGCTCCAGATCTTCGATATTGCCATCTTTATTTAGGGCCACATCTTTAACCGTGCCGATCACATGCTCCACGCCAAGCTCGGTTTTACAGTGCTGTTTTAGGATATTGGCAAAAGCGCCCGCATCCAAATGATAGGCATAGTTACAGATGCCCTGAAACTCACCTTCCGCCAGAGATCTCGGCGCTAATCCGGCCTCGCATATTTCTTGTTGGTAATTTGTTTCCAGCGCAAAGTCTTCGATATTACTAACGTATGGTGCTAAATCCAGCTGCCCATAGCCAAATGGCACAGTAAAGGGGTGATAATAGAAATCATTATGTGTCACCCAATTGACGAATTTTCCGCCTTGCTTGAAGCCGGCAAAACACTCCCTGAATATATTCTTTTCATCGAGCCCGATCATACGAACCGTATTTCGCAGCGTTGGCCAAGTCCCCTCGCCCACGCCCACAGTTGGAATATCTGATGCTTCCACCAATGTGATCTTTAGAGCTTGTTCAGACCGGTTTTTATGATGCGCTGCGATGATAGCAGCGCTCAGCCATCCAGCCGTACCGCCTCCGACAATTAGTATTGATTTTTCGGGTTTCGTCATAGTCGACCGTTAAGACAAAAAATAAAGGCTGATAAGTCAAGATACTTATCAGCCTTATCTATAGGCTAGGTCAATGCGTTAAGTTTACCACTTACCGCGCACACCGATCGCATAACGGGAGCCATTATCCTCAACATTATAGATCTGGTTAGCAAAACGACCTGTCTGCACCAATTCTTCTTCGGTGATGTTAATACCTTCAAAGAAGACCGTGTAATTTTCAGTAACATTATAGCTGGCGCTGAGATCAAACTGACCAAATGTTTTAGTATTAACAGGTTCGCCGTTAAAGCCATTATCAATCCGGCGCAGGAAACCTTCCCGGCGGTTGTAAGCGACACGGGCCTGCATCTTCTCATTTTCATAGAACAGGACGGCATTTTGTGAATCGCCCACACCCTCCAAAGAGAAGTTCGTGGCGGATGTCGGGTCAATCTTGACGTTACTGTCAACAAAGGTCGCGTTTCCTGAGAAACCAAAGCCATTGTCGAAGACATGTGTCAGAGCCAACTCAAAACCTGTCACTTTCGCAGACTCGCCATTGCGTGGACGGCTGACTGAGTAGGTCTCAAACTGACCATTCAATTCCTCAGTCGTTCCGACAACGTCAAAGCCAGGGCGCGTCGAATCTAGTTCAACATCTGGGTCACAAATACGCGCCCCGCAGCGGAAGTCCGGCCCCGAACGGTCTGTTAATTCATAGACTTCGTCACCGGTTAGATTCACGATAACATCGTCAATTTTCTTGTGGAATGCTGCCACAGAGAAAACGCTACGGTCATTATAATACCACTCTACCGCAGCATCAAAATTCGTTGACGTAAATGGCTTGAGGGTCGGGTTACCACCGCTCGCGGTCAAGTTCTGACGACGCGGCTCACCAAAGTTTGTTGCCGGTGATAACTCTGACATGGTTGCGCGGGTAATGGATTCATAGGCCGCAAGGCGAAGTTTTACATCTTCGCGCACATCAATTGTTGCATTGATATTACCCATGAAGTTGGAATAACCACCGCCCTCGGAAAACTCGGTCTCAGGCCCAAAAATGTTTCTGAAAAGGGTTAAGTCTGTCCCCGCAGTAGGTGGATTAGTCGTTTCATCAACCTCGCCTGTCGGAATGACGTCGGTAATGAAGCTTTGAACCGCGCCTACATCGATGCTCGTGTCATCGTAACGCGCACCAATATTGATTTCAACGGGCATATCCCCGGCGTCAAAACCCAATGTGACATCGGCATAGGCACTCAGAATATCCTCATTGATTTTGTAACGATTATTGACGAGTTGCGGGTTAATAGGCTGCCCGATACTGTCCAGATAATCCAGATAAGCTTCGCCGTCATAAGTATAGAATGTATCGATCAACCCCGGGAAGAAGTTATTGGCTGTAAACGGCCTAAAATCAATTATATCATTCGGCGCAGGCGCTGTGTATCCACAAGGCGGGCAAACATTCCCAAAGATCTGGAACTGTTCCTTTTCACGCATCTGACTGTATGCACCGAAGCGAACAGCTCTAACAGCCTCTTCATTCGGGCTGTATACGAAATCTGCTCTAAGCTCAGTAATTTGATCTTTGTCAGTCGGGCGATTCCCTCTTTCATTGTAATGTAAGCGGCTTAAGCTTGGGACAGGCAAAGTTGATCCATTGAAGCCGTCATGCGCAACAACAGGTATGCTGCCAGTCCCGTCAAATGAGTAATTATTTATGATACCGATCACATTAAAGCGGTCTTTGCCAGCACGGTCATTTTCCGCGGTGGAGTGGAAGGCATCAAGACTAACATTCAAATTCTCTGTCGCTTGCCAATCCACATTGGCACCAAAACCCTTATTCGTAACGTCCAATGAGTTGCGCGTGTGGGACACAAAATCAGAAGCCGGGTCACCAGAACTGACGGAAAGGCCGACATCCTGTGTGAACTCGATCAATGTCCCGTTACTGTCTACGGTTCCAGACCCAACGCGATCCGGTTCGAACCAAGACGCCAAATCCGTTACGAGCGAGTCAACTTCAAATTTAGAGTAGAAGCCGTCCAGCGTCAGGGTCAAATCATCACTTGGCGCAAATTGAGCCGCCAGGCTTGCATTCAAACGCTTACGGTTCTGCTCATCGACGATTTGATCCCAGTTACGCGGAATGTAGGCGTTTTCAAACAATACGCCATCGCGGCTGTTAGAGATTGTCTGACCTGGACGCCAGCCCGCCGTTTCGATTCTGTTAATTTGGACATCACGCTCTTGGTAGCTGACTGCACCCAGTAATCCAAACCGTCCATCATCAGTTGTGTTACTGACAAGTAGCGAACCAGCCGGTGAAATTTTCTCAGACAGGCTTTCATACACACCCTTAACAGAGCCTGCCATCTGGAAGCCCGGATTATCAAAGGGACGGGCCGTACTGATGTCAATGGTGCCGCCAATGCCGCCGGACTGCAGATTTGCTTGCCCGCTCTTATAAACTGTTGCACCTGAGATTTGCTCTGCCGCTAGAACATCAAAGTTAAACTCGCGCCCGCCGCTGTAAGAGGCGATTTGGCGGCCATTCATCAGAACCGTGTTAAATTGCGGCCCCAACCCCCGAATTGTAACGGCCTGACCTTCACCGCCGCTACGATCAATGGCAATGCCAGGAATACGTTGCAAGGACTCCGCCACGTTCAAATCCGGGAATTTACCCAAATCTTCCGCAGCGATGGCTTCGACGATGCCGTCAGAGTCGCGCTTTATGTCCAAAGCCCGCTTAATCGAACTTCTAATACCTGTCGCGATAACCTCATCTTCAAATGCGTCCTGCGCCATGGCTGGCACGGCGGTCAGCATGGCAACTGAGCCCGCAGAGCACACTAATAATGTTCTGATATTCACTCGCATGGATAATTCCCCTTTGATTGTAATTGAGCACACATTCTGACAATGAAATCGAAGGGTCAAGATAAAAATGTCCTTTTTCGAACATTGTGACAAATTTACATCATAAATCGGGCAAAAATACTCCTATTCGAATATCTAAATCACTGAAATCACATCAATACGGACTCAAATGCGAGCTTATCTCGGCGAAAACGAACTCTCGATAGCCTAAGCTTCGGCAATATGCAGGGTTACATCGCCTTCCGAGCACATAGTTTTGAAATGCGGCTCAAGTGGCCCGTCCGTCACAACACCGCCCAGATCGCCAATATGCCCAATTCTGTGCATGGCGCGCCGTCCAAATTTATGTCGATCCGCCACCAAAATCGTTTGATGGGAATTTCTTAAAATCGTTTTCGCGGTTTTCACTTCCTGCGACTCATATTCTAAAAGTGTGCCGTCAAAGTCCACCCCGCTAATGCCGAGAATGCCAATGTCTGTGCGGAATTTATCAAGATACTCATCGGCAGCAGACCCAATTATGCCGCCATCATGATGACGAACTTCGCCGCAAGCAACGCTGATATGAAAACTCTCATTCCGCCTCATAATTTGCGCAACATTTAGGTTATTTGTGCATATATGCAGCTTCTCATGCGCGAGTAGCGCCTCCGCAATGGCCTCAATTGTGGTCCCTGTACTTAAAAACAAAGACGCGCCATTCGGAATCAGCTTTGCAGTTTTTTGCGCTATGCTCCGTTTGGCCTCAACACCACTCTTTAATCTGGCGTTATAGGGCAGGTTTTCCGCAGTTCTAACTTGTCCCGCGCCGCCATGAAACCGGGTTAGCAGGCCATGTTGCGCCAGATCGTTCAAGTCCCTGCGGATGGTCTGAGGCGTGACTTCGAATTTTGAAACCATCGCTTCGGTCGCAACAAATCCAAATTCCTCCACCATATTCAAGATCGAGGCCTGGCGTGATGACGGGATAAATTGTTCCATATCTTTCTGTATCAAAGCGGCGCCTATTTGTAAAAAACCTTTATCTGGCCCGCCATGTGATTGACACTAGCTATATTATAGGTTTACCGCTAGGTTAAATGTTCGTTTTCGAAAACAAACCTATGATGATAAGCCCCGTAAGCGTGAGCGATGAAGTTCACACCCTTGATGCGCCGGTAAATGGACGGCCTGTCTACAGGCGTGACTATGTGAAACGTGATGGCCGGAATTTACATCTCTATGGATACAAACCGCATGCATTAGAACCGCTGCCGGAAGATATATCAGATATTGCCAAGGGCGGTGAACTGCGCTGGCATCCTTTGCGGCATGAATGGAACCTCTATGCGCCGCATCGTCAAAATCGTACATTTAAGCCCTCATTAGCTGAAGATCCGCTCGCTCCGTCGAAAGCCGGCGGCCCGGCAACGGAAATACCTTTCACGGATTTTGAATTGGCCGTGTTTGAAAATAAGTTTACTAGCTTGCACGTTGAAGCCCCCGAAGCAGCCAGTTCGCCCCATGTCAAAACCGACAAAGCCGATGGACGCTGTGATGTCGTCGTCTATGGCCCAGAGGCAGATGGAAATTTACATATGATGGGTCAGGCGAAAAGGCGCTTACTACTCTCTACCTGGATCGACCGTTACCAGAGCCTCTATGAAGATGGCTATAAATTCGTTCTGCCATTTGAAAATCGCGGCGACGAGGTCGGCGTCACGCTTCACCATCCGCATGGACAGGTATATGCATTTCCCTTTGTGCCATCTGTCCAAGCCAAGGCCAGCGCGGCCTTTTCAAAGGGTTATGACCTCAGCACTAATCTATCGCTATGGCAGCCGAGCTATGGCGTAGCAGACGCCGGGGGTATGATGGCTTATTGTCCGCCCTATGCCAGATTTCCATATGAAGTTTGGATTGCGCCGCAAAAGAAGGTCGCAGGGCCATGGGAGTTTGACGAGACTCAGGCTGACGGATTCTCGCACCTTCTGGGCGACATAACCCGCCGTTATGATGAATTTTTCCAGCGGCCAACCGCCTATATGCTTAGCCTACATGCCGCCCCATTGGGCACAGAGGATCACTTTCACTTTACGGCACAATTTTATCCCATTCTAAGAGCCCCGGATCGGGTTAAATATTTAGCATCCGTCGAACAATCGACGGGGGTTTTCACCGTGGATGTGATGCCGGAGTTTGCTGCGAATATACTTCGAAGCTTATAATGATCGTAAACAGGTTCGTACGACACTTTGGAGTTGAACCCACAGCTATCACCTTCACGCCTGGCCGTGTAAATTTGATCGGAGAACTCACGACGCTTATGGGCGATACTAACTCTATCCATTTCGAGTGAGCGACTAATCATGCTGCGGCCTATTTCTTTCACCTTAAGGCTGGACACACGGCTGGCACAATACCAAGCCTCCCCGCGTAGCTGGAGGTATTGGTTTAGGCGTCGTATCGTTTTCACGGCGTATCTCTGATGGCCGCACCTCTTGGTATTAGAGGTTAAGTGCACTCATTTGCGGTACAGATTGTGGACCAATTTGTGCATCAGGACACGCAAACAAGTAAAAGAAGCTACGGCTACCGTAGAAAGCTTAGGAAATTACAAGGACTTATGTGCCCAATTAGAAGGAAAATGGTGCGGCCGAGAAGGCTTAGCGCTTTCCATTAAGGCAATAAATACAATGAGTTATAAGGGTGCGCAAGTGATTTGTGAGGCAAGAAGTCAGGATTTTTGTGAGGCACTACAAAATGTTTTCATAGATTATCAAAAAAAACAGAAATTTTTCAACTCCCTTTGCGTAAATCACTTCCAGTTATATCTATATACATATAGATATAAAGTGATTGCTATGACTGATACGAAAACTAGAATTCTTGATCTTGCGGAGGAACTGACCCAAAGGCGCGGTTTTAATGGCTTTAGCTATATAGATTTAGCCAATGGGACCGGCATCAAAACGGCCAGTGTTCATTACTATTTTAAGCTCAAAGATGACCTCGCCGCAGCCTTGGTCGAACGTATTCACGAAACACACGAAGTCGGTTTCGCCAATATCAACGCCGATAACAAAACACCTAAAAAACGTCTCGAAGCCGTCATAAAGGTCTTCCAGCAATATGCTATTGACCAAAAATTCTGCCTTTGCGGAATGATGACCGCCGAACTTCAATCCATTAGCCCTCGTGTATCAAAACTTGTAGATGCCTATTTCACGAACTTTCAAAATTGGCTTGCAAGGCAATTTAAAGAACTTGGCCATGAAAACCCAAAACAACAAGCCATTAGCTTCTTAAGCGCATTAGAGGGTTCTCTTTTGCTTGCACGCCTACGCAATGACCCAAAGCTCGTTCACAAAGTCTTGATTGGCTATTTATAGGCTTGATATTTTGCTTAACCAGATTACCTATATATATGTAGATAGATTTTGAACATGCGCGAAGAATAACAAATGACCAAACTGAAACATCTAATCCCAGTGGCTGCATTGCTTATGGCTTTGCCTCCACATGCAAATTCTCAAACGTCAATTGAAAGGAACAAAACTATGACACAAACTGAGATATCAAGAGTCACCAAAGCCGATGAAGCCTCAAGCTTTGGTGAATATGAAGCTGTCGCCAAGGCTCTACAGCCCTACATTGACAGCGCCAAAACGGGCAGCAGCAAGCTAGCCCGCACAGCCTTCTTCGACCACGCCCATATTGTTGGGTCCGTTGGCGGAGAGTTTTATAATATGGATGCCGATACTTTCGCAGGCGTCGTTGAGTCGGGCGGGCCAGCCCCTGACATCAAACACCATATCGCATGGATTGATATTTCCGGCTCAGCGGCAGCCGCAAAAGTTGAGTTTATAAATTGGGGCGGCAACCGCTTCACGGACTTCTTCGTCCTCTACAAACATGACAGCCAATGGAAAATCAGCGGCAAAGTCTACGACTCTCACTCCAACAACTAATTTTAAGTCAAACACCAAGGATTAAATCATGACTGAATTTACTGTACATACGCCCGAAACAGCTCCTGCTGAGAGCAAGGATCTCTTGAATGGTGTTAAAAACGCTTATGGGTTTTTACCTAACCTAATGGCCGTTTTTGCTGAATCCCCTGTCGCCCTCGAAGCTTATGCAACTCTCTCGGGAATTTTTGAAAAGAGCCAGTTAAGCACAACAGAACAGCAAATCATCTTGATGACGAATAATCGTCTCAATAACTGCACATACTGCATGTCTGCCCATACAACGATTTCGCAAATGCAAGGTGTGTCACAAGATGTCATCGATGCTTTACGTGAAGGGACGGCTCTCGCTGACCCAAAACTAGAAGCACTCCGCATCTTTGCCGCCAAAGTAAATGTAACGCGTGGTGATTACCTTCAAGCAGACCTAGATGCTTTTTTTGCTGCCGGTTACACCAAAGCCAATCTTTTGGAGGTGATTGTTGGAACAAGCCTTAAAGTCTTGTCCAATTACACGAACCACATCGCTCAAACACCTGTGGATGATGCCTTCCAAGCGAATGCGTGGTCTAAAGCCGCTTAAGTCGCGGTCCACGTCGTCAGCCCGCGTCCCGTGCCCCGGATAGCGGGCTGACCATCATTCAAAAATAATCTTAAAATGCACTTGACAATTACAGACCGACCGGTCATATTATGCTCGAAATGAAACAAAACCACTACGATAAGATTCTTTCCACCGCCCTTACGGTGTTTCACGAACGCGGGTTTCACAATACCGGAACACAAGAGATCGTGACCCTCGCAGGCGTCTCAAAAGGCTCTTTCTATAATCACTTCAAAAGTAAAGACGCACTCGGTCTTGCAGCCCTTGAGCATTATTGGGAAGCACACCAGACATCTTTGAAGTTGTTGCGTGCATCCAATCAGACACCCTTAGAGCGGATTGAAGCCTACTTTAAGTCCGTTGCCTATGACGACAAAGGCTGCCTAATTGGTAACTTCAGCACTGCACTCTCGGGGTCAGACGAGTTTCGTGGACGCCTCACTAAACTTTTTGACACTTGGGTCTCGGAATTTGCAGCCTGCATTCAGGATGGTCAAAAAGACGGATCAATTCGCGACAATGAAGACGCAACGACACTCGCGGAATTTGTAACCTCCAGCTTCGAAGGTGCAATTCTAAAGGCAAAAGTTGATCGTGACCCCGCAGTATTAGAGCGGTTCAGACGCTCAATTCTTTCTTTTTTAAGGAGCAGTTGAACTCAACAACAGGACCTTAGATTTAGCAACAACAGCCCCTATGGGGCATATTTTTAACACATCAAACAGACCGACTGGTCGTATTGATTATCACGCACTCAACTACGACCAGTTGAACACCGAAACAGGAGAAACCAAACCATGACTAAAATATTTGAAACCGGAAAACTCGGGAACATAGAGGTAAAAAATCGCATCTTTATGGCACCTCTCACCCGCAACCGTGCCCATGCAAATGGTACGCCGCACGAAATCTCAGTAAAATACTATGAGCAACGCGCTAGTGCCGGCTTGATCGTAACCGAGGGCGCACAGATTAGCCAACAGGGACAAGGCTACGTGAACACGCCCGGTATTTATAATGACGAACAAGCCGCAGCTTGGAAAAAAATCACCGAAGCCGTGCATAAGAAAGGCGGCAAAATAGTTGCTCAGCTATGGCATGTTGGCCGGGTGAGTCACACATCTTTGCAGCCTAATGGCCAAGCACCCGTTGCTCCATCTGCAATTATGGCAAAGGCGGACACCTTCACGACAGAAGGCCCTAAAAATGCCTCAATGCCCAGAGCTTTGAAACGCGATGAAATTAAAGCTATTATCGGCGACTATGTTCATGCAGCGAAAACGGCCATGCGAGCCGGTTTTGATGGCGTTGAGGTACATGCTGCGAACGGATATCTTCTTACCCAGTTTATTTCCACAAACACAAATAAACGTGATGATGAATATGGCGGCAGTGTCGAAAACAGAGCTCGTTTTTACTTGGAAGTTCTCGATGCTGTTATAGCCGAAGTTGGAAACGGGAAAGTTGGCACACGCCTATCACCGACCGTCACATTCAATGACATCCATGATGAAGAAGCGGCTGAGACCTATGCATATTTATATTCTGAAGTCGAAAAACGAAATCTGGCCTATCTGCATGTCTGTGAAAACTTCCCGGGAATTCCAACACCCAAAGAAGATGAGAGGTTAGTTAGAAAGCTGAGAGCGAGTTTCAACGGAAACTACATCGCCAATGGCGACTACAATAAAATCTCTGCCACAAAAGTTCTGGAGGAAGGCTCTTTCGCTGCAACTTTCGGGCGGCCCTATATCTCAAATCCTGACCTAGTTGAACGCTTCAAACTGGACGCAAAACTTACCGAGCCGGACCCAGAGACTTTCTATGGCGGCGATGAAACCGGTTATTCAGACTACCCGACTTTACACCAACCAGACCACTCAACCTTACAAACAGCAGCATAAGAGGAAATTTAATCATGTTAGCTACTTACTACCAAGATCGTTCAGAAATTCGCGTCGGCAAAATCGACGTCCCTGATATCATTAATCCCTCTGACGCTATTGTCCGCGTAACCCTCGCCGGTATCTGCGGTGCTGATCTAAACTTCATCGATTACGGCCCAGAAATGGGCGTCGAACAAGGCATGCGCCTCGGCCATGAATTTGTCGGCATTGTCGAAGCCGTCGGCAAGGACGTTACCAATGTCAAAGTTGGAGACCGCGTTGTTGCGTCGGCGATGTTTGTGGACGGCGAATGCCATCACTGTAGTCGCGACCTACCCTCTGCCTGTGAAACTGGCGGGTTGTTTGGATCCCCATTATTTGCCCAACACGGTGGGCCCGACATTCAAGGTGGTCAATCGGAGTATGTCCGCGTGCCTTTTGCAAATGCATCACTTTTCACATTACCAGAAAGCCTAGCCTCTGAAGAAACCGATCACATGGTACTCCCCCTCGCGGATAATTTCGCGACCGGATATCACGGCGCTTTAAATTCCAACATCCAAGAAGGTGAAACGGTTGTTGTCATCGGCGACGGCGCGGTTGGACAATCTGCTGTTATCGCAGCGAGTCTTTTCAATCCGGCACAGATTATCCTTGTCGGTCGTCATGATAGCCGTCTTGAGTTTGGTAAAACCAAAGCTGGCGCAACCCATGTCGTCAACGCTAAAACAATGGATCCAATTGAGTTTGTCAAAAGCTTAACAGGTGGATATGGCGCAATGTCTATTATCGATAGTGTCGGCAACCAAGACTCTGTCTCTCAAGCTTTAGCAATGGCACATGCCGGCGGAAAATTGAGTATTCTCGGTTTTGGTCACCTCTATGCTCCTGTTGAGGCTCCATATGGCGAAGCTCTATGGAAGAACCTGACAGTTCATACGGGCATAGTAAATGTCGCCGCCTATATGAAAAAACTTCTCCCGATTGTTGAAAGCGGCAAGTTAAATCCAGGCGTTATTTTTACGAATACGCTAAAGCTTGCCGACGCCGTAAAGGGCTATGAGCTTATGGGTAGCCGTGCGCCCGGTACAGTCAAAGTCGCGCTCAAGCCATAAAATATAGCTCAACGATTACCTAGGCGGCGTTCATGGCTTCGGCCGCGAACGCCGCCAAGATATCAATAAAGGAAACCAATCATGTCCGCAGTCAATGCCAAGCGGCTTGCTTATTTAACGTCAGCCCCCAGACCTAGAGATGGGAAAGCATCCGTTGATGTAAGAATATCATCACAGCTCATCCTAGACCGTTTTGCGATTGGGTTCTCGGTGCTTTGTGCCGTTCATTGCCTCGCGGTTCCCGTGTTATTTTTGATTTTTCCATCCGTTCTAGCGAGCCTTCATCTAGACAGTCATGTCTTTCATGAGCTTCTCATTTGGGCGGTTATTCCTACAAGCTTTGTCGCTATATTTTTAGGATGCAAACGCCACAAAGATAAACTTGTCTTGGCCTTAGCTGGAATAGGTATCGCCGCGCTTACAGCTTCTGCTCTTTATGAACATTCCGCACTTGGCCACACAGGTGAAAAAATCGCAACACTATTGTCCGTCTCAATTTTAGCTCTTGCGCATTGGAGGAACTACTCCTTGTGCCGCAAGAATTCATGCCAGCATTAGATGAGATGCAAAGAAACAATTCAGCCTTCATAATTTCAACACCTCAATAACGGCGCTCACCCGACCCGCCCGACCAACGAGATACTCATGACAAACCGTTTAACCAACTTTCCAATAACGCAGCGCTGGACACCCCAAAATCCAGACATTCTGCAACTCTATTCGATGCCAACACCCAATGGGCAAAAAGTGTCGATTATGTTAGAAGAAATTGGGCTAGATTATGAAGCTCATAAAATTCCCTTTAGCGATGAAGGCGTAACTAGCCCTGAGTTTCTCTCACTCAATCCAAATAACAAAATCCCTGCAATTCTTGACCCGAACGGCCCAGACGGCGTACCTCTTGCCCTGTTTGAAAGCGGTGCTATTCTTATTTATCTCGCGCAAAAATCGGGCAAGTTCTTTGGCACAACCCAAGCGAAGCGCGCTGAAATTCTTCAATGGCTAATGTTCCAAGTCGGTGGAGTTGGCCCCATGATGGGTCAGCTTGGATTTTTTCATGTGTATGGCGGAAAAGACTTTGAAGATAAGCGACCGCTCAATCGATATCTTAATGAAACAAAGCGCCTGCTTGGTGTTCTTGATCAACAGCTTTCTGGACGCGATTGGATTGCGGGTGATTACTCAATCGCTGACATGGCCATCGCACCCTGGCTGAATGGAATTGAGCGGTTTTACGATGCAACCGACTTAACAGAACTACACCAACGCACCAATATCACTGCCTATCTAACACGTTTTAATTCTCGTCCAGCGGTGCAGCACGGCGAAGAAATTCCAAAAAAATAACTGGGGCTAAAGCCCAATCACACAGACTCAAGAAAAGGAAATACCTGATGTCGAATATATCTGAAACCCAACCTGCAAAACTCGGATTCTGGAAGCGTTTAGCTCTGGCATTCGAGGCGGCCGAGAAAACTGAGACCGATTATATGTGGGACGAAATAATAAAATTAAGAACCCGCCAAAACGAACTTGAACAGGAATTGCGCGCAACTTCGTAGCAGCAAGCCTATCTCTGCAATACCCTAATTATTGGAAGTCCATCGATGTCGATAGCAACAATCGAAACAAAGCAGGTAAAGACTCTCTCTGACTGGAAATTAGAAATGCATATAAATTTTGTAATACTCATCGCGTCAGTAGCTATAACGGTTCTGATACTTACCCTTGGGTTAGACCTTTTACGGAATGGGAAACCAATTTTCTCAATGCTCGGATTTATAACGATTATAGTAGGCACCGGCTTACTGAGTTTAGTTTTTGCGCTTCTTATAGAATTATACCCTAATTGGAGATGCCTTCTGCTGAACCCAAGATCCCCAGAGCGATGTAGTAAATAGACTTGCATTTACTTTGTCCAAGTTTTCAATGTATCGATTTAACAGTATACGGAAAAGGAGAGCATTATGGAATCCGCTGATACCAGTTATGCTGACCTCGCTGCTCTCCTCCAGTCGGTTAAATCTTGCACGATTTGCAAGGACCTCCCTCTTGGCCCCAAACCCATTCTACAAGGAAAGGCGGACTCCAAAATACTAATTGCGGGTCAGGCGCCTGGCCGTATTACCCATAAAAAAGGCATTCCATTTGATGATCCGTCAGGAAAGCGTTTGAGAGCTTGGATGGGCATCGACAGTGACACCTTTTATGACCCGAGCAAGATAGCCATTATACCTATGGGGTTTTGCTTCCCTGGTTCAGGTAAAAGCGGTGACTTGCCGCCAAGACCGGAATGCTCGGAAAACTGGCATGAGCAGTTAATAGCGCAATTTACCAATATAAAAATGACTCTCATCATTGGACAATATGCGATTAACTGGCACGTTAATGATGGCCGCAAAATGACTCTCACCGCGAGAGCTCAGGAATGGAAATCAACATTCCCTGAAAGTTTGATTTTACCGCACCCAAGTCCGAGAAATAATCGTTGGCTTAAAACCAACCAATGGTTTGAACGGGATGTTGTTCCAGCTATGCAAACTCAAATTCAAGAGCTGCTTAAGTATTGATCAAGGCTTGGTAAACGAATGACGCTATTGCTAAATCCTGAGCGCCCAAGCCCGTAAGGTCCACGACGGATATTGTTTCGTCACTTAAACCTAGAGGTTCAGCAGTGTTTAAAGCCAGACCAAATGATTGATCCTTTGTCTCGCTGATACGTCCCGCTCTAACAGCATGTCCAAATTCACCGTGATGAAGACACTGAAAATGTTCATCCGTCAAAATAACGTCCGCTTGGCCGAGTATAGCTGGATCAAGTTCGACTTTGCCCGGGCTGTCAGACCCCATAGCTATAATATGATGCCCCGGACGAATATCGGAGGCTATTATGAGCGGGCTTGTTGAAGGCGTTGTTGTGACTATAAGTTTCGCGCTTTGGCAAAGCTCTCCGACGGACGTAGCGGTTTTAACCTCCAGCCCCAAATCAGCCAGCCTGATTTTAAGCGTGTTTGCCTTATCTACCGACCTTCCCCAAATCAAGATTCCGGCCAGATCACAATAAGACGCTATCCATCGTGCTTGCAATTCAGCTTGGTGGCCCGTCCCGATAATTCCGAGTGTAATAGGCTTATCCGACAGCACCAGAGAGGCGGCCAATGCGCCCGCCGCTGCCGTGCGCACGGAGGTTAAATACCCATCATCCTGAAACAAAGCTAACGGCGCACCTGTTTGAGAAGACATCAACAAAACAAGACCATTATTTACCGGGAGGCCCTTGGCCGGATTATTATAGAAACCAGTGGCAAGCTTCACACAAAAATAAGGCAAGCTTTTAGAGCTTGCAGTTTTGATATGACAGTCACCTTCAATCGTATTCTCCTCAGCACCAAACAGCATTTGAACCGGTTCGGGATTTTCAATTTCTCCTTTAGCGTGAGATATAAAGCCTTGTTTGACGGCCTCTATAACCTTGGGCTTTTTCTCCAAAACGGGAACGATTTCATCGAGTTGAATGAGCCGCATTAGGGTTTCAATTCATTATACTTGCGGTCCATGAACTCTCGAAAAGCCGAGAGTCCTTCATCCATATTTGCGCGGCCAAAGCCAATACGAAAACGATCATCTGGCGCTGTCATAAGCTCAGACCGATAAATGGATGCAGGAAGAAGTAGAACGCCGGTTTCCTCAACAAGGTTTTTACAAAAACCTTCAACCCCGCCTCGGCCTGTAAAGCGCGGAAATCCGATGCAGCTGCCATCCGGATGCCGCCAGTCAAAAATATCCAGATAATCACCAAAAAAGCCATCAAGCTTCTTCACATTCGCCCGCATCAAAGCACGGTTCTTTTCAAGTAATTTTTCCCGAACACCCAAAGCGATAACGGCAAGGCGTTCACTTGGTGCTGAGTTACAAATCGACAAGTAATGTTTGTACTTTTCAAGATCACCTAGAACCTCTTTATCCTGAGTCGCAATCCACCCAATTCTAAGTCCCGGCAGACCATAGGCTTTAGACATTACATTAAGGGACAAACCTTTTTCATAGGCATCTGCCGCCTGATCAATACGCTTACTATCGTCCAGTTCAACACCGCGGTAAACCTCATCACTAAATAGATAAAGGTCATGCTCTCGGCATATTTTCACTAGTTCGGCGTAATCATCTTTAGGGATGATATGGCCTGTCGGGTTATTGGGAAAACATACGGAAATCAGCTTTGTATTTGGACGAATGGCGTTTCGAATTTCATCCAAATCCAAATGCCAATACCTGTCAGGGTCTAGGCCCACACCGCTAACAGCGCAAATATCAAGCGGAATAGTCTCTGCCGCCTGATAGTTCGGCACCACAACAATTGCGTGATCATCGGGGCTAAGCAACACGCGCATAGCGGCATAAACGCCTTCTTCGGCCCCCGCAAAACAAAGGACGTTTTCGGCTTTCATCTTGTCATAAGTTTCAGAAATGGCTTGGCGCAGATCTGGCGCGCCCCAAGTCTCGGTGTATCCGAGATGTAGTTCCGCCAACGCATCACGAGGTAAGCCAGCCATGTCCAGTAATTGACCCATAGTAATGCTCTGAGCATCAGAGGCTGTCATATGATGTTTTGCGCTAAACTCCCATTTGGAGAAATATGTTTCGAGTGCAAAGTTTCGCATGGGGCTCTCCTGCCTTCGTTCACATGGCTCTGAAATAATAGCTTAGTTGAGTTATTCTAAACATATATATTTTTCAGTGATTTAGGCAATTGAAATAGTGGAAATGACGTAAGTTCTTCAAAGTCAAATCTTGTCTACTTCCCTAGTTCCCTACATCACCGCCCAATCCCTCTTGTCCGTCCCGTCTCCCAATCAATACCGCCGCCGCTTAGGACGCGGCCTTTGATACGCTTGCCCCATTTCTGCGTGTGATGGCTCTCCCAAGGGACAAGGTAGAAGGCGCGTTGAGTTTCTATGATTGCGTGCGGGCCTTGCGGTAGCTCAAATTTTTGAGCCACCGTGCCTTCGATCAAGCGTCCAGCCTGTGCGGCCACATGAGCTTTGCCTGTTATGCTCTCCAGCTTCTCGGTCGCGGCATTGAACCCTTCCGTCTCTAGGGCTTTCACATAGCCCTGCATGTAAATGATAGAGGTCTTCTGTCCGTCTTGGCGCAGCTCTGCATAGCCGCGCTTAATCAGCCATTCACGGCGCTGCTGAAAGGCGGTGTCCAGCTCTTTCGCGAAAGCACTAGATTTTGAGCTAATTCCTCCTAACTCGCCTCTGGCCCAACTGACCTGTGAACGGTCTAGCCACGTCGCACCGGGACTCGCAAGCTGTGCGTCCAAGTCCTGAACGGAAAGCAGTTTCACGCCTGACGCGCGACCTTGCCGCATATCGAGTGCGATGGCCTTCTCTTCAAAGTCATCTGGCACGCGCCATTCATAGGGGTCACAGTCTTTGTCTTTGCTGACGACTTGCACGACACCTGCTTTGACTAGCGTGGAAAGACGTAACCTATGCGCTCTTATATGGGCCGCGCCTCGGCTGCCGCTCCCGTTCATCCAATCGTCTGGCCCGCTTGTCGCTATAGCGTAATTCCCGATAAGCCCGTTACGCGCATTACCGTCAAAATCCTTACCTGTCGCAAGGGCTTGGATGTTGCGGTCAATTGTGCGCAAGTTCGGCGGCGAGACTTCGATGATGGAGCCGACCTTAGCGGCTTCGCCCGCCCGCGTGTCCATGCCCGTCTCAACGGTGCTGACATAGCCGTCAGTGCCGTCGATAATGAACCTGACTTTACCGCCGCCTTTTTGGCTTGCGTCCATGCCTTCATCATAGCCGTGAGTTTTCGCGATTACGCGGCCAATGACGCGGTGGGTTGAAAGGCTTCCATCATAGCTCTGACGGCCATCATGTAAGCGAACAGGTCTTTTGATGTTGGCCCGCTTCATCGCCGCGTGAATATCTTTGTTGAGCTGCTCGCGCTGCTCTATCTGTCCG
>JAHDEZ010000093.1 GCA_020628425.1 Hellea sp. | reverse complement strand
GTTGCGAGTGTCAGCGAGATGTCCAAAAACTGGTATCAACACCATGAGGCGGTCATGCGGTTGAATAACGATAATCAAGGGCATGGCTAGCTTAGGGTCTGAGGTGGTTTTGAAGGCTCATAATTACGCCTGTCTTTTGAATTACACTTTCGTTGAGTTTCGGAGAAAGTGATTAGGCATATTCATATGTACATTCTTCATTGGGTTCAAAATACTCTAGATTGTTGACAATTTACTATTGCATATTGTTTACAAAATGAGTACCGAAACTCAAACAGTAACAAAACTGTTACATTTTCAGCGATAGGGGAGATAGTCGTGTTAATTAAACCGATTTCGAAAAAAGTACTGCTTTCTGCAAGTTCAGCGCTTGCAATGGTCGCGATGGGCCAAGTGGCTTATGCGCAAGACTCAACGACAGTCGAAGATGAAGAGGACGTCGTTATTGCAACAGGGATACGCGCAAGTATTGCGAAGTCACTTGATGATAAGCGGACAGCCAAGCAAATTGTTGATACGATCAACTCCGAGGATATTGGCAAGTCGACTGATCAGAATATTGCAGAAGCCCTAAACCGTGTATCGGGTGTCAGTATTAATGTTACAGATGGTGAAGGGTCAACAATCTCCATTCGCGGCGCTAGTCCTGATCAAACCGTTGTGACATTGAATGGTGCCGCACTGGGATCTACTGGATTTAACCAAGCCGTTGACTTGTCGAGTTATTCTGCCGACATCTTGTCGAAAGTGGAGGTCGTAAAGACACCGTCAGCCGATGATGAAGAAGGATCTTTAGGTGGTCTGGTCAATCTCGTCACCCGCAGGCCTCTTGAACTTAATAAAAATGTTCGCACGGCAACTGCTCAGGGGCGTTGGAATACGCAGAGTTTTAGCGGTTCTCCGTCACGACCATTTGCTGCCGAGGATTATAAACTTTCAGGAACATTGTCGCAAAAGCTGTTTAATGATACATTTGGTGTAATTATATCCGGTGTTGATGAGACCAATTCCGTGCGCCGGGATGGGGTGGAGTTTAGAGAGTATGATCAGTTCCGGTCTTTCAATGCGCAAGATCAAAATGGAAATGTATACACATCGCCAAGCTACGCTGACGGAGCCGCTATTTGGGGTATTGCTCCCAGGCAGATTGCTTATGGGGTCTTGGAGGGGCAACGTGATCGTAAAGCTCTTGATTTCTCGGCGCAATGGCAGCCGTTTAGTGCGACAAGTATTACAGGCAATTTGAGCTTTGCTCGCCAAGAGATCAGCAATAAGCAAGACGAAGTCACCTTACGTTTCAATGATCAAAATCGCGAGCCGAACTTTATTCAAGGTTTAAACGCCGACGGAACGCCGGAAAACTATCCAGATCAACTTCCATTCGGGACAGCACCGGCTCCATTTACTGATCCATCGGATTGGCAGGTTGTGGATACAGATACTCGCGCGTGGACACGTATTTTGCGTCGCTTTGATGGTGGAGATGTGAATGCCTCATCCAATGAGTTTGCGAATGAAAATTTGACGGCTTCTTTGGATTTTGAACAGACATTATTTGATCGATTGACCGTCAATATTGGTGGTAGTTATCAAAAAGCTGAAGATATTCCCGATCAACAAGTTTTTGTAAATCTGCAATCCGCACGCGAGAACCCATTCTTCCTGCGGTTTAATTTGTCCCCTGACCAGCTACAGCCTCATGGATTTGATTGCACTTCGGGTGATTGCCAACCAGTAACTGGTACAACCCCGATTAATTTGGGGAGCGTGATTGGAAGTCCAACGCCTGCACAGATTGCTGATTTTACAGCGCGTGGAATTTTGGGAACTGTCGGTCAGCCGATTCTAACCCGCGCCGATGACAATGTTTCTTTAACAGGATTCAACCCGGATGATATTTTAGCAAAATCGGTAGGAAGTGTTAATCAGACTATCCGGTCCGTTGAGGATACGAATGAAGTTCTATACTTTGATGCTGACTTTGATGTTGATAAATTCGGTATCTCTTCTTTCGAGCTTGGTGCAAAATATACCAAACGGGAAAAGTTCGTCGATAATCAAAGTGGTAATGTGACCAACACAAACTCCGCCGCGACAGTCGTCAATCCCCTGACCGGACAGCCAGTTTTGGTGTCGAATGCGCTTGATCAAACGCCAATTTTGCCATTCGCCAGAAATGTAAATCCTAGTGGTTTCTTGGAAGGGCTGGGTCTTGGAGGCAATAATATCTCAGATGGATTTGTGTCTGTCGATCCTGTTGCCCTGTTTGACCTTATCCGTGCTGATGAAGGTGTCGCGATTGATATTGATAATTCCGAGACTAGGAGTGCTAGTTTTGAAAACATCGCTTTATACGCAAAAACCAATTTCGAATTCATGGACGAGAGAATTTCAGGCGATGTAGGTTTGCGGTGGGTTCAGACCGAGGTGAACACAAGCGGTTCAGCTGGCCTGACCGCGTTTAATGAGGCATTTGGTCGAAATCAGCGTATCTATGATATTCGAAATTTGCGCAGCCTCATGGATGCCAGTCTTCCAGCCTGCCCAGCCATTCCTTTCGATCCTAACGGAGAGGTCTCTTTTGGAGATGCGGCGCGTTATGCACGGATTGACGGTCTTGGTGTGGACACACAGGGTACCGCCACATTCAATGATGACATTCCAATACCTGCTTCGGGACCGTGTCACGAACCATTCTTACTTGGCCCGGAAGGGCTGCGAAATTTAGGTGGCTTTGACCAGTCGCTTCGTCGTTACAATAATATTTTCTGGACGAATAATGACATCTTTACAGGTGGATTTGCGACGACAGATGCGGCTGGTTTGAATTTGGCTCCAGGCACTAATAACACCATACGGACATTTGATACGTCAGGCGCACATAAATATGATGTGTTCTTGCCAAACTTGAATGTGAACTTCCTTTTAAATGAAGAAATGATCCTTCGCTTGGCTGCATCAAAAACGATGACACGTCCTGAGATTGATCTTCTTCGGCCAGGCTTCAACGTGAGTGAAACTGGATGGGGTGACCCGGCGACCCGTTTGAATAACATTAGCTTGTTCAACACTCAGCTGAATCCTCTCACATCTAAAAACTTCGATGCTTCGTTTGAGTGGTATTTCGAAAAAGACGCATTGCTCTCAATTGGTTTCTTTCACAAGGACATCAAAAATCTCGTAGAAGAAGAACAGCAAATCGTATTTCTGCGAGATATAAAAACTGAAATTCAAAATGGGCAGGATGTTACAACAGATGGCCTTATTCTTGATGAAAACTCAATAACGATCGATAATTGTTATGCTGAGATCCTTGGAGAATGGCAGTATGCTTACAATCCGTCCTATGTTGAAGGCCAACTATTTAGCGATGATCCAAACTTCTTATGTGCCCAATTCCGTGCGACTCAAGCCCGCAATGCTGCCGGCGCAACAATTAATGGTGTCGAGTTACAATATTCGCAAAATTATACATTCTTGCCGGGAATTTGGGGTGGCTTGGGTTTGAGTGCGAACTACACCTACCAAGATAGCTCGTTTGACCAAGATGAATCATCTCTCGTTGAAGGCGCCGTTTTGGATCGTTTCCAGATCAACCAAACTCCTGAGCATTCCTACAATATTACTGGTTTTTGGGAGCAGAATGGTCATCAGCTACGCTTAGCGTATGGTGGGCAGTCCGACAGTCTAATTCAGCGAAATTTCCAACGTGGAGCGCTATGGCAGGATGGTCGTGAAACCCTCGATTTCTCAGCCGCTTATAAGTTGAATGAACGTGTTACGTTTACCTTTGACGCTCAAAATATTTTGGACCAACCCATACGCACTTATTTTACAAGTCGAAATATTCAGCTGCCAGAATCGGCTACTGGAAATGGTCCCCTAACCAGCTTTAATGAAGGCAATCCGATTTCTGGTGACGCTTACCAAGGTCGGACAGTATTTGAGTACAATACAGGTACGAACCTTCGCGCAGCTGTAAGAGTAAATTTCTGATCTTGATTTTATGAAGCCAACCGGTTTTCCGGTTTGCAATTCCCTGACTGCACGGTTGTTCCCTGACAACCGTGCTTTTTTTTATCAACGGTGGTTGCGAATTAGAGGTTTTTGAATTGCTCGTTAAAAATCGATTAGGGGAAAAATGAAGCTAACGAGTATAGCCTAATAACTGTCGAAGGCCCGGAGCTGTGTAATCGACAAGGGCTTTATGTTTCTCAGGAAGTTCGTTGGGAAAGTTAAATTGTGATGCTCCGGTATTTATATTTTCACGGGCAGTGGCACTTTGTTTTCTATCTGAACCAATAAGGATACGTTTTCTCCAATCCTTCGGTATGCCGATACCACAAGCGTTTAAAACTCCTTCAAAATAATCTTCACTTTCTACTGTGTTGATAGCTTTTATATGACTCACTAGATCTTCGTATCGCACAACATAAATATCGGTAGCCAGCCACGCGCAGGCATAAAGATCATATTGTTGTTTCAGCGATGGAGATTTCTGGTGAATTCCGAAAATCATGAGTCCCAATAAGTCATCGACGGTGAGAGAGCCATTCTTGATATGATCAAAATTACTTGAAAATACATCTGATACAAAAAATCGCGCTTGCGCTAATGCCCAGTCATAGGGATCTCTCACGAGAAGTATTTTATGAGTTCTATTCGCCAGCATTGCGGAGCGATCAGAATAAAGGAGATGGGATGAGATAAGCAGCTTCTGGCGAGGGTCGAAAGCGGCTTGATGTTGATTCAAATTTGGCCATTGGATGAATTGTGCTTTGTAGACCTGCTCAGGTAAAACAAACATTCGCAATATATTACGCAAAAGATGTGACCCGCTTTTGGGAATGCTATTTAAGAGTACGGATTTTTTAAGCGGTTCCTGCTCAAAAAGCTGGCTTTCTGCATCTAGCGTGTCTGGTGCAATTGCAATGTCTGGCATGAATACTTCCTCAGATCTTACTGTGTCACTGTACAAAATCGTCGCGATTGTAAACAAAATCGTTGAAAATATCATCCAAAGCAATAGCTTGTTAGGCTGCGAGATAGGGCTGCTCCTGTCAAACGCCTTGGAGATTTGCATGACTGACAAGCGTTTGAAAAAAGTCGTGATTATAGGCGGGGGAACCGCCGGTTGGATGTCCGCCGCTTTGCTTTCAAAATTTCTGTCGCCTAATGGAACACATGTGACTCTGATTGAGTCCGAGCAGCTTGGCACCATCGGAGTGGGTGAGGCGACAATCCCTCATATCCAAAATTTCAACACTATGCTGGGAATTGACGAAGCCACTTTCCTCCGTGAAACAAAGGCGACCTATAAGCTTGGAATTCAGTTCGTTAATTGGGGGCGCTTAGGGGAAAGTTATATTCATCCATTCGGTGAGTATGGCATACCAATGGGAGATCTACAATTTCACCATTTTTGGAGCCGGATGAAACAGATTGGCGACACCCACTCAATAGGAGATTATTCCTTAAATATTGTCGCGGCCAAGAATGGCAAGTTCATGCGTCCCATAGATGATACAACTTCTTTAGCATCGCGCATTCCTTATGCTTATCACTTGGATGCGGTACTATATGCAAAATTCTTACGCAAAATTTCGGAGGCGCATGGAGCTCATCGTATCGAAGGCAAGGTTGTTGATGTGAAAGTGAATTCAGAAAACGCATTGATACAATCAGTCAGTCTTGAGTCGGGCCAAATCATTGAAGGTGATTTATTCATTGATTGCTCAGGCTTCAGAGGCGTGCTGATCGAGGGAGCGCTTAAAGCGGGGTATGAGGATTGGTCGGACTTGCTCCCAATGGATAGGGCGGTCACAGCGCACAGTAAGATCAAAGAGCCTCCAAAGCCCTATACAATAGCTACTGCAAAAGATGCTGGATGGACTTGGCGCATTCCATTGCAAAACCGTGTCGGCAATGGACACGTTTATTCCAGCCGTTTCATGGATGCGAATGAAGCAACGGAAGTCTTATTGAACGGAATTGACGGCGAGATAATGACAGATCCGCGTCATCTGTCGTTTAAAACAGGACGTCGAAAATCTTTTTGGACAGGTAATTGTGTCGCTCTTGGGCTTTCGTCTGGATTTTTAGAACCTCTGGAGTCGACATCAATACATCTCGTCCAAGAAGGACTGATCCGCCTCGTTGCATTAATGCCGGATAAAGATTTTAGTCCAGCGAATTCACGCGAATATAATCGTGTAATGGGGCTGACTTATGAACGCATTCGAGATTTTATTCTCTTGCACTATGTTGCAACGCAAAGGTCCGATTCGGAGTTTTGGCGCTATATTCAGAAATTGGAAGTGCCCGAAATAATGACGCATCGCATGTCCCTTCTTGAAGAGTCGGGGCATTATGTAAGTTATGAATATGACTTATTTAAGCTAGATAGCTGGATTGCAGTCATGGAAGGGCAGGGCCGCGCTCCGGAGACTTACAATCCCATCGCAGATGGCGTGCCGGTAGATACGTTGAGGGGGACTATGTCTCAGCTTCGACATGCTGTCTCTGAAATAAGTCGTCAAATGCCAACGCATCAGACTTATTTGAAACATGTTTTACAAAACTAATGTGTATATTGTTGACAAAAAAGTTGTTTATCACGAGAGTGTTTTGAACTCCTAAAAGGCAAAGTCATGCTTGAAACTAGTGTTGGTGGCTCTGAACGCGATAGGGTCAAATCCTACCTTGAAAATGGATATGCTCTTCCAATCGAAGTTTTGAAAAAGGAAGAGGCATTCAGGTTACGGTCTGATTTAGAAGTTGCAGAAGAAGAACTGGCGAGTGATCCGGAAAAACTGGACCTTCTTTGTAAATATCCTGATCGATTGCTGCCGGTGTTTGATGATTTAGTGCGACACAAAGCGTTGCTTGATTCCGCTGCTTCAATATTGGGAGACGACCTTTTAGTGTGGAGTTCAGGTTTTTTCGTAAAAGAGCCTCAGACAGATAAAATTGTATCCTGGCATCAGGACTTAACCTATTGGGGTTTGGACGATGCTGAGGAGGTAACGCTCTGGTTGGCTTTGTCTCCTGCAAATCGTTTGAGCGGTTGCATGAAATTTATCCCTGGCAGCCATCGGCAAAAAATTATGCCGCATAAGGATACTTTCTCTGAGTCTAATCTTCTTTCACGTGGCCAGGAAATCGCTGTAGATGTAAATGAAGACGAGGCCATCTTTGCAGAGTTAGCTCCAGGCCAAGCGTCTATGCATCACGGGCGTCTGTTCCACGCGTCAGGGCCGAATAAAAGCCAAGATCGACGTATTGGATTCGCGATTAGATATATAAAACCGTCAATGCGCCAATCATCTGGTAAAAGACCTTTGGCAACGCTTGTTAGGGGCAGTGATGACTATGGTCACTTCGAGCTTTCCTCTCCACCGAAAGGGCGTTTGCACGACCGTGATTTTGAGGTTTGCAGGCGGGATAAGGCTTCAAGAGATACCTTTCTTTACAACTGATCTCGTTGATACTTCTTAGTCATAGCTCAAATAGATCGCACGTTTTTGCAGGTAATTTTCTATACCATGCACGCCATCTTCACCGGCAGTGCCGCTTCGTTTGTGACCTGAATGGTAGCCTTGTACGTAACCTGAAATTTGTTTGTTGATAAAGACTGTACCAACTTCAAAATCATCCATTGCGCGCATGATTTTGTTAACGTCGGATGTGAAGAGGTAGCAAGATAAGGCATCCTCCCGATCATTCGTGATGTCGACGGCCTCGTCATAGCTTTTGACAGAGATTATCGGTAATATAGGACCAAAGATTTCTTGTTTTGCTACATCCATATCGCGGGACACATGACTTAAGACTGTTGGTTCGAACCAATTCCCCGCCTCAAATTCAACCCCTTCTGGACGTTTTCCGCCGACTTCGAGCTTTGCACCTTCGGTGATACTATCCGTCACTAATTGTTCTAAACGTTTAATTCCTTTGCGCGTCACGCTAGGACCCATATTGACGTCCGTCATTGGGTCACCTGTCGTTAATTTCTTCACGCGTTCAATTACCATCTCCGTGAATTCCTCCGCGACTGTTTCTTCAACGAGAATAAGTTCGTTGCAGATGCAGACCTGACCGCAATTGGCGAAACGTGAGACGACAGCTGCGTCAGCGGCCTTCTCGAGATCCGCATCTTTCAGAACCGTAAAAGTGGCTTTGCCGCCGAGCTCCAAAATCAAGCCTGCCACATTCTCAGCAGCTGAGGCATATATGCCCTGCCCGGCTCGCGTGCTCCCTGTGAGAGAAATGAGCCGCGTGATAGGGCTTTTTACAAGATAAGAGCTGACAGATATCCCTTTGCCACTCACCAAATTTATAACGCCTTTTGGCAAGCCGGCTTCGTCAACCACTCTGCAAAACTCTGATGCGGTGACAGGGGTTTCTTCGTGTGCCTTGAGGATCATCGTATTGCCAGTAATTAGCGCGGGACCTACTTTTCTCCCTACTAGTGCTAGGGGATAGTTATAAGCGCACACCCCAACGGTGACGCCATATGGAACTTTTTGAATAAGCAATTTTTCTTCTGTGTTATCAGAGGGAAAAATATCCCCTTTCATTCGGCGGGCTGATTGCGCCGCATATGTCATGTAATTTAGGGTGTCATCAAACTCACCATAGGCTTCAAGGAGTGTTTTCCCCTGCTCTTTAACGAGAAGTCCAGCGAACATATCACGATCCTCACGGAGCCCTTCAACGATCTTCATGATGAAATTAGCGCGTTCTATGGCTGTACGTTTTTGCCAGAGTTTTTGCGCCTCAAACGAGGTTTCGAGCGCGTACTGCACATCATCAAGCGTACAGTCCGGAACTGTCGCAAAAACTTCATTGGTTGCCGGGTTTTCAACATCAAATCTGTTGCCGTCAGATGAATCCACCCAGCTACCGTTAATGTAACATTGATAGTGCTTTTTCTCACTCATGACGTGGCCACCTGAAAAGTTTTAATAAAATCTCTTACGATTGTTTGACTGTTACTGATATGCCTGTTGTATTGTTGACAATCAACAAATACTCTCAGATAGGGTTATGGGGTCACTATATAGAAAAACTATATGAGCATTACGATTGAAACACGTTGCAGATCACTATTGCTCGATTTGGACTTGATCTCGCAGGATGAAAGGATTGATGTAGAGGTCTTGTCAGGCGGGGTTTCGTCCGAAATAGCTTGCGTGAAGACGGGTAATTTATCCTATTGTGCCAAATTCGCTTTAGCGAAGCTCAATGTGGTTGCCGACTGGTACGCGCCTATCCACCGTAATGTCACGGAATATCATTGGTTGGATTTCGTTTCGCGAATATGTCCGGGAAACACGCCGAAATTATACGGACAATCTCAATCCGTAAATGGCTTCGTTATGGAGCATATTTCAGGCGAAAACGTCCGCCTATGGAAACAGGACTTATTCCAAAACCAAGTTAAAATTTCGGATATCGTGTCTGTTGCAATTTCATTAGGGTCAATTCACACCGCATCAACACATGCCGGATTTAACCGACAGAAATTCCAGAACATGTCTGATTTTCATGCACTGCGTCTTTCGCCTTATTTCGTGGCTATGATTGAAAAGTACCCTCACATCCGTGAGGCATTACTACAAATCTCTGAGGAGCTGTCATCAAACCAGATCGCCCTTATACATGGCGATGTCAGTCCCAAGAATATTTTATTCAGAGGCAACACACCAATTTTTTTAGATGCCGAATGCGCGACCATGGGGGATCCTATTTTCGATGTCGGATTTTGCCTAAATCACTTGGTTCTCAAAGCTCTGCATATGCCTGGGAAAGGGCGAGACCTTCTGAAATCATGCAGAGTTTTTTGGCGTACATACTCAGGACATATCGACTGGGAGGGCGCTGACGACTTTGAAAAACGTTTATGCCGCTTGCTACCTGCACTTCTATTGGCGCGTGTCGATTCTAAATCGCCAGTCGAATATCTTCTGAAAGATGAAAAAGAAAGAATAAGGGAAACGTCTATGCCTTTGATCCAAAGTCCCGTTGACACCCTTTCCAGCTATTTAGCCCATATTGCAGAGGTTCTATGAGTAAGCCTTCAATTATTACAGACGTTGTCTCAAGGCGTGTTTGGGACTCAAGAGGAAACCCAACGGTCGAGGTCGAAATACATTTGTCCTCAGGAAAATATGGACGCGCGATCGCGCCAGCAGGCGCATCCAGGGGGCTTCGAGAAGCTATTGATTTACGAGATGGTGGGGAAATCCTTAACGGATTAGATGTGCGGAAAGCGTGCAGCAATGTACAAAATATTATCGCTCCAGCGCTGATTGGGAATGACGCAGCCGATCAATCTGCAATAGATAGGATTTTATTTGGATTGGACGGCACAGATGACAAATCGAAGCTTGGCGGGAATGCCATCGTTGCTACGTCCCTCGCGGCTCTCCATGCAGGTGCAGCTTCGGAGGCTTTGCCGCTGTGGAAATATGTTGCGCAAACTTACAATACGACGCCGAATTTGCCTCTTCCGGAAATTCAGATCATTGGAGGGGGAGCCCATGCCGGACGGCGGGTCGATATCCAAGACTTTATGATAATGGTACCGGGCGCCGAGAGTTTCGAAGAGGTTATGGAAATCACCTCCGATGTCTATCGCGCGGCAGGAAAAATTATCCAACGGAAGCAAGGTAGCGTTGTAGGCGTTGCTGACGAGGGCGGGTGGTGGCCCGTCTTTGATAGCAATGAGGAAGCCTTGGAGACCTTGGTTGAGGCAATTGCGTTGGCTGGTCAAACGCCAGGCGAAAAAGTTGTCATATCTCTCGATGTCGCTGCATCAGAATTTTATCACAATGGCGGATACAAGCTTTCCCTTGAGGATAGGGATCTCAATACGCATGAAATGATCGAGATGCTCGGACTTTGGATTGAGAAATATCCTATTGTGTCAATCGAAGATCCTTTGGCTGAAGAAGATGCTTCAGGAATGATAGCCTTCACAAAAGCACATGGTGATCGAATACAAATTATCGGAGATGATTACCTTGTCACAAATGCTGAGCTCGTCGATGCGGCCGTAAAGGACGAAGCTTGTAATGCAGTCCTTATAAAGGTGAACCAAGTGGGCACAGTCACCGAAGCCGTCGCGGCATTCCGCGCCGCAAATGAAGGTAATTTCCGTTCAATTGTCTCCGCTCGTTCCGGCGAGACCGAAGATGTTTCAATTGTGCATGTTTCCGCAGGACTTGGTGCGGGGCAACTAAAGGTCGGTTCTTTTGCGCGGTCTGAACGCATGGCAAAGTGGAATGAATGTCTACGAATTAAGGATGCGCCTGGAATGGGACCATTTGCTGGCGCAACATCCCTGAAAAATACATGGTGGAATAGAGGATAAAATTATGAAATTCGCGAGATTTAAGGATCTATCTGATACACTCATACCTGCAGTCATAACGTCAACGGATACGGCATATGATGTATCCTCAATTGTGGATGATATTGGTCCCCAAACAATTGGACCTGATCTGATTGAATCGATATCCCAGGTTCAGATTGAAAGTTTACCGAAAATTGAAGTTGAGACAAAGCGTTTAGCACCGCCAATGGATACGCCTCGAAATATTTGGTGCGTTGGATTGAACTATTCGGATCATGCGGCTGAGGCCGGTATGGATATTCCTCAGGAACCCATCCTCTTCAATAAATCTACCGCTACCTATTGCGGTCCTAATGATGATATTCTGTTTAGTCCCAAAATGACAAAATTGGATTGGGAAGTGGAATTGGGCATTGTGATTGGAAAACCGACGCTCAACATAAATAAAAGCGCTGCGCTGGACCATGTGTTTGGATATGTCGTGATCAACGATGTGTCTGAGCGGGCATGGCAATTAGAGCGCGGTGGGCAATGGGTTAAAGGTAAGAGTTTCCCCAATTTTTGCCCCACTGGCCCCTATCTCGTGTCAAAAGAGAGTGTTGAGGATGTTCAAGATCTAGACTTATGGCTGGATGTGAATGGTGAGCGTATGCAGACAGGCTCGACATCAAAGATGATTTTTGATGTTCCGACAATCGTTTCTTACATGAGCGAGTTTTGCAAGTTAGAGCCCGGCGATCTGATCCTAACAGGCACTCCTCCAGGTGTGGGTGCCGGTATGAACCCGCAAAAGTTCTTGAAGGTCGGAGATGTTGTAAAACTTGGGATTTCGGGGCTTGGCGAACAATCTCAAACTGTCGTGGAATTCTAAAATGGCCAGTGTAGGTGAAGAGTTTTCAGGACGCGTAGCTATCATAACAGGCGGTGCCAGAGGCATGGGAGCGGCAGCGGCTGAACACTTTCTAAAAGCGGGGGGCGCAGTGCATTTATGGGACTTAAATGCCAAAGCTCTGAAAGAAACGACAGCACGATTGAATGCTTTTGGAGAGGTTCAAAGCGACATAGTCGATATCAGCGATGAGGCGTCGATTGAAAAGGCTATTCAAAGCTGTTTTGACCGATTTGAAAAGATTGATATTCTGGTCAATTGTGCAGGGATTGCTGGTGTAAACGCCCTTGTAGAGGACTTTCCTATCGATATATGGCGTAAAGTGATTGACGTGAATTTGACCGGATTTTTTCTGACCTGCCGAGCCGTCATTCCTCACATGCGCGAGGCAAAATATGGCAGGATTATTAATGTTGCCTCTGTCGCCGGGAAAGAGGGTAATCCAAGAGCTTCGGCTTATTCTGTCTCAAAAGCAGGGGTGATTGGTCTAACGAAAAGTCTGGGTAAAGAGCTGGCGACTGAGAATATTACCGTTAATGTCATTACACCGGCTGTAATCGAAACTGAAATGCTGGCCGATGTTACCAAAGGACAGATTGACTATATGGTGTCGAAAATTCCGATGAGCCGGATGGGAACCGTAGACGAAGTTGCGGAGATGATAGGCTTTCTTGCTTCTGACCGCGCGAGTTTTTCAACTGCCGCGGTGTTTGACATGTCAGGGGGGCGTTCGACATACTGATCTTGTTAAGTTCGTTTTCCAGAGAGTGTTATAATGTCCAGACGCTTATTTCCTTTAAAACCAGTATTAATTTTTTTTGCCGCTTCGATTCTCATCTCATGCGCATCCTCTGATATGAATAAGCCAAAAGGCATTGAGGCTTTGAAGGATGACCCAAGACTTGGAAAACAGGTCTCACGCCTTTGCTTCAAAGGTGGAATTGACGGCTTTAGTGACCCGATCGACAATACAATTGTTTTGCGAGAGAGTCTCGATAGCCATTATCGCGTCTCCTTATCCGGTCTGTGTCCAAATCTTCAAAATGCTCAATCGATTGCGTTTGAGAAAAGCTCCGGTTGCGCGAGAAGAGGGGACCATCTTCTTATTTCTGAATCTGTTTTCTCTCTGGATGACGGTATAGGTTTGGGTCCAGATCGCTGTTTCATCAACGAAATTTATGAATGGGATCGAAACGCGAAAGACGAAGCGGTGGGTATGTCTGAATAAAGATTTGGGGGGCGGCTGGTAATGGCTCAACTCAGATTGAATCTTCAGGGCAGACTGAACCGTTTTGGATAAAGATCGCGGTTTACGTCTTTTGCGGCGTTCACCATATCTGGATAAGGTATATCTGTGGTGGAAACAAAACCGACATTATAATTCTCACCGTCAAAAGCGCGACCAGTAAGTGGCGAGTCCACATATTGAAACCAATGTGCACCGACCAAATATGGATTAGTTGTTACCGTTTCCATATAGGCTTTGTACATCTTTGCCCGGTCCGCCTGATCTGCTGCCATAACAAGTCCCGGATGATGTAAGCCGGTATCGCTTATGGCACCTATATGAAATTCACCAATGACGACCGGTTTATCGATCTCTTTAAAGAAGTCCCAACCTCCTTTTCTTAAGCCTTCTTCATAAATATTGAAGCTCATCACATCGCTATAATTGATAGCGGCTTTGATCGTCTCTTCAGGCATACCCCAGCTTGCCATGCGCGCTCCCATATAAAGATGGTTGGGGAGATAGGTTTCCAATGTCTCAGAAACAATTTTGAAATATTGCTCGGAATAATGTGCAAATAGGTCGGACAGATCAGAGACAACGTTATCATTGAAACTTTGAATTTCTATACCCGCGTCAAAATCTGACCATGATGGGTAACTAGACGTCCATGCTGAATTCAAGGCGTCAATCGTGACATATTTCTTTTTTAACTGCCGGGAGAATTCTGTTTTTGCGAAAGAGGATTCTGTGCTGCGAGAGAGTGCGTCCATGATGAGGCCATAGCGTTTTTCATCTGGATCATCTGGATTTCCCCAGCTTTTCTCATTGTCAATGAAAACTCCTACACACCAAGGGGACCCTTTAATTTCCTCCGCAATTTTCGAAATAGTGGCGACGGCGCGCTCAGAGAATTTAGGATCAAAAAAATCAGGGGTTGGGCCCCATATATCATACCCCGATGACAAGGTTTGATAGTCACCGATAATCCAGCCATTCGCGAAATATGGGACCTGTTCATTAGGATAGAATTTTGGGTCGACCCAATTTCCAAATGACGTGAATCCCCAACTATTCATACGATCAAGCGTAACCTCCACCCAATCATTCATGTATGATTCTGGATATGTTTCGCCATAACGCCGTTTAAGATTAGCCCGGTAAAAATTATAGGTCTCGCCGCTTTCCATGGGACCCATATGAACAGATCGGCGATAGCTATAGTGGTCTGCAAAATCCGAGTCATACGCCGGAAGCCATTCAAACATATTCCTACGTTGTTTTGAACTAACATAGGCGGCTTTTCGGGCATCCGATGTAACATTTACAATACCAATGGAGTCTTCTGGTGTGACTTCGTCCGCATCAATTTTCCGAATGACATCATCTTTATAGTCAACACCAGTCATCGTGCTTAAATTGGCCATACGAACATTGGCAACGCCGTGAGAGAAGAACAAGTACCCTTCTGGATCGACCATCCACCATTTGCCCTGATACTTTTCAACTCTGAAATTTCCAGTGGCTTCTAGTTTTGGCCCGTCAATCCATCCTCCGAACTTGGACCTATCTGCCATGCCCGGATTGATTTTTAACTCTGATATTTCGTCTGTCGCGATTTGTCTTAATTCACTTTCCGAAGAAACTTTGATCGGGAAGTCAGCATGAGCATTTTGTCCGAATTTATCCACAATACCCTGCATATAATTTGCCGGATGAGGTCGGTTCTTGCGGAGTCGTATATTGTCTATCTCGACTGACTTATCGGCAACAATTCCGCGCGTGAAAAAACTTATTTTGGAAACAGAAGAAAAATCGAACTTTCCACCTTGCGAAGTCCAGCGAGCTATCATCATCTTTTCGCCATCAGTCCAAGGCGCGGGAAGCTCTCGCATCCCGCCGTCAATGTCTCGCGTCGGTCCATCCAAAATCACATAAAATGTGCCTTCTGAATTCGCGGGGACGTTCATACCTTTATTCTGAAAGTTACCATCGGCATCGTGTAAACCCATATAAAAATATAGGGAATGATCCGTCGGATTCTTTAAATCCACCGCAAGATTGAAGTCATGTTTATCACTCCAATCAAGAGGTGCTTTCGGCAAAATATTGACGGAAGAAATTTTGACATTATCGTCAAACGTGACGGCTAGGGCCTGATTGGCTGACGCATTGACAAGTCCAAATACCGCGCTATCCGCTGTAATTTTATAGGCCTTTGAATTTTCGTCGAATGATACAAGTTGTTCGATGAGAGTGTTTCGATCTTCGAGCTTTTCCGATGTTGGCTGCACATTATTACAGGCAAATAAAAATGTGCTCGCAAAGACATAGGCTAAAATGCGCTTGAATGTGACTGCCATTATGCGGCCCCTTAAATGATGCTCGTCAGGTCCAGTTGAACCCTTTGGTTTTCGTATCTATCGAAAGTAGTGTGTCATGCGCGGTCATGAATAATGTTGATCCATCTTCGCCAAAAGCGCAGTTTGAGGTTGCTTTGCCGGTATAAATACGGCCAAGACGGAGGCCGTTTGAATTTAGAATAATGACTCCGCCAGGACCTGTCGCAAATATATTGCCGTGCTGATCAACAGCCATACCGTCCGGCAAACCTGGATTATTATTACCCAAAAGGTCAGTGAAATTGGCGAAAACAGACGAATTTACCGGCCTACCTAAATCATCTAATTTGAAACTTTGAATGATGGGGGCTTTGGGGTCGGATTGGGACACGTAGAGTGTGCGCTCGTCTATCGATAAAGCGATGCCGTTCGGGCGCGTCATTTCTCCGGACACAAGGCTTACAATGCCATCTGTCGAAATACGGTAAACTCCGAAATGAGGCTGCATCATCCCCTTAAACGTTTCCTGATCCAGTAACCCATAGGGCGGATCAGTGAAAAAAATTGTTCCGTCCTTCGCGCGTATGAGATCATTCGGACTATTAAACAGAAGGCCGTTGAAGGTTGTTGCGACAGTCTCTCTGAGGCGTGACTTAAGGTCTAAGAAGTCGATTGAACGGGCATTTTGATTGCAAATAAAGAGGCCGTCATTTCCTCGCTCATATAGCAGTCCATTCGTACCCGGAGCAGCATCTTGATCAACAAGGGAGGCGTGACGTCCCGCCACCTCTAAAAAAGTGCCAAGGCCGTTTTTCCTACTCCAACGCATCATCTTGTTGTTAGGAATATCGGAGAAATACAAAAGACCGCGTTTGGTGTCCCAAGCTGGGCCTTCAGTCCATTTAAATCCCTCGGCCAAAAGAGATATTTTTGTGCCTGGACTTATAAGATCGTGGAAGTGACCCTCATATTTATCCAGTCGTCCTGGCTCATATACTGGAAAGGCTTTTTGACAAGCTGATAAAGTCGTGGGCAACAACCCCGCCGCTCCCGCCAACAATATTGTGTGACGTCGATTTATCACCTCGCCATCAGTTCAAATTTTGCAAGCGAAAGGAGTCCGCGTGAATTCATCTCAATTCGTCTCACTTAAATAGACGGTTTTCTTATCAAGATATTGGTCCAACCCGTAACGGCCGTCTTCTCCGCCCATGCCGCTCATTTTCCAGCCATTGTGGAAGCCTTGATGCATCTCACCCATGCCGCGATTGATGTACATCTCACCGGCTTCCACTTCATTGATGAAACGATGAATATTTGCGTTGGATGCGGAGTAAAAATACGCAGCCAAGCCGTATTCACTGTCATTTGCGAATGTTATAGCTTCATCCAAGGTGTCAAATTTGACGATAGGCAGCACCGGTCCGAATGTTTCATCGTGAACAGCGATATTATCCTGTGCGACATGAGTCAGGACTGTAGGCTCATAAAAGAATCCGCCCTCACACCCTTCGGGCGATGCGGTTTTTCCGCCGAGTGCAACTTTTGCGCCTTGGTCAACGCTGGCGCCGACAATCCTGGCTAGGTTCCGTATCTCTGCTGCATTGACCTTTGGGCCCATGTCGACGCCTTCATCCATCGGGTTGCCCAGATTTAAAGCCTTCACTTGGGGCAAAAGCTTCTCGACAAACTCGTCATACACGTCTGCGTGAATATAGGCGCGCTCTGCACAGGTGCAAACCTGTCCGCTATTCGTGAAACGGGCACCAATCATAGACTCAACGGCGAGATCAACATCTCCATCATTCATCAAGACGAAAGGCGCTTTTCCGCCCAGCTCCAACATGACGGGGATCAGATGTTTTCCAGCGGCTTGATAGATTTGTTGACCGGCGTATGTGCTGCCCGTCATGGTTATCATCGCAGTATGTTCACTGCTGCAGAGAAAAGCCCCAACCTTTGATCCGCTTCCGTTGATGATGTTCAATACGCCGGGCGGGAGGCCGGCTTCGTTCGCAATTTCTCCAAGCACCATTGTTGCCAAAGGTGTTTCTTGCGTAGGCTTTACAACAATGGTGTTTCCGGTAATGAGCGCAGGCCCAATTTTTCGACCTGCCAAGGCCAGAGGGAAGTTCCATGCCGTGATTGCGACCACAACTCCCCGCGGGAATTTGTGAATATAAATTTTTTCGTCAGGATTATCTGACGGAAGAATATCCCCCTCCATATGCAAGGCATGATCACACGCATATTCGATGAAAGTTGCAGTCGCTTCGACTTCGCCTTCGGCCAATGACAGGATTTTTCCTTGTTCCTTGACCAGAATTTCTGCCAATTGACTAGAGCGGGATCTAATACCTGCGGCCATTCTACGTAGAATTTTTGCCCGTTCCCGCGGTGTAACCTTAGACCAATTCTTTTGAGCCTCTTTCGCGCTCAGTAAAGCCTGTTCCGCATCTTTTTCGGAGCTGTCAGGAATAGTGCCGTAAGAGAGACCTGTGCTTGGATTAAGGACGTCAATCGTCTCATCACTTGATGCAGAGATATATTTACCATCAACAAAATTGACGGAGGTATAAAGCGTCATTTCTTCAAATCTCCATAGCGGCGCTCATACAAGGCGGCATTTACCTCCTGCGCGGCCGCAACCATTTCCGAATACGGGATGTCCGTCACGCGTACAAAACCTACGTTATAATTCTCTCCGTCATAGGCCCGGCCAGTGAGAGGAGAGTCAATATACTGAAACCAGTGAACGCCTACAAAATAAGGATTGTCAACGACGGTGTTGACATAGTTTTTGTACATTCGGGCTCGATCCGCTTGATCGGCAGCTTTAACCAGGCCAGCATGAAACATGCCGGTGTCGCTTGTTGCGCCCATGTGGAATTCACCAATGACCGTTGGTTTGTCGAGTTCTTCAAGAAAATCCCAACGGTCAAATTGTGGAACTTCTCGATATTCATTTATACTCATAACATCGACATATTTACCCGCTGCACGAGTGACCTCAGGCGTCATGCCCCAAGACGCAAATCGTACGCCCATATATTGATGGTTAGGCATATAGCGCTCGACAGCATCAGACACGATCCTAAAATATTCCGAAGCATAAGCTTCAAGGAGAATTGCGTAATCGACTTGCTTCGCTTCACTATGATCCGACAAAGTGATACCGTTGGAAAAATCCGACCAAGACGAGATGTTTGTGTCCCAAGCTTTGTTTAGGGCCCCAATCGTTGCGTACTTGCGCTTCATTAGACGCGTAAATTCAGCCTTTGTCGGACTCTCGACATCAGCCCTGGAAAGGGTGTTTATCACGATCCCGTACTGAGACTCAGGTGACCCCATCCGCCCCCAGCTCTTTTCGTTGTCTATGAATACGCCGATACACCAAGGGCTGGCATTGACTTCCTGTCCAATTTTTTCCGCCGTTTTATCTGCTCGGAATGCAAATTTTGGATCAAAAGGATCGGGCAAGGGCGACCAAAAATCATCGCCACTACTCACTGTTTTGAAATCCCCTATAATCCAGCCATTCGCAAAGTAAGGAACGCGCTCATTGTCGTAAAAAATGGGATCAACCCAGTTGCCGAATGATGTGAAGCCCCAATTTTGCATGCGGTCCAAGGTTTTTTCGCGCCAATCTTCAATAAATGATGCCGGACTGGTTTCGCCATGAATGCGTTCAAGATTAGCGCTATAGAAACTGTAGGTTTCGCCGTGTTCGACGGGGCCCGTATGAACGCTTCGGCGATAGCCATAATGGCTTGCCAGGGGGTCATCGTCTTCTGGGAGCCACTCAAACATATTGAGCCGCAAATTTGATGTCGTAAAGCGTGATGGGAGCGCGGCTTTAGGTGCTGGATTCAGTCCAAGCGAGTCTTCAGGGGTGAGGTCGTCAGGCGTACGCTGGGTAAGGGATGCTTGAGGATAGTCCCGTCCGGTCACAGTCGACGTGTTTGCCATACGGATATTAGCGAGAGCATTTGAGAAAAAGAGATATCCATCCGGGTCAACTAAAGACCATTTGCCGTTGACTTTTTCCGAACGGAAAAATCCGGTCGCCTTCAATTTTGGGCCATCAACCCATCCACCAAATCGACTGCGGTCTGGCATAAGTCCAGAGGACAAGGTTTGTTCTTCGATGGCTGCCGCCGATTTAAGTTGAGAATCAGATTCGATCTTGCCAACAAAACTTGTTTTCGCATTTTGGCCATATTGATCGACCAAACCAAACAAATAGTCAGGATAGGTTTTCGGATCGACCACAAGGCGAATATTATCCAGAGAGATGTCTCGATCTGAATTCAAACTGATAATACTCAGAGAAACTTCAGTTATGCTCGAAGTGTCAAGCTGCTCTGTACCCCACATCCATGTAAATTTTGTACCGTCAAAATCCCAAGAGACAGGATTGTCACGAATGCCGGACTCAATGTCGATATCTCTACCTTTAAGTTCAGTATAGTAGGTGGTGGCTTCCCCAACCGGGATGACTGCACTACGTGTGAAACCTGATCCGCTAGCGTCTTTTACATCCAGATTTAACTGGACGCTTTCAGTGCCTGAATTTCCGATGTCCATCGCAATGCCAAAGCTATCATATTTACTCCAGTCCCATGGGGTTTTGTCGGAGAAGGTTAGACCCGCATAATAATTGTCTGCGGACTTTAGAGAAATCTCCAGTTGCCCATTTTGAATATCAATGTCGGCGTTATTTGCTTTTATGTACCGCAAGTCCTCTGCGGAACCGAAGTCGGCCAAAATGACCGTTTTCGCCTCTTTACGTAAGTCCCGAGGAGTTGAGATTTCGGTGCTACAGGCGTTTAAAAGAAACGAAGAGATTATGGCCGTGCCTGCCAAAAAGTATTGCTTCATACTGACAAAATCCCCGAACTATATTTTTATCAACCAATAGATTTGCTTTACACGTATGTCAATTGTTAACAATGTATAGGTGGCAGTAGCCCCATTCCTTCAACGGAAGTTGGTCTTATCGCTCTTAAGCTCGAAAGTAAGCTAATGTACAAATTTTCAATTTTATTATCTGCTGCGGTGTTGAGCCTGAGTTCTTGTGAGTCTTTACACCAGCAAAATAGTAGTCCTTCGCGCAATTTTTCATTCGAAGATATATCCGCAGATATCGGTCTCATGAGCCAGAAAAGTTGGAAATATGGTGGACCGTCATTAGCGGATTTCTCCGGTAATGGTCGATATGACTTCGTTATCGGAAACCATGATGAATATCCGCTGGCGCTCTGGTTCACGGATGACAATGGACAGGTTTCTCAATATCCCGAGCCTCTGAGATCGGGGGATGTTCATGGATCTGCACCCGCTGATTATGACAATGATGGCGATGTGGACATTATCATTAGTGTTGGCGGGGGGAACGGAACAATGCCGGCTCCACCGCGCTTGTTAAGAAACGATGACGGTGTGTTTAAGGATGTAACGATTGGTTCCGGTTTAGAAAATCTTGGCGCGAGAGGCCGGTCTGTACGCTGGATTGACATGGATTTGGATGGAGACCTTGACCTTTTTCATGTCGTCGCGAGACAAATACCTGGAGAAACCGGACCAAGAAATACAGTTTTCGAGAATATTGGAGCGGGTAAATTTGTTTTCCGCGAAAGCCCTGGTATTCAGGAGATTGAAGCTGAACGGGTCCTCGTAACGGACTTCAACAATGATCATATTTCTGATTTAGTTCTGTTTGAACCTTTGTCCCTCTGGCAGGGAGATGGAAGTTTCGTTTATAAAGAAGTTACGGACAATATTCTCCCAAAATCTTTTGATCATCATGAATTTATAACGGCTGCGGCTGATGCTGATATTGATAATGACGGCGACCGGGATTTGTATTTTTCTCGGGGCAAAACCTACTATCAAACTGCAAATAACTCGGTTGACTTTGATCCTAATACAGGCCGGTTAGACCTTAGGGATGAGGGTAATGAAAGCCATGACGGTATAAGTTTTAAGGCCACGGGAGCTGTGACGCTTCGTGAGTTTTGGCATTGGCGAAGAAAAAAAGGGCTCGTTCTTCCCGTCTATCTCGGTTCGCAGAAAATACGGATTGAGACGCCAGTGGATCGAACAAAAATCACTCAGGATTTGGCGACAGGATTTCCAGAGCGTGTTGATGAGGACGGGTGGTATCTTGGCTATCTTGGGGATCATCAGTGGCGTCTGGAATGGCGTTTGATTGGCAATGCCGCGTGGGATGTACGAGCGTCACTTGAAGGTATCAGTTCAGTCTCTCCTGATTGGATTCCGCAGAACTACAATAATTTGTCCGATATTTTACTTGAAAATCGAAACGGTCGTTTTGAGGATATCTCCGACAGACTCCCTCCGCAGACACGTGATAGTAATTGGGGCGTTACACATGGGGATTTCGATAACGATGGTTATGAAGATTTCTTTATTTATAGGTTTGGAAAACTTAGCCAACGAGTCCCGGACATTTTGCTTAGAAACAAGTCTGGCAAGGATTTTGAGGCGATAATTGAGCACGGCGCATTTCCAGGAGAAACTAATGCGCATGGCGATATGGGTGCCGCGTTCGATTTTGATCTCGACGGTCGTATCGATTTGCTAAATGGTGATGATGACCGTGGTTATTGGTACCTCTATAAGAATAATGCGGAAGAGGTTGGGAGTCACGTCATAGTGAATCTAGGTTACTCTCAGGATTTTACAGACCCGCTCGCAGCCGTCGTGATGGTTGAAGCCACTGACGGCTTTAAGCAAGTCAAGGATGTCGGTTCATCTGGTGCCGTTCATTCGCAAAGTCTAATGTCGATTCTCCATTTTGGTTTAGGGGAGCGGTCCGGACCATTTCAAGTGACAGTAAGATGGCGCGACGGCCAGCGAGAGATAATAAATCTGCCTGTCGCCAATCAGATTGTAGATGTGGGGCGTTTTCCAGAAGCAAAATAAGGTGAAATTGGTTTTGGCTCTTATAAAAAAAATCTTTCAAAGTGCCTGAAAATGCCTAGTTTGATTTAAAGAGTATGCGTGATCCAGTCTTTCAAAATGATTTAAGGATTCGTAGACTGGAAAAGGGGAATAATTATGGCCGCTACCAAGCCGCTCGTCACAATTCGCGAGCAAATTGCAGACCGATTGCGCTCGGATATTATTTCGGGTTCTGTGCAACCAGGCGAACGCATTCGTGAAGAGGTGCTGGCAGAGCGGTTCGGCGTATCACGAGGCCCCGTTAGAGATGTGCTTTTACAATTGAATAAAGAAGGGCTTCTGTCTTCCAAGCCAAATTGCGGCGTCACAGTGAATGAACAGCTTGCACCGGAACTGCACAGCTTGATGAAGTCGCTGCGTTTGAAGCTAGAAGTCGCCTCCCTAAAGCTCTTGAAAGGCAAGCTCACTGAAGAGGACTTTGTAATTTTGAAGCAAATTCTGAAAGATCTTCGCACTGCCATGGAAGAAGACAACTTTACGGAGGCTACTGAGCGCGATCTGGCTTTCCACAAATATCTCGTGAAAAAAGCCGGTGGAGACGATCTCGTAAATGTCTGGACATCCGTCGCTTTACGCATGCGGATTGATTACCAGCGCATCTCAAGCCCCAAAGATTCACACGATGAGCATAAGGCTATTTTGGATGCGCTGGAAAAAGGCGATATAAGAGCAGCTGCGGAAGCGCTCAAAAACAATATTCGTTAGGTCATTCTGAACAAAAGGGCGCCCTAGCGCCCCATCCATCCACCATCTACAACCATGGTCGTGCCATTCATATAGTTTGACGCTGATGAAGCCAAGAATACAACAGGACCTTTAAAATCCTCTGGCTGACCCCATCGGGCTTGAGGGATGCGGCCCAAGATTGAAGTCGACCGATCCTCGTCATTTCTCAAAGCTTCCGTATTATCCGTAGCAATATAGCCTGGTGCGATAGCATTTATATTAATACCTTTAGCCGCCCATTCATTTGATAAAGCCATCACAAGCTGCATGATGCCACCTTTGCTGGCAGCATACCCTGGAACCGTGATGCCGCCCTGAAAAGATAGAAGGGAGGCTGTAAAAATAATTTTCCCTGCACCTCGTTCGATCATGGCTCCGCCAAACGCACGGCTAAGAACAAATTGCGCTGTTAAATTGACCTCAATAACCTTGTCCCAAAATTCATCACTATGTTCGGCAGCAGGCGCCCGCAAAATTGTACCGGCATTATTGACTAAAATGTCGATTGGCCTCTCATTCGCCAAGACGTCATTTGTGAAACTGTGAACCGCATCACGGTCAGAAAAATCACACTGATAAGCTGAAAAATGCCGGCCTCTCGACTTAACGGACCGTTCAACTTCCGACCCTGATTTTTCGAGTGATGCAGAAACACCTATAATGTCTGCCCCTGCCTCCGCCAATCCTTCCGCCATCGCTTTGCCGATACCGCGTTTGCAGCCCGTAACGAGGGCTGTTTTGCCTTCGAGAGAGAACTGGTTGAGAATAGAAGTCATTACCGTGAGGCTCCGCAGTTGATAATGTATTTCATACCTGTTGGATTAGTATCTAAAGCGTGAAAGGCGTCACCAACTTGATCCAGAGTAAATTCGCCCGTGAAGAATGGTTCAACATCCAACTTACCAGTGGCAATCAAGTCAATGGCTTTGTCATAATCGGTCGCTTCGTAAACTCGCGCGCCGACAAGCTCCAATTCTCGCCAGAAAAATTTAAAAAGATCGACTTCGGCGGGTTGGGAGTGAATTGCAACGATACAAATCCGGCCTCTTACTGCGGCAATTTCCGTCATAGCCTTTACAGCGGGGGCAACACCAGCGACTTCGAATACGACATCTGCGCCTTTGCCCTTAGTGCGCTCCATCACAACAGACTCAATGTCTTCTTTCGCAGGGTTGATTGTGTCGATGTTGTTGTCTTCTGCAAATTTTAGTCGTGTCTCATTGATTTCAGAGATGAGGACGTTTGCGCCTTCCGCTTTGGCGACTTGTGCGATAAGTTGACCAATTGGCCCCCCGCCGAGTATGACAATGTCCTCACCGGATTTGACCCTCGCCCGCGCAACGTCGTGGCAGGCAACTGCGAGAGGTTCTATAATCGCTCCAGTCCGAAGGTCGATATGGTCCGGCAGTTTGTGCAGTGTCCTTGCCTTTACCGTCCAAGAGTTTTGTAGGGCGCCCGATGAGTCGATACCCATAAAGTTCAAGTTATGACATATATGCGTGTTGCCTGCGTCACATGCGGGGCAAACGCCGCAGTGATCAAGCGGGCGAACGACGACTTTATCGCCCGCTCGGAAGCCCTCGACACCGGCTCCAACTTCGCGAACAGTACCAGACATTTCATGACCGATAACAGAAGGCGGGCAAACGCGATGGTCCATGGCACCGTGATAGATGTGCATGTCTGTCCCGCATATACCAACATAACCAACATCAAGGGAAACTTCGCCGGCATTTGGCGAGATAGGTGTAGAGGCGACAACGCCGAATTTGGAGTCGCCGAGATATTGTGCTGCTTTCATGGGAGAGCCTTAAGATTCAAATATGAGGTGAGGTTTTAAAAGGGTATCATCGAAAACAACGCCAGTGCCTGGAGTTTGTGGGGTAATCGCAAACCCATCGTCAACTTTGATCGGGCAATGCGTGTACTTGTCTATAGGGAACGAATGCACTTCCAGCATGCCAGCGTGCGGTTGCGCGGCAAGAAGAGAAACATGTAGTTCATGCATGCCATGACTGCAGATTTGCAAATTATTCTCTTCGGCAAGCTTGGCTACTCGCAGCCAACCCGAAATTCCACCCGTGTTTGAGGCGTCCGGTTGTAGAAATTTAAGTTTAGAATATCTCACAGCACGTTCAAACTCCTCATAAATGTGGAGATTTTC